>JABIKK010000005.1 GCA_018655015.1 Candidatus Woesearchaeota archaeon | reverse complement strand
TAAATCATACTCACAAATAACCCCATTGGGTCCAAATGAATTAATGTGCATCCCTTGTATTTCATTGTTACCACTAGAAAAGCTTGTAGCAATAAAAGCAAATAGCAATAAAAGCAGTGCAATAATCAAAATTCCTCTTTCTCTCATGCTCAGAAAGAAGTAAATATCTATTTAAAAGTTTTCATGGAACTATTCTAGAATTTCTAAAGCTCTAATCTCACAAGCACCTATAGGACATGTCTTCAATAAACTGCTCCTTAACTCTTTTTGAAGCTTGGTTTGTATAATTGATTCAAAAACTTCTGTGCAAGTGAGTTCCTTAAACTTTTCAGATAAATAAGCTGCAGATTTTCTTCTAATGTCACTAACAACTGCATCTGAAACTCTATGCCTTGTAATTATCATTGGCTTAACTCTTGATTTAGCCCCATCTTTGGATTCTGCTACAAAAGAATCGTCCATCTTATCTGTTCCTTTTCTAACAGCCCTTCTTGAATGCGATTTTAATAATTCATAACCAACAGTCTTGCAAACAGCATTATCATCATTTACAGAAACAACTTTCAATCTAAGATTAACGCCCTGCCTCTTATAGTCATTATACAAATTCATTAAATTAACTTTTAAAGCCCTTCCAACCATTTCTCCAGGCTCTGCAGCAAAAGTCTCTCCGATTAGCTTATTATTAAATTCCTTAGGAGCAATAATGCCGAACCATTTTTTCTTCTTCTTTCTAACGGTTGCTTGCTTCTTAGTAATCTTAGGCTTCGGTTTAGCAATTCCTTTTGTGCTATTCTTCTTATTTTTTTTACCTTTTGCCATATTAGGTAACAAATTAAAAAACCAGTTATAAACCTTTCTATCGCCTTATTCAGCAGTAACAGCCCTGCTACTAACATATTTATTCAAAGAAGAAATAGCTTCTCTCACCATAATATCTTCCTTCTCTTGAGGAATAGAAGCACCTGCCGCCAACTTATGCCCTCCACCATAACCTCCGCCTTCAGCAACTAACTCCTTAATAATCACTCTCAAGTCTGTATCAGAATCTGTATCTCCTGTAATCCTCAAACTAACTTTAATGAGTCCATCAAGAGTATATGCAGTGGACATTATAATTGTCCCATCAGGATAAACCTTACTTTTAGCTAACAAAGATGCAAGTGTCCCAATAATCGTATCCCTTATGTTCGAACCCGCTAAAATAATCACATAACCTTTTTTCTCCAAAACATTGGGAGTACTTCTATTTTCATAATACCAATTCAAAGCATCAATTATTTCTTTTCTATAACTTCTCAATAATTCATTCGCCTTCTTGGATGCAACCTTATCGCCCAAACATACGCCAATCCCCAAACTAGGCCAACCCATTCGACCACAAGAATTTAATAAAGTTGAAAACTCTCTCAAATCTTTCTTTAAACTATCCTCATCTTCATCCTTTAGCAAAAATACAGGTCCGACTGTAGATTCTGCCATAGTTCCAGAAGTTTTCTTAATTTCAATAGCGGTAACTAATTTCGCTAACTCTTGTTTGCTTAAATTAACAAGTCTTCTAACCTTCCTAGCCTTATCATATAATTCTATTCCCGAATCCTCAATAAACTTAATGGCTCCCCTTTCACTTCCAGTAACGCCTGGAATGTAAGGGTTAGTACTATACTCTAAAACTTTGTGCAAGGGTTTAGTTTGAATACCAAATAATCTCAAAGTTTCTTTAATCTCAACAGTTCCTTCTGAAAGTGCATCTTCTAAAATTAAACAATTCATTCCCTTAAACCCATAATCTTCCTGCATATCTCCAATAGCACCTACCAATGCAAGATAGGACATATCCTTATTCACTTCATTAAGGCTCTTTGCAAAGAAATAAGAAATTCCTGCAGCAGATATTTCTTTGGTACCATTAACACCAAACAAATGAGGATTAACTTGCCTAACTTTTCCAACTCTTTTTTCCTCCACCTCTGGAAAATGATGATCTAAAACAAATATATCGTTATCAAATTCATTACTCAATTCAGTAATATAAGCAGTCGCTAAATCAGAAAAAATAATCACATCATAATCCTCTCTTTTTAGGGCATCCAACAATTCCGAATTAACTTGCTTTACAACAGAGACAACATATCGAATATCCAATCTAGATAATGTCTTACAAATAATTGAAGTAGAAGTTATCCCGTCTGTATCCAAGTTACCAACAATTCTAACAGGTTTAGAACTTTTACTCACCACATCTAAAAAATCTGAAGATACTTCACCTATGTAGTCTAAAAGATCCTGCCCCATTTTAGGATAATAAAGAAATTCATTTTAAGTAGATATCTAAACTTGAAAGTATATTAAACAATCCACTGCATAGCTTTGGATCTGTCATAGGTCCAATCAGCACTTAGAACACTAGTTGCTTTGTAGTATCCAACTAGTTTGTTAATCTTACTCAAAGTTAATTGCTGTCCTCTCTTAGCAGTCATGTCCTTCTTATTGGATTCAATATGCTTAGCAATTGCAATATCCCTTCTAATCAAAGATAATAAATCATCTGGAACTTCTTTTTTAATTCCACCTTCAGTTAGAATAGTACCGATACTTTTACCAAAAGCCTCTTTAACATCTGGAACCGCATAAGAATCTCTTAAAACAATTCCAATTTGACTAGCACTTTTACCAGCCTTAGCAAGCTCAACTATAACATCTGTAACAGCCTTTACATCCTTGTTAACCCATGCAGAATTATCCACATTAACAGGTCTAGTACTACCACTTACGCCTTTCTTCTTTGAGTATCTTCTTGCCATTTTGAATTAAGGGTCACTAGAATAAATCCAGTATGACTCAGCTTTCACTGATTCACCCTTCTGTAAAATCTCGATTAATTCATTTATAAGATTTTTCATTAAGAAAAATAGCCCCGCCAGGATTCGAACCTGGGTCGAGGGACCCAAAATCCCCCATGCTTGACCACTACACTACGGGGCTATGAAGATTAAACCTAAAAAAGCAGTTTAAATAACTTATGCTCCAACTCTTCTCTTATACCTTCCTCTTTTTTCAACCTTTTCAAGCCTATCAATAACTTCTGAATAATCAATGTTTCCCTTTTTATACCCTTTCAAAAAACTTTCAAAATAAATCTTAAAGTGTTCATGGTGTTTACTTTCTAATGCCTGCTTAAACAAATGAACATCGACGGCCTTATGCTCAGCCTTATCTGTAGAAAAAGACAATCCAAAGTCAATCAATTTAACATCATTACCTAAAACAATCATATTGGAAGTTGTTAAATCCCCATGAATCACATTCATTGAGTGCATCTTACTAACTTTTTCTCCAACCAACTTGAAGATCTTCAAAGATTTACTTTTAATCATTCCATCTACAACATCCTTAACCATCGGACCTTCCAAATAGTTCATAGAAATATCGTTGTCAAACACATCAACTACATCAGGGCATATGTCTCCCAACTTAGCAAGAACTTTAGCTTCTCTCCTCGTTCTTCTAACTCTTAATTTTTTATCAATTTCGGTAATCCTATAACCTTTCTCGATTCTTCTTTTTAGAACAATATTTTTTTTAGCGTCCAAATAAACTCTAGCTTCGGCACCATTACCAATTAACTTCATAATTTAAACAACTAGAATTAACTTAAAAGGTTTACTCGCTTCTACACTCTTCACAGAAGTAATCTCCTAATAGACTAGAATTTTCTTCCAACTTAAAGGCCTCTTTATCACATCGTTCACATCGAATCTTCACTACTATCACCTCTAACTAAATAAAAAACAATTCATTAATAAGCATTACTACAAAAGAAAATAATAATTAGAACTTGAACTTTTGTCCACCCATTTTACCGAACTTCTTCATTAATTTCTCAGGATCTTTGCCTTTCATCATCTTAATAACTTTCTTACTTTGTTTATACTGTTTCAATAAGCTCCTAATATCAGCAATATCCCTACCACTACCATTCGCAATCCTCTCAATCCTATTTCTACCAATTAAGTCTGGATCCTCTAGTTCTTCTTTTGTACAACTATCTAAAATAAACTTCCAAGATTCCATCTTATCCTGTTGTCCCTCTAAAACATCTTTAGGAATATTCATTCCTCCAGCACCAGGAATCATTTCCATAACTTTTGCTAAAGGCCCCATCTTTTTCATGGCACCCATTTGATTATACATGTCAATTAGATTAAAATCTCCACTCAACATCTTCTTACTCATTTCTTCAGCTTGCCCTTCATCAACTGCACCCTTTGCTTTCTCAAGTAAAGCTTCTAAATCACCTAAGCCAAGCAATCTTCCAACAAAACCTTCAGGATTAAACACCTCCAAGTCTTCTGGACGTTCACCAACACCAATGAACTTGATAGGAGCACCAGTCACAGCACAAGCACTTAAACTTCCACCACCTTTTGCAGTTCCATCTAACTTACTAACAATAACACCTGTCACACCACAAGCTTCATGGAACATTTTAGCTTGATCCGATGCCGCTTGTCCAATATCTGCACTAAGGACTAATAATATTTCATCAGGTTCTACAATTTTACTTACAGATTTAATCTCTTTAACTAAATCCCCACTTAAAGCATCTCTTCCAGCAGTGTCAACTAAAACTAAATCATATTTATCAAGATCTTTTCCAAAGGATTTCCACAATTTAACTGGATCCTTAACTTTTCCATCAACAAAAGAATCGACCTTAACTTTTTCAGCAACCTGTTTCAGTTGTAGATGTGCAGCAGGCCTGTGAACATCTAATCCCACAACTGCAACCTTCTTTCCACGATTAGAATAATATTTTGCAAGTTTACCAATCGTAGTTGTTTTTCCTGCACCAAATAACCCTACCAACATAATGAAAAAGGGTTTTTTCTTGGGAGAAATTTCAATACCTTTTTTCTCCTTGCCAAAGAAGTGAACTAATTCTTCATATACAATCTTAACAACATGTTCCTTG
Source organism: Candidatus Woesearchaeota archaeon (assembly GCA_018655015.1). Taxonomy (GTDB): domain Archaea; phylum Nanobdellota; class Nanobdellia; order SCGC-AAA011-G17; family UBA489; genus JABIKK01. Next base: position 59,401 of record JABIKK010000005.1, on the reverse strand, counting down.
GGTGTAACTCCGCTAGGAGGTTTCTCACCAAGAGATCTCTCTTTAATCTTATTTGTCAGCTCAAAAACTAACTTAACATTAACATCAGAACTCAATAACGCTCTCTGAACCTCTTTAACTAACTCATCAATTAACCTCTCATTGATATAAACCGAGTTAGTAAGCTTCTTAAAAACCCCTTTGAGGGCATCTCCAAGACTATCAAGTACCATGAGAAAGCCTAGTTTAAGGTATTTATAAAATTGCCCATATGCCTAAGGACATTGCTTGTTATTTGCATAGATTAAAAAAGTTTCTTCATTGGACCTTGCCCCACCAAGATTCTCCACAATCACATCATACTCCTTTCCATGGGCATTTCCAGAAAACACGCCCGTTGTCAAAAATAACTTAATCCATTCAAAGTCTTGATATTCTACATATTCAGAACTTAGTAATTCACCATTAACATACAACACTGCACCTTCTTCAAATCCAGATCCAAAAATATCCACACGAATTTCTCTATTGGGATTTGGAGGAAAAACAACACACTCTGGAATAATTTCATTAATACGCAACCAGTCACCCAAAACAATGATGCCATCCTCAATAGATCTAATTCTTACAGAATGCAAGCCGGGATTGGTAGGTAGCTCTCCCAAAGCCTCAAAACTAATACCCCTACTTACATTGACACCATTAAGAGAATAAACTATTTCGCCCTTATTGATATAAAATTCATCAACCCCAGAAGGAACTTGAATTTTAACAATTCTCTTATTCCCTCTACCGAATTCATTTAATTCATTTGACGCTAGTACAACAATTCCCAATGCATCTTCTGCATTACTCAGCCTAAAAGAATCATCAATTCTATCCACACCATATATGTACAGGGGCAAAACTACAATTAGAATAATACCTAAAAGCACAATGTACTCAAAAGACCCTTGCCCTCTTTTTAACATACAAACTTTAAACTAATTGCTCATAAAACTCTTTCGGTATTTGTAATTCAAAAATAAAAGTCCTATCTTCTCTTGTTAGTGCAAGTAAGGTAAGCTCCTCAACATCTGCAATACTTTTGTCAGTATAAACTAATCTAACAGTTTGACCAAAATAACCTTCGTCCAATGCGTTCAGACTTATGCAATAAGTTGTATTCCAGAACCTTCCTTCTGAATTAAGATCGCAAGTTAGAAGAGGATTCAAATCTTTTCTATGCTTCATCAAGTCCGCATTCCAAGAAAGTGGACTTCTAAAAAAGAAATTGCCTGCAGCTCTACTTTCGCCTTCATCAACTAACAAATCTTCGCCAAGAACTTCAATATACAAATCCCATTCCCCTCCATTAGATTCTTCAGCATAAACATTTCCCAGTCTTATTTTCATGCTTCCTTTCTGTATGTGATCTGGCTTAACAGAGTCACTAAATTGAGAAGAAACAACTACTTCTGTAAGTTCTAAACCTTGATCAGGTAACTCTTCTAAATTCTCAATACTTTCATTTATGTTTTCTTCAACATCTAAAGAAGGATCAGAATCATCAAAGAAACTAAGAGTAATAAAAACTATTGCTCCAATTAACACAACCAAGCCTAAGAACAATAATATATTCTTAGTAGTCTCATCTAAGCCCGCCATGGTTACCACCAAAGGATAGTCAATTAATAAGTCTTTCCCCTATAAAAGGCCCTTTAAACATAACCAAACATGTCCCAATTCAAGAATTTGTAACCAGGAGAATTCCTAAGGTTAATACATGTTTTATACTCGCCAGACAGGAAAATACGTCTTCCCTCATTACTAGCACTACAAGGAAGCAATTCATTTAATTCATTCTTTTGTATTTTTGTAATTCCACTTAAACTATAATACGCTTCGGAGATCTCAATATCCTCTCTAGTCAAAAAACCATCACCATCAATATCTAAGTTCTCAGGATTTACACCCATGCAAACACCAGTTCGTCTAAACTGATATTTTGCTTCTTCGAATGTAGCTTGATGTAAATATTGTAAGGCTCTTTCAACACAAAGTTGTATTGTTCCTCTTTCCTCATTAACTTCTCCCTCAAAGAGACTCTTAACCCTTAAAGGATTACCCAATGGTGGAGGATTATTGTCTGACCAAAAGTGATTACCTGCAGCTGTTGTTACAGGACCATCATAAAGTTCACCCACAGAATAAACTCCATAAGCTTGACCGGTAGGACTAACAGAAGTAAATGAATAAAAACCTATTGCGAAAACTAACAACACGACTGCAAAAACTGTATGGTCCCTCATCATCATCCTCCTACCATTTAATCACTCTAATTCATCCTTATAAAACTTTCTTAATAAAGTGTACAGTTTAAATCTAGGAAAATATTTACACCTGGGCGTGGAAAGTTACTATAATAATCCCATGATAGAGCTAGTTGATCTGTTCCAAAGCCAGTTGTACTATTTACACTTCCCAAGTTACCCCTTACATAATATTTGGGAGTTATGCCAAAATCAGGACTACATAAAGAAGAATAAACTGCATAATTTTCATAAACTACTCCTTCAGGATTGAGTAAATTCTCTGAAACTCCCTCCCACCTAAATGTTCCAGGGTCACTGTAAACTGTTTGTTCGAAAAGATCTGCATATCCACTGAACACACCTTCGGCCCCAATACAAAAGTCAGAACTAATATCCCTAGTAGTTATCCAACGACCAGTGTATTCACAACTTTTCACCCTACTTGGGAAATTAATGTACTCAGTACCCCTGCCCTTGCCAGAAGTACTAGCTGATTTAGCTGTAAACCAATAACTCATCTCATATTCTTCAAGAGGCTTTGGTAAAAATTGATTACTTCCAAACGAAGAAGGTTTTCCAGAACAAGAAACGCTCACGCCTTCATCCTCATAAGTATTCCCACCTTCGTCAAACAAAAAAGATCTCGCTAATTTAATTCCTTCATCAGTCCCAACATCTCCACAACAAGTGAGCGGGCTTGAAGTCCAACTTTTCTCATCTATATTTCCTGAAAAACTACATTTAACATAATCATTCTCATTTCCATCCCAGTTCACGTTAGTACAAAGGTTAAATGAATCATCTTTCCATGTGCAAACGGCGTTACCCATCCTCAAAAATGGATCTTTTGTTTCAGAAACAGTAACTTGTTCCCCTCCATAATCAACTAATGCAGGTGAAAAGAATATTAGTAAAGCGAAAGCCACAACTAAAAAAACAATAAAAAACATCAGAAGTCTAACAAATGCATGGTGGGCATAGGTATCAATACTAGTTCCACAATGCTTACAATATCGAGAATGTCCCTCTATAACACCCTTACAATTAGGGCACTTATGCACTCCTCTTTTTTTATGTGGCGTCAAATTATGTCCGCAATGTTGACAAAACTTATGTTCAGTACTGGTAAGTTTATGACAATTCGAACACTTCTTACGAGTAGCCCTCTTTTTTGTAGCCATCTATTGAATCACATGGGTAACGCCTATTTAAACCTTTTTAAAAGAAATAAATCTAAATTCCTAATGAATCCATTATACTTTTTTTATTAAAAACTTCAAGATCTTCGTACTCTTGCCCCTTTCCCAAAAACAATATTGGTTTTCCAGTCACATATCCAACAGAAACTGCGGCCCCCCCTTTTTCATCCACATCTGCTTTTGTTAAAACAACTCCTCCCAAATCAACAACATCTCCAAATTGTTTAGCTTGTAAAACGCAATCATTACCAGTAATACTTTCACCAACAAAAACATTCAAGTCTGGTTTAGAAACCCTAACTATCTTTTCTAATTCCCTCATTAAATCTTTATTACTATGCTGCCTTCCAGCAGTGTCAATCAACACAACATCAACATTATTAGATTTTGCTGCCTTGATACCATCAAATGCTACTGCAGCAGGATCACTACCATAATTATGTTTAATCACCCTAATATCTAAATTTTTACCATGCTCTTCTAATTGTTGAATACTTGCCGCCCTCCATGTATCTCCTGCAACCATCAAAACATTTAATTTATTTTTCTTAAGATAATTTGCAACCTTTGCGATTGTTGTGGTCTTACCGCACCCATTAACACCAACAAAACAAATTACATAAGGTTTTTCAGATTTATTCTTTATCTCTTTAACAACATCAACACTTTCTACATCAAATAAACTTTCAATGCTCCCCATTAAACTATTTAGAATCTTGCTGGTGACTTCATTTCTTTTTATTGGCTTATCAACAATATCTCCAATGAGATCTTTTTTTATTTTATCAATAACATCCAGCGCAACATTATTTTCTAGTAATGCCATTTCTAGTTCAGAAAAAAGTTCTTCGAATTTAGACTCACTTATTTTTTTAGTAGAAATAGATTTCTTTATTTTGCTAATAATTCCTTTAGATTTAACTTCTTTAACTTCAGTAGGCTTAACTTCATTTTCCTTAGATTCTTCTTTTTTAGTCTCCTTAGCCTCTTCAAGAACCTCTGGGACCTCATCCGGGACCTCATCCTCTACTTTCTTGCTTATCTTATCTAAAGCATCCTTAACCTTATTCTTCAAAAACTTGAACATATAAGTTCCCCAGAATTAAAATATATAAAACTACCTAAACTATGTTGCCTGCCAAACTTTCCCAACGATCTTCCCACCAAACAAAACAGCAAATCCTACAAAAATCAAACCAATTACTAAGTATACAAAAACAACTGCCTTAGAATTCTCCTCATCTCCAACAAATCTACTCCACAAGTCACCTGAACCGAACATCGTTCCCCTATCTTTAGTAGTTTCTGTTTGATCTTTTGGATCAAAAGTAAACTCTTCAGTATAGAGGGAAATAGTCAAATAAACATCTGGATATTTGATGTTATCTACCATTAGAACAATATCCACAACACCATCATGGTCTAAATCAAGCTCTTTAGAGTCGCCAATTTCTACAGAAAGTATATTTTCCTTTCCTTCAACATAAATTGATGCAAAGTTATTTCCTGCATCGACAGATCTCACCATAATTTTATATTTATCTCCTTTGTACAATAAGAAATATTCCAAACTTTCCCTGGAGATAACATTCCTAGAAATGCCTTCATCCATATCAATAACTTCTCCAGTAGTTACAAAATCTAAACCATCTCCACCACCAAAATCCAAAGAGAATATATGTAATCCTGTTCCAGTAACCCCTTCAACCTCCCAGTAATCATTACCCCCATAAGAATATGAATTAAGTGTATATCTTCCGGTGTAACCATTTAGGTAAATTAATTCTTCTGTAACCCCTTCGGTAGAACCGCAACCAGTTCCTGTTTGTGCAATTGTTGTAGCTCCACTACAAACTACAATCACATTGGCACCACTTAGCTTAGGAATATACATCTTACTTATTGCTGATACTGCAGAAGTTCCGGGAGAAGTTGCAAGTATTTTATTATTATCAAGATCAAAGTCCACAACAACATTTTCAAGAGAGACATTAGTAACATTGTCTTCCGAATCTGCATCAGTTGTATAATCCACAGCTAGTTCAAAAGCAAGATAATCGGTTCCGTCTTCTGCCCTCAGTACCAATACATCATTTGTAGCTTTTGCAGTTCCAGTAACAGAAAGATCAATCGTGATGTCGTCAGCTTGTAAAGCTGTCAATGCATAATCATCTGTTCCTGTAACAAATGCCAATGGAACCGGTTTAATTGGCGGACCAGGTCCCGGAGCAATTACAGATGAAGAAAATACAATTAAAACCATAAACAAAACTAATGTTAAAAATTTTTTCAAATCGATCAGCTCCCTTCCAAAATAGAGTTTGATTTCATTTCTAAGTATAACATTTCACCGTCTTCAGATATAGAAATTAAATCATCAGGCATTATTTGAAAAGAACTGCCATCTTCCCTATAGTAATAAGCAATTAATTCGTCACCAAGCACATACCCTTGAGGTTTATTCATAGGCATAATCATAGAATCGGCTCCAAGAGTTTTCAAAAAATAATCTATCACAAATTGAGGCATATCTATTATTTCTGCCCCACTTATAGATTTTTTAACTACATTTTTATTTTTAACTTGATCCAGATTGACATTTCCTAAATTAGCAGATTTAAACTCAAACTTAACATCTCCGACACCAAATACATGATATTCAATCTTAACATCGGCAACACCAGCATTAATCAAATCTTCACTTGTAACCGCAGTATAACCACTTCCAAAATTAACTTGAACTAATGGAATTACTGGTTCTTGAACAATTGTCTCTTCAGTCACGGGATCTGTTGTAACAGCTTCATCTGCAGCAACCGCAATAGGGGGCGCAATAATAGTTAATGTCACTTTTTCAGATAAACCACTATTTCCTGCGTAGTCTACAGCAGTAGCATAAAGTTCATCAGAACCTAAACTCAGTCCAGCCGTGTCCACACTAAACTCATAAACATTACTTCCTTTGATTGCAGGAGTTGTGTATCTCTTAATTAGTTTAGAACCAAAATACACTTTCAAAACAGCAACATCATACATGGCGCCACCATCATAGGCAACAACTTTAACATTTGTGGCCCCGCTAACCGAACTAGCAACGGGTTCAAGAATATTAACCACTGGAGCAGTATTGTCTATCACATTAGAAAGACCCTCAATTCCATCACAATAAATCTCAAGATCTAAATTTCCTCTATCTGTTAGAAGTGTTAACACCTCTCCATTCAAAGACATTATTTCTGTAGGGGCACAAGTAACATCTAAAGGAATTCTTTCACCTTCAGCCAATACTACACTTAAATCTCCAGACAAGATAATGCCTTGTAAACTGCCTTGAATCCCTTCAATAGTAATTGCTTCGGGAGCCAAGTTTACAAATTCAATAGTCTTTGTTTTCTGATCTAATAATGTAACATCCTGTGAACCAAAAAATAATTGAGGCTGTAATGTAAGTCCTAAATCAGTAGTACTATCTGCATAAATAATCGGATCTAAAAGTCCTTCAGCAGAAACACCATCCCCTAAACCAAGAGCATCCCTCAACAACTCAAACAATGGATTCTCAAACAAATCTGTGTCAGTAGAAACTCCATTTACTGAAGAATCAAACTTAACTATAAACGTAGTTATTCCTCCAGTTGTAATCACATTAAAAATACTTTCAGCACTAACAGTATTTTCAGAAATAAACATTAATCTAACACGAATAGATTCACCTGGATAAATAACTGATCCGTCCAAGAACTCATAATTAAAAGTTTCACAAACTGTTTGCGCATCAACAATAACCTCTTCACTAAATATTTCGCAAACATAATCTAATTCCAAAACAACAATGGCAGAATCACCATCTAAAGGATTAGTCAAGATAAGATCAGTAGTTTTCTCTATTCCGTTTTCTGCAACTAAATTAAGGGAAGTTCCATCAGCAAAAGAAACACCTTCAACAGAGTAATCTAATGCATTAGCATCAAAACCCCAAACAAATAAACCTATAACGAAAAATGCAAACATAAAAGAAAATAAAACTATCTCATGCTCATGGAGCATTTTCCTCTCTCTATCTACACCCCTCATATAAAAAGTTTAAACATAATAGCTTAAATACTTTTCCAAGTCGGACCAAATAGTGAATCCACCAAAACTGTAGCATAACAACCTTTACTCAACTCAAAAAGAAGTTTGCATTTCTTCTTCCCTTCCAATATCTCATCAACACCCCACTCGTAACTGAAATTTTTAACGTCTAAAAATAACTTCCTCTTGGACCCTTCCAAACTTGCTTCCTTCAACTGCTTAATCATAAAACCCTCTTTACTAATGCCTTCCTTCAATAAGAGCCCACTATAATGTTTTGAAACTACTTCATCCTCAAATTCAGTTAAGAATCCGATTAACTCCAAACAATCAACATTATCAATTTTCTCAGCAACTTCATTCCATAACCACGATTGATACGCACTAACATAAAATCTTGATTGCCTTGAATCCAGTCCCCTGAGAGCGTTTACAAAATTCCTATCATCTACTTCCAATCCAATTAATTTAGATGCCTCTTCAAAATCATTTTTAACTAATGCTCTTCCCACATCAATATTATTTGTTCCAAACCTCTGTTCGCCAAAAAAGTTCTTCACTTTCCCAACTTCAATCTCTCTCTCGTTCTCAAGACCTCTTACAATAACTTCAAATTTATTACCCACTAAACTTCCAAGAGTTATTCTTTCATCAATCCAACCTTTAAAAATTAAAGAAACCTCATTAATCTCTAAACCGGTTACATTAGAAACCTCTTCTTCAGAATCTAAAGGGATGGAAATAAACTGTTTTGTGATTGCAATTCTATCTTTATTGCCTGCAAAACCAACAGACCTTGTCTTAATCCTTAGACGTCTAGCAACTTCAGATATTACTTCAGAAGTATTCCTTCTTTTCTTAGTAAGTAAAAAACAACCATAGGTCTGTCCTTCAATTTCATTGAAATCCTTGAAATCAAAAGAAGCTATTTCCTCGACTCTAAAGTCCTCTTCTACAACTTTAATTTTCATACTCAAAACCCTTTAAAAGGAGGTTATAAGCTTTCCTAGCCATAAAATTTAATAAGGCCACATTGTAAGATAATCGTGGGGGATTTAATGCTAACATTCGAAACGCTCTTTGAGCTACTCAGGAAGGAGAAAATTAATCCAGAACTGCAAAAGCTAGATGAAGAGTTCTTTGATCAAACATCACAATATCTTGAAGAAAAAAAAGCAGTTCTAAAAACAGAACAATCCTCAGACTCAATATTTTCATCAGATTCAAAAAAAACTCAATTACAACTAGAAAATGCAAGAAAAATAATCAAAGAATTCTATGAAAAGAGAGAAAACAAGATCGTGAACCTCGCTATGCTCTCCTCAAGAGCAAATATCAAAGAATCTGGAACAAATATGCTCCCAGAAGAAAAAAGACTATACAACGAAGTCCTAGAGCTTTTAGACAATTATAGAAAGGGAATACTCCACAATGTTTTAATAAGCAAAAAAGTAGTGATAAAACAAAAAGAAGTAGCACCAAAAGATATAAAAACAGAACAAAGTGAATCAGAAAATGGTAGAATGGTAAGATTTTTACATTCAGTACCAAAATTCGTTGCTGATGATTTAAATATCTACGGCCCATTCGAACAAGAGGATATGTCCTTTTTACCGAAGAAAACCGCCGAGCTCTTAATAACAAGAAAGAGGGCAGAGGAAATACAAATTGAAAACTCCAAAAAGTAAAAAAACATTTTGTCCAAAATGTAAGGCTCAAACAGAACATACTGTAGCCCTTGCTAAAAAGAAAGAAAGGGGAACACTAAAAAGTGGTTCTATGGCAAGACTCACAAAGAGAGGTTCTGCAAAAGCAGGGTTTGGAAACCATGGAAAATTTTCAAGAAAACCTATTTCTGGATATAAAAGAACTGGAGCAAAAACCTCTAAAAAATCAGACTTCAGATTAACATGCACTACTTGTAAAAAAACTCAAGTAAAATCCTCAGGGACTAGAGCAAAAAAACTAACTATTGAAGAAAAAAATTAATTCTCGTTAATCTTCAAATAAATTACAATTAGTATTACTACAAAAAGAACTAAAGCCAAAGGTGCAATAGATCCATAAAGACCCTTAAATGCGTTATATCTCCAATACTTCATCGCACCGCCTGAAAAAGCAAGAATCAACACAACCAAAATTCCCATTAAAAAAGCTATGATGTCTAACAGTATTGGTACTTTAGAAATACAATTCTTCTTTATTCTCACCTTCCCCATATTTTATTTATAAAGGGAGAAATATATAAACATTACGCTAAATCAAAAGAGAAGATTTATAAACAAAATTCAGAAAATATCAATAAAATGAAAGAATTAATTAGAGAACCAAAAAGCAAATTCATCAAGGTTTCATGTTCTAAATGTAAGAACAACCAAATTATTTTTGGTAAGCCAGCTTCAAAAGTAGTATGCACTGTTTGTGGAAAAGAACTTGCAGACCCAAGTGGGGGCAAAGGCATGATCAAAGCTAGAATTCTCGAGGTATTAAGCTAATGCAGGAAAAGAAAAAAGGTTTCCCAGAAGAAGGAGAAATCGTTGTTTGCATGGTTAGAAAAATCCAAAGAACAACAGTTTTTGTTCAACTAGAAGAATACGAACACAAAGAAGGGATCATTCATATTTCTGAGATATCTCCTGGAAGAATTAGAACCATTAGAGACTTCGTTAAAGAAGGTAAGAAAATAATTTGTAAGGTTCTAAGAAAAAATGAAAGATACGGCAACCTAGACTTATCATTAAGAAGGGTTACAACCGGACAGAAACTTAACAAACTAAGAGAAATCAAATTAGAAGATAAATGTAAAAAAATAATTGAATCTGTTTCTAAACAACTTAAATTAGATCCAATAAAAATCTATAAAGATATTGAAGCCAAGTTAACAGAGGATTTAGAGACAGTTGGTCAAATATTCCAAGAAATTGCAGATGGAGAAGACATACTCCCTGGCATGAATTTTGATAAAAAAGTGAGCGAGCTTCTTGAAGAAACTATCAAAGCAAGACTAAAACCCCAAGAAATAAAAAATATAAGAGATTTAGAATTATCTTGCCCAACAAGTGATGGAATTGAATCAATTAAAAAAACCTTAAAGAAAGCAATCGAATTAGCAAAGAAAAAAGAATATAACGTTAAAATTAATTATGTTTCGGCCCCAAAGTACAATATCACAATAACAGCTTCGGAACCTAGGGAACTAGAAATGCAAACAGAAGAAATTCTAGAAGCTATCAAAACAGAAATAGAAAAAGAAAACGGGCACTTTGATGTCCATAAACCAAAGAAATGAAAACAGAAATTCTGCAATGTAAAAACTGCAAAAAATATACACTTGAAAAAGAATGTAATAGTTGTAAGGAAAAAACAATAACTCCAAAACCTGCAAAATTTAGTCTAGAAGACAAATACGGAAAATATAGGAGAATGGCAAAAAAACAAAATGAGTTGGACAATTAACAAAACTACAAAACAAAGTGCGAAAAACCCCATCTTAATAGAGGGACTTCCAGGCGTAGGTAATGTTGGGAAGATTGCAGTCGAATACTTAATTGATGCTCTCAAGGCTAAAAAACTATATGAAATGAGATCAAATGAAATGCCGCATTATGTATTTGTTAATGAAAAAAACTTAATCGAATTACCCAGCATAGAAATTTACTCTGCAAAAATCAAAGGAAGAAATATTTTACTATTGTCTGGAGATGTTCAACCAACAACAGAGAATTCATGCCATTCCTTTTGTAATACATTGATCGAGGCTTTTGAAAAAACAAAAGGAAAAGAAATCATAACTCTTGGAGGAATAGCCTTACAGGAAGTTCCAGATGATCCAAACATATACTTCACGGCAAACAATGAAAGCATGTTAAAAAAGTATGCACATTCAAAAAAGACAAAAAAGCAACTACATGAATTTATAGGGCCAATTGTAGGGGTTACAGGTCTACTTCCAGGATTAGCTGGAAGGAAAAAAATACCTGCAATAACAATGTTAGTTGAAACATTTGAAAATCCAGGGTACATAGGACTAAATGAAGCGAGAAAAGTAGTAAAACATCTTAACAAAAAACTAAATTTAAATTTAAACAATAAAAAAATAGACAAAGAGCTTGAAGCAGAAGTTATACTTCCAAATTCAAGTCGTGTAAAAGCAAAAAAGACAAATAAAAAACAAGAAATAAAAAGTAAACCAGAACAAATAGAAAAGATACCTAGCTACCTGCGCCACATAGGTTAAAAGATAATTCTTGTTCCAACACCGAAAGATGTTGATTGACCATGAGTATAACCACTATTTTTGTAACCTGTATTTGAATTCTCTCTCAAATCATAATTATCTCTTTGGTTATTTTGGTGCATATTAGAACCGTAGTCATATTGATTGTATCCTACGTTATTATTAACATTATTCCTATAATCGTTAGATTTGTAGAAATCTCCAGAGATTCCATCACAAACCCTCTCAGTGATTCTATAGTCGCCATACTTTCCAACAAAATTTGCATTAACAGTTCTTGTACTACATGGTTTTTTTGTAAAAGAATATCCATCACTCATTGCAACATATCCATCTTGTTTATATGAACCATAATTACTATTACTATATCCATTTGCTACAGTATCAAAAGAACTACCTGAACGAGAATCTGTTAGAGAACGATCAAAATTTCCAAAGTTGCTATATGAATCAGAGTTTCTACTACGGCTATCGGCTCCGCTAAAATAAGTTTCCCTAGGACCATAAAAATCAGTAAAATAACTTGCCTCGGCAACAACGCTAAATGTCAATACAAATAAGGCTGTTAAAATTGCCAGTGTAAATACTTTTGAGTTATTCATTTTACCACCATAAGGTGATGAAATGCATATTCAAGAATATATAAAGTTTTCCTTCAATTCCCCAAGAGGCCCTTAACAACACTAAAATCAGCCCTAAACTGAGTCATAATTGCCTCAGAACTACCATTATACAACACCACGGCAGGATGGGCCATGGGCACAATATTTCGCCCATTCTTCTCATAAACTTTTCCACGAACTTTGGTAATTCCTTCTTTGGTCTCAAGTAAATACTTAGTAGCAAAATTACCGAGCGTGATAATCACTTTAGGATTTAATATCTCAATAGTCTTATCCAACCTTTCCCTACAATGAAGAAGTTCATCACTCTTAGGATTCCTATTCTCGGGAGGCCTACACAATATAGTGTTAGTAATAAAAACCTTATCCCGAGTTAACCCAATTTCTTCTAAAAATTTATTAAGAATTTGTCCACTTCTTCCAACAAAAGGTTCTCCATTTTCATCTTCAACCTTTCCAGGAGCTTCGCCAATAATCATGACGGGGCATTTATTCATATGCTTAGATCCAAAAACAACTTGAGACCTATAGTCCACTAATTCAGGACATTTAGAACAAGTAGAATATTCATCTTTTAAAACATTTAATTCCATGAAAACAATAAAGAAATTAACTATTTAAAATTAATTAAATCGCATTCTCGACTTTCAAGTTAGTAGTTATTGCTTCCCTGTACATATAATCAACATCTACAAATAATATATCTTGATAACTAACTTCTTGTAAACTACTAGTATCCACAGTACAAGTTAATTCTTTTCTCTTATTAACCAACCTTATTTGACCACTATCGCTCTTACCCAAAGCAGTACACTCAGCAACAAAGTTATTTTGAGGATTTCTTAAAGACACCTTAACCATATCTTTATTGTCATCTCCACCCCTACACGAGTCAGTAAATGTATCTGGCAAGTAAACTATTCCCTCTGCCACATTCTCAACAGTAAATGTAAATTGAACCTTGCTTGAACCAATTGCCTTCTGCCTCATATTACTCACTTGGATTGGCCCACCTGAATTGGACAATTGTAGTAAAGGATTGTTAGTCTCACAAACATCACCAATAGATTGTTTCACCACATTCTTTTTCAAACAAGGAGCAGTCAATGCTTCAGTGTGATACATATAACAAAGGTCAGACCTTATAGGAATATTAAATGTTGTTGCAACATCGTTAACATAACTTGCTTCTTCAAACTCTAATAGTTCTTCAGCACCTTCAATTACAAATCCTTGGTCTGGAGAAACACTCTGGATATCAACTAAATTCATTGTATCTAATGATCCCATTCCAAATGCATTAGCATCCACACCACTTAATGATGCAATTGCTTTTCCTTCAGGAACTGTAAATTCTCCTAGATTTCTAACAACTAATGTAAAATAAAATGTCTCTTGATTATCATCTAAAACTGATACTGGAGGTTCTCCTTCTTGGAATGCAAACTGTAATCCCTGTGTTCCACCCACATAAGGACCTTCTAAAGGAGCATCTTCGGTCGTTCCCTGACATCCTGCCAGAAACAAAGATCCCACTAAGAAGAATAAAACTAAAACATTCCCTCTTTTGTTTACCTTCATCTTATTTCCTGAGTGTTGTGTTCTTTAAAAAACTAACCCTCATGCTAAACTCGCTCTTGAAATACCACTAATCACCTTAATTACATCAGTTTTAGTCTCATATTCATATCTATAGTCTAAACTAATTTCTGCCCTAACATTATTTATCGCAGAGTTAACATCCGCATTAGTACTGCAGAACACATTAGCTGATCTGCCTTTTTCAAGTTTTATTTTCATTGGAAAGATTGTTTCCTCGGAATCATGCCTTCCAGATCGATCAACCGATTCTTCTGAGTCACAATAAAATTTATTTGAAAGACCTTCTAAAGAACCAATACTAAACTCAACAAAGTTGTTGTAAATTTCACCTTCTTCAAATAAGTCTATAATTCTTCCTCCGCCAACATCACTTATTTGGATATCTAAATTTAGTGTAGCTGAACCATCTCCCCCCCCATGTGTTTTTTTAACACTTCTAACTGTAACTGGCGCCCTTGAATTTGACTCACCAAGATTACCTCCAGACAAGGATTGACTTTCGGGACAGTTGGTTGAACTCTCACCAAAAGTATCAGTCACACAAAAAGTAACTTCTGCGGCATTTTGCATAGAGTACCTTACTTTCGAAGTAAAATATATTTCAGAGCTATCATCTACATTGCTATAAATAAACTCTCCCATGTCTACTATTTGAGTAGAGGGCTTAAAGAATTTCCCTTCGTCATCAATTATGGCAGGACCAATTTCTTTTGGAACTGCATCAAGATAATTAAATCCCTCTAAAGATCCAGAATCATAAACATCTAATTCAAGCGAAGCAAAATTGTCCATATAGTTTGCAATGTCGGCAATCACCCTAAACCTTCCGCTAATAGGATCATTCGGTGCCCCTTTTCTAAAGTTCACAACTACTCCTTTTTGAGGACCACTAAACTGGTAGTTCTCCTGTTCCAATCCAGCATTTTTCTCAGAACCACTTCCAAACGATCCAAATGAAAGTGGACTATCCATTCTAGTTGTCATTTGAGAACATCCTGTTAAAAGTAATCCAAGAACCAATAAAATAATAACATTACGCATAGTAATACCTCGTATCTCCTTCTCCATCATCCCCATCTAAATCACTTCCAGTTCCAGGATCTGCAATATTTCCGGAGCCATAATCACTAGTTCTTTTTTCAACTATTTTAACTGTTTTTTTACCTTCGACCTTATAATCATAAGTAGATGCAACCATAATGTCACTCTTTCCTAAAAAGTCTCTAGGCTCCACAACATCATAATCACAATAAAATGAAAAGTCACGACCACCACTATATTCATATTTTTCATCTCTTAAATTATGATTCAATATACCTAGGTAAGGATCACTTTCATCCAAAATTCCATCTCCTCCAAAGTCCTCGCATCCGATTAATCTAAAATTGCTTGGCATCCTAACATCAATTTTTGAAACACGATCAATATTACCATACCAGTCTGAATCTTTCTTCAGTATAACTCTTAACAAATTGGAACCTACTTCGGTTTGTATTAGTTGATCCGTTGTTAATGGAACAGTTGTAAGGCCACAACCATCAATACATTTACTTGAAATTTTCCCATTGAAATTTTTATCGGGAATAGAATCTTCAGGATCAATTAACAGGTCATATTTTTCTTTCTTAATATTATAAACTCCTAATATCGTTGTAGTTGTAAAGTCATAATAAATTCCTTCGATTAAGGCCTTAAATATTTTGGAGTCTTCTTCTTTATCTTCCCTTTCTTTATTACTTAAGTTCAAAGGAATTCCATTCAAAATACATTCAAAACTTACTTCTTCATCATGTCCAGCATAAACATCAACAGTATTTCCTTCAATACCTCTCAAAGTTAGTTTACCCTTTGGATCATAATCCTTTCCTTCAATATCAGTATCATTAATACTACAGTCAAATGTAACTTTTGTGTCAATCTTAGGCAAAGATGTTATCTTAGCCGAACCATAAATCACAATTTCGCTCCCCTCTTCAAACCAAGGCCTTCTAGTTCTAAGATCAAAAAACTCTATTCCTTTTTTCACATCTTCTTCAGCAACATCTACATTACTCCAATCACTAAATTCCTCACCAATACGTCCAGGATGCCTAATACTTCCCCAGATCTTTTCCCAAGTAGTCCCCACTGCTCTTTCAGCACCAGTTTCCTCAACACCAATTAATAATTCTTTGTAGCTTCCATTTTGATAACCTGCCACTAAAAATAAAACACCAATTGCAATCATCCCAAAAATTAAAACAGTTCTAACAACTAATTTTATGTTATCATGAATGGGAATCATCTTCAGAACTTGGAACACCATAAACAAGCCTAAGAAGAACCAAATAACCATCAACCAAGTAGTTCCTTTCAAAAACTGAGCAGAAATCCAAAATCCTAAAATTGCAAGGGCAAATTTAGTCAATTCTTGCCAATTAAAATTATCAGAAAATTTCTTCTTTGGAGGTTTATCTCTTGGAAGATCATTACTTTTTCCGCTTCCAGTATTTTCTGCCAACATTACACCTCAAAAAACATACAACTAAGCAAGGAAGACATCAAGGGTCACCATTTCAAAAGTAGTATCCGGGACAACAGTAATTACATTCTGGCCCTCATAGATTAATCCATTCAAATTTGTAACAAATTCATCCCTATTAGTATCAAAATTAACAGGATAGCCATTAACAAAGAAGTTACCTGCCTTGATATAACCATCATTAGTAAATCTAGCCTGTAATACCACGTCGGCACCGTTCACAACCTCAAAGATATCTGGAACTTCCATAATGAAGTAATACCTATAATAGTCCTGTTGAGTATAATCTATCTCAATTATTGGATTCTCAAGAACATACTGCCCAGCATCAACAGTAAACTCCAAAACATTTCTTCCCTCAATTAAATCTGTTAAACTAAAGTCAACTTCTGTTATCCCTGCATCACAAACAGATAAGGCATCATGAACAATTTTTCCATTCAACATTAATCTTATTCTTCCATTTTCGTTAACAGTCATGCAGTTCAAACGATACAAAAGAGACATATGATTAATATCAGATAGTTCGGAATTAGATAGAACAAACTGTCTGGCTTCGTAATTATTTTGAACTAAATAGTTTTTAATTAGTACAACATCTTTCAACACATATTCATTAGATGAAATAAATTGGAAAAGACTTGGTCTCTTAACTTCAAATGTTAGAGTATTCACATCCCCTATCATTGAACTAGGCAAGGTTAAAGGCAACATTTCATTCGTGACTTCGCCACTTAATATTTTAGCACCGTTTAATTTTACAACAAGTTCGCCTTCTCCTTCAATAACAAAAAATAATAATTTAATATCTCTCAAATTATTCAAATCATTAACAGTAAAAACAAAATCAACTTGATCGCTCTTAAACACGCTACTTTCTAGGTTAAGATTATTTGCTACAGACTCATAATTCTGTTCTTCCAAGGAAAACAAGTTTACGCTCGCAAGATTTCTCTGTGTAACATCATACAAGAAAGGCTTCATCAATCCAGGACTATCGCTCAATAACAAATGAGATGGTTCTAAAAGTCTTCCATTCTCCAAAGGAACACCTTGTCCAGGAAGAGCAACTCCACCTTCACCCATAAGTTCAAGTTTCTCACCTTCAGGCAACATAACAACATATAAAACTAAAAGCAATGCAATCATCATCACTAAATAAGCTGCACCTGGCACTGCACCTTTTTTGTGTATTCCAGAAAAATTATAATTCTTTTTAATATTCAACACCTCAATAAGTATTAACCTCTCCCATGTATATTTAAATCTTGCTGAACTACTTTCTACGACCTGTAAGCTTCCACCATTCTCTACCGCCTTGAGAATCTCCATAGTTTATTGGATTATTTTCGTTTCTTCTTGTATCTAAAATAAAACCAACAGATTTTCCAAAAACATAACTCATCACAACTTGACCAACATCCATTCCTAATTGAAGTGGAACTTGGCCACTTTCAAGATAACCATTAGACCAATTTACTGCCTCCGGAACAAACGCCACAGAAGTAGCCAACAAAAGAGAAGGTAGACATCGAAGTCTACTCTGAAAACCTAAAAAGCCAGCAAGCATCATCCCTGCACTATCATGTAACAACCCAGAAAAAGGTGCAACGCCAGAGTAATCATGATAATAGAAACCCTCTAGTTTGCCCAAAAGGCCATCATTTGAAGTTGTAAAAGCCTCTTCAGCCACTTCATCAGGCATAACTGGCCCAAAAAGACCCTGTTCATGCTCTTTAGTCCCTGGAATCCTCTTGAATTGATGTTCTTGAACATAAGATCTAAAAGTATCACTAAACATAGCATAATAGCCTTTAGAAGATATTTAAGCATTTTTAGGCACAAGAATCTAGATTCAATGACTACTACGAAGTGACAAAAAGAGTAAAGCTTATAAACATCCACCACTCAATAAAATTAGTGATTTTAACAAAATGACAAACACACAAGGAAATTATTGCATTGTAAAAGACACAATATGGCCACTAGTAACGGGGGCAGGTAAAATAGTTAAGCAAGGTGCAGTCGGAGCATATAACATATTAGAAACAGCCGCACCAAACCTAGGGAAGCAAGTTGTCATGGGTGTATCGGCAACAGCCTTATTATTGGGAGCATACAATTTGAAGTGTAGCTCAGAGGATAATCCTTCTGAAAGTAACACAAGACATCTTTTCACATCAGCTCAAGAAAGTATTGAATCTAATGTAGAGGATAATGGAATTCCTTGGGGACCAATCGGTGCAGGTGCCGGAACAGCAGCTCTTGGTATCGGGGCATTAGCCCTTATCAACAGACGTAGAAGAAACGCAGTAGCAGTTCAACCAGAAATAAGTGATGCTGTTGAAATAAACCCCACTAATTATTCTAGAAACGAATAAATTTCAAGAATCTTGGCTCTTTTAACAATAAAGAAGTTAATAATTTCTTAGGATATTCTCTATCGTGTTCATAAATTAATTTCTTAACAGAATCTTTATTACAAAGTTTAACCAACTCATTATAATCATCCTTAGAAAACTTATTCATTAATTTTCTAATATGTAAATGTGTCTTCAAGGACTTTCCAATTGTTTTCTTTACACATTTAGTGTAACTTCCACCATTCAGAATAACATCTTTCAAAACATCAGCAGCATGCATTCCAGGGATTATCCCTCCATAGGTTGTAGCCTTAACCTGCGTTGCAGCATCTCCAACTAAAAAAACATTATCTTTTTCAATTTTTAATTTAGGATCATAAACTGGAATCACGCCACTCTGCCAACCAAGAACCTTGCCATTTCTTTTCTTTAGCAGTTCATTAAAATAATTATCAGTTCCTACATGTGAAGCAACACCGAGCCTAACAACTCTTTCATCTTCAGGAACCAACCAACCAATATAATTCCCCTCATTCAAAAAGAATTCAACTACATTAGAATCAATTTTCTCTTTCAACTTAACTCTTGCTTGATGCCCAACTACAAAATTTCTATCTCCAAATATACCTGCACTCCTACCAACAACACTATTTGGACCATCTGCACCAACAATAACTTCACTTCTAACATCTCTACCTTTCTGAAATTTCATCAAACCATTGTTCAAAGAAACAAGTTTACGATTAACATGAATCTTAGCACCATTAGACTCAGCAACTTCGGCAAAATGGGAATCAAAAAGAGTTCTATCAACAATAAAATTCTTCTTCAACTTAATACTTACAGAGCTACCATTAGGGGAATACACATCAGTTCTATCAATTTTATTCACTACATAATCTTCACTAACTTTGACAAAGTCAGATAAATAAGAAGTTAGTATCCCCGTGCAAGCAATCGGAACTCCAACTTTAGAATGCTCCTCATAAACATCAACCTTGACACCTTCGGCAGAAAGCTTACTAGCCAGATAATTACCTACAGGTCCAGCCCCGATTATAGAAACCACTCACTACACAAAAATCTAAAAAGTTTATAAACCTATTCTGATGCTTATAAACTAATGATTGTCTTATTCGACATATTGATCACGGCAGCGACATTAGTTATCCTAACAATTGCCTCAATATCGGACTTAAAAACAAGAGAAATCCCAGATTGGTTGAGCTACAGTTTACTTTTCTTCGTAATTGCAACAAGAGGGTTACAATCAATTTTACTAAGAGATCAAACCTACGTTGTTCAAACATTAATATTTTTTGTAATATTTTTCATCTTCGGAAATTTGATGTACTACACTAGACAATGGGGTGGAGGCGATACAAAACTTATAACTGCGTTAGGTTCTGCATTCGCAATAAGGCCTGCATATTTAATAGAAACTTCCATAATCCCTTTCGCAGCAATATTACTATTGAACATTTTGATCGTCGGAGCAATATATGGAATAATCTACGCAATTTACCTTTCATTCAAACATAAGGATTCATTCAAAAAAGAATTCAAAAAATTAAATCACTCACATAAAACAGTTGGAATAAAAATGGGTGTGTTAATCATAGCCATACTCTTGTTCGTTTCATCCTTCACAATATTCCCCGCAAACACAAGATCACTAACAGGACTTCTTGCTTTAATACTCTTAATAATCCCATACCTAATAACTGCACTAAAGAGCACAGAATTAGCATGCATGTTCAAAGAAATACCTGTAAACAAATTAACTGAAGGTGATTGGGTACAAAAAGATGTTTACAAAAATAGGAAACTAATTTGCAAGGTTAATCCCTATGGAATAAATAAGAAAGAAATAGAATTACTAAAAAAAGCAAATATAAAACAAGTATTAGTCAAAGAAGGTATTCCTTTTGTACCACCATTCTTAATCGGAACAATAGTAACTTTAATTGTAGGCGGAGCATTATTTATCCCAATTATCTAAGGTATTCTCTCTTCCTCATCAAAGGTCTCTTCTTCTAAATCTTCCACAACCTCTTCTAAAGGCACATCTTTAACGGGTTCTTCCTTAGGTTTTTCTTCAGTAGGAGCTTTAGCACCTTGAGTCATAGAAGTTATTTTTTCAAAAGTATACTTTAACTCATCTTCTTTAATTTGCTCAGAGTTCCACGTGATATTAACACCATCATCCTTGTACCTCGGAATAACATGTAAAACTAAATGATCCACTTTTTGACCTGCAGCAGCACCATTTGCAATCAATAAATTAGTTCCCTCAGCTTCCATCGCCTCAAACAATATTGCAGACATTTTGTTTCCAACATTAAATAAATGTGCAGATAAAGCTTCATCCAGTTGAGCACTAATAGCAATATGTTTCTTAGGAATAACTAAAACATGTCCTTTTGATGCAGGAAAAATATCCAAAACACAAACAACCAAATCATCCTCATAAATCTTAGCACTCTGCATAGACCCATCAGTAATTCCACAAAAAATACATTTCTTTTCTTCGGTCATGTTAAAATAAAATAATCAGAATATAAAAACTATCCCATTGCTCTTCCAACACTCAAAACTTCAACACTTTGAATTGTTTCTTCAGCTGTTAACTCATCTTCAAGATCATCAGTTGAACCTTTAGCTTCATCATATGCAAATTTAACAACCACAGATTTCAAACCAAAAGCAACAGGCTCTTCAGTCATCTCTCCAAGAATATTTCCTTCAAAACTAGCAATCTTATTTTTTAGAATTTCTTTAATCCCATTTAGGTCAACATCTAAACTTTCGGGCATAACTTTGAATGTAATAATAACTTTAGCCATTTTAATACCTCTAATTTGGACCTACAAAGCCACATTCAGAACAAACGTATTGTGCGGAAGTCTGTCTAGCATTATAAGACCTTATTACCTTATGTTTCCCACATCCAGGGCAATCAAAGATAACGCTTCCCTTATCATTTGTAATTTCTATGCCTGTACTGGCACATTTGTTTGCTTTTTTGTCCATTGTATCAAAAACCTCTGAAATGGATTTATAAAACTTACTAAACCCCAGAAAAGGCTTTAAAAGAAGATAGGAGAAAAGAACATTAAGTCCCCGTGGTGTAGCCTGGATAGCACGTAACCTTGCGGAGGTTGAGACTCAGGTTCAAATCCTGGCGGGGACAGTAAAGAACGTTAAGCAACGTCCTTTATTCCACCACTAGTTATCATAAATGCAGCTTCACCATCTGGCAATGCAGGTGCATCAACTAACTTGGCAACTCTAGTTCCTTTCTTACCTCTACGAAGATAAACTCTAACCGTACTAGTATGTGCAACAACATGTCCACCAATAGGTTCAGTCGGATCTCCAAAGAAAGTATCCGGCTTAGACATCACTTGATTTGTAATGTAAATTGCAATATTATATTGTGTTGCAATCTTCAAAAGCGCATGCAAATGTTTATTCAACTTTTGTTGTCTATCTGCCAACGTACCACGTCCAGCAAACTCACTTCTGAAATGCCCCATCAAGCTATCAACAATAATCAATTTAATTGGCAACCCATCTTTCTTAATCAAATCTTCAACCTTTTCGGCCAACAACATTTGATGGTCAGAGTTAAATGCCCTTACTCCTCTAAAATTTTTAAGAGCTTCGTCAGGATCCATTCCTTTCTCTGTTGCAATCGGTTTCAAATACTCCGGTCTCAAAGTACCTTCGGTATCAATCCAAACAGCAACGCCTTCAGCACCACCTTGCTCTCTAGGTAATTGAACATTAACGGCTAACTGATGTGCAAGACTAGTCTTACCTGAACCATAAGCCCCATAACATTCTGTTATTGCACCTGATTCAATTCCGCCACCCAGCATTTCATCAAAATTGCTTGAGCCAGTACTTATCTTAACAACGCTTTTTCTTTTATCAAGTAAATCTAATCCACTTTCAAAACCCATATCCAATGAGTTTCTTGCAGCATTGATTATTTTCCTAGCAGGAGCTTCTCCAACACCAGCAATCTCAACCACCTTTGCAGGTGTAGCAATTGCCAATGCCATCAAAGAGTCAAAGCCAGCCTCCGCCAACTTCTCAGCAGTAGCTGCACCAACTCCAGGCAAATCTGTAACTTTAATCTCTTTCTTGCTCATCACTCACACCTCACTCATCATCCTTTTCATTATTAAAAAGCAATAAATCTTCTTGCGCTTTCTGCAAAACTAATATTGCTTTTTGAAGATCATTTCTACGTAAATTAATAACATCATGTCTCCATATATCTTCGCCAGTCTTCCTATAACTTCTAGTCAAGCTAACTGTCTTAAATTCGATTTCAGAACCGTCTTCCATGTCTTTCTTATTTTTCCACAAAGCAACTTTCAAATTGCCTGCCTTCCATTCTTTGAATGGCCTATTTGGAACTGTGTCCATAGAACTTTTTTCATTTTTCATTTAATTTCTCCTACTCTTGCTTAGCAAAAGCCCCATAAGGTTTTGATTTTATATGTCCTCTTAGGACAAGATCGTTAATTCTCTGGTTTTTTTAAAGAAATGTATGATAGAAAGTAAATGCGGTAAATGCCAAAATTTCAGCATATAGCCTCAAAGATATCCTTACAGTAGCCTTCCCACTTAGACCTTTGATCACTAGTGTCACATTTTAAGTCCACAATATTTCTCAAAGGCAACTCTAATCCATAGGTAGCTTCACGACAATAATCCACACCACACCCATAATTCCATTTTAGTTCCAAAGCCATATCACTTGCAGATTCAATACTACAAGAGTTAACTCTCCAAACTTCATTTTCAACCTTAATATCAGTAATAGCACTCCCAGTTAAAAATCCGCCAAAACGTAAACTAGCAAATACAAGTAACAAAACTACTAAAATAAAAATTGATAAAAAATCGTTTCCACGCTTAATACTAACCTTAGTTTTCTTACCACGTCTTTTTACCATGTTCTCTAGCACACCTTTTAGCTTAAAAAATTATTGATTCAGCATTTTGGATAAAACATCCTTAGTTTCCATTGCATGAACGTTTCTCACCATAAACTCATTCCGATTATAAAGTTCATTTGAAGTCACTCTTCCACTCAAAACCTTCTGCGCCCCAAGCATCTTCACCTTAATATCTTCAAAAGCAGCAGCATTCCCAATTAAAGCTTCCATTCCAGCCTCATCTAAATCCAATAGCTTTGCTGCAGCATCTCTAAACGCAACAGCCCTCATACCAGCATTGCCATCATCCAAAAAGAAATTCAATATTGGAATTTTCTTCACAACGCCAGTTGGATGTGCGCCACATTTCCCATCAACAACTTTCTTCCCACATTCAGAACAACCATCGTAAGATCTTGGTTCAAATAACTGAACAATTGTCCCATACACCGTAACATTATCCCCAGAATTAGCATCACTTAACTTAGATATTTTAAATTCAGATTCACCCATGTCCCCAGTAGTATTATTTGTTTGAACAACTTTAATGTCATCAACCCCTTCAGGATTAACTTCTATCTGACTAAAATTACCAAGATGCATCTCCTTGTAACCATTATTTTCTTTAACAGTTCCATTTTCAATCTTAAGAATTGTATCGGGCTTTATTTCTCCGTTCTCCATTCTTGCAATATGGTTTTCATCCCATAAAACAATCCTGATCAAACCAGAATCATCCCCCATCAAAAAACTTCCAACCTTACTCTCTTTTTCATTTCTTGTGAAAGTTCTAACTTCATAATTTTTCAAAACTTTGCCAGTAACACCCACTCTCATCCCAGGTTTCAATTTAATTATCTTTAATCCATGTTTACGAATAGATTCCATCAAATCTATCCCCAACTCATTAGCAATAATATGTGCAGCTCCTTCCTCGCTAACAAGGCCACTTAATTTGTCTCTTTTTTGAGAAATCCTTAATTTAATATCTTCTTCAGATAGACCTTTCTTTTCTTTTATTTGAGAAACAATTTCATCGAGACTTAGACCCATCATCTTAGTCAGTAAACGAAAAGTCTCTTTTTATAGATTGTTGTTATACATCATGAATGTATTAAAAACTCAGGCAATATTGCCCATAACCTTGTCTCTAAAGCCACCTAAATCAACAGCCAATGGAACATTAAAACTATCCTCAAATAGATACCCTTCGGCCCCATAGTTGAAAGACAAAACATTATTTTTCTTTGTGATCTCGGAAAATTTAGGATATTCCATTAAACATTCTGGAGGATTCCTACCAGAACTACCTTCCGCAATATTATCCACTTGTTGTTCATCTTTTGCATGTTCCAAACAAATTAAATTTAACCTTAATGAATCTTCCATTTCTTTATACCATGAAAAATCATATTTAATAGAAACTTCGAAATCTAAATCTTTTGTAAAATTCATCTTCTTAGGGTTTTCAGCAAAATTTAATTTTGCATCGGATTCTCCGTTTAAGAAAATAAATTCTCCATTAAAACTTGTATCAAAAGTGAAGTTCTCGGATGAAACTCTTGTAACGTATTTATCAAAATGGCTCCCAACACTACTTGCAAAAGAATCCACTATTTTCTCAGGTTCAAAAATACACCCTTCAGAATAAAACACCAAACAATTCTCATTGTTCAAACCTTTTTCCATTTCTTCCTTCATTGAACCAAGTAAAGAATACTCTCCAACTTTTCTAATAAAAAAACTATATTTATCCGCTTCAATACTAACATCATAAATATCAAAAACCATCTGTCCTAATCTAGCATCATCATCCACATCTGGTCGATTACCAAATAAAATAATTATAACCGAAACCATCAAAGAAAATACCACAAGTAAATAGAAGACAAGGAAAAACCCCTTTTTACATTTCATAAACATTTACACCACCTGTCCTATCGCACTGCCAGGAGCATTATAATATCTCTCTTCAGCTTCCTCGCCAGGAATCCATATTCCTTTATCAATAGCAAGTGTAACCTTCATAACATTGCCTTCAACATAGTTAGGGATCAAATAATCTTCATAACCATTAAACCCATTTCTAAATCTCCAGTTTTCACGACCGTAAACAATCTTGGGATTTTCATCATCCTTATCAAGATAAATGGCTAGATACCATTCAAACTCAGTATCCTTAAAGAAAATATTCATCTGGTCTCTCAACTTAACATAATCTTCTTCAGAAGCTTGAACAATAAAATCGGCAATTGTCAAATCTTCTACAAAAGGCATATTCAAGAAAGCATCGCCATACGCAACATTAGAAGGAGTCCTCAACGCTCCGATCTCTTGTAAATCCTCACCACCAAAAAAATTCCCAGCAAATGAGAGAGTCCATAAGTAAGATACCGATAGAGCAAATAAAAGAATTAATGAAACTATATCCAAAATTGGTGTCGCCCCTTTTCTATGCAATTTTCCTCACCATCCTGATTGTTACAATCTCCAACTTATCATTCACTAAATAGACTTCCTCAAAATCATGACACCTATACTTATCATTAAATGCTCCACAGAATACACGTTCATCATACCTATCTTTATTAGAGTGATATTCATCAACTCCAACTTTAATTAATACCCCAGTACTTGCAATTATTTGAAGTCCATCTAGCTTTTCAGGGTGAAGAACTCCATTCTCTGCAAGGTTCCGTTTAAAATATTCTTTCTCTAATAAAAAATCCACATTATCAGAATTAACTTCCCTAGACAAAAAAGAGTCCAAACCAAGCACAATTACTAAAGCCGTTACGGCTATGACTGGAATTATCCATATCCATTTAACCTCTTCACTAAAAAGCATAAACCCTGGCATTCTAACTAACACCCCTTTTAGAAATTAAATACGATCCATCTTCAATTTTTGAAGCATCTAAAACATATCCATTTCTCGTTTTAAATTTGTAACTATCTTGCATCCCACCAGACTTAACAAAAATCTCTCCACGACTATTATCTATTGCAACCTCATAACCATAACGCAAATTATAGGCATACTCTCCTTCCCCATCAGCCCATAAAAAAGCCTGTGAACCTTGTGCGATATCTTTCGAATGAAAGTCTAAGAAATAAGCAGTGTCATCTTTATTCGCCTGAATCTTTGGAAAAATTAAAAATAAAATAATCAAAGGTACCACTATATAAAATATAAATAATGGTGACAATGAAAACCCCTTTTTGTACATATAAAGAACAGGCTATGCAATATTTATATTGCTTTCTAACGGATCAATCCTTTCAGTTGAAACAGAAATATTACCTTTCAGATTCATTACATGCAATGTATATGGACTTGATTGGCCCTTAAAATAGCTACAGTCTTCTGTAAGATCGAACGTGTAAGTTAAGCACCTAGCGCTTGCAATTGCACACATTTCACTTTTGGCACCTATTTCGCAAAGACATAAACAAGCACGATCCTTACATTTATTTTCAGGCTTCAATATTTTTTTCCCTTCACAGCTATTTATTTTTTTGTCAAATAATACAAGAGCATAATCACTATCCATACTTATCGGAACAACGTCCTCCGAACCAATCACCATTGCTTTTTCTCTTATAACTCCATCCAACCGACCAAATGAAGATAAAGAATCTCTGTCAATAGAATCGTTCTGTGCAATAGCACCTAAAACTATCCCTATAAAAATTAAAAAAATCATAACTTCAACCAACGAAGCTCCGGTCTGCTCCCCGAAAGGTCCAACTCCACCCCTTTTATTCAACATAAATTACGAACTAAGAACTAAATATATAAACTTGTCTAAAAATTAAGCAGCAGTAACATCTTCCTTATTACCACAAGCTGACTCCAACTCGGGACAAGGTATGCTAAGAGTAGTTCCGCCACAGTAATATGAATTTGCTACTTTCTTTTCGCCATTAATGTGCGTCTTCGCTTCTCCAGTTCCCTCAATGTCTAAATTAAATGCTTTAGTACAATAAGGAGACTTCTCTTTCAAAGCAGGGCTCCAATCTTTAGCCTGATCACAATAATTTTCACATTGTTGTACTGCAAGGCCAAAATCGCTTCCAGCAATACCAGCACTAAAAATATCTGAAATAGTATTCTTTGCTTTGGATGTTCCTCCTAAAAAGAATCCAATAACAACAATTAAAACTAAAACAACAAGGATAGCAATTATAACTGTGTTAAGTGTAAGCTCCACACCCTTCTTATCTTTTAAGAAATTTCTAAAATCACTTCTTCCCATTAGTATTCACATTCCCTCTAACGATATATAAATGTTTTGTTGGCCAATTTAAGAACCATACTCTTTAACATCCTTAAATGGACGATTAAACTTCAACCCGAACCTTAAACGCTCACTTTTTTCTAATTTATCATAACCTTCAAACGTTAAGTCTGCGAGTTCTCCATTTTCTAAAAGATCTCCATTAGCACCGTAACACTTCTGAAAATAAATCCCCTCATTGTGAAATATTTTGTTGTTATTTATCATATAAAATGAAAATAAAGTTTTCTTTTGTGCATCCTTTTGGTCAAAATTAGAACAATGACCTATCAAAAGGCCATTTTCTTCCCAAAACCGAATTACAACGTAGAGTGGGTCGTTCGTCTTAAACCTTTCAAGTTCAGCACCTTCAGTTTGTTTCATAACTTCCTGAACATAATTAGAGGGTTTATGCCAAAATTCAATATTAAAATTAGTTCCAGTTTTGGACTTACTAAGAGTTTGGGCATCATTGAGAAAAATCTCGTTAAACCCAGTTCTAGTTACATCCTTATCAAACAAAAACCAAGTAGGAAAACTTAACGCAATACTTTTTTCATAAGATATTGGTCCAGGATCATATATCATTGAAGTTGTAAGATCTACATCCCATTTAACAAAAGACATGTAACCCTCATCTATGAGAAGACCCCTGTTACGCAGAACAACTTTCAAATCTTCCGAATTAAGTGCAGATTTTAATTCAACGTCTCCAACAACTCTGCCATATTCATATGCAGCATTGCCTTTCAAATCGCTCCTTGAATAAAGATAGTCACCAAGTTCTTTAATAGAAATTGATTTAGAATAACTATCGGATGTAGACTCTTCAGATTTTCTAAAAAGGTCAAATATCTCTCGAGATCTTTCTGGAAGTTTTTGAACAAAATTCCTTGCAAGATCTAAGTAATATGTCTTGGGATCTTTTCCACTAGGCAATTCATTTTCCAATAAATCGGCATATTCTTTCAAGATATCCCTAGAATCCTGTTCAGAATTAACTTCTAATGAGCTAAGCTCAACTTTCACCCTTTTAAGTAACTTTTCTGCATTATCCCATGCAAGACCATACTTTCCATTCTTAAATTCAATTAAATCATCTCTAATTTCAGTAAGTTTTTCTATATTTCCTGAGCCAGCATATAAAACATATCTCTTTTCAATTTCTTCTAATTCAGTTTCCCAAACTCTTTGCTCTCCGAGCCCATTGGCCTTTTTATACAGGGCATCAATCTCATCTAAAAGTCTCTTATCTTTTTCTTCATCTAAACTTTTTCGCGCAGAATCAAGAAGATCTTTTGCAGCCGCATACTTTCTTTCATCGATATACTTCCACGCCCGGTTCATTTTATTCTTAGCATCCAAATTAGGATCCTCTGCTAACTTTTCCTTCTCATCACCAGTTAGTTCGTCTCTGTCTGTACCCATTAACCTTTCAAGTTCCAAAGCCTTCAAAGATGCACCAAATTCTCCAGACTTATTTCCAATATCTTTAGTTCCTGCCCTCAGATTTGAAACAGGTCCAAACATTATAACAACCAATACTATTAAAATAATAATCCATGATGCAACTCTCCCCATCGGAGACATTTCCCCTTTTTTTCCAAACATCATTTAATCCATTAAACCTCTCAAATTTATAAATATACCTCAATTAAATATACTCAAAAACATATCTCCTGTATCCTTAACCGTAGTTAATGAATAGAATAAAACAACGACAACGATAATTACTAAGACTAACTTAATTAATTTCTCAAATTCAAAACTTGCACTTTTTCTTTTTATCATTTAAACACCAATTTCTCAACCAATTTATCCCATAAATTGTACTGCCCAGTCACCATACCTTGAACAATTACAAAAAGTACTATCGCTAACGCAATAAAAAAAATCAACCAGCCAACTTGTTCACCTTCCATTTTAATTGACCCTCACTATCCACATACCTCAACAAGTTCATCCGCACTAAATAAAGCTAACGAATAATAGGGTATATCTGCAGCACCTGAAGTCGTGTATAGCGTGTAACTTGCAGTCCCTACAAAAAGTACAACCCAGCCAAGGGGGCCTAAACCAACTAAACTTCCAACAACTCCTGCCCCAAATGTACCTGCTAACGCAAGAGCAGTATCGGGGTCGATTTCACTTCCCACCTCATCAGAGACGCTCCCGACACCATAAGCTACTCCATCTGTATGTTTACTATAAGCTTCCCTTAAATCATCAATCCTATCTTTATCAAACTTAGCGATGGTGTACACAAGATAGATAGATTTACTAAGATCCATTACCTCGTCGGGATTAATACCTGTTCCAGGACCACCAAATTGGATTATTGCATTTTCACCACCAACAAAATAATCCGCAAAGGTAATGTCCTTTCCAGGTAATTCCTTTTCATTCAAGTAAATATTAAATTCTTCAAAAGTTGGGGGGTCCTTCGCGTCAGGATATGAAACCCTAGAACAAACCTTACAATGTAAATCTGTTTCGTCAAAATCCCAATTATCATACCAATCTCTTTTACCCTCACCATACTTATACCAACACCTATACATCTCAGTTGCAAGATCTAAATTAATTTGACTTTTAGTTTTAGCCTTAGAAACTGTTTCTTCCTCATGACAGTTCAAATCCAAAGGACTACCAAATGTTTCCAGCTTAAATTTAGATTTAGCTTCAACACTCGCCCTACAAGTATCATCCCTTATTGGTCCTTCAGAAGTTTCAGCAATTCTATTTAGAAAAAACACTGCAAAGATAATGAAGGCTATCAAAAAAAACAAACTAAGTAGTGATTGTAAATGTGAAATCCCTTTTCTAAAAATCTTAACCAAGAATACCACCCAAGACCTTTTTCAAAATAACAACTACTACTATGACGAATATAATAAAGACAATAAGAACATTAAGATAATTAAACTGACCTCTCATAAGCTCCTAACCACCAACAAAATATTTAAGCCTTTCCAAGTTAAGTTTAAATAAAGAAAAGAAGGCACAATTACATGAAAAAGGGGTTTCATAAACTAGAACATTTAGTAGATAAACTAATCCCCTATGCATTATTAGCCCTTCTCATAGTAATCATAATAACTTTTTTCTTCAAAGATTTAGCACATACCTATGAGCACCAAATAGAAATAGTAGATATAATTGTAATTTCTTTGTTCGTAGTTGACCTAGGATTCAAGTATATAAGAGTCAGAAAAATAAAACCATTCATCAAACTTTATTGGTTAGACATTTTAGCAGTCTTCCCATTCTACTTATTCATCAGAGCGGCAGAAGAAGCATACTTACTATTCAGATTTTCAGATACAGTAAAAGAAAGTCAAACAGCATTACATGCAGGAATAGGGATAAAAGAAGTAACTTCTATTGAAAAAGAAACGGCAAGAATTGTAAGAGAGGCAGAAAAACTAGGAAAAATGTCTAGATCCAAATTTGCAATAAGATTCATAAGACCTATTTCAAGAATACCTAGATTCATAAAAATATTACCTTACTTTGAAAGAACAACAGGTAAACATCACGCACATGATAAAAAGAAATAATTATTTTTTTCTCTTTTTTGTTTTCTTAGTTAATTTCTTTCCTTGAAAAAAGACTAAATAAATTATAGGCAATAATCCTAAAGAGTTTACCACTAAAATTGCAATAAACCAATACTTTTGTCCACTCTTAGCAGCTTTCCAAAGAGCCAACCCTTTCCATATTAATTCCCACAATATTGCAATAACAAACACTGTAGGTATTAACAAGAACGGTAAATAAGAAGTTGCATTTAATCCTAAGTCAAACATTTTAAATTCCTGGTAAAAATCCTACTACTGGCTCAATAAACGGCCAAACGTATGGTGCTGCAACAATTAATACTGCAACAATAAAACTATGACTCCATTTTTCTTTTAGTCCAACACTTCCACCAGCCATTCCAGGTGCAGCCGCACTAATTGCATGAATCTTTAACATAGCAATAATACCTATAGCAATCCTAAATATTAATGGTGATCCAATTAAAGGAATATTAGCCAAGGCAGGGATTGAAGCAAATACAAATTCTACATTCATTGTTGCAAAAACAGCAACCAATGCAAAGATTAGAGCATGTAGCATATGGCCAAACCTATGTGCAGGCACACTTACATCCCTATGCACTAAAATAGCTTCGTACAAACCAATAACTATCCCTAAATAAATTGCGGGAAGTATTAATAATTCTGCCATGTTTTTATCACCATTTTTAAGCTATATAAATATTTCTTATCTAAAATCCTTCAGATATTTTTTTCTGTGTTCTCCTCATTTTAGGGAATAATTCAGTGGATAACCTTACTGCTGCTGAATAGGCTACATTAAAATAATTTAGTGGAAAGAATTTTACATCCTTATTGGAGAGTGCAAAATTAAACATAAAATCTAAAGCAGTTATGTTTGTAAAATGCTCAGCCCAATTATCTGAAACAGGATCCACTCCATACTCAGAATTATATTTTTTTACAAAATTATTATTTTTAACTAATTTATTAAAAGCAGATCTTGAATACCCATTAAACGATCCAGATCCAAAATCTGTTGAAAGCTTACGAAATAGCTGCCTGTATTGCATAATTTGATTGTAAGTCTCTAAAAATGAAGAGTATACCTTAGGGTTTTTATTTTGATAATTAACTTTCTCCAAATCTTTTCTGAGGTTTTCAACAACTTCAAAAGCTACCATAAGATCAACAAGTAAATGTTTCCTAAGGGTTGGCTTGTTTTTATTTTGTCCAAAGTCACTATAATAAGCTTCATGGGCAAAAGTTACTAATGATTTAGTTCTCCCTTTAGTTTTTGAGCTCCAAAAATGAGATTTTCTGATTGGAGGTATTATTCTTTGGTCTAAAACTTTAAAATTATTCTCTGATCCCGCCCCAAGAGTCAATGCTTTTTGACCAGGACCTAAGGCTTTTTGTTGAGACCTAATTGATTCACTAATTATTTCATTCATCTCATCTCTAATTTTTACCAATTCTTGAGGGTCCCTTGATTTGTATGCTTCAGTCGCCCTTTTGAAAAGCTCTGTTAACCTTGACCTCGTTACTTCCTCATACTTAAGAGTCTTGTCAGGATAACTTCCCCTTGCGATTTCCCTATAAAGTTTTTTTAATAATACTTCAGTAGTTGGATCATGTGCATCTGCAATCTTAGCAAGCTCACCAGCATTAGTCTGATCATTACTATCGCCTTTATTCCAAACTTTCCCACCAGATTTACCAACTTCCCTTTCCCACCCATTAAGAATTTCTAGAAACTGATCAAGAGTAAGTTTTCCAACATCTTTCCCTAGATATCTCCAACTCCCAGACTTAAGAGCTTTAACAGCTTTCCTCATTTGTTCAAGATATTTATCCCACATTGCACCTGCGAGTCTGTTTGCCCTTCTTTCAAAACCTTTTAGGGAATTAACGTGATTAGTTTTTGTTAAAATTTTATTCATTTCAGTAAATAGACCTTTGAAGTAAGCCCGCATATTTTCTAGGCCATCAAGGTTGTTGCCTTTAGAAATTAATGTTTTGTTAAAGACTCCAAGATCAGTAATTAGTAAGTCAAGTCTTTTTGTTATTCCTGCCCTATCTGTCAAGAGAGAGTGTTCATTGTGGGCCGCATTTTTTAATTCAGCCAAGACCGCAATCAACTGAGCCGTTATTTTTGAATTTCCCCTAATTAAAGAAATAAGTTTTCTATAAATCTGTCCAAGCCTTCTAACTAAGTGGGGATTAACCATTTGCGCATTAGGAGTAGAAGGTTGTGGACTTCCACCTGTTCCTGGTCCACCTGTTCCTGGTCCACCTGTTCCTGGTCCACCTGTTCCCGGTGCTCCTGGTGCTCCAGGCGTTCCCGGTGCTCCTGGCACTCCGGGTCGTCCTGGCGGACCTGGACGATTTGGACCCTGAGCCTGAGGCAGTGGGGTTCTTGACACACCAGACCACATAGATACTATCAAAGCAATGAGTATTATTACCCCAGCAACAAGCATAATCCAAAAAAGCCAATTACTCAAATCAATATTCGCAAGTGTAAAACTAATAAAAGTTCCTTGGCCCATTCCAGTCCATGTAACTATTCCTAACCAAATTAAATATGTAGCAAGCGCAGCTAACAAAAACGCAGTAAAACCACCTAACTTTGTTTTCCTTGCTAAAGCATAAACTCCAAAAAATATTCCAAACAATAAAGCCACAATTACAATAGGTGCTCCCCATTGCCACATGTAAACTCCCTGCGCAGCTTCAAACAAAGCAACACTCAAAGATAAAACTAAACCAATTGCAACAGCCAAACCCTTTCCGGCATTATTCTCTTCAAATTTCTTACCAAAAACTCCAAGCGCAGCTGAATAAAATAAAGCAAACAAAACTGCAAAATCTATCCAACCAGGATAAGCATAATAAAAGCTTTGTAAATCATTAAAACCATACCCCATCATTCCCCAACCAGAATAAGACTGGCCCATGTAGACTACAGCATTGGCATTTTTTGATATAAACAAAAAAACTAAAGCGAACAAAAAGACAAAACGCATCGATCCATTCAATATAAAGTTCTTTACCCCTTTCACCATCTTAAAACACCAGATTCAATCATTTATAATCGTTTTCAATTATTTAAATACTCCTACTGTGGAACAAAACTAACAGTATTAGCTAATAAATTAAACAATACT
Organism: Candidatus Woesearchaeota archaeon; assembly: GCA_018655015.1. GTDB lineage: Archaea > Nanobdellota > Nanobdellia > SCGC-AAA011-G17 > UBA489 > JABIKK01. Next base: position 24,562 of record JABIKK010000005.1, on the reverse strand, counting down.
ACACCTATCAAGGCTACAACACAATACAGCAACATGCTTCTTTTAACGTTTTTTCCAATCCTATACCTAGTTGTTGTCTTATCCATTCCCCTTTCAATACTAGTACTCAACATTGTTAGTATTATTGTAATCTCCAACACATACAATCCTACAACTAGTTGGAAGAAATATCCAGGGATTGCATCTTTGATGTTCATTATACTTGCAAGTGCGCCAAAATTAGAAGGGATCTCAGACCCTGCACCACCAACGGTTTCAAAGGCAGAGCCAAGTTTACCAATAATTGTTGTAACCATACTACCAACACCAACAACAATTCCTGCAATTAAAGGAGTTAAAAAATTAATTTGACTAACCATACTACTCAGAACATCTGCAAGCAAATCCTTCAATCTTTCATTAACTTGTTTTATTCTATCAACATACTTACTGATTGTAATCAAACTAGCACTCACAACTTTTGGACCTTTTCTTGCGCTTTCAACTAAGACCTTCATCGTACTGTGTATTAAATTACTTGGAAACAATAAAATTGCACCCACTCTAGAATCGAAAACGGCCTTACTCATTCCATGACCTAATTTTCTAATATTTCTATCAACAGTACTAAAGAAATTACCAGTCGGCGTACCACTCATAGTCCTTGCAACTTCTCCAAAAGCAACTTCTGCAGGAATTCCATCTCCAATTCTATTTCCTAACTGAAAAACGGCGCCACTGAATTCTTCTTCAAGATCATCAACCTTCTTTTTTATCTTAATCAACCGATTAGTCTTAATCCCATAGTACATTGAAATTCCAATTGCAATTCCCAAAGGAACTAACATTCCAAGCATCAAAGCACCCACACCATAAGGGCCATTCTCTCCCTTGTAATCTAATAATGGACCAAGTGCCCCTAAAGACATTTCATAACCAGGGTTAACAAAATGAATTAACAAAGGCAACAAACCAATTAAAACAATTACACTGCCCACAAAAATACTTGCAGCCTTCGGGCTTATTGGAACAACCTTATCATCAACAACCCATTGTTCATAAATTTTAAATTCGGGATTATTTTTTAATAACTCACTTTCGCCATAACCTGTCGGCCTTTTAGCAAGCATATTATTTCCCATAATTACGAGAACAATTGGCAAAATAACATTATACAACATTCCTAAATGATACCACTTAACAGCGCCACCCATAAAACTTCCAACTAATGGAAAAATAACTAATCCTAAAATAGGCAAAATAACACCTAACATGTAAAGCATTGTTATTGGCCCTTTCAAATTATGTGCGTAGTGCAACATTTTATTGTAAGTTCCTTCAAGCATAACTTCCAAAGACTTTTCTAAGAGCATAACTCTTCTAGATTCATTGGGCTCATACAAACTACCTTCAATCAAATGAAAGGCCTCAACAAATTCTAGGTTATGGTCTCTCCAATTTTCTAAATATTTATCCAAACTTTCCTTAATACTAAAATATTTTTCAGTTTGAATATCCCAAAATATTTTCTTAAAATCTAAACTTAACGGTGCACCAATATGTCCTGCCGCAAATTTAACTGCATGTTCCAAATTACTTGTATGTCTCATATACATAACAATATACAAAATGCAAAGAACCATCTGATTACTTGCTTCTAGTCTCCAACGATTAGCAAGGTAAATAGGTATATTGCTCAACGGTTTTATTGCCAAGGCACCCGCCATAATCAAAAATATTGGGAAGAAGAAACTAATACTCCCAAAGGCATAAGTTATTCCCATAACCAAAACGCCAAATAATATCAAACCAAAAGCAACCAAAGCCCCAAAGGAAGCGGCGGCTTCAGGAGTTACATTCAAATGTGCAACTTCTATACTCTTCTTAAGATTAGGTAAGTCTTTCTTAGAAGGTGAAATCTTCAATATTCTTTCAGCAAAATAACACCATTTTTCATAGTTAGTTACTTTCCTTTCTAAAACTTCAGAACGAAACAAGTCATATTCTTTGTTTACCAAGTCGGGCTCAAAAGCTTCAACATAGCCAGGACCATACTCATCCTCGAGTTTCTTCTCATACTCCCTAATTATATCATCAGTTTTCTTAGGCATTAAGATTCACCTGTTAAATTTTCTTTTTAGTACTTTTTATTGATTTTCTAATCCAATCATCCCATTCATAAAATACACGATTAGAATCAATAGATCCAACTTCACCTCTAACTTGTTCAATCAAACGATGAAATATATCATTAGACATCACAGTAAAATTAGATTCTAAAATTTCTGGATTATTAGCCTTTCTTGCATACTCAACTAAAGTTTGCTTTATCTTTGCTCTTAACAATATGTTTTCCCAAACTGCATCCCAATTTCCAACCCATTCTCTAACACTTCCAGCAATAGATTTTATAACTTCACTTTCACCATTTAATAAATCTGCAGTTGGAATTAATTCATCTTTCTTGGTATCGTACCTCATTAAATCTACAAACCCTCTTTCGATTAGTGGATCATCTTTCCAATGTTTTCTAACTTCAGTTAATTGTAAAACTCTTTTCCAACTACTCAAACCATCTGCAGTTTTAACGGGGTTCGCAACAACAATCACATCTGTTGCTTTAAAACTAGTTTTAGGAACTTCTAAATCATTCACAACACGATCGTAAACTCCATAAGGACTTGCTCCGTGGATTGTTCCTGCAACAACATTGGCTAAAGCACCAGTTCTCATAGCTTCATACAAAGCCTTCGCCTCTAAACTCCTAACCTCTCCAATAATCAAACTACTATCACCAAGTCTCAAACTAGTTCTAATTCCATCATCAGCACCAAGCTCAGAACCGCCCTTGGTTAATGCAGATCTAACTTTCATGTTTTGAATATTATATCCTAGCTTACGCATATATTCGACAGGTAATTCCAATGTATCTTCCACCGTAATTACTCTGTACTTCCTCATAATCTCAACTAAGAAACTTCCAAGTAAACTTGTCTTACCACTGCTTCTTGTTCCTGCAACAAGCATGGTTCTTGCCCCATCAATCAAAAAACTAATCAAACCTGCACCAAGTGGACTAATCATTCTATTGTTTACAAATAAGGGTAAAGTCCAAGGCCTATCCCTATGTCTTCGCATTGCAAAAGCTAAACCGTCTGGACTAAGAGGTCGAGTCATAATTGCAACTCTACTTCTTGCACCAGGAATAGACAACTCAGTATCCAAAACAGAATTTGCTTCATCCAGTGGTCTTCCACTAATTAATCTAAACTTTGTTGCCCAACTTTCAGCATCATCAAAACTAGGTAAAATATTAGTAAAACATTCGCCATAATCTTGGTGAACTAAAAATATTGGAGACTTCCCAATTGGACTATTAATAGTTACATCTTGAACTTTCTTATCAGCCAATAAAACTTCAATTAAACCGAACCCGACAGTATACCTAACTAATATTTTTGCAAGTTCACAAACTCTTTCATAAGGAATATCAAAACCTTTGTTTTTTGCAAGTTCGTCCAATAGATCTCTACCAATATTATAGAATGTTGTACGCATTCGTGGGGGGTCCAAAAACTCGTCGTTCCTTGGCTTATGGCCTGCCAAAACACTCTTTGCTAAATCCAACAACTCATACTCATCTTCTTTTAACTTAAACTCTATGGGAACTGCGTGGTAATAGGTCTTGATATCGTTAGGCATTCTAAAAATTGTAACCTCATTACTACCAACAGAATAATAATCTAACTCTTCGCCATCCAACGGAGGATTAGCCCTCAAACGAGTATACATAAAATCAGGAGTAACTGTAGCCCTGAAGATGTCCCTATACAAACTTCTATCACCTAAATGAAAACCATCAAGCCTATCTCTAACCATTTGAACTAAACGAGTTTTTTCTAACAAATCGACAATTTCCATTAGAAGGGTAATATAATTTGTTCTTGCCTTTGCAATTCTTTCATCCTTATCTCTTTGTAATAATATTTTTTCTTCCCTCAAAATTCTTTGTGTTTCAACAAAAGCACCAAGCGGATCACTTCTCAACAGGCCCATAACTAAATGTTGAACTTCCCCCACTTTGTCCCCATAAAATCTAGAACTAACTTCATCAAAGCCCCACTGGGAAATACTCAAAACTCTTTTACCTTTAACTAAGTGAATATATATCCCAGAGATTTCTAATAACATCTGCGTTTGATCATAAGAATAAACAAACTTCTTACGTTGATTAAATATAATTCTTTTTATTCCAGGAGAAGCAACCAGCATATCAATAACATCAGACATTACATTAGGAACGTCCTCCACAGACGGAGAGTGTGACCAAGCCGCAGCATTCACTTTTAGAACTTCTTCTTTTCCCTCTCTAATTACCTGATAGATTCCCTCTTTTTGAAAAGCCATACATTAGTTCTAACTGTCAAATTTATATAAATTGCTCCCCTGAAAAATCTAACAAAGTATTTAAATAAGCCCAAACCTAAGACCATCAAGAGGTAAAAAAGAGGAAAGTGCCAGCCCCACAATTCAATCAAACAGATCCGAGTCACATAATTGCAGATCTTAATGGGCGAATAAGAGCTCTTGAAAATAAGTACAACATTCTAACTGAAAGACTCCTTGTAATCAATCAAAATATGATTGAAGAATACAAAAAACTAATGGGGGGTTTAAGAGATATTTCTCTTGAAACAAAGAAAGCAAGGCTAGGAACACAAAATACTCAAGAGGTTGTAAAGGATTTAGTTAAAGAAATGAGCATTTTTGCAAAGAAAGATCAAATCAAAGTACTAGAAAAATACATGGATATGTTAAATATTATTGAGTTAGTAACAGATGAACAACTAGAAAAGAGATTAGAAAGGTTTAAATCTGAAATAAGCGAGTAAATACTAAAAGAGGTTGATGAGATTGCCAGAAGATACACCGACAAACAAAGTACATGAGCTCCAGGGTACGGGGAAATCAAATACAGAGATAATTCAAACCCTTCAAGGAGAAGGATATTCTTTTCAACAAATTTCTGAAGCACTTAATAAATCACAATCAAATCCTGCAGCCGAATCTGCAGCATTGGTTCCTCAAGAGGCGCCTTCGGAAATGAAACCTTCAGTTCTTTACTCGGAAGAAAAAGAACCTGCAGCACCAGAACCATCTATTCTTTCAGAACCAGCAATACAAGAACCGCAAATGGAACAAGTGCAAGAAAGTTATCAGCCACAATCATGGCCTGCAGAACAAGAACCATTTAATTATCCTTCATCAAGTCTTGGTGCAACAACAGAAGACATTGAAGAAATTGCAGAATCAATCATAAGTGAAAAATGGCAAAAAATGACTGAAGAATTTGGCGACATTCTTTCATGGAAAGATAAGATCACAAATGATATTGATGCAATCAAACAAGAATTAATGAGAGTTGAAAACAGATTTGAAAACCTTCAAAACTCTGTTGTAGGAAAGGTAAAGGAGTACGATGAATCTGTATCAGATGTAGGTGTAGAAATTAAGGCATTGGGTAAACTACTCTCAAATATAATCAGCCCTTTAACCAGCAACGTAAAAGAGTTAGAAAAAATTCTGAAAGATCTTAAAAAATAATTAATCATTACGGGACAAAAATGTAATAGAGTAAGCCCCAATGAAAAATAACACTACTACCCCTAAGAATTCCCTCGTAAACAAGAATCTTTTTGTTGTAGCCCAAAAGCCTACAGCATTAGGATCAACTAATAAAAACGGACCAAAGGCTTGAGTCATTGAAATGAAGAACAGAACCACAATAGCCCCAATCCCCACTACCTGCATAAACGGTTCCTTCGCTAATCCCGCAATAGTCTCTCCCTTCACACCCATGAACATAAAGAACATGAATATCACTAATGCTAATAAAAGGAACATAAAGAACCATGGCAAAAAATTACCAACAACTACCTGAGTCTCGGGAACCATAATAGTAAACACTGCAAATACAAAAGCAATTATTGCGTCAAAGCCATCGCCACCAAAGAATTTAGATTTTTTTAACAATGCAAAAACAACAACAAAAACTAGTAAGAACACCATTATCATACTGATGATGCTTCCTAATCCACTTGCTTCTAATATAGTTGCCATCTTACTTTGATAATTTCTTGATGCCCTTGCCTATGTATTTCATAAATTCATTCTTATCTTTTTTATCTCGTGTAATTGTAAATATGAATATCGCCAAAAATAAAAGTGTCCATGCCATACCCATGTTTCCTGGTCCGATAAAGTTATACCACCAATCGGATACGCCTCCGCCTGAAACAGGACTAAACATATCTGAAAATAATGCAAAGCCAATAGCTATTAACGAAACTATGAACGCCCATCCAAGCATACCTTCCTTGAAATCCGTTTCACCACCAAAGACTCCTACCAATAACAAGAGCATTAGGAATACTATTAGTATAATCGAAACATTAGGTAAAAACTTTTGTAATACAAATATCAAATAAGTATTATTCAAAAAGAAGATTGCAATCACCAAAGACACAATCATATTAATATTCTTCTTATCTCCGAACAAGTTAATTTTCTGTAGAACTGCAAACACTAAAGTGAATACAAGAATAAATGGTAACAATAGATCAAAACCACCTATTTGATCAAAATTTCCTAGGAGCTCATAAAAATCCATTCAGTTTACACCTCAGTAATAATATTCCAAAGATTAAGTCCTTTTAATACTTTTTGCATGGAATAATTAATCCTTACTCTCAGTTTTTCCACCAACAACTACCCACATAAAGATTCCTACTATCAACAAAAGAATCACAGTAGAAAGCACTGGGCCAGTAATATACAAAAACAACCAGTCTATGAGACTCTCAAGTGTACCCATAGCTCCAAGGACAATAGCAATTATTGCAATAAACAAACCAAAAGCAAATATCCCTTTAGTTTTTTTACCGCCAATCTGATCCCAAAGATTAAGTTCTCCTTCTCCAACAGTTGAACCAAACAGAATCATGAACATGATTATTAAAATCAATAAGAACATTATGTAAGGTAATGCTGCTTGCATCAAAGCAACTATCTGGGTTGCAGCAACAACAAAGAATGCAATTGTAAACGCCACCATTGCATTAAGATTCTTCCGGGACGTATCGCCTTCGGTTCCAAAAACTTTTGTCTTTTCAAGAATACCAAAAATAACTGTGAAAACTAATAAAAAAGGTAAAACTATATCAAAAATCCCAAAGGATTTCATAAACTCTATTGAACCGTATAGTGGAGAAACCAATAAATCACCTCATGTTTTTTGGAGCTAAACCCCTTCTGGTATATTCTCTTGGGCAACAGATTCGCCTTCGCCAATCTCTCCATACTCTGGAATTGCCGTCTTACTTATTACCATAATATCTCCCACAGCCTTAACTAATCTGTGAGGCACAATAACGCCTTTCGCTCCACCAAGAACCTTAGAAAGCGAAGAATTTCTAGTCGCCCTTATTCTCCAACCAAAAACCTTAGTCATAGTAACGATTGCTTCTTCTACATCGCCAAAATAATCACCAGAATCAGTAAATACTTTCATGTCATACACCGAAGTCATCTTTTTTAGTTTAAGCATTTGTAATCCTCCAAAACAAGCTAATTGATAGCCCAATCTTTATAAAAGTTTCCGTATTATTTGACAATATGCTAAGACGATTTAAAAATATAGTATTTGTAGGCACCTCTCACGTGTCAAAAGACAGTCTAACTGAGGTTGAAAAAACCATCTTAAAAGAGAAGCCAAACATGGTTGCAATCGAACTTGACAAGGATAGATTCCTTACAATGATCCATAAAAGGAAAAAAGGATCTGCCCTGAAAGCAATAAGACAAATTGGAATCAAAGGTTACACTTTTGGAATTCTTGGGGCTTGGCTTGAGAAAAAAATAAGCAAGGTGACAAAGTCTTCTCCTGGAGCAGAGATGAAACAGGCAATTAAAATTGCGAAAAAAGAAAATATCCCAATTGCATTGATCGATAAAGATATTAAACTGACATTAAAAGGAATCTCAAAAAACATAACCTGGAAAGAGAAAATAAGATTTGTAAGAGAATTTCTGAAAGTATTATTCATGAAAAATAAACACCGCGGATTTGATATTTCAAAGGTCCCTACAGAAGAAAAAATATCGGAACTAACCAAACAACTAAAAGTTTTTTATCCTTCACTTTACAAGGTACTAATTACAGAAAGAGATATACATATGTCAAAAGGTTTATATAAAATTGCGAGAGATAATACTAAAGTGGTAGCAGTCGTTGGCGCTGGCCATATAAACGGAATTACAAACTTATTAAAAAAACAAGAATGGTCAAAGAAAAAACAAACTGGCAAGAAATTAAATCAATAGTTATCGCTGCAGCACTTCTTGGATTCGTATTTGGCTTTGATGATGGATCATCCGTATTTAATTCAATATTCTGGGTAAAAAATCTAATACTTCAATTTGTAATGTCCTTGATATTCTTAATGATCTTTGTTAAGATAACAAAAGCATATTCTGAAGGAAAAGGAATTTCAACAGAATTTTCACTATGGAGCATAAAGAGATATGGGCTTACAAGATCCACTACGTTTAGTGGTAAAGGTTTCCCCTCATGGTTGATCATACCTGCACTTACATCAGTGTTAAGTCTTGGTAAGCTTTTCTTCTCAGCAATTTTATGCCCTAAATTTATCGCTTCAAAAACAGGAAGAGTGGGTAAAAAATGGGAGAAACCCACAGACAGAGAATTAGCACTCATCTCCTTAATAGGTCCTATAACATTGACAATCATAGCAATTTTCATAACAAACATAAGTTCAAGTCTTGCAAGCATTTCAATAATACCTTTCTCAATTGCCTTTTCCACAATGCTTCCAATCTCGAGATTAAACGGAACAAGAGTTTTCATGGGCGCACCAGCATTGTACATCTTCTCATTAGCAGCCATAATTCTTTCATTCTATCTCTCCAAGGTATTAACCTTCGGAGGCTCAATCCTCTTAGGAGTAATTCTCTCATTAATACTCATGTCAGTATTCTATATTCTAGTTTACGTTAAAGAACAAAAGTAACTAGTTCAAGAAACTAAAAAGTCCTTTCTGCAAGAACCATAGTACAAATAGCCACAAAACTAAGGGATAAACTGATACGCCTGCAAGCAGCATAAACAAAAGCATTAGCCCTCCAAAAATATCCAAGAAACTCAACAAACCTCCAAAGAACACGAGAGATTTAATAAGGAGTAAAACAACTGCAACCATAGCAATAGGGCCTTGCACACCAAAATTAGCTAAAATCAGTAGCAAACTAACGTAAACATCCAATGCTCCAAACAACTTAACAATCATATTCCAATTCATAGACCTAGGTTTTTAAGGATTAGCTAAAATGTACAAAATAGAAAAATTTACTCCCAGAGAATATCAAACCAACATCTTCAAATCAATAGAAGACAAGAATACATTAGTTTGTCTGCCAACAGGTACAGGCAAAACCAAACTTGCAATCATGCTATTAGTTGAAAGGCTAAATAAATTTCCAAAAAGTAAGATTGTAATCATATCCCCCACAAAACCATTGTCATCACAAATTGCTAATGAAATCAAAAATTCCACAAACATACCCGAAGAAGAAATAACATTACTAACTGGAACAATAAAACCAGAAACAAGAAAAGAATTATTCAACAGCTCACAAGTCATTGTAGCTACACCCCAAACAGTTCAATACGATGTAGAAAATAAAAGAATATCTCTAGAAAATACTTCCTTGTTAATCGTAGACGAATGCCACCGCTCAAAGGAAAAGTTTGCAAACACAATTGTTGCTAAGAAATACAATTTACAATCAAAAAACCAACTAATCCTGGCATTAACTGCATCACCTGGCGCAACAAAAGAAAAGGTGTCTGAAGTCTGTTCGAACCTATTCATAAAAAACATCGAACTCAGAACGGAAGTTGATGAAGATTTATCCGACCATCTGCAAGCTAAAGAAAGTGAAAACATAAAAGTAAAACTTCCAGATAAATTTCAAAAGATTCAAAACAACTTAAGAACATTCTACAAGGCAAAAGCAAGCGGATTAAAAAAATACGGAATTCTAAAACCTCCTTCAGCAATAAATAAAACCGATCTTCTAATGTACCAAAGAGGATTCCAAGCAAGAATAAAAAATGGTGATTTTCTTGCATACAGGGGCGTCTCAGAAGTTGCAGAAATGATCAAAGTGAATCATGCGTTAGGACTAATAGAAACCCAAACACCAAAGGCCCTAAGTAATTACTTTGACAAATTAAAAAATGAAACCAGCAAGGCATCAAAGAACCTACTAAAAAATAAACTAATAGAAAAAAGCATTAGTTTAACAAACGAGTTAATAAACTCGAAGGAACAACATCCAAAATTCAAAAAACTATTAGAAATTCTAAAAAAAGAATATAAAACAAATCCTCAAATAAAAGTAATAGTCTTTGCAAATTACAGATCCACGGTTAGTGAAATAAAAGAAGAATTATCAAAGATAGACAAAATTAAACCTATAACTCTTGTTGGGCAAAAAAATGGAGTAACCCAAAAAGACCAATTAGCCACAATCTCAAAATTTAACAATAATGAGTATAATACTCTCATTTGCACTTCCATAGGCGAAGAAGGAATATCGATCGGTTCTTTAGATATAGCCGTATTCTATGATCACACTGCATCAGAGATAAGAAAAATACAGCGTTCTGGAAGGGTTGCGAGAATAAAGCCAGGTAAGATAATAAACCTAATTGCAGAAAAAACACTGGACGAGGCAATGCTTTGGACTGCAAAAAGGAAGGAAGTAAAAATGCACAGCCTACTAAATTACATGAAGGGGAATCTAAATGAAGATACTGGTTGATCACAGAGAGAAAAGATCTGGAATAACAATCGACCTTGCAAAAAAAGGTTTTGAAGTAACCATGAAACAACTAGAAGTAGCTGATTTCATAATTGAAACAAAGGACATCCAAGGAAACGTTCACGCATTAGGAATAGAGAAGAAAACACAAGCCGATTTTTTAAATTCCATAATGGATAAAAGAATATTAAGACAACTACTTGAACTAAAAAGAAATTTCACAAAACAATTACTTATCATTGAAGGCGATCAAAACATATACACTCTAAGGAACTTTCATCCAAACGCAATTAGGGGAATGCTCGCATCAATTGCGATTGATTTCCAAATCCCAACAATCCATACAAAGACATCAAAAGATACAGCCTCATTACTCGCAGTGATTGCAAAGAGAATGGAAAAGCCAACAAGACATTATTCACTAATCCCAAAAAGAAAAGCCCCAACATTAAAAGAACAACAGGAATATATCGTAGAAACTCTCCCGGGAGTGGGACCAACACTCGCAAGATCGCTTCTAAAACAATTTAGGAGTATAAGGAACTTATTCACTGCAAAAGAACTCGATCTAAGAAAAATCGATAGAATGGGCGAGAAAAAAGCAGAAAAAATCATCGATGTCATAAATGAGGAATACGCAGGCTTAAACGATAAATGAAGAAACCTTTAAATAGTATCTACTCGACTACAAAAGAATGGAAAGAAAAGCTGATAGGAACTTTGTTTTAGCTGTAACATTCATTCTAGCTGCAACATTGTTATCTGGGCAGATGATCACGAATCCTTCGGGATTAGCAACACAACCAGTTCAACCATTAGAACTTGGTGCGTGCTATGCGCCCCACTCTCCAGCTCCAATAACTACTACTTACACCAACTGTTGTAAAGTAAAACCTATGAATGATAGGTGGGTTAGAAACCTAGATACAACTTATTGTTAGAATCTTTCCGACATTTCTAAGGAGAATTATAAAATAAACAGAATATTTTGTCCCTTATGAAGCTATTAGAGTTAGAAAAAAGACTATTAGCACTAACAATTCTCTGTTCTGTGATAGGATACACAATATTAAGAATTAACTAAAAGACTTTCCACAACCACAATTATTTTTTGAATTGGGATTGCTAAATTTAAATCCGCTTTCTTCTAAAGAATCAATATAATTTATTTCGGTACCTTTCAAGATGTGAACACTATCCCTATCAACAAAAACTCTTATGCCTTTAATTTCGAAAACAACATCGCTGCCCTCTGGCTTTTCCTGTAAATTTAAGGAGTAGGAATAACCAGCACAGCCACCAGCAAGAACTGCAACTCTCAATCCATAACCTTCTTTCTTTTCTTTAACTTCAATTTCCTTAACTTTTGCAACAGCAGCATCTGTCAAATCTAAAGGTTCACCTTCTTCAATAACAACCTCTGCCTCTTCAAGAGCACCATTTAAATCATCGATAAGTTTATTCAAGATAGTTTCATCAAAACCATGACCAATAACCCCTTGTTCCAATGTTTCGAACACTGCAGCGCCACAACCCACACAATGTAATCCTGCTTCAGCCATAATTTCAGAAAGTTTCATAGCCTTATCGGGATGTCCTTCTAAGATTGATCCAATAGTCATATCTTTTGTAATTTTTTTAGCTTCTAATTTATCCATTTTAATCACCAAAATACTTCTCCTTGTAAACCACTATTAACCTCTCAACTTCTGGAATACAAGCCTTATCATGAATGCCAACTTTAGTCTTTCTCTGAACAGCCTCAAAGTCATAAGCCCCTTCTAAGACAGCATGTTCTATGTCATGGTCTGTAATCTTTAAAATTTTATCTATAATTTTAGCTGAACCTTCAACAATCCTATCTTCTTGTCCACTTTTTTTAAAGTAATCATTAACCGCTTCCCTCAATGCCTTGTCAGCTAATACACTACAATGAAATTTCCTAGCAGGAACACCACCAAGATAATCAGCAATATCCTTAGGTTTAATCTTCAATGCATTCTCAATACTCAACCCGCCATCTTCAAGCAACATAACACTATACGCAGAGGTACTTGCAATTGCAGTTCCACAACCATATGTTTGCCACCTAATTGCTTTTATTTTATCATCCTCTACTTTGATGAACATTTTCATTCCATCCCCACAAGCAGGACTTCCAACTAATCCAACGCCATCAGCATTAAACTCTTTAACTTCTTGTTCGGTTTTAAATATATTCCTAGGATGAAAAAAGTGATCTTTAACTTTCTCAGTATAAAACCAATCTTTATTTTCACTTCCAATCACTTCTAATTGTGTCATTTTTTTACAGTAAGCTCCACATTAAAAGGAGATATCTTTCTTAGATTAGAAACAATCTCAGGTAAAATCTCTAGAACATAATCAATATCTTCTTCAGTAGTTTCCCTTCCAAGTGTAAACCTAATACTTCCATGAGCATACTCATAAGGAACTCCCATTGCAACAACTACATGTGAAGGGTCTAACGTCTTGGAGGTACAAGCACTGCCACTTGAAGCATAAACGCCCTTAGAATCTAAATACAATAATATTGCCTCTCCTTCGACGTCTAAGAAACTAATATTAACGTTATTAGGCAACCTCGTAGACGGGTGACCATTTAATTTAGATTTAGGTATACTCTCCAATATTCCATTAGTTAACTTATCTCTTAATTTTGTTAATCTAACAACTTCTTTCTCTTTCTTGGCTTCGCTAATCTCTACAGCTTTAGCAAACGCCATTATGCCAGGAACGTTCTCAGTTCCGGATCTCTTATTATTTTCTTGTCCGCCACCATGCATTAAAGGTTCTATAACAGTTCCAGATTTAATATACAATAGCCCAACACCCTTCGGCCCATATACCTTGCTTCCATTAATAGTCATCAGATCAACATTCAATTTATCAACGTCTAAATCTAAATATCCTGTAGCTTGACAAGCATCAGTGTGGAACTTAACATTATGTTCTTTGCAAATCCTACCAATTTCGGAAATATTTTGAATTGTTCCTATCTCATTATTTGCATACATAATTGAAACCAATAAAGTGTTCTCAGATATAACTTTCTTCAGTTGATCAATATCACCAACACCATTTTCATCAATATTAAGATAGATTACATCAAAACCTTTCTTCTCTAAATATTCACAAGTATGTAAAACTGCATGGTGCTCAATTTTAGTCGTTATAATCTGTTTTCTTTTTCCGTTACTAGCATAGACTAATCCTTTTATGGCCAGGTTAACACTTTCAGTTCCTCCGGAAGTAAAAACAATTTCAGAACTTTTGCAATTCAGAACTTTTGCAATTCTTTCACGAGCATTTGCAACTGCTTGTTTAGCTTTCAATCCTTCAGTATGAAAACTTCCAGGATTACCATAAACATCAACACAATACTTGTCAAACTCGTCCTTAACATCCATATCCATTCTGGTTGTAGCAGAATTATCCAAATAAATTTTCTTATTCATTTTCAAAACAAATTCCGCACTCGCCCTCGTCTGGATGCCAGCTTTTAGATCTATGAATTTTACATACAATGCCTTCTTTCCAAAGAATTTTCAACAGTTTCTGAACTTCGGAGAAAATCAAACTAGAATCTTTCCTAATAATTTTAGCAGAATTAATAAAATCTACTTTAAGATGCTCATCCAAATTATAATCATTTCCCCTTTTATTGTTAACATATTGAGAAATGGCCGCAGCAGTAACACCGAGTAATTTAGCAATACTTTTTTGATCAAGTCCTTCTTGTTTCATAGCCAATGCTAACTCTTTCCTAATCAAGGGAAGAACATACCACGCTTCAATTTCCTGCGAATGAATTACTTTCAAATCAGATTCCATCTTAAATCTCAATTAACAATTGTTAATTTAAAAGCTTTCCTATCTTCCAACAACCGTAATAATGCCGTAAACTGCTAATAACTGGATTTAAAGAGTAAATATGACCTTTCAAGATGTTACTGCAAACCTTAGCAGGGGTTCTTCTTGGAACAATCACCGGACTCATACCAGGAATACATCCAAATTTAGTTGCAACAGTATTGTCAAATGTTGCCTTTGACGGGATGATTACAATAATCTTCATAACAGCAATCGCCCATACATTCCTTAACACAATACCTACAATTCATCTTTCATCTCCAGATCCAGAATCTGCACTAGCATTACATCCCTCCCAAGAATATTCGCAAAAAGGAAAAGCGCATGAAGCAGTGTTATTAACTTTAGTTGGATCCGTGATCTCACTAATCTTTATCTCCATAATGATACCTTTAATGCTAAAAATAATCAAACCAACCTATTACACCATTGAAAAAATAATTCCTTTATTTCTTTTACTAACAGCCATATTCTTAGTCTTACATCAAAAGAACAAACTAATCGCATTAGGTATTTTTGTATTATCTGGAATAATAGGATACGTTGCATTAAACTCTCAAATAAACGAACCACTTTTAGCAATTTTCACAGGGTTATTTGGGATACCCGCGTTATTAATAAATTCTGAAAAAAATGTAACACAACAAAAAATAACTGAACCGGAAATAACTAAAGACAGCCTAAATACAATTACAAAATCTTTATTCTTTGGTTCCTTCTTCTCATTCCTTCCATCCGTGGGCCCGGCCCAGGCAGCAACAATACAAACAACAATAACTAAAAACAATTCTAAAGGAGACTACCTGATTTTGACTGGTTGCCTAAACACGGTGAATATTCTTTTTAGTTTAGTGATGTTGATAGAATTAAACAAATCGAGGAATGGTGCGGTTGCGGTGATAAGAGAACTAGGATTCTCTAATCTTTCAGAAATATTCAATTTATTCGCACTTTCATTGATGATCTTATTTCCATGCACCCTAGCATGCATACTCCTCTCAAGAGCATTCGTAAAACTAAGAAATAAAATAAGTACAAAAAAGTTAAGTCGTGCGACAATAATTTTGATATCTTCTATAACTCTCGCACTTTCAGGAATTTTAGGATTTATTTTTATGATCGTCTCAAGTGTAATTGGATATTTACCCTACAGACTAAAAACTTCAAAAACTGTTTTAATGGGGTCTTTAATGATTCCAACATTAATCTTTTATGCTAAACTAATGTTAAATTAAAAAAACTTAACAAGTCCTTCT
The DNA here is from genome assembly GCA_018655015.1 of Candidatus Woesearchaeota archaeon. Taxonomy (GTDB): domain Archaea; phylum Nanobdellota; class Nanobdellia; order SCGC-AAA011-G17; family UBA489; genus JABIKK01. Next base: position 8,528 of record JABIKK010000005.1, on the reverse strand, counting down.
TGCTTTTCGGGAGTCTTACCAAAAATACTTTCGACCCTCATCTTGGTTATATCTAAAGTTTCTTGTAAGTAAGAAGAAATCTTAAACTGCTCAGCTAATTTCAAACTAGGCTCCAAATACTTCACAATGCTCCCTTGAGAAATTGTAAATATAATCTTCCCGAAACACTTTCCTTGGGTACAGTGCCCTGCAATCGGAGGTCTACGATACTTTTCATTACATTTAACACACCTAAACTGTTGCATACTAAACTTCCTCAAATTACCCTTGATATCCCGAATAAAATGTCTTTCAATAACTAATCTTGCAACATCATCAGTTTTAACTGCTCTAACTTGTTGTGCAACAACCATCTGACCTTGAACCTTTTCATCCATAGTTGGCAATGTCTTATACGCGCTACAATTAACAGCCGCGTTGAAATCGCTCACCTTATGAGTATAACCCATATCGAAGTATTGTCTTTCTGTTCCCAACCTACTACCTAACTGATCAATTTTAATATCCCATGGCTTTCCACAATTTTGTGCTGCCCTATACAACTCCAAGGGATATTTCCATGCAACATCCATATCAAAAACCATGTCGTCAACTTCCGCAGGAGTCAAAATACTTGTAAGAACCAAAGGTGCATCTTGTGTACTCCCACGATGTGCAGGCAAGTACTGTCTTGAAAAATTCAACATTGCATCAACTAGCATAATACAACAAAGTTCATCACCATCACAATCCCTTCTTACCATACTATGAAAGTAAGGATGAGCTAAAATTCCTTGAGCATTGCTAAAGCCAATAATTCTTCCAACTGCACCGGAACTTATATGGGGTGCTAAAGCAAGAACTAATTGACCCACTAAATCATTTTTAGACTTAACATTGTAAAATCCTTTTTCGCCATAAACATTAGTAAGTAATTCATCAACAAATTGTGTAACCCTTGTAAAAACAGCATCTGAGCCTTCTTCGGGTGCTCCCTGGGGTGCGGGCATAATTACATCCTGTATTTTTAATTCTAAAACTTGATCTTCATCAACCAAATCATTTCCAGAAATATCTTTAAGGTAACCTAATTTTTTCAATTGTTCTACACTTGTACCAATTTCTTTCGCTTTAAAATGTGTAACTGGTAATTCAGTCATATCATATCTTGTCGTTCCATCCTTGTTCACATATATTTTATGTTTAGCTCTTAACAAACCCTTAACTAAATTCTCAGGCACGTGGTTCTTGTTACTAGTCCCCCTCACACCCTTAACTAAATCAGGTAGCATACTTCGGTTTATACCTGAAAGTTTTACAGCACTATCAAAGTATTTACCAATTTCTAAATCCCACATTTTATGTTCAGTAATCTCTTCGGGATGACACTTAACCTCTGTCATTCCACACTTTCTACAAAGATATTTTTTCTTGGTAGGTTTACCACACTTTTCACAAGTAGGGTACACAGATTCATTACCACACTCACAAGAGTATACTGGAAATTGATTCTTAACTTTTCCAACATCAACTGCACATTGAAAAGATCTCAATCTTCCCCCTTCTTCCCCAACAGGAAATAATACGTGGGGGCTTCCAGTTAACTTTCTCATCTTTGCTTTTTCAGGCCTACCCATTCTTGCACCAACTGTTGTTCCCAACTTATCTGCGATTGGAAACTTCTTGTTTAAAGCCTCCAGGACGCTTCCTTTGCTAAAATCCAGATTATCAAAATAAAACTTCAACAACTTAGAATCCACCCCAAACACTACAACATATTCATTACTAACAACTTTGTGGGGTACCCCTAATAATTCAAGTGATCTTTTAGCAGTAATTTTATCATTAAAAGGTAAAACGACTTTAGCCTCTAAAAAACTTCCACTCTTAACCCATTCACTAACTTCTTTTAATTCATCCATACTTATCGCAGAAAAATTATATGTATATTTTGGATGCAATGCTACACTAAAAGTTTCAGAAATATTTATTGCTTCTTCTAAAGAAATTTCACAGAAATAATCTTTTTTTATTTTTTCCAATAACTCTTCAAAATAACCACTACCTTTTTTCTCAGCAGCCTCTAAAACTTCTTGCGCCCACCACTCTTCACAATAACCAACAGGAACTAGTCCATGACCTCTATTAAAAAAATCACCATAACAAATTAGAATATCCCCTAAGTAGATAATTTCTTTAATTTTGTCCCTCACAGCTTTTGCTTTTTCTACTGAGTCTAATTTACAAACAGATCCATCTTCTAATTTTACAATTGGACCCTCAATTGAATCACAAACGGTAATAACTGTACTTTTCCCAGGGCGTTCAACTTTCAACTGTGTACCTATCGCAATATAGTCTTGTAAAACAGCCATTGTTGCAGAGTGTAGTGAATCTACAGAAAAGCCAGAAACCCTAGTCCTGCCATACCTTAGCCTAAAACCACCTTTAGCCATTGGATGTGTGAACACAGGTCTTCCTGCCACAATATCTTTGATAAAAGTGTAATCAGGTTTTACTTTCTCATCTTTTTCACCTTCGGGTTTAACTTCCTTTTTTGCTTTTACATTCTTTTGTAAATCAACAAAATCTTTCAAGAAATTCCAGTTCTCTAAACCAAAGTCTTTTCCCCAAACAGATAATTGCTTCCAAAGTTTTGGAGCTTTCTGGGCAATTCCTTCGCCAGTTACTAAACAAACACCATTCCTGATTCTATCCGTTTCAATTCTATCAAGACGTTTGTAATTACTTACTTCAATTTTTTCACTTGGGTCGCCATCAATTTGGATTGGAATATTGTTAATCAGAAAAGTTATTTCTTCATCAGAAGGAAAATATTGTAAATTAGTAATCCTCTCATGGTAATCTGTTAGTTCTGTGCACATTCTTCTTACTTCTGTTTCATCTGGATCATAAGGTTCATACCCCATATTCTTCCTAATGTAATCGCCTATAATCAAAGAAACGCTACTTGCAGTTCCACCAGCACTTCTAATAGGGCCAGAATAAAACAATGCTAAGTACTCCTTACCATCCCGTCTTTTTTTAACTTCTAATTTCGTAAATCCCTCTAATGGGGAAGAAACAACACCATTGGTAATATAAGCCATACCTACCCTTAAGCCTATTTCCATGGCTTTAACCTTATCATCAAATTTAACAAATTTTTCTTGAGCAGTTTCGAGTGCAACAGTTAAAGCAATTCTCCAATCCTGCATACCGTATTTTTCTTCAAGTTCATGTATCCTTTCAACTAACCCAGAACCTTTCAACTCGGGCGCAACAACACTAATAATTCCAACAACTCTTTCAGCCATATTCTTTGCAAGCATAATTTCAACATGATCCTCGGGATCTAGACCTTTAGCCCTACATCTATTTGCTAAAGCAAGTACTATGTTCACTTCCGAATCAATACCTTCAAGGTAATTTTTTGTTTCTTCATTCATTTCCATTTTCTTTATTGAGAGCTTTATTCTCTGGTGCAAAGTCTATAATTGTTGTATCGCCTGTTCCAAAATTAAAAATCGGAACTTTACAGTACTCTGGATGATGTCCAACTTTTTCTTGGAAATCTGTTTTATATTGCCAACAAGACCCCATAATATTTGTAACACCCTTATACTTCGAAACTGAACTTTTGTGAATATGTCCAGAAACAAAAATATCTGGAACTTGATCAATAACTAAATAATCTTCTTTACCGTTTGGAACAAACAAGGTAGAAGTATGAACTGGAGCAAGGTGTCTTTTCTTTAACAAAAACTTCATTATTAAATCACCACGATCATAGCCACCGTCCTGCATAATTGGGCCTATATTAGCCGCATAGTAATCATAGCTATATCCATGATAAAGTAAAATGTTGAACCCTTCAAAACCTTCTTTCCCCAGAACATTAACCATCGCGGGATTAGAAACCAACGTTAAATTTTTTATTTGCTTTAAAGACTCTGCATAAACATCTAAAGGTGGTTGTGGTTCGGCAATTCTTCTCGCATCATGGTTGCCAGGACATAAAATAATTTGAATATCCTCTCGGATCATCTTAATAAATTCGGTACAGCGATCATACTGTCCTCTGATACTCTTTATTGTTAATTCTTTATCTTGATTGGGATAAATTCCTACACCATCAACCATATCGCCAGTAATAAACAAAAATTTGATTTTCTTACTCAGCTCAACCATCTTAGGATCCTTGTGTTTTCCATTCAACCAATCAATTAATTCTAAAAACTTATCTTCAATAAACCAAGTACTTCCAACATGAACATCAGAAATAAACGCACCACAAACTTCTTCATTAAACAATTTAGTCTCGATTTTTTCAGGTATATCTGGAAAAATTAATTCAGTTGCGAACATAAAATTTTCATTAACAGTTCCAACAACACCAATTAATTCATCATTACACAAATATTCGATACCTTTTGCTTTATTGGCATCAAAAATAACCCTAATTGTCCCAGTTGTATCCTCTAATGTGATCATAGTATTACCTTTCTTAGTAATTCTCTTGTCATACACTAAACCAATAAGAGCGACCTTGTCCCCACGTTCCTTGGGTGCAGCACGATTAATAGAAATAACATTCTGCATTTCTTGTCTTCCAGCAACAAGCTTTCTCAAAAAATTATACCTACTTTTGTAATGATTAACAAAATCTTTAACTTCTCTAAGTTTGGATTCATCACCATAACTAGTTACAACTTTCAGAGGATAACCTGCATCCAACAAGCTAGTTTGATTTTTCTCAACCTTAACAGGAACTTCATCCACAACCTCCTCAATAACTTCTTCGACAGGTTCTTCTTTTTTTATTATTGTGTATCCCTGTTCTTCCTTAGGTTCATCAAAAATTAATTCTAAAAATGAAGAATAAACTCTATTTGTTTTTCCCTTCTCATGCAAAACTCTACTCTTCTCAAATTCAATCCAATTAATGCCAGAAACACCCTTTCTAGAAACTCCTTTGTAAATATCTAATCCAATAACAACAGGTTTATCTTTTGATAATATTCTTGTGTCAACTAAGTTCAAAAAATCTGAATCGAAACCCTCTTCGTCTAAAATATCGGGCGCTAATAAAAAACCTTTTTCTAGAAAAGACTCTAAAACTTCCTTATTTATTTTCTGTGTCATAACCCAAGTCCTTCCTTCAACATATCGTTAATCTTTTTTGTAATGTTTTCTGGAACTCCCAACGTAATCCTTCTAGTCCTACCATACCTCCCTTTGCTTATCACTCTAGCATTAATTATTCCTAACATATCTAACTCAGCTATAATATCGCCAATTCGTCTTTGCGTTAGGGGTTTAGTGCCGCATTTTAAGCAATTTTCTTTATACAACTCGTAAATATCACCAGTGTATATATCTTGGGAATTTCCATTTTTGGAGCATAAGTTCGAGAACAGTAAAATACTGTACAATGTTATTTTGAATTGTTTGGGTTGTGTAGAAACAATATCAATAACGCGATCTCTTTCAATTTTTTCTTCTGCTTGATCTATAAATTTAACTGCAATCTTTTCAGAATTATTCCGCTCAGCCAACTCACCAGCAACTCTTAACAATTCTAAAGCTCTCCGTGCATCACCATGTTCTTTAGCAGCATAAGCTGCACATTTTTCAATTACTCCTTCCCCGATAACACTTTTCTCAAAGGAGATATCAGATCTCTCTTTCAATATTTTTTGTAATTGTATTGCGTTGTAGGGGGGGAAAACAAGTTCTTCCTCACTTAAACTACTTTTAACACGGGGATCAACTTGATCAATAAACATTAAATCATTACTAATACCTACAATAGATATCTCACTATTTTTTAATTCAGAATTTAACCTTGTTAGATTGTATAAAATTTTATCACCTGTATTCTTAACAACCTCGTCAATTTCATCTAAAACCAAAAGCAACAACATTTTATTTTCTTCAAGAATCTTAGTAAATATCTTGTATACTTCATCAGTAGGCAACCCTGTAGGAGGGATGTCCTGCCCTAATTCTCTTGATATCTGAGCTATTAGCCTATATTCAGTATCAGCAATCCTTTTCAGTTTACAATTAAGGTAAATAACCCTAAGATTAAGATTGCTTTCTTTAGCAACCTCTAAAATTTGATCAGTCACATGTTTAATTGCAAGAGTTTTGCCAGTTCCAGTCTTACCATAAAGAAAAATGTTACTTGGCCTTTCCATACGCAAAGAAGGTGCGAGAATGCCTGCTAAAAGGTTGATTTGATCCTCCCTATAAGGAACTTTATCTGGCGTATAATTAGACTGTAAAACTTTTTTATTTTTGAATAAACTCTCTTTTTTCGCATAATCTCTCAGAAAATTCTTGACATCAACCATTTATCCTGATGAAACCGCAGATTTTATTTAAGGATATCTGTGATGCCAAACAAAACCCCACACCATAGTTTCCATTGGAAAAATTATTTATAAACAAAATCCAAAATTCTCGAAAATAAAATACTAAAAAATAAATTAATAAAAAAATAGAACAAATAAAATAAAGATTATAATATAATATAATATAATATAATTAATCTTATAAATAAAAATAAATAAAATAAATAAACAATAGTTTCAGACCTTCTTCTTTGTGTTTAAGCTTTTACGTGGCATTCCAAATGTTTTTCCTCTTAATTTTAATTCCATAAGAAATCAAGGTGTGACACCCATCAACAAGTTTATATTCTACTTCTTTTTTTAAACAGTCATGACTATATTGTTTTGGATATTTTTATTCTCAATAATCATTTTCCTAATAATCTTCTTTATTATCAAAAGCATAACTAAGGCCGTATTCATTGTATTCATTGTATTCTTTATTATATCACTCATAGTTGCGGCAGTCGTTATTTCAGATGCCAAGAGTCTAAGTCAACTCCAAAAATCAAACTCATTATTTGTTTATGAAAAAGATGAAGATTACAAATCTGCAATATCTATAGATTTCTTAGAATCCAAACCGACTTCGTTCACAAAAGAAGAATTATTACTCCTAAAGGAAGAGGTCACTAGTGATCAAACGGATATTAGCGATGAATACTTCAAAATATTCACATTCTCAGACCAATCCTTGGATAATCTCTTATCAGATAACATTTCCATCTCCGAAGGAGTAGAGTTCTCAAAGGAAGAAATAACTCAATCCCTTAATAGTGAATCTCAAGAAGACGTAGATTCAGCATTCACTCTCTCAATCCTAAATATCTTAAACAACCTTCAAGATAAGGATAAATTATCCATCTTTTTAAATGAACATCGAGAAAAAAGGATAACCATCTCTCCACAGATTAAAGCAATCTCTTTACTATCTACATTTCCAAAGTCTTTTGTAGATTCAGTTTTATCAAGGATTTAAATCCTTTAAAAACTAACCAAACACAAAAAGATTTATATACCAAATAGGGTTGAATTAATTAAAATGGCAGAAGAAGAAAAAAACTACTCAAAACAACTTTTAGGAAAAACAGTTGTAACTAAATCAGGTAAAAGATTTGGAGAAGTAGGCAACATCAGTTTCGAAGTAAGAACTGGTGAATTAATGCAAATAGTTCTAAAAAACGCAACAACATACACAGAAGCTCTTGATTTGGAAAGAGATTCAAACAACAGCCTTCTAATTCCATACTCCTCAGTTATAGCAATTGGAGACTTTGTAGTTGTATCTGAAGAAGATATAATTTAATTTTTCAATCGTTTACTCAATTAAAATGGTTAGTCCCAAATCTGTTAAAAAATTTAAAACAACTAAAGATATAAAGACAAGTCCATCTACGGTAAATCAAATTGTTGGCCAAGAAGAAGCAGTTGACATTATAAAAAAAGCCGCAAGACAAAGAAGAAATGTTTTACTTATTGGAGAACCCGGAACGGGTAAATCTCTAACTGGTCAAGCATTAGCAGAGCTTATTCCCAAAGGGGAATTGGATGACATTCTTTCCTTTGACAATCCTTCTGATGAACACAGTCCAATAATAAGGATATTTCCCAGAGGAGAAGGAAAAACACATGTTAACAAATTCAAAATAGAATCCTTAAAACAATTCAAGGGTCAAATGATTTTCTTCTACATCTTAATAGCAATATCAATTTTTTCACCCTGGTGGGTTAGAAAACAATACGGAGACATAATGGCAGCAGCGTCATTAATATCCTCAATGATGTTTATTGCAATATTTATCTTGTTCTTAAATTTAAACAAGAAAACAAGAAAGGGTATCAAAGTTCCCAAGATGTTGATAGATAACTCAAGAAAGGAAAAGGCTCCATTCATTGATGCTACTGGAAGTCATGCGGGTGCGCTTTTAGGAGACGTACTTCACGACCCATTACAAAGCGGAGGATTAGGAACTCCTGCATATGAAAGATTGGTTCCAGGAATGATACATAAAGCAAACAAGGGAGTACTATTCATAGACGAAGTTGGAAATATGGATCCAGCAACACAACAAGAAATACTAACTTGTATGCAAGAAAGAAAATACCCCATAACAGGACAATCAGAAAGATCTTCAGGCGCCATGGTTAGAT
>JABIKK010000015.1 GCA_018655015.1 Candidatus Woesearchaeota archaeon | reverse complement strand
TGCGTCAGTTTTATCCAACACATAATGTTAAATTAGGAGTATTGTGTAGCTCTGGAAAGGATTCAATTTCTTCTGCATTTATTATGCAAAAACAAAATTATGATTTAACTTGTTTAATTACTATGAAATCTTTAAACCCAGATTCATACATGTTTCAATCTGCTGGAGTTGAAATGGTAGAATTACAAGCAGAATCAATGGGATTACCTTTAGTTATGTTTGAAACTAAAGGCGAGAAAGAAAAAGAATTAGAAGATTTAGAGAAGGCTATTAAATTAGCTAAAGAGAAGTATAAGATTGAAGGGATTGTTTCTGGTGCGTTATTTAGTACATATCAACGAGATAGGATTGAAAAGATATGTGATAAACTTGGTTTAAAGATATTTTCACCATTATGGCATAAACCACAATTACAACATATGAAGGATGTATTAGGGTTTGAAGTTGTTCTTACAGCAGTAGCAGCAGACGGGTTAGATGAATCTTGGTTAGGTCGAAAGATTGATGAGGGGCTTATTGGGGAATTAGAGAAGAAGAATTTTCTAAATATTGCAGGAGAGGGTGGTGAATTTGAAAGTTTGGTACTAGATTGCCCTCTTTTTAGTAAAAAGATTGAGTTGGTGTCGTTTCGTAAGGAGATGGATACAGCTTGTTCCGGAAGATTAATAATTGAGGAAGCAAGGTTAGTATCATGACTAAAGTAATGTGTTTTGGAACGTTTGATTTACTTCATGTAGGTCATTTAGATTATTTTCGACAAGCTAAGCAGCACGGCGATTATCTTATAGTTGTAATTGCACGAGATTCTACTAAAGAAACTCAAGGGAAAGAAGTTACATTTACAGAAGATGAAAGATTAGAACTGATTAAGAGTTTGCGGATTGTTGATGAAGCCGTTCTTGGTAATAAAGAAGATCATTTCAAAGTTATTCGGGATGTGGGACCAGATGTAATATTTTTGGGATATGATCATCCTGCTGTTGAGTTGGAAGGTTTTAAGATCTTACGTGGGAAACCGTATAATGTGGATGTACATAAGAGTTCTGAGTTGAGAAGGAAGATATTGGGTGCCACTGGACACACTAATTTTAAAGCTAAATAGGAAGCACTGGACACACTGGACAGGTGCGGATAGAGTTTAAATACCCCCCAATTCTAAAGAGTATTGTAACCGGTTACACCTCACCCATCGGAATGCTAACAAGTATGGCCAAGCCAACTTGCATATCAATGGGTTGAAACAAAACGCGAAAGCAAGAGGTGCAAAAATGAAACAAAAAAAAATAGTAGATGTAAAAAGTAAAGTAGATGCCGATAGTTCTATAGGCAATCTACCTGAAAAGAAGTTTAGAGCAGGCGCGATCTCCGCAACTGTGTGGTTAAATAAAGGAACCAAAACAACGGGAGAGGAAGCGACTTTTAGAACTATTTCTCTTGATAGGAGTTATACAGATGCAGAGGGAAATTGGCATAATTCTCGAACATTTCGTATACATGATCTGCCTAAAGTACAGTTACTTATGCAGGAAGCATACAAGCATTTAGTCTTTGCTCAACAAGACTTGTTTAAGGGAGTATAACTCCCCAAATTTTATATAATAGAAAAGGTGATATATAATGACAGAAGCGGTATTAAATATGGAAGAATTAGAAAATAATGTTGAAATGGAAGAATCAGAAGTGCAAGAGGAACTAGAAGTACAGGAATTAGCACAACCAGAACCAATTGTAGAATTAGAAAAACCAAAGATTGTAGATATTCCTGGCGTAGGTGCAGCAACAGCAGAAAAATTGGATCAATCAGGATATCATGACATGATGTCTATTGCAGTTGCGTCTATTGGACAACTATGTGAAGCTTCAGGAGTTTCGGAAGCAGTTGCACGTAAAATGATTAATCATGCACGAGATACCATGAAAATGGGTTTCGAAACAGGAACTGAGATAATGATAAAACGAAAACAAGTTTTGAAATTATCTACGGGAAGTGAAGTATTTAACACCTTAATGGGCGGCGGTTTTGAAACTGGTGCTATTACTGAATGTTTTGGAGAATTTGGTTCAGGAAAAACACAAATTGGTCATTTGCTTAGTGTAAATACACTTAAGGCGGTACCTGGTTCAACTGTTGTTTACATTGATACAGAAAACACATTCCGACCTGAGAGAATTAAACAACTTGCAGAGGGGATTGGTTTAGACGCAGAAGAAGCTCTTAGTAGAATTTTAGTTGCAAAAGCCTACAATTCAGACCACCAGATGCTTCTTGCAGAGAAAGTAGAGAGTTTAATCACACAAGATGGTAAAAATGTTAGGTTAGTTGTTGTTGATTCGTTAACATCTCACTTTCGAGCAGAATTTATTGGTAGAGGTACGTTAGCAGAAAGACAGCAGAAGCTTAATAGGCATATGCATATGCTTTCAAAAGTAGCAAATACCTATAATGTCTGTGTATATTTAACAAACCAAGTTATGGCGAAGCCAGATCAGTTCTTTGGAGATCCGACCACATCTATTGGTGGGCATATTGTAGCGCATGCATCTACATTTAGGATTTATCTGCGTAAAGGTAAGAAAGGAAGTAGGGTAGCGAAGTTAATAGATGCCCCTGCAACTGCAGATGGAGAGTGTTGTTTCATAGTAGAAGGAGACGGATTAAGGGATGTAAGTTAAGCCCAAAAACCCAAAAATACAAGAAACATTTAAATATACATTATTCTTATTTTATTTTAAGTTATGACTATATACACAAATGCGACAATCTAATTCTTTAATCTATGTAGAACTATTTGGAGGAATATCACATGAGTGAACAAGAGCCTCCTGTAAAAGCAGGAGAAATACATGAAGTAAGTGTGCGTGCCGTTGGTGAGAAAGGCGATGGTATTGCAAAGGTAAATGGGTTCGTTTTATTCGTACCTGGTGTTAAGAAGGGAGATTTTGTTAAGGTTAAAATAACAAAAGTTCTTCCAAAAGTTGGTTTTGCCGAAGTTGTTGAAAGACTAGAAAAACCAAAAAGACAGTCTAAATTTGCTGCGATAACTCGGGAAGAGTTGGAAGTTGTTGAAGCTCCACCTTCAGAAGAGTATGATGAAACAGATGATTTTGGTGCGGATTTAGATGATGAAGATTAACCAAAAAGGTTAAAAGGGAAGTCGTCTTCCGCCACATAGAGGTGTTATATGTCATACGTAGCGTGGTTTAAAGATTTGAATAAAGATTCTATTCCTGTAGCTGGCGGTAAGGGTGCTAATCTTGGTGAAATGTTTAATTTAGATTTACCAGTACCTCCGGGATTTTCTGTTACTGCTCAAACATACAAAGAATTTATTGAAACAACTAAAATTCAAGATAAAATTCAAGAGATTGTTAATGTTATTAATATTGAAGATACAAAACAATTACAAGAGAAAGCAAACGAAATTCAGAAGCTAATTGTGGGTACAGAGATACCAGAAGCAATTAAACAAGAGATTATAGATAGTTATGAATTACTTGGTGCAGATAATACGGCAGACGAGTTAGTACATGGAAAAGAAGTATTTGTTGCTGTACGAAGTTCTGCAACAGCAGAAGATTTACCTTCCGCTTCATTTGCAGGACAGCAAGCTACGTTCTTGAATGTAAAAGGAACAGAAGATGTGGTATTAGCTGTACGAAAATGTTGGGCGTCTTTGTATACAGCAAGGGCAATTTATTATAGAGTTAAGAATGGATTTGATCATAGTAAAGTGTTTATTTCTGCTATAGTACAGAAAATGGTTAACTCCGAAAAAGCAGGAATTATGTTTACCATAAATCCCGCAACAAATAATGGTCAAGAAATTGTTATTGAATCAGTATTTGGATTAGGAGAGTATATTGTAGGTGGCCAAGTTAATCCAGATTTGTATATTGTTGATAAAGAAAAGAAGAATATTAAATCTCGTGAAATTAAAAAACAAGAAGTAGGTTTATTTCGAAGTGAAACTGGAGATAATGAGGAACAAGAGATTCCAAAAGAGAATCAAGAAAGGCAAATTGTTTCAGATGCAGACATTATAGAACTAGCTCGGTTAGGAAGAAAAATAGAAGAACATTATGGAAGACCTCAAGATATTGAATGGGCAATTGAAAAAGACAAAATATACATTGTACAAGCTCGAGCAGTTACAACATATAAAGAACAGAAATGTGACGATGAAGAGAAAGTATGTGAAGAAGATGCTAGAATCTTATTGAAAGGTGAAACTGCTTCACGAGGAATTGCATCAGGTGGAGTAAAAGTAATCAATAACCCTTCTGAACTTAGTAAAATTGAGAAAGGCGATGTTCTTGTTGCAAATATGACAACCCCAGACATGGTTCCAGCAATGCAAAAAGCTGCAGCTATAGTGACTAATGAAGGCGGAATGACTTGTCATGCGGCTATTGTTTCTAGAGAAATGGGAATCCCATGTATTGTTGGAACAGAACATGCAACGGAAGTTTTGAAGGAAGGTAGTGTAATTACCGTACATGCAACTCGTGGAATTGTATATGAAGGTAAATTAGAT
>JABIKK010000012.1 GCA_018655015.1 Candidatus Woesearchaeota archaeon | reverse complement strand
TAACACATAAAGGACGTGTTGTTTCTGGACGGTTGCCATCCATTTCTGAATCTTCTTACGAAGTGGCCTATAAATGGTGGGCGGACTTTCCTCAGTGCGGACACCGGTTGTTGGATGACACTCCTAGCTAATTTGAGATAGGAATTTGATTTAAATATGTATCTGTTAGTTGACTTTCAGGAGTTAGATGGGAAGGTTTAAGTACTACTAATTAATGATGAATTTTGAAGAAAATGACAAATATAGAATTACCTACATATAGAGTAATTAGGACTAACGAGGTCTTTGGAAGAAGGTCAAAATTGTCTGACAATCCAAATGTGCCTTTTGAGTTAACGGAATTAGTGTCACTTAAAAAATTTAAAGTGCCTTCTCAAGAAGAGATAATTAGATTTATTCAGGAAAGTGCAAGAGAATTTGATATTAAACCTCTTGGAAAAGTAGAACTTTTTGATCCTAATCCATTAGCTGACTATCTAAGTTCTCTTCCATCTGAAGAAGTAAAAAATATTGCAAATGGCCAAGATGAAAGTTTGGAGCATTTAAAAGAACATTCTCTTGAAACTACATTACAAAGAGGAAAAGTTTACTTAGATGTTTCTAATATGCTTATCAAATCTAATGACTTAGATTCTTTCCCAAAAGAGGGACCACTAGGTAATTTGCCTAATAATTGGAGTCTTAGATTTAAACTTTCTAAAGAAGAAAAACTTCCAGATAGATTAGAATTAGATTATTTAATTGATAGAGGAGTTAAGGTTTCAGATGTTTTTACTGCTAAAGGAGATTTTGAAGATTATGAAATGGTTGCTAATCAAATTAGAATTCTTAGTAATACTTTAAGTCCATCTAATAGGATTGCACAAGTTAGAGATGAGTCCATTAACAGGTTAGAAGAAGAAGCTTCTTTAACTTTAGGCCAACTTTATCAATGCACTGCTTCAAAGGAATCTATAGGTGGAATTATTGGTGAATTAAGTGCTATTGTTCAACAAGCTTTTAAAAATATGAACCAAGAAAATCCTATGGGCTCAACAGGAAACTACTTTGACAGTGGTGGCGATCCTTCTCGTAATTGAAATTATATTCTATTCAATAAACAATAACCCATACATCATTAAAATACCTAGAACAAATATGAATAATTCTAGGAATGATTGACTCATTCTTTTGTCTTTATGTTGATGTATTTGAGGTATTAAGTCTGATGCTGCAATGTAAATGAATCCACCTGCAGTTAGAGGAATTAAATATTCTGGCAGGAATCTAATAACTGAACTTAGTAGTAATCCTACAACTGCTCCTAGGACTGCAAAAATTGCTGTTATAAAATTAAATAAAATTGCTTTCTTTTTTGAAAATCCACCATGTAATAGAACTCCGAAGTCTCCAATTTCTTGTGGAATCTCATGCAAGATCACTGCAAAAGTTGTTGCAAGACCCAACCTAATGTCTACTAAGAAACTTCCTGCTATTAATAGTCCGTCAATAAAATTGTGAACTGCATCTCCAACTAAATTCATAATAACATATGAAGGTTTGTGATTATGTGAAGGGTGTAAGTGGCAATGTTTCCAATGAATGAATTTTTCTAAAATAAAGAAGAAAGTTATTCCTGTTAATATCAATAATGCTGTTTGTGTAGTGAAGCCATTTTCTGCTGCTTCAGGAATTAAATGTAGAAAAGCATCTCCAATCATAACCCCTGCAGATAAACTTACAAGAAGGATTAACATTTTATTCAATGCGTTTTTCTTAATGGAAATTGCTATTATTCCAACCAGTGAAATTAAGCTTACAATTATAACACTTAGAAGGGTGTAAATCCATATATTTCCATTGAATAAAAACATATTTTGAAGATATTAACCAGGTTTATAAGGGTTTTGAATCTATTTGTCGGAAAGGTTTATATTCTATTGTTTGTCAAACAATGCTATGGATCCATTAGAGAAATACAAGTTAATTACAAGAAATCTTCAAGAGGTAGTTGGAGATGATGAATTAATGCAAATTCTAGAGCAAGGAGATTTAAAATTATATTGGGGAACTGCTACAACTGGAAGACCGCATGTTGCCTATTTTTTGCCAATTGTTAAGATTGCAGATTTTTTGAAAGCTGGATGCAAAGTTAAAATATTATTTGCTGACTTACATGCATATTTGGATGATCAAAAATCAATGTGGGATCAATTAGAACATAGAACGGATTATTATGAATTTATGATCAAAGAAATGTTAAAGTCCATTGGAGTTCCATTGGATAAATTAGAATTTGTTAGGGGTACTGATTATCAATTAGGTCCAGAATATTCGTTGGATGTATACAAGTTAGCAGCATTAACTTCATTTAAAGATACAAAAAAGGCTGGCGCTGAAGTTGTTAAGCAATCTGATAATCCTAAGATGAGCTCATTATTATATCCAATATTACAATCATTAGATGAACATTATTTAGAAGTTGATGCTCAATTTGGTGGTGTGGATCAAAGAAAGATCTTTATGTTTGCAAGAGAGTATTTAGAAAAAGTTGGATACTCTAAGAGGATACATTTAATGAATCCAATGATTCCAGGGTTAACTGGGGATAAGATGAGTTCATCTAATGAAGCCTCTAAAATAGATTTATTGGATGATTCTAAGGCTGTTGTTAAGAAGATGAATAAGGCTTACTGTGAAGAGGGTGTTATTGAAGGTAATGGCGTACTGGCATTTTTAGAAAATATTATTTTTCCAATCTTAGATAATAAAAAAGAATCTTTTGTTATTAAAAGAGATAAGAAGTATGGTGGAGATTTAACTTTTGAAAGTTATAAGTTAGTTGAGAAAGAATTTAAGAGTAAGAAGTTGCACCCTGCAGATTTGAAATCTGGAGTTGCTGCAGAACTGAATAAGATCTTGGATCCATTAAGAAAAGCTTTTGATTCAGATGAGAAGATTCAGTTCACTACTAATCTAGCTTATCCAAAAGACTAGCTACCCTAATATAAGTTACAAAAGAGTACCCATTCTGTCGTTCCATGTACTTTTTTCGCCATTCTATTGGATTAATTTCTGGAAATTTTTTCTTTCCTTCTACTGGAGTGTCATGTACTTCGGTGATTTCTAACCTATTTGCGCGAGCCATTGTTTCTTCATATCGTGATGTTCCACCTGCAATGATTGCCTCTTCGCTAACTGTTCCTGCATATTTTAATGCTTCTTCAATTGTTGGACGAATAACTACTCCTAAGGGGGCAGCATTGTACTTTGTAGCAAACCAATGTGGGTTTCTGTTTTTCTTTAATGGTAGTGGAAGATTTGGTGACCATTCTTGTAATGTAGAGGAGATAACTATGTTAGTTCTTTCTGGAATGGGGCCGCCATGATCTCTTAATAACCTTCTAAATGCCTTACCACCGAGAATAACGGGATGATACTCTCTGCTTTTTCTAAAACCTCTTTCTGGTTTAGTGAAATATACTAGAATTTCTCCACCATCCGCTATAGTTCTACTTATAGGATCATATGCTGCTACAATTGTTGTCTTCATGAGTTATTTGAAATTAAAATTTCCCTACATTCTTGATGTTGGTTTGATTTATAATGTTAGTTGTGATTTATTGTAATTGATGGAACAAAGAAGTTAGGATATCTGTCTTTATAAAAAACCTAGTCTAAAGATACACTAATTATTTATAGCAAAACTAATTTTTTATTATCCATGGCCACGGGGGATTTAAGAGATAAAGTATTGGCTAATTTTGTAACTAGTACAACTGATCCCATTTATGCAGTTAAAGATACAGTACCCATAGAAGTTTTCGGTGCTTTTGGTTCTTATTTTAGTAGAAACCCTAAAGATATGAGGGATCATTTATGGGGGGCCATGACTGGTCAAATTGGTGTTGACCAAGGGGATGTTGATGAAGGAGCACTTTCTTGGTTGGCTGAAGGAGATTTTAGAAATCCTGCTGATGCTTTAAATGCTGGGCTTGGGAAAGCTCATGATTTTTTTACAAAATGGTATGGAAGATATAGCCACAAGAGTATTGCAAATATGGTCCCTGTTAGAATGGTTGGGACTGGAGTTAGTCAACTATTTGCAAGAGAATTAGCCTACGACCAATTAGCATTTTTTATTGAACAGTCGACTAGATTTGTAGAATTTGATACTGCAAATATGTTTCAAGATCCAGATATCATGGCAGGAATGCATGCAGAAACTTACATGAATGCATTACAAACTCTTGGAGATGCTTATCACTCCTTTAGGGAACTCGCTTCGGAACATTTCAAAAGAGAAACACCTTTTGAAGCTTGGAGGGAATCACAAAATGATAAAGTTCGAGCTTCTTCTGAAAAATCTCAAAGAAGAGCGTATAAATTACAGATTGATGGTAAAACTTTTGATGTTGCAAGATTAATGTTGCCCCAAGCTACAAGGACAAATATTGCCTGGATTGTAGATGCAAGATCATTGGAACACGACATCTCTGCTTGGAAAGGTCACCCACTAAAAGAAATGAGGGATGCTGCAGAAATGATTGAGAAAAATGCAGGAATGGTTGTCCCATCTTTATTGAAACGTACCGACAAAAGTGAGTACTATGCTAGAAAGTTGGAAGGATATGGTGGAGATTTACCGAACGTGGAACTTGGAAGAAAATTTTCAAAAGGTGTTGACATTATATCCTCTGATCCTGATGCATTGACTAAGGCAGTTACACATATATTACATAGACATAATTTTGGTGGAACTTTTAGACAAAGATATGCACAAGTTGAAGGAATGCCCTTTAAAGAAAAAATCGATATATTGAGAATGGTAGTTAAGGGTAGAGAAGTTTATGATGAATGGGTTGAAATGGATGAAGAATTTGATATGGGGAAAATCTCTTTTGAAATTAGAAGTGATGTTGGTGCAATTAGGGATTGGAGAAGACATCAAAATTGGGATAGGTCTGAACCGCTTTATACTCTCGATAATGGATTTTACTTACCAGATACAATAAAAAATATGGGCCCTAGGGCTGAACAAATCTTTGTTGATGCAATGAATTCTGCACACGAAGCAGAAGTTAAAATTGGTGCAGATCATCCTGAACAAGCACAATTAGTTGTTCCAATGGCAGCTAAACATACAATTGCTATGTCTGGAGGATTAGACCAATTACAATATATGTTGTGGACTAGAACTACTCCCCATGGCCATTTTTCCTATAGGGAAGATGCATTTAATCTTGCTGAAGAAGCTATTAAAGTTCATCCTTGGTTATTAGGTTATGAGAAATTACCTGGGGGGAAATCTTTAGAAACATTATGTGAAGAAGCACCTCTTAAGGGATTATTAAACTTAAGATTAGAGGATACGGGTTTCCATGCTTAAACCAAACATATACTTTGCTTCTGCAATTTCTGATGCTAATTCTGATAATTTGAATTTTGCTAAGGAGGTAGCGAGTTATTTGAACCAGTTTGGAAGGGTTATGACTGAGAATCTTAGTAAGGAAGATGTTCTTGCTTGGGAGGCTGAACAAAAAGCTAAAGGTGTTAACGTTGCAACTAGAGACTTTGGTTGGCTGGCTGATTCAGATTTAATGATTGCTGATATAAGTAAAGGAAGTATTGGTGTTGGATCTGAAGTTAATTATGCACTGAATACTAGGAGAATTCCAGTTTTAGCGGTGTATAAAAAAGGACCTAGGCCGTCTCAGATGATTGCGAATTTTAAGCATCCTTTATTGAAATGTGAAAGTTATGAAAGTTTAGATGATTTAAAATTAATAATTAATAATTTTGTTAATAATACTAAAATTCTGGGGAAGTTGAGGAAGAATTTATTGATTTGTGATGGAATTGATGGTTGTGGTAAGGGGGTTATTTCCAGTACAATAGGTGAATGGGCAGTTAAAAATAATATGCCTGTGTTTAATGCAACTCAGTTTTCAATTGATAATGGTGTTAATCCAACATGGGAAGACGCTAAAAAAACAATTGGTAATGGGGGAATGTTATTAGTTGCTGAGCCAACTCATGCTGAAATGGGAAGTGTTGTGAGAGATCAACTAATTAAAAATGGAAGTAAGCATTCTGTTTTGAGTACTGCTTATGGTTATTCATTGGATAGGGAAATATTATTTATGGAACTAATTGAACCTGCTATTGAAGCCGGGATTTTAGTTATTTTGGATAGAGGTGTTTTGACTACACAAGTTTACCAACCTGTTCAAGGTGAAATGTTTGAAGGGTATGACAGAGAAAGTATCTTTGGTTTAATTAGAGGTTTGCCTGGAAACCAATATGAAATGGATTTTGTTCCTGGCTTAATTATACTTCCTGAAGTTGATGTGGATATAGCTCAAGATCGTTTGAAAAATAGAGAGAAAGATGATAATGCTTTATTTGAAAAACATAAATTTCAAGCAGAAGTTGCAAAGGTTTATTCTAGCGGAAGAATTGAAGATTGGTATGAACGTAGGGGAAGTAAAATAATTCATATGTCTCAAAATGAAGGTGAAGGTCCAGAAGTTACAGTTGAAAGAACTTTGAGGATTTGGAATGATTATTTTGAGAGCTTGAAAGGTTAGTTTTATATATCTTGTTTAGGATTATTATTTTATGAAAAAGGGGCTCTTATTAGATAACGAGAAGTTGGTTGATAAGTTTGGTGCTAAGAAGATTAGTTCTTTGAAAGCTGTTCCCGATTTTTATGCATTCAAGAGAGGGTTGATTTATTCTCATAGAGATTTTGATAAATTCTATACTGCCTTGAAAAAAGGTGAAAAGTGTGCAATTGTTTCTGGTTTGAATGCTTCTGGGACATTACATATTGGACATAAAGTTGTTTTTGATACTAATTTATTCTTTCAGAAAAAATATGGAGTTCCAGTCTATATCCCAATATCTGATGATGAGAGTTATGTTTCTGGGAAGGTAAAGGATCAGAAAGAAGCGTTTAAGAATTCTGTTAAATTAGCTAAGGAGTTATTGGCTTATGGTTTTGATCCCAAGAAAACATTTATTATTATTGATCAGATTTATACAAATATTTACAATTTAGCTATTAAGTTGTCGAAGAGAGTTACTTTATCTGAGATAATTTCTAGTTATGGTTATAAGAAAGAAGACAATCCAGGGGTGTATTTTTATCCTGCAGTTCAGTCTGCACATGTATTATTACCTCAAGAATTAAGAGGTATAAAGAATGTATTGGTGCCAATTGGGCCGGACGAAGATTCACATTTGAGAATTGCAAGGGATATTGCTTCAAGAGCTGGCTATGTTAAGCCAAGTGTATTACATATTACATTCTTGCCTGGAATTGATGGTAAAAAGATGTCAAAGTCTAGGAATAATTCTATTTCTTTGGAAGATGATGCTAAAACATTAAGGAAAAAAGCAAATAAGTCTATCTCTGGCGGCAGGGATACTGCTGAGGAACAGAGAAAACATGGTGGAGATCCAGATAAAGATATGCCTTGTTTTTACTTGACTAATTTGTTCTTGAGTGAGTCTGATGGAAAGAAATTGACTAAAGATTATAAATCTGGGAAGCTACTTAGTGGAGATGTTAAGAAAATGTTCGGTGATGTTTTGGTTGATTTCATAGGTGAATTCCAAAAAAGAGTTAAGAAAATTTCTGACAAAAAGGTTTCTGATTGTTTGTTAAAAAATTAGTTTAAGGAAATGCTTTTATACTAATTCGTTTATTAAAATGTGATAATTATCAAAGAGGTGAAACATTATGGCAGCAGCAAGGAGAGCTACAACCGCGAGAAGATCTACAGCTAGAAAGACTACTAGAAAAGCAACAGCTAAAAGATCTACTGCAAGAAGATCAACTGCTAGGAAGTCCACTGCAAAAGCTACTAGAAAGAGAACAACTAGAAAGGCAGCAGCAAAGACAACTACCAGAAGAGCTTCAACTAGAAAAGCTACCGCAAGAAGATCTACAGCTAGAAGATCTACTGCAAGAACTTCAGCAAGAAGATCTACTGCAAGAACTTCAGCAAGAAGACGGTAAGCTTATTGGGTGTCAAAAGCAACCATTTTTTCTTTTTTTCTTTTTATTATTCTCTAGTATAACCTATAGATAAAACAAACAATTAAAAACCGACCAATTATTTTTATTGTATGGTGAAATGGGATTTAGGCGATATTTATTCTTCTTTAGATTCAAAATCTTTAGAAAAAATATTTTCAGAATTGAATAAAAATGTTAGCTCTTTTGAAAAGAATAGAAGCAAGTTGAACGATACAATTTCTGGAAAAGAAGTTTATGAACTGATTTGTAAATTAGAAGATATTAGCAATATTGAAAGTAGGCTTGGATCTTTTGTTGGCTTGAAAGTAAGTGAAAATACCTCGGACCATGAATCTCAGGCTTTAAGCTCAAAAGTTGAACAATTTCTAACTGAAATTTCTAATAAATTAATGTTCTTTTCATTATGGTGGAAAGATATTGATGATGAAAATGCTAAGAGAATTTTGAAAGATTTAGGAAAACATAGTGAGATGATGGGGAGATCAAGAAGATTCAACAAATATGCGTTAAGTGAATCTGAAGAGAAGGTGATGAATATTAAGGATTCAACTGGATCAAGCGCAATGATTAATATTTATGAAATAATAACTAATGCATATACATATGATTTTAATGGTAAAAAAGGCCTTTCGAGAGAAGAGGTTTCTGAAAATGTTAAGAATCCTAATCCAAAACTAAGAGAAAAAGCGTATGAAACTCTATTGGGAAGGTATGGTGACGAGGAAAGTGTTTTGGGCGAGATTTATAGAAGTGTTGTTTTAGATTGGGTTAATGAGGGCGTTAAGCTGAGAAAATATAGTTCCCCTATTTCTGTTAGAAATTTAGGAAATAACATACCTGATAAGACAATTGATGCTTTGTTAAATGTTTGTAGGAAAAATGTAACTATTTTACAAGAATATTTTAGATTAAAAGCTAAAATTCTCAAGATGAAGAAGTTAAGAAGATACGATTTGTATGCTCCATTAAATGATGTTTCTAAGGATTATAAATTTGAAGAAGCAAAGGGGATCGTATTTAATGTTTTCAAAGATTTTGATGATGAATTTTATGAAAAAGCTAAAAGAATGTTTGATAAAAAACATGTTCATTCGGATATTCAAAAAGGAAAGAGAGATGGAGCATTTAGTCTAAGCATTGTGCCAGAGTTAGACCCATATGTTCTATTGAATTATGTTGGTAAGTATAAGGATGTTACAACTATGGCCCATGAACTAGGACATGCTATACATGATATGATGGCTGAAGACAAAACAATATTTGATTTTCATGCACCAATCCCCTTAGCTGAAACAGCTTCAATTTTTTCTGAAATGTTACTCGAAGAAAAGCTTTTGAAAGATGGCATGGAAAAAGATGAAAAAATAGATTTGTTAGCAACTCAATTAGATGGGATTTATGCTTCTATAATAAGGCAGGCATATTTTACATTATTTGAAATAAAGGCACATGAGATGATACGAGAAGGATGTACGGTAAAAGATTTGAATAAAGAATGGATGAGAAACTTGAAAGAACAATTTGGAAACTCTGTTGAATTAAATGATGTTTTCCAACACGAATGGAAGTACATTCCCCATATTTATCACACACCATTTTACTGTTATGCATATGCTTTTGGTAATTTGTTAGTTTTATCTTTGTTTAATATGTATAAAAAAGAGGGAAAATCATTTATTCCCAAATATAAAAAGATACTAAGTTATGGTGGAAGTAAAGCACCAGGAGATGTTCTGAAGGAAGTTGGAATTGATATCTCTAAAGAAGAGTTTTGGCAGAGTGGATTTGATGTTATTAATGAAATGGTTGAAAATTTGAAGAAAGAGTTAGAATGAATGCTGAAAAAGAATTATTAAGGCCTATTGAACCTCATGAACTTGAGGAAAAAGGTAATTTCAAGAAGTATTTTTGGAGAGTAGTTGGACTGTTCATGGTTTTTTTGATACTTAGTTATATGCTAACTGGATTTACTGTGATGAATGTTATTATAGGTTTATTTGATAGTGAAAAGGTTGAAGATAATTTAATTGAAAGTGATTATGGAGAAATAATTTTTAGTTCAAGAGTTAGTGAAGTTTTATCTACATTGTATCATGAGAATGAGAAGGAGTTTAAAGCCTGTGTTTTAGGAGAGTTTAATGGAAGATATATCCTGGATAAAGTTTTTCTACCTAATATCCACTTCCAAGATTATGATCGAGTTGTGAGTTCTCCTTGTCCTGAAGGAACCTTATTAGACTTACATAGTCATCCTCAACAACATTGTATATTCTCTGAACAGGATTTGAATGGATTTTCTCCAATGACTGAAAATACGTTGTTAACGGTGATGTGTGGAGATGGAAGATTTATATTCCATAAGAAAGAGATATAAATGGCTAGTTGAATCTTTTTTGGAATGGTTCATAAAAGGGTCTTAATTCTTTTTATAGGAATTCTCTTACTTTCTACTATGAGTCTAGCTCAAACCCCTTTAATTTCGTTTGAATTAGTTGATTCCTCGGGAAATAGGATAAATGATGTCATTGCCCATATTGACTCTGAAATGGTTGTTCTTGTTGATGAGAATTTTTTAAGATTTAAATCAGATGTTTATGGTTCCATTGTAGAAATTATTTTAGATGATCCTGATACTGCAGTTATGGACTATTATTTCAGGGGAGAAATCACAGAATCTATGGAAAATATTGTTTTTGTTCCGATTTCTCAAGTTAGGGGATCTGTTCATGACTCATTGGACAATTTGTTGGGTAATACGGATCTAGAGTTCGATTGTAATTCTTTAAGTGGAATTGAGTTTCCAAAAAAGACTGATAAATTTGGAGGATTTTCAACATACATTCCTGTAGGTGAATGCACCATTCTATCTACGGATGGAAACTTCATTGATAAGGCAGTTTTTGAAACAAAAAGAGGAGATTCAATTGAACTGGATCTAATTCTTAGGGATAAAATTGATTCTAGATCTAATTTTTATTGGATTATTTTAATTGTAGTTATTGGATTTTTACTCTATAAATTTAAACCTAGGAAAAAGAGGGTAGCTAAGAAAGGACACACTAGAAGGAAGTTGAAAGCTATTCTTAAGACATTAAATGGAAATGAGAAACAGATAATTGAGTTTATTATGACTAATGGGAATGCTTCAACTTCTTCTAAAATAAGGCATGGTTTGAAAATTCCAAAGACAAGTTTGTCAAGAACATTGGATAGACTAGAATCTAAGAAGATATTAATAATGGAAAGAGAAGGGAAGCTAAAAAGAGTTAAAATCTCTGATTGGTTGTTAAAATAAGCTTTTTTCTTTAATGGGCTGATATTTGGCCTTATTTTTTCTATTGGTTCGATTAAAATTCTTTAATTGTTACTTAGATCCTCTCAAGAGATATATATGAAAATTATTTGTTGATATCAAGACAAACCGAGTGAGGTTACAAAATAAAATGAAAATGAAAAATATACTAATAATGCTGTCTTTGGCTTTGATGCTGCAAGTAGTTGCGGTGCAGGCTGCTGAGACAATGTTTGATCCTAGTGGAGATGATGAATATAAGTTTATCTTTACTAATGATCAAGGTTTGACATATAATGTTCCTTTGATAACCAATGAAGGTGGAATATTCAAGTATGGTAATGATGATAGAGATTTTGTTTTTATGGAAGGTAAGATTACTGCCTCCAATGGAACTGCTCTTGATCAGAACTTTACTATTGGACATTTAGATTATTTTCTTTTAACAAGCTTAAGTAATGGAAGATCTCACATCATGAGATATGGAAATTATGATGCTCAGAATAATGAGTTAAAGTTTGAAGATTTAGCAACAGGAAATACCTATTTAGTTACTTTTTCAACTACTAATCCTATACCTGGAACAATTGGTAGTGGGGATTTGAATGTTGGTGGAGAAACTTTTAAGGTGCATGTTGCAAATGCTAGTTCTGGAATTCCACCTTTAGCTATCGATATGGATGCTAATGGAATGATTAATCACGGGAAAATTTTCCTATATCTCGAAACTGGAGAAATTTTTGACCTAGGTAACGCTGAAGAAAGTGTTGGCGGATCTTGGAATGGAAACTCTTGGTCTAATACTGGTGCAGAAATTGTAGCAGATAAGGCTCTTGTAAGAATGTACACTCATCCAGATACATTTGGAACTGGATTGCCAAGTTCTGTTCAAGAAGTTAAGTTTTGGGTTGAAAAGATATCTGGAAATGAAATAGATATTACCGAAGTTAGTGGAAATGGCTTTAATTTAAGTGGAACATCACAGTTTACAACATACTATGGTGAGACATTTGATTTATACAACTCTGGAAATGAACCTACTACTGTGATAATCAGTCCGCCTATTGAGGATACTGAAGCACCTGAATTTGTATTGAGATACAAAAATTCTACTAAGTCTATTGAAGTTAATGCAGTGGATAATTCCAATGGAACACTAACCACTACAATGTCTGGAATGTCATTATGGGATGGTCGTGAGTTGCACATGTATGAAGCAATTGACGAATCTAATAATAGTGTAAGAATGGACTTAGTCTATAAAAAGGAAGGAAAAAGAGCTATTGTCTATTTGATGACTTTAGGGTACAACCAAGATCCAAGCGTGAATCTTTTAGGGAATAAGTTTGTTGCTAAAACAGAAAACGGAAAGTTGATTCAAGAGCTAATGGTCTTACCAAGCTATGAAGTTTCTGTAGTTTACAACGAACGAAGAGATGAAAGTAAGGTAGTTTACAGAGACCCAAATAACTGGAATGGTTATGGTGTCAGTGGAGTACTACTTCTCGAATTACAAACAAATCAGGGAGTTTTGGACTATGAGGCCATTACTCTCTGATCCCCAAAAGGGATATAAATGATTAAATGGAGATGTTAAAGATGGAAAAGACGATTTTAGTTTTAATGTTATTACTTTTGGCAATGCCATTTGTTACCGCAGACACAAATTTATTTGATGGAGATGTTGGAGTTGGACAATCTGTGACATTTTATGGTTCAGATAATACTCAGAATACTGTTTTAATAGAAAATATTGATGCACCCAATGAAAGATGTTTAGTTAATATTGGGGGAGTTAGTACATGGGTTAGTGAAAGTGACGAAGCAGAAATATCTGGATTTGAAGTAGAAATTGAAGATGTTGACTCAAATTTATGTGAAGTTAAAATAAGCCCTAAAGAGAATCAAAGGGCAAATGTTGCAATCACTTCCCTTGAGATTGTAAATGTCGAACCTAACAGTGAAGGTTTCTATTTTGTTAAAGATGGAATGGAAGTTAAATTTCTAGCTGAACTTACTTCAGATTCTCATGTTAATGACTTAGAATGGGAATTTTTTAATAATGGATATCCCGATGGTGAAGGGGCTACTAAAGATATTAATGGAAAGATAGACATTGGTATCGGCGTTAATAGGCTAGAATTTAGTATGGTCTTTAGAGAGAGCATGGATGAGATATATAACTCTGGATCATTTATCACAGTTTTAGTAATAGATCCTGAAGGGGATAAAACAACTACTTCTGCTGGAATGAACTATCGTGGAATTTCTGTTTATACTGAAGGTGATAGTGGCTGTTATCGTTATAGAGATCCTGCTGGACACCTTATTGATGCCGGAATTTGTGAAATAACAAAGAAAGAAAGAGATCATGCAATTACTAAAGTAGTTTGTTTGGCTAAAGAAGAGAAATTTGATGTTGGGAACAAAGTATATGATGTTGTTCTTACAAATGGGCTTGGTGTTTTAAGAGTTAATGGTAAGGCTATTGCTGGAAATCCATACTTTGCTGAGGACTTTTTCCTTGAAGCTGAGGAATACAGCTCAGACCCTTATTGTTTTGAAATAGTTCTTGGATGTAGGGGTAGTGACTGTGATGGTAGCGATGATGAACCTGAAGTTGAGGAAGAATATGATGATGACTGGTTTAGTAATTCTTACTATATTCTAGAAGAAGGTGAAAGTAGAACTCATGTAGTTGAGGGGATTAAACACACTGTTAATTTGTTAATTGTTGAGGATGTATCTCCTGCAATTGCAACATTTGAGATAGATGGTGAAGTAACTTGGCAGATGATTGAAGGTGATATTTTTACCAATAAAGTAGATGGTTTTAAGTTAAGATTACATGAAATAACTCTTAACCGAGCTTTCGATGATGAAGATGTCGATAAGAACAATGGAAGAATAGACATTGTTAGCTATCAAATCTTTGATGAGGATTATGATGGTGAAGGTGGAAAACGTGATGAAGAGATACTTTATCCTCAAGAAGAGATTATTGGGACAAACTGTAATAATGGTTGTTATGTGAATCACAACTTAAACAAGTGTTTACCTTTTGGAACAAGGCTTGAATATGAAGGAAGACAAAGCTATTGTAATTTAGATGGAAACCTTTTATCTCAAAAAGAAGATGGTTCTGAAGCAAGTAATAACTATGAATGTAGGAGTAACTCGGCTAGATATGGTGTTTGTGAAAATATCAAAGAACAGCAGAGTGCAATGAAGGCAATCTTTGGATGGCTTTCAAGACTATTTGGTGGTAATTAGCCACCTTATTTCTTTTTTGGAATCGTAATATATTTCTTACAGGATTTAGCACCACACCTACAAGGATGATCCTTGTAATCGTCTGTAGTTAGGCAATAATCATAAGTTATTTCTTCGCCTTTTTTGATATCCTTAACTGCTTCTATCCAAATATGTCCGTCTTCGTTTAAGGATTCTGCATTTGGTTCGCAAGAATGATTGATGTATTTTGCATCATTTCCTTTAATATTTCCATCTAAAGTGTACTTCTTGTTTAATTCAAATAAATATACATCTCCGTCTTTAATTTCTTGCTCTGAGATTTCATCTGCTTCTTTATTAGTTATTTTTCTACCAACATACTCAATCATGTAAGTACCCTTAGGAACATCCTTTCTGGCGAAAACGCCTTTTTTATCTATTTTAGATCTTTTTACTTTAACCCATTCGTGTTTGTTTATTTTGAACATGTTACTATTCACCTCGTAATCAATGGCTTGAATTTAAAAAAGGCATTTTTAAATGTTTGCAAAAACCAAGTTAATTGACAAAACTTAAATAAGAATTTAGTATTTTTCTGTTTATGGGAATTTATTCTAACTCTAAGTTAAGTACGTTCGATCAATGTAAGTACAAATTTAGGTTGCAGTATATTGAAAGAATTAGAACTGATATTCAGTGTATTGAGGCATTTATGGGTAGTTTAGTTCATGATGCATTGGAGAAGTTGTATAAGGATTTACAATCTGGTAAGTTAAATTCTAAGGATGAGTTGTTAGAGTATTATTTGAGAAGATGGAAAGAAGATTGGAATGATAATATACTGGTTGTTAAGGAGTATGCTAACCCTGAGATGTATCAAAATATAGGTGTTGAGAGTTTATTAAATTATTATGATAAATATCATCCTTTTGATCAGTTGAAAATAATTGGTGTTGAAACTAATGAGAAACTAGACCTGAGTAACGGGGATAAATATTATGTGAAAATTGATAGGCTTGCTGCTGATGATTTAGGTAATTACTATGTTATTGATTATAAAACAAATAGTAGTTTGAAAAGGCAGGAAGAGTTAGATAGGGATAGACAATTAGCCATGTATTCTATTTGGGTTAGAGAAAATTATCCTGAAGCTAAAGATGTTAAATTGGTTTGGAATTTTTTAGCATTTAATGAGGAGTTTAGCTCTTCTAGGACGGCTGATGATTTAGTTAGGTTAAAATTAGAGGTTGAGGATAAAATTAAAGAAATAGAATCTTGTAATGAGTTTCCTACGAATAAATCTAAATTATGTGATTATTGTGGTTACAAATCAATGTGCCATGAATGGGTTGGAAAGAAAAAGATAGTTGGAAAGGGTGTTAAGAAACAAACTATTTTGGGGGATTTTAGTTCTTAGTTCTTCTATTCAGAATCCTTTCTTTTACATTTCTAACTACTGAGTCAAATCCATCCGATCTAGCAACTTCAAATTGGGCTCCAACTTTTTCACATTGATTTTTTACTTGGTGTCGGGCCGAATGGCTTAACTGGTTCATAGCCCAAAGAACCGCATCATTTTCACCTAGCCCAGGTAAACCAAATTTTCTTAACCTTTTTTCATTGGGTGCGAAAATTATACCTGGAAGTTCTTTAGTTATTTTTTCTCTTGACTCAGGTTTAAATATCCCTCCACAAAGAAATATTCTACCCGGAAAATCTTCCATTGTTATTTCATATTCAGCAGGTTGTTCTGCGCTTGGTTGTTCAACGATTAAGGGCTCTTGCACAGTAAGTTCATGGGGCAAATAATCTTGTAATGCTTGGAAAGAGTTATGGTGTTCTTTTGTAACGAAATCTGCGAAATTTTCTACGAATTTGGGTTGTGTTAAACCTAATTTGTATCTTTGGAATAAACCATCTCGTTGCATTAATGTAGTAAATGTTGTGTTTCCAGCAAATCTTGCAACATCCTCGCAAAGTTGACCAAGATCTTCTTGCTGTGTACGAAACATATTTCTTAGGAATCTTGGGTTTCCACCATTGCCTGAAAGTATTTGGTGTGCTGTTTCTGCTGCAGCAACTTCTTCTGTTGATGCTCCTCTAACCCCCATGGATTTTTTCATTAAATCGAACCAAGAAATACTTTCTTTGTGAGCAGGCATTTGTGATTTACTTTCTGGCTGTTTTTTTAATAAGTTCATTATTCCTGGGATGGTATCGCATCCCAATATGAATTTTACTTCATCTTCTGGAAGTTTCCTCATTCTATTTCTAATATATGTAAGATCTGTTAAACTTGGCCTTAGATTTCCAACATGTAAAACAGCATCTGCCCTTTCATCTAAACCTCTTGCCTTAACAGTTGCATATCTTTCGATAATTAACCTTCCATGTTTGTAATCTCTTGCAAGGATTGCTAAGTCTACAGCACTATTATCAACAAAAAGGAGTGAAGGATTATCAATCAATTCTCTTACGGCAGGAACACCGGATTTGTTAGATGCAATTTCTTCAAGTACCTTAAGAATATTAAAATTGGTCCTTGCAAGCATCAAGTATGTTGCAACTACATCTTTATCTTCAAGATCTCTATTTGCGACAAAACTACTTGTTGAGCCACTTCCTTCTGGGCGCCATCCGAACTGATCCCCTACCATTAGGAATTCTGCATATTCTAAAGGTTTCAATCCAGTTTTTCTTAACTTAGCGTATAAGTCTAAGGGATTTATTCCTTGATCAATTATTGCCCTATCAACAACTTCAAGTAGATCTATTCTTTCTTCTAAGTCTACAGATTTAGTTAATTCCAAAAATGTTTTGGAAGTCTTTACTCTTACTGCTTTCTTTTCTTTTCCCCCTTTTTGCCTTTGTAATATTGGAGCGACATATCGTACTTGTTCTGAAGGAGACATTTCGTTTCTAGGGATTTCATCAATTACAGCTAAATCTGCTTCTGCTTCTAAAAGGTAATAGGAGTCTACAAATTCTGCAAAACCTCCAAGGGTATCTCCAACCCCCTTTGGATCTAGTAAAATTCGTTCAATTGCAATTGTTGATGAAGAGTCATACTTTTTTGTTTTATTAGGAGGTTTACCTGAAAATACTTCGAAAAAATCTGAACAAAATTTTCTAGTGGCTATTGTTCTTGTCTTGTCTCCATCATAAAAATTTTCAATCGATCCAGAGATTGCTCTTACATGACATAGGCCGTCAGTGGTAACAAAGTCATCAGTTCTTCCTTGAAATTTTGTTGCCCAACCTTCAAGAACATCAAATTCTGGAGATCCCCTTATAGTTTTTTCACTGGGCCTTTGACCTTTTTCCCATGCTCCGGCCATTTCTAATGCTGTCGCATAATCTTCAAAAGATGGTTCTAATTGGTTTATTGCCCCATACTTTTCATTTGTATTCCCTGCTTCAATCCATGTGCCGTAAAATGCTACAGCTTGATTAAGTCCTCTTATTCTTGAAGGGATATCATTACTTTGAGAGGTTAATGCATTTCTAATTGCGATCCTGAGTTTTTTTGGAGCATTGCCATTTGAGAGATTTCCATAATGTAACATATGAACGAATGTTCTTGCATCATCTTCGGTTAAGGCTTCTAAACCTTTTTGTTCAAGAGGTCCTTTGTACAAGTGTTGGAATGCGGCTAAAGCTGTTGCTTGTTGTTCGACATACCTTTGGCCTTCTAAATCAAATTCTTGTTTTTCGGCCTTACTAAGTCTGATTCTTGACATATTCACTGGAGAATGACAACTTATTATAAATCTTGCTGTATGCTCCGGTAACCTATAGAAGTCTCTTACTTTCCCCCCTCTTTTTCAAACTAGAATATTGCTTTTAGTAAGAAATAAAGGATTATTATAACGATTATTATAACCCAAAAATTTGGTTTCATTGTTTTTTTAGAGAGTTTAAAGTATATAATTGTGTTGATGGTTCTTTTGGTGGTTTACCACTATTTAATGGAAACTTTTAAAAGGAAAACCCTACGGACAAACCTATGGCAATGAGCAGAAGAAGGGACAAGATTTTAGCAGCGGCACATCATTTCGGTAGTGCAAATGCTATTTCTCCAGTTATTAAATTATTAGATAGAAGTGAACACCATGAAGTCCTGCCATTTGGGTTAAGACCTGCGACGATTGCTTTTGAGGAAAATGGTTTTAGATTTGGACAATGGAATGACTTTCAACCACTTAAAGATTCAACAAGCCTTGAAGATGTTACTATTGAACTAGCTGGAAAAGTTTTAGATGCTGAAAGGCCAGATTTAATTTTTGTAGGTTCAAGTACTGAAAAGGAATATAATGGTCCTGAAAAATCTTTAGTAATCGCAGGAACTAGAAGAGGAATTCCAAGTGTTGGAGTTTTAGATTTTTGGGGAGATTATGCTTTAAGGGTTGATGATTTAGAAAGGACTATTCAAGATGGAGCAATGCCAAATATTCTTTGTGTTCCAGATGAATTTGCTAAAAGAGAATTCTTGGAAAAAGTTAAACTAAAAGATGAAAGTAGGTTAGTTGTAACTGGAAACCCATATCATGATACTGTTCTTCGAAGGGCTGAAGCAATTACAGATTCTGAAAGACTTACTACACGTGCAAAGATGGGACTTCCAACAGATAGAATTTTATTTTATATAGCAAATGCATTCAAAGAAGATGAAGATAGGCATAAGTATTGGGATTTAGATAATATAAGGACTCTTGGAGATGTAGTATTGGATCGTGTGCCGGAGTTTAGCGTAGGTATTAGTTTGCATGGCAGGATGCCTGACTCAGAAAAACAAGAAATTGCTGATTATGTTGGCGACAATCCAAAAATGTGGCTTGTTGATCCTAGTGAAGTTAAACCTTTAGAAGGTGCACTCGTTGCAGACGTTGTTGCAACACCATTTTCAACTTGTGGGATTGAAGCTGCGATTGCAGGAAATTTAGTTATTAGTATGCAATCAAGATATAGTGAAGATAGATTACCTACAAATCAAATGGGTGTTACTTACAGGGCTGATGATGTTTGTGTAGTATCTCCCCTGTTAATAGGTTTGTTAAATGATTCGAATTTTAAATATGAAGTTTGCCCTAACTTAGCAGGTTTTAGACCTGATGGAAAATCAGCAGAAAGAATTGTTGAAGAAATTGATGCAACATTAGGCATGTATTAATTCTTAATTAATAATATTTTATAGTTTTAACTATTCTTAATGTAAATTTTTAGAATAAAAAAAGATACACAGGAAGAGTCAAGGACCATAGTTTTTCTAAGTATACAAATAAAAGAGTTATTAGTAATCGCGGGCTGAATACCTCGTTGCCTCGGTACTTACACCCCGACCCTATCAAACCTGTCTTCTGCAGGTACTCTAAGTCTATTTTCGCGGCGGGTTTCGAGCTTAGATGCTTTCAGCTCTTATCCCTTGGCGCGTAGCTGCTCAGCCTGCCCTGTCGGACAACTGATAGACCAGTGGCGCCGAACCTTTGTTCCTCTCGTACTAAAAGATCCTTCCACTCAGACTTTTACAC
>JABIKK010000011.1 GCA_018655015.1 Candidatus Woesearchaeota archaeon | reverse complement strand
TATTAATCAAAAACAACTTCCAACTAAGAACTTGGAAATGTCTAAACTGCCATGAACAATGGATACACCCTCTAGACGAAGAAGCATACTTAAAATACAAAAACATGAAAAACAAAGACTACAAAGTTAAACTAAGAATGGTAGGAAACTCATACACAGTCTCCATACCAAAAGAAATCATAAACCTTCAAGAAAACATCTTCGAAGAAATGAACACCTTAATCAAAATGTCCCTAGAATCACCTGAAAAACTATCATTATTCTTTTCAAGAAAACTTTAATAAACCCCAAAGTAGGAATAAAACAAAATGAAAGAAGTAAACCTCAAAGTTCAAGAAGCCTATACAGAAGAGGCCTACAAAGGCATTGTTAGAATTGACTCCCAAACAATGAGAGAAATTGGAGTTAAAGCTGGAGACATTGTAGAAATCAAAGGTGGAAGAACAACAGTAGGTATTGTAGATAGAGCTTATCCTTCAGACATTGGTCAAAAAATCATCCGTATGGATGGTATCATAAGAAGAAATGCAAAAACAGGTATTGGTGAATCAGTTACAGTTACACAATCAGACATCAGAGAAGCAAAAACAATCGTTATCGCACCTGCTCAACAAGGAGTTATGATCCAAGCAGCTAATCCAGAAATGTTCAAAAACGGTTTGTTAGGTAGAGCAGTTACAAAAGGAGATATTATTTCTTTAGGCGGAGCAAAAAGAAGAAGAAGAACTATGTCAGGTTCACCTTTCGAAGACATTTTCTCAGGAATATTTGACGAATTAAACGCATCACCATTAGGATTTGGAACATTAAAGTTTGTAGTTGCAGATGTTAATCCAAAAAAACCTTGTATCATTACAGAAAATACTCAATTAAAGATCACCTCAAAAGCAGTTGAAATCAAAGAGGGCGAAGAAAAGATCGCAGATGTAAACTACGAAGATATTGGTGGATTACAAGAAGAAGTTACAAAGATGAGGGAAATGGTCGAACTCCCACTAAAGAACCCAGAAATATTCGAACAATTAGGTATCGCTCCACCAAAAGGAGTATTGCTACACGGACCTCCAGGAACAGGTAAAACACTTTTAGCTAAAGCAGTTGCAAACGAAACAAATGCAAACTTCATACTAGTTAACGGTCCAGAATTACTTTCAAAATTCTACGGAGAAACCGAGAAAAAAATAAGAAACTTATTCGAAGAAGCTGAAAAGAATGCACCTTCAATTATATTCATAGATGAAATCGATGCAATCGCACCAAAGAGAGAAGAAACCTACGGTGAAGTAGAACGTAGAATGGTTTCACAATTACTAACAGTAATGGACGGACTAAAGTCAAGAGGAAGAGTTATTGTTATCGGTGCAACTAATAGACAAAATTCATTAGACCCTGCACTAAGAAGACAAGGAAGATTTGACAGAGAAATTAACATCGGCGTTCCAAATAAAGAAGGCAGATTAAAGATTATGCAAATTCACACAAGAAACATGCCATTAACAAAAGATGTTGACTTAGTTGCAATAGCATCTAAAACTCACGGTTTTGTAGGCGCAGACTTAGAATCATTATGTAAGGAAGCTGCAATGAATGTTATTAGAAGAGAACTTCCAAACTTAAGCAAGGAAGATAAAGATTTATCAAAATTAAAATTAGTAGTTACTGCTGAAGACTTCCATGCAGCAAGGAGAATAGTAAGACCTTCATCTTTAAGAGAAGTTTTAGTAGAAGCTCCAGACGTTAAGTGGTCAGACATCGGTGGTTTAGAACAATTAAAGGGCGAACTAAAAGAAGCAATTGAATGGCCTCTAAAAGATCCACAATCATTCAAAAGATTAGGAATCAAACCTGCACGAGGTATCTTAATGTACGGACCTCCGGGAACAGGAAAAACACTTTTAGCAAAAGCAGTTGCAAACGAATCAGAATCAAATTTCATATTAGTTAAAGGTCCAGAATTACTAACCAAATGGGTTGGTGAATCAGAAAAAGGAGTTAGAAAAATATTCGAAAGAGCAAGACAAACAGCTCCAACAATTATCTTCTTCGATGAAATAGATGCACTAGCAACTAGACGTGGATTAGATAGTGGTTCACAAGTTACAGAACGTGTTGTCAACGCATTACTAGCAGAGATGGACGGATTAGAAGAATTAGCTGACGTTGTAGTTTTAGCTGCAACCAACAGACCGGACTTAGTTGATCCAGCATTATTAAGACCTGGAAGATTTGACAGAATAATCGCAACACAATTACCTGAAAAAGATTCAAGAATTGAAATATTAAAAATACATTCCAAAGATATGCCTTTAGCAAAAGACGTAAACTTAGAAGCAATAAACGAAAAATTAGAGGAATTCAATGGTGCAGACATTCAAGCGCTTTGTAGGGAAGCCGCAATGGTTGCATTAAGAAAGGACAGAGCTTCAAAAGAAGTTTCTTCATCAGACTTTGAAGAAGCATTGAAGAAGATTATGCCTTCCCTTAAACAAGAAGAAATAAAGAAGTACAGAACAATAGAAGAGAAGTACTTAAGGGATGCGAGAATTTCTCAACATCAGCCGGCTAGACAAACCTATATGGGATAAGATGCCGCCTGTCCCGAAGCCTAGAAGGATTCTTTTACCCGAATACTTAGATGATCAACTTAAGGATCTTCCAACGGCCCCCTTTGAAACTAGGGGCAGTCTTTTGTACACTCCAATATCTAATTTAGGTGGAACAAGTATAGATTTTATGGCCGAAGCATTATTTGCTAATGCAACTGGACTTACATCCCATCCTAATGATCCACAAAGCGAGGAAATATTACGCACATTCCTCGGAAGAAATCTAATTTATCAAACTGTAGAATTACATACTCATTGTACTTCTGCAAATACTCTTTTCCCAAGGTTTACTTCAGGAGACATTGAGTCTTATACACTGCAACTAAGAAAAAATAAAAGGTTCATCGGAATGATGGTTTCACCAGCCAAGAGATTGCTATACTGTCATGGGGACGTAAAGGTGGAAGTTGTTCCTAACCCCGATGGCTTCGATGAAAATAAAAAAAAGGTTCTAAAAGAATTAGACAACATTAGACTAGAACTTGGTTACGGCGAACTACCTATTCTAAGAGTTAACTAACTATCAAATTTTAAATATTTCTTTAAATCCTTATAATTTTTGGACCTGTCTAGAATGCAAACAATCTTCACAAAATTCCCCTCTATGAAATAAACAATTCTCAATGCCTTCCCTTTATCACTAAATCTTATCCTGAACAAAAACAAATTATATCCGTAGATTCTTTTATATCTAAACGGATTAACCTTAACCAACATCAATTTATCAAAAACAATATTTTTAGATTTAGCACTTAAGGAGTTTACTTGCTCAAGAAAAAACTTACTGGGAATTAATTCATACATTACTCTTTAGCTTATCAAAAAGATCTTTTTCAGTGCCATAAAGTTTATTTTTTTCACTAAGGGAAATTAAGTTTCTAACAAGTTTAATCTCTTTAGAAGATACATTTTCAAATAGTTCAGTTCTCAAAACTTCCTTAATATATTCTTGTACGGTCCCAAAACCTTCTTTATCCGCCCTTTTTTTAGCAGAAATCAATATCTTCTCAGGCAATCTTAAATTTATTTGAGTATTCATCCTACCAATAGATACCATTCAATATATAAGCATTTCTAAAGCTACCTCCAATGAAACAATAAATCAAAGCTTAATAACAACTGTTCAAAATTATTCGGAAAAATTAAAAATCTTTCAAGAATTCTTTAACATCTTTTTTATTTTTCAACACAATGACTTCAACTTTATGTTTATTTATCAACTCAACATGAGTTTTATGGCTAGCCGTATCACTTCGTTTTTTATATTTTCTTACATAATTCACAAGATAAATCATATTACCAATTGACTCTCTACAGGTTCCCTTTCTCTTAAAATACCGTTTAATTATCCTCCAAATAGCAAGAAATAGGTTTACGTCTAGTAATACAACTAGGTCTGCTTTTTGGATAGACGATTCCGACCAGGAACCATAAACTCCTTCAAGAACCCATTTTCTTTTTTTAGTTAGTTCTAAACAAAGCTTCTCCCTTTCAGGAACAGTCCTTTTTTGGTCATATTTTCTTTTCCAAAATATTTCATCTAAATCGTAGTGAGATATGTTCAAAATTTTAGAAAGTTTTTTTGCCACATAAGTTTTACCAGTTCCAGAAGTCCCAATAATTCTTACTCTATTAATCATCTTAAATCTTGGTAGTTATACCATAACCAACTTCTACAGTATTTTCATGTTGAGAAACCATTCCTTTATTTTTCTCAGGTAACACTGTATATTGTTTAACAACTCCGGATTTTTCTAAAATGGATAACAAGAATTTTATATTTTTAACATCCTTCAACCATCTTTCAGTAAAAGGTAACGTCTTATAGTCCCTCTCAATTTGAGCCATCAGCTTTCTAGCACCATCCAAACGAACAGGTTTCTTCTCTAAAAAAGCATAAACTCCACAAGGTTTACCTTCCTTAATACTTCCAACCCCATCTGTTGCAAAAGGTTCAATTGCAATATGTTGGCCTTCAAATAGTGTTTTAGGATTACCATTATCATAATTAGGAATTGTAGGCTCAGTATGAACGGTCCACATATCAACACCATGTCCACTCAGATTTGTAATTGGACTAAAACCTGCAGAACCAATTGTCTCTTCTACAATCTTTCCAATCTTTCCAATCTCACAACCAGGAACTGCAATTTCACAAGCAGCTAAGCAAGCATCTTTAGAAGCTAATATTAAATCTCTATATTTATTAGTGCCCAACTCAACAGTCACGGCATTATCTGCAACAGCACCATTAATATGAACACCGATATCTAACTTAACAACATCTCCTTTTTCTAAAACATTGTCATCTTCAATATAAGGGCAATAATGTGCAGCAACATGATTCACAGAAATATCCATTGGAAACGCAGGAAACCCTCCACGTTTAATAATAAAATCTTCAGTTTTGTCTACTACTTCAGTATAGGTCTTACCAGCCTTACAAATATCAACAGCATATTCTCTTGCTTCTGCAGCAAGCTTTCCAGCTTTTAACCAATCACTCATTAGAAATCACCTAAACTTTTCTGTTTATGAAGCTTTGTTAAATCTTCTTTATCATATCCTACCGCCAAGAATATCCTTTCTACCGCAGGAATTATTTGATTGTCAGTATAATATTCAGGATCATAACTTTCAGCTTCATCACTTGGAACAGATCTATCTCCTATGTTTCCCTTTCCTTCTTGAACAACATATCTAATGTCACTTCCAGCTCCAACAGCATCTCCTCGTTTAACCATTTTCTTAGCAACATTAACATGTGGACCAATTGCACTATAGTCTTCAATATCTTTAGTCAACCTTTTCTTCAAAACCATCCTACTAATGTCGATCTTTCCATCCCTAACATCATCTAAAACTTTTTTAACATATTTAACTGCCTTCTCCACATCATCTTCAACTAAAATTATCTTAAGAACTTCTTTCTGTGTTTCTTTTGCAATTGCACTCCAATCTCCACGAACAGTTTCAAATCCTGCAATTTTAATTTCGCCTTTTTCATCAAGTAGTGCATATTTTTTCTTAGCACCTTCATCTTCACCCTTCTTCATTACAAAAATACCACGAGGGTAATAGCCATCCATTTCTAACTCCATCAAACTAGGCAAGGTTTCATTAACTTTTTTCAAAAAATTCTCAGCATCTTTTTTTGTTTTATCTCCCAATGCAATAAAAACCGAATCAGTATCTCCGTAAATGACTTTCAAACCTTCTTTTTCAGCTTCATCCATTGCCTTTCGAATATAATCTCTTGCATAAGCAGTTGTAGACGCAGCACATTCCTTACAATACCACCTTGCACCAGAGAAGCCCAAATAGCCATAGGAACTGTTAGCAAGAGTCTTTAGACTATATTGCCTAGCATTCAAGGTAGCATCTTTCTTATTTTTCTTCAATAATTCCTTAACTCTATTCCTTCTAACCAATATTTCTCTAATTAATTTAGGAAAGATCCCGTCATACTTAAAATTAAAATTGTATTGCACTTCTTTTCCATCAACATCGATCTTAGGAGAGACATTAACTTCTTTCTTACTATCCGTTATTGTACTAGAACAAATATTGTGTGCACTAATTATGGTTGGATACAGAGATTTAAAATCAAAAACAACTATATCCTTATACATTCCAGGATCTGGCTTAAACACAAAAGCCCCTTCAACTTTAACTCCTTCTCTCGCGCCAACAACATTCCTATAAGGTCTATTCGGAGCAATTTCATTAAACTCATCTAAATTCTTCATAACAAAACTTTCAACTAATTGACTGAAGCCCATTCTAGAAATATCATCTGCAGGCAAACCACATAACTTCACAAACTCATTTAAATTAGGATAGATCTTTTCAAATAGTTCACATGCTAATTTTGAATCAACTAAATTATATTTACAATATTCACCAAGTTCATCGCTTCCTTCGTCCCATGCCTTCCACAATTTGTTAATATCAACGCCAACTTTACCAGAACCTAAAAAATTACTTGCAACAGTATTCAAATCATAGGCAGGTAAATTAATTTCACCACTCATAATACGTCTAATGAACTTAAACACATCAACATGCGCAACACCCTTTATTTTGGTAGTAGAAGTGTTATTTCGCCTGTTTTGCTTCAAGGCACTTCCATCCAAACCCAATTTCAATTTAACTTTTAGCTTATCTGCTCTAGCTTGAAGGTAAGGGAAGTCAAAACCATCTGAAAAATAGCCAACTATGAAATCCGGACCATACTCATTAACCAAATCATTAAATCTTACAATCAGTTCCTTCTCATCTTTAACAAATTCAACATCATCAGTAGGATTATTGAATTTCTTCCATACAATTGTTTTCTTATAGCCATCATTACCATAAAGAGCAACCATCAATATTGGATCTATTTGATCATTGGGGAATCTATGTTTACTATAAACTTCAATATCAAAACCAAGAACTTTAGGTTTGTCCAAATAACCATTTTCTTTAGAAACAACTTTCTTTGCATTAATCACCGAATCAACAGTATAACTACTTTCAACTTCTTCACCTTCAACAGTACACAAACTCAAAGGTTCAATTTTAGAATCCATCAAATATCTTCTAACAAACGGAATATCCAACTCTAACAAATCATCAATCTCTTTCCATTTCTTTATTTCTTCACGAATAATTGAAACATCTTTAGGATTATTAACTTCAACTTTCAAAGCACAGACATCTTTAGACAAATGTTTTTTATTTTTAATCTCAACATTAGTGACATATGCATTTCTCCTTACTTCTTCAATCTTCAAAGCAAGTAATTTATTTTTAATCTTCTCAGCATGTTCTTTCTTATCCAAAATAACCCAAAAATAAGCAGAAAAATTACTATCCAATACACAAATCCTTTTCCCATCAGGACATCTACCAAATAGTCTAACCATCCCTCTGTGTGCCCCATTTGGCTCGTCAATATAGTCCACAGTTAAGGGATAAAAGTCTAATTTTGCCATCCACTACCAAAGCTCAGAAATCTTATAAACCTTCCCTTAAAGCTCTAAGGCTACAAATCAATAGACTTATATACTGTAAACTATAGGTTGGTGTACTCAAATGAGGACGAAAAATGGGACTATTAAACAAATTATTGGTAGGAACAGCATTACTCGCTAGCACTGCTTGTAGCAAACCAGAAGAACCACTTCCAATTAATCCCGAACAAACATTAGAACAAAAAGTAGAGGTTCCCAAAACAATCCCTAACTTCGAAAATTATGATTCAGAAGCATACCATCAACATGATCAAGCAATATTGACTTATGTAGGAGAACTTAACGCACACTTCAAAAGTTTAAGTGGATGCGAGGGATTAGACCCAATTGTTGCAAAATCATGGATAATTCAAGAAACAGGTTCACCGAATCATAGAAATGCTTTCACACATGACCCTGCTCAAATAGCCAATAATGGAGATTATGGTTTAAATGAATTACAAGATCCAAAATTCTTTTGGAAGTTAGGGCTTGAAGATATGTCTGAACAGTTTAATGAATTCGATCACACCCATTGGAAAGATGGGAAATTAGATTACTCAAGTAATAATTCCATGACATCCGAAGCAAGTATTAAGGGCGGTTTAATTTTCTTATTCGGCAAGCACTTTGAAGATTACCATACAGAAACAGTTCCAGATGGCCAACCATTTTACCATACTGTAGAAAGTGGAGACTCATTAGGTGCAATAGCACAAGACAACAATTCATACTTAGAATTCATAAAAGAGTTAAACCCAGAAATCTCACCTGACAAATTAGGATTAGGAGACAAAGTTAGGGTTCAATCTGCACATAAAATTTCACAACCTCACAATTGCCGTTCATGGGAAGATACTCTTAGTCGCTACAATGGTGGCGGAACTGAAGGCTATTCCCAAGATATTCTAACTAGAAAAACTTTACAAGGTCTCAAAAAAGATTAGTAATTCTTCAAACTAGAATTAAGTTCTTTACTTTCAATTTCTCCAGGCTTAAACATATAGGCCCTATCCCAATCAAAGTAACCACATCTAAACTTTTCCAAAGGAATTCCAGTTCTCTTACTTAACATCAAAGAATAAAAATAAACTTGCGTATCGGCATATTTCTCTTTATGCGCATTAGGCTTATAATCCCAGACCCAAATCTTACCATCTTCAATAGTTAACAAATCAATATGTCCAGTCAAGGGTTCAGTACTTCCAAATATTTCTTCATATCTAGGTATCTCATCAGAATTTAACCAAATAGGAACTTCAATTGCAACAGTCTCATAATCATTTTCCAACATAAACAATTGAACTTTACTATGGTTGCATTTGAACCTATCAGCATTAACCTTCAATCCATTCTCTGCTAAACTACAAACTCTATGGCCACTTAATTCAACCATCTCGTGATTAGAACTAAACTTCAAAGCACTTCCCCTAGGCCCTCTACCAAAATAATCATCTGGACAAGATTCAAACATATCAGTCAAAAAACTCTTCAAACCACCCAATTCACCACTACAGAACTTGTCTAACTTCTTATTATGAACCCTGTAAATATAAATTCCGCCAGGATGCTCCAATTTAGTATACTTAACCACCACTTTTACTCTCTAAATCATAACTAGTTTTAAAAGAATTTACATAATAAGGTATATAAATTAACAATTCCCATTTCTAAATATGGGTGTAAAAATCACGGACATCGTGGAAAAAAGAAAGATTTCTTTCGACGAATTAAAGAATAAAAAAGTAGCAGTAGACTTTTCAAACGCAGCATATCAGTTCCTAACATCTATAAGGCAAAGAGATGGAACTCCACTAATGGATTCAAAGGGAAACATCACTTCACACTTACAAGGAATTCTATCAAGATCTGCAAATTTAATTGCACAGGGCATAAAGCTTGTTTATGTAATGGATGGAAAACCCCCAGAACTAAAACTAAAAACCCAAGAACAAAGATATGCCTCAAAAAATATTGCACAAGAGAAATTCGAAGCAGCAAAAGAAGAAGGCGATGAAGAATTAATGTTAAAGTACTCAAAACAATTTACAAGATTAACAAAAGAAATGGTTGAAGAATCAAAAGAACTAATAGAAGCATTGGGGATTCCAATCATCCACGCCCCTTCAGAAGCAGACGCACAAATTGCGTATTGC
Organism: Candidatus Woesearchaeota archaeon; assembly: GCA_018655015.1. Taxonomy (GTDB): domain Archaea; phylum Nanobdellota; class Nanobdellia; order SCGC-AAA011-G17; family UBA489; genus JABIKK01. Next base: position 167,390 of record JABIKK010000011.1, on the reverse strand, counting down.
TGTAAACAAGGTGATGTTTGGGCAGCAGCAACTACGGACTTTGATACATTACTTCACGGTTCACCAAGAATGGTTACAAATTTAACTGTTTCACAAAAAAGAAAAACTGCTACGGGATTCATTAAAACAAATCCAGACTTAATTCTATTAGATGAAGCTTTAAAGAATTTAGAAATAAATCAAGATCAACTAATATCTCTAGGAATGTTAGTCGGAACAGATTATCACGCAGGAATAAAAGGCATTGGTCCTAAAAAAGCAATTAAGATTGTTAAAGAACTAAAAACTCCAGAAAAAATATTCAAAGAATATCCATTAGAAAACCAAGATTGGAAGGAAGTATTCGAACTATTCAAAAACATGGAAGTAAAAAAGGATTACAACTTAGAATGGAAAACTCCAAATAAAGAAAGACTAATAGAAATACTAGTAAAGAAACATGAATTCTCAGAAGATAGAATTATGTCAACATTAAACAAATTAACAGGAGGGAACGTGAAGGTCACAGTAGATCAAAAAGGCCTCGGTTCTTGGATGTAAAATGGTTCAATGGTACATACTAATGTTAGTTCCTGTAGTCTTTGCAACAGTAGCTTCAATTGTAGAAAAGAAAACTCTTTACAAAGAACATGCAATGGAGTTTGCAACAGTCTTTTCAATCATAATAGCACTTCTGTCTGTAATATTCATACCTTTTGCCAATTTCAACTTTCCATTTTTTTACTGGCCAATTCTTTACATAGCTTCAATTGTTGCTGCAACAGCCTTCCTATTTGTAGCCAAAGCAACAAGACATATGGAGTTATCTTTATCATCTCCATTATTTACCTTCAACCCAATTATTGTTGCAATACTAGCATGGTTATTATTGAGTGAAGGTTTAGTCCTAAATCAAATAGTAGGGATTGGAATAATCTTCTTAGGATCCTACTTCCTTGAAATGAAACCAAAGAAGTCCTTCAAAAAAGAATTATTAACTCCTTTCAAAGTAATAGTCAAATCAAAGTATGTTCATTTCATGTTGTTTGCAGTATTTCTTTATGCACTTACAGCATTAATCGATAGATATATTTTACACTCGGCACCAACAGGCACAATCACACCATTTACCTATTTACTAATTGTTCATTTCTTTGCAGCAATTAATTTCTTAATTATGATTACCATATTCCATGACGGAATTAAGGGAGTAAAACATGGTTTTAAATCAGCAGGAGGTTGGATATTCATAATGGCTTTGGCTATGCTGGCAAGTAGGTCCATGCAAGTTTATGTAATAACTCTACCAGCAGCAAAAATAGCAATGGTAATAGCAATGAAAAGGGGATCTACAGTTCTTACAACTTTCTTTGGAGGAGGAATATTCCACGACAAACATTTAAAGCAAAGAACCCTCTCATCTCTAGTCATGGTTCTTGGAACAATAATCATGATACTTTAAAATGGCAAAACTGAGTTCAATTTTATTAAATTCTAAGATAATCACTAAAAAAGAATCTCAATTAGTTCCAAACTCATTTGATGTAGTGGGAGATATAGCAATCTTCAATGACTTTCCAAAAGAGTTAGTAAAAAAAGAGAAAAAAATTGCAGGTAAGATTATAGAAACTCACAATAATATTTATGTAGTTGCTAAGAAATCAAAAAAGTACTCTGGGCGTCTTAGAACCCCAAAAATAACCATTCTAGCAGGAGATAAAAGAAAGGAAACGATGCATATCGAGTCAGGTTGTAGATTAAACCTAAACATAGAAACTTGTTATTTTTCCTCAAGATCGGGTTCAGAAAGATTAAGGATAGCAAAAAAAGTAAAGAAAAATGAATCAGTATTAGTTCTATTCTCTGGTGTTGCACCATTCCCATGTGTCATTGCAAAAAGATCAAAGCCAAAAGAAATTTACGCAATAGAACTAAGCAAAACTGCACACAAATATGCAGAAGAAAACATTCAACTAAACAAACTAGACAATGTAGTCTTATTTCAAGGAGATGTTAAGAAAGTATTGCCTACAATAAAAAAGAAGTTTGATAGAGTAGTAATGCCCCTACCCAAGAATGCAGAAGAGTTTTTAGAACTTGCAAAAAAGAAGTTAAAACCTAAGGGCACAATTCACTTATACTCCTTTGCAAATGAAGATGATTTCAAAGATATTAAGAAAGAATACAAAAAACAATTCAAACATGTTAAAATTACAAAAGCAGGACATTACTCTCCGGGCGTTTTTAGAATTTGTTTAGATTTAAAGAATTAAAAATCAAACTCAACTTCTCTTTTCAACTTAATTGCACTCGGTGCTTCACCACCATGCCAACTTCTTTTAGGATGAACCCTCATCGGATAAATTCGTTCACTATTATCATCTAAAATTATAGCACTCCCTCTTAGTCTAGGTAAATTATTCAAATGGTTTGCTAAATCACTAGTCAAATAAGACTGCATCATGCTATTCAACGCATTAATATCCATACTACTCGTTAACTTATGGCTCAAAACAATATCACTTTGGGTTAAGACATCTCTATGAATCTCCCCCGGTTGCTGTGTAACTAAAACTAAGCTAATTCCTGGTTGCCGTCCCTCACGTAATAACTGCACCAAAGCATCTGTAGCAGGGGTTTTACCTTCTTTAGGCAAGAACTCATGTGCCTCATCAATCATTATCCAAACCATTGGCTTATCTTGTTTTTGTTCTTCGTAAAAATAACTATGCTGTCTTTGAATATCTTGCAACTCTTCTTCTTTACGAGCATTCATTCTTTCAGCCAACAACTTCTTACTAACTAATCCAATAACTAACCCCTTAATGCTCCAGTCTCCCGAAGTATGTGTATAACAACTTATGTCTAAAACATTAACACTACCGGGTTGCATTAATTCTTCAACAGTCGTTCCATATTTAGCAAACAATCCCCATTCATCTGCAGCTAAAAATCTATTTTCTGCTGCATCCTTAATACTCACAGTGGTTTTTTTATCTTTTTTTAATTCTGCAACAATATCTCTAATAGAATAATCTCCATCTAATTTACCAAGAGTCCTTTCAATTAATATTCCAATCGGATCATTCAGTTTAATTCCAAAAACGTCTCCCCAATCACCTGCACTAAGTTCGCTAGTCCTTATTGTAAACTTGTGATCTGTTGGAATTCCTTTTTTCTTATACTCGTCATAATACCCTTCTGGTGTAAAAACATTAATATTCAATCCTTCAGGTCTCAACTGCCACGCTTCTAATAATTTTTCCTGTCTTTTATTTGGAAACTTCATAGTCCAAAAAACACCCATTGTATCAAAAAATAATACTGCAATATTTTTCTTAATTGCATCTTCCATTCTTGAAATCTCTTCAGCCAAAACCGATGCAGAATAAGATTTACCACTACCCCTTTTACCACATATCATAACAACGTGAGTTCTAGCAACATCCAAATAGACTTCATTACTCAAAGAAGTAGTATGTCCCATCCTAACATAGGATTTCCCAAGATAAACAGTACCTAGATCACCAAATCTAGCAAAATCACCTTCATTTCTTCCTACAATTATCTTATGGGCCATACAGAATGCTCACCTTCATAGATTCCTTGCAAGCTATTTATAAAAACCTTTCTTACCAACAATTATTTGAAATTTTCCATTACATGCAATCCTTTAATGAATTTGATCATGTAGTAATGTTTTTATAGGAATGCTCACACAATGGAATTATGTTTAAAAATCTATTTAAGTTTACTAAAAAAAAGATGGTAGTCCTTGGTCTTCTCATTGGAGTCTCTACTGTGGAGATTTTCCAGCCATTTGGGGTGACCCTTAGAAATATTCCATTAATAGAGTCTATACTTCCATATGGAAATAAGGAAACGGAAGCATACAAAAAATCAACAATAAATTTAGAAAACCAAATGATAATTATTGCAGAAACTCTCGAAACATATGATACAGATTTTTATGAAAGATTAATGGTCAAGGTTAGAAAAACTGTTGATACCTACCCCAAAGATTTTTCCAAGGATTTATCTAAAGAGGGGTGGAATGAAGAGTTTGTTAAACAGCATGAGATTGTAGTAAACTTGGATAGGGCTCTTGCAATATTTCGACAAAGTTTTTCAGAGTTAACTACTGAAGCACAAAAAAAGCTTGAAATAGAGCATCTCCAGATTGTTTCAACTGTTCAAAAAACAAGAAGGAAACTATTGGAGAAGGAGTTGATAAAAGAAATCAGAAAATTAACGGAATTTTAAGATGAATAAAATATCTCTTTCAAAATTAGTTCCAATCCTTCTTGCGTTAATTATTATTCTAATACTGCCCTCTCAAGAAACAACAATAGAAGAGACACCTACCCTATCTGTAGAACCTTTAACCTTAGTCAATGAATCTAAACCAGAACTTATCCAAAATAGAATATATATTCCTGATTCTTACAACAGCAGAGTTCAAGTATTTGATTTACAGGGAAACAACATCACTTCTTTCGGTAATTTTGGTAGTGGCAACTATTCTTTCAAAATGCCTTCTGATGTAATAGAAATTGACGAAAAAATATATGTATTGGACAAAGGAAATAACCGAATTCAAGTTTTTGATAAAAATTTAACATTTTTGTTTTCATTTGGAAAAACGTTCCTTCTTTGGCCACTTGGATTTGAAGAATACAATGGAACAATCTACGTAGCTAACACTTACAAATCTAAAATTACATCATTCTACTTGAATGGAACAAATAAATCTTCATTCGGTAAAAGGGGAATGGGTCAAGGACAGTTTAGATATATCTCAGATGTAGTATTAGACGACAATTTCATTTACGTATTAGATACCGATAACAACAAAATAAAAGTATTTTATCATAATGAAACTTTCAAATTTGAATGGGGAAGTTATTCCTTAAATGAATCTGGCCTAAGGTTCCCAATGGGGATAGAGTTGTATAATCAAACAATCTACATTTCAGATTCAATCAATGGAAGAATTAAGATGTATTTTACCAATGGAACTGAAAAGAACTCATTCGGAGAATACGGCAGAGGAGACGAGCAGTTTATGTTTAACAGTAAGATGTGGCAAATTAATGGTGTAATTTACATTGCAGATACATTAAACAATAGAATTAAAGTTTATTCTACAAATGGAACTCTGCTAAATATGTTTGGAAGTTTTGGTGGAGACAATGGACAGTTCAGGGCACCGGGAGCATTAAGGAAATTCGGAGTTAACAGTTTAATCAATAAAACAGTTAACACGACTACAGTTGATACCAATAGTTCGGAATGATCAACCTCTAACGAACAATTTTTAAATGATCCTTATAAACAATATACCATGGGTGATGGAGATTTTAAGAACTTTCTAAAGGTATCTAGTGTAATTTTAGTATTTGTATTAATAATGTACATTCCATTCTTAATGAAAAATCCTTTAGCAAAAAGTACAATTAAAACGATCAAAAGCACATTTGTTACACAATCAACAAGTCCAGATGGACTCACAGATGAAAACAATCCCGTTCTAGAAAAAACCCCTGACAATTCTGGAGCTTCAGATTCAGGAGACGTAGATGACCCACCTCCAGATAATGGGGATGACCAAAACGAGGAAGAGGAGGATGAAGAAGGCGAAGACGAAGGATCCAACAACGAATCCGGAAACAACGAATCAGGAAACAATGAAAGTAATAATAACGAATCAGGAAACAACGAATCAGGAAACTTCGGAGAAGACATTTTCTCAATAACCACAGATTTCGAAAGTGGATCTCTTTCGGAACATTGGAATGCACAATTTGCAAGGGCCGATTCAGGAATCATAGTTTCAGACATTACGAGAAATGGAAACTACGCACTCAAGATGAACGTAAGGCATGGAGACGTAGCAGTTCAACATGATTTAATATATGGTAAAAGCAGAGTAGAACTAAGTTTGAAACTACCTTACGCAGATGAATATCCTATGGATGGCCGTCCAGTCTTCTATGGGTGGAGTGTTTATTTCCCAGAAGATTTTTACTATAATCATAGTGTAGAACATGATGGATTCAATATAGTTGGACAATGGTTCCACCGACCCGAGGCAAATCAATCATGGGAAGAATGGGAAAATAATCACGGCGGAAAGAAAGGAAGCCCTTCAGTCTCAATAAGATATGAAGAATTAGCAGATGGCACTACAGGACTAGGAGTCCTTACAAGACCAAATGTCAACTCACAATCAACACTTATTGGAGAAAGAGCAATACAATTAGGGGAATGGAACGACATAATATTTGAAGTAAAATGGTCAATGGAAAATGATGGCTACATTCAAGCATGGTTAAATGGAGGTTCGTTTACTGATGGAAAACATACTGCAAAGAACATGTATACATCAACACCAAAGAATCTGAAATTAGGACTTTACAGAGGTCCAAATGTTCTTTCAGAAAACACAATTTACTATGATGAAATTAGAATTGGCGGATCTTATGAAGAAGTAGATCCTAGTAATTATTGAGCAGGTTCAACACTTGCTTCCTTCTCATAATTCTCTTGTTCCACTGCGTCAACAATTGATCCATGAAGTTCTCTAGCCTCATTTTCCATACCTAATGACCTATATGCGTTTCTTACAAATGTTAAGTATTCACTATCATTATTGAATCCATCCCTACAATATGCATCTGCTACTTTTTTAAGATCCCCAGGAGGGATACTCATATTATACAACACTATCATGGGCAAAGCATCTTCAAATCTTTTTTCAGCCAATGCAATAAGAACTTCAGCGTGGGCTATTTCCCTGGCAAGTGATCTCTGATTAACTAATTGTAAAACTAATCCATCTAATCTTTTCTTCGCAGGTAAAACATCTCTTCTTGTATCTAGAATATTCTTACTAGTTATCTTTGCCTTGTCTTTAGCCATTAATCACAAAAAAATTATTCAGAATTTAAGTCTTCTTGTTTTGATTTATAAAAACAAATATTTGCTTTTAAATCACTTCTTCAACCATTCAATTTCTTCTTCATCTAATCCTAATTCAGGCAACTTCCCATGTTTAGCTAATATTTTCAAATGTGGTAAATCTTCTTGGATAAAACCTTTCTTAGAAGTATGGAATTTCCCAGATAACTTTTCAGAAATAGTTTTCCTCTTAAAGTTCTTTTGATTATTCATCCAAATCTTCAAGGGCCTACTACCACGCTTATACATAACAAAACCTTTCTTACTTTCTTCTTTAGAAAAGGCAACACCATTACTCAACAACTGATAGATGTAAACTAAATACCTCCAATGTTGCCACCTCATTATTCTCCTATTAAAAATATCTGCCCTACTCAACGAATCAAAGGCCTTAGATAACTCTTCACCTTTATACTCGTAAGGAATATTTTGTTCCAACCATAGCATAATATCCTTGTGATTCTCTGGAACTCTATCATACACTCCATTAACATTATCCCATTTAGTGCTTTTCAACACAATTCTCAATGCATCAGTAATATTGCTTTCTTTCCCACGTTCATTGTCCTCATTATCTTCACCTAATTCAACCTTACCAAAACAAGAATGTATTTGTAAATCATTTATTGCAGCTCTCAAGTCTCCTCCAACTCTTCTACCAATAACTTTCAAATCTTCTTTGTCATATTCAACATTTTCAGCATTACAAATTCTTTCAAGAACTTTAACAATACTAAGATAGTTCATAGCATCAAATTTAACAACTTCAGATTTTTTACGGATAGAATTAATTTTTTTATGCCAAGGGTCTTCAGCACATAAAACTAGGGCATGTTTATTATCTTTCATTAATTTAGATAATGCCTGCACTCCTCCACGATCCTCACGCCCAGCAATACCATTTATCTCATCAACTAAAACTATTTTCTCTTTTGCAAACAAGCTTTGCTGCTGCAAACTTCCACCAACAACGGAATTAACCCCCTCAGTATTTCTAAAATCCGAAGCATTCATTTCAACTAACTCATAATCGCCTTCTTTAGCAATTGTTTCAACAGCAGTTGTCTTTCCACAACCAGTTGGACCAGAAATCATTGCGATTCCTTTTCTCTCAATAATATCTTTTAACTTAGAAATAGAAGAGCTACCAACGGCAAGCTCATTAACATCTTTCGGTTTATATTTTTCGCACCATGGCTTCATTTTAAGATTCCAAAACTAGCAAGAAGTGCCTCCAACTGAATAAACTCATCACTACCTTCAACCATTCTAAATTCGATTTCTCCACATTTCTCAATCATCTTCATCTTAATTGAGCCATCAATGTCTAATTTTCCAGCTTCAGCCTGTATTTGTTTAATCATATCCATCCCACTAAGACCATTATTTAACATAATGTCTAATAATTTATTTTTAGCTTTTTCAAAAGCACCATCCAAAGCCATCATCAAAACAGTATCAATCTCTTTAGGCTTAGCAAAATTAGCAATTTCATAAATTGTATCTGCGCTAACAGTTTTATTTACTGCAGAAGAACTATGTAATGTGTTGATCGCCCTTCTAACATCTCCACCACTAACATCAAACAATGCTCCTTTTGCAGCATCATCTAAACTAATCCCTTCATCAGCAGCAATTTTACCCATCAACTCAGAGATATCTTCCTTATTCAAAGGTTTAAACTTGAACACTGCACATCTACTCTGTATGGGATCAATTATTTTAGTAGGATAATTACAACTTAAAATGAATCTAGCAGTTCCAGAATAACTTTCCATTGTTCTTCTCAATGCCTGCTGTGCTTCTTTGGTCAAACTATCACATTCATCCAAATAAACAATCTTTGGAAACTCAGTTCCAATTGCTTTAGTTCTAGCAAAATCTTTAACTTTATTCCTAACAACATCGATACCCCTCTCATCAGAAGCATTAGTTTCTAAAAAATTTCCTCTCCAATTATCACCAAATAATTCTTTAGCAATAACCAAAGACAAAGTAGTTTTGCCTATTCCTGCAGGACCAGCAAATAATAAATGAGGCATATTTCCTTTACTAACAAATGCCTTAACCTTTTCAACCACATCTTTCTGGCCATAAACTTCTGAAAACTTAGAAGGTCTATACTTCTCAGTCCACATTTGTAAAGAATTTGTGCTCATCACACAAAAATATCAAATCCAATTTATAAGTTTTGTTGGGTTAGAGAGTAAATACTCCAAAATTGATAGCATAACCTATTTAAATCCCCTCCAAGATAGAAAAATCTATGGCTGGTTCCAACATAACTGAGAAGGAGAACAAATTAGTTGAGTTTTGGGAAAAAAACAAAATATTTGAAAAGTCAGTAGACTCCAAACCCAAAGATAAGCAATACCTATTCTATGATGGACCTCCATTTGCAACAGGAACCCCACATTACGGACATATCTTAGGCCTTACTTCCAAAGATTTATTCCCTAGATTCTGGACTATGAAAGGACATAGAGTAGAACGTAGATGGGGATGGGATTGCCACGGACTTCCAATTGAGAACATTGCAGAAAAAGATCTAAAAATCAAACAAAAAAAAGAAATAGAAGAGATGGGCATAAAGAAGTTTAATGAATTCTGTCGCTCAAAGGTTCTAGACTTTGCAGGAGAATGGAAAAAAACAGTTAGACGTATGGGGAAATGGATAGATTTTGATAATTCTTACAAAACAATGGATAATTCCTACATGGAATCAGTATGGAATATTTTCAAAAAACTTTATGATAAAGGATACATCTACGAAGGAAAAAAAGTATTGTTATTTTGCCCAAGATGCCAAACACCTTTATCAAACACAGAAATTGCAATGGATAAGAGTTACAAAACAATAACAGAAAAAACAGCAACAGCAAAATTCAAACTAAAAGGTGAAGAAAACACTTATTTTTTAGCATGGACAACAACTCCTTGGACACTAATTGGTAATGTTGCATTAGCAATCAACGCAAAACTAGATTACGTAAAAGTTGAGCACAACGGAGAACTCTTAATCTTAGTCAAAGACAGATTAGAAACTCTAAATGGAGATTATAAGGTTGTAGATACACTAAAAGGCGAAAAACTAATTCACAAAGAGTACGAACCACTATACCACATTCCTTCAGACAAAAAAGGACATTATGTAATTAATGGAGGGGATGAAGTAACTTCTGAAGATGGAACTGGAATTGTTCACATGGCACTCTATGGGGAGTTTGATTATGAAATGGTTAAAAAATATGACCTTCCAGTTATCCAACATCTAGGGCATCATGGTAAATTACATCTTGGTCCAAAAGAATGGATCGACACTTGGTTCAAAAAAGCAGATGAAAAAGTACTAAATGATTTGGAAGAAAGAAATTTACTCTATGATAAATTAGATTATTCACATGAATATCCTTTCTGTTACAGATGTGAAACTCCATTATTTTACAATGCAGTTAACTCTTGGTTCGTCGATATACAAAAAATAAAAGCACAATTACTAAAGAAAAACAAACAAATTAATTGGTATCCTAAAAACATTAAAGAAGGTCAATTCAAACACATAGTAGAAACCGCCCCAGATTGGAGCATATCAAGAAATAGATTCTGGGCGACATCAATACCAGTTTGGAAATGCAATGATTGTGAGGAAGTCAAGGTAATTGGCTCAATAAAAGAATTACAAGAAAATTCTACAAAGAAGCTTAATGACAATGTAGACCTCCACAAACACATAGTAGACGATATTAAACTAAATTGCAAATGTGGGAAAGAGATGGAAAGAATTCCAGAAGTACTAGACTGTTGGTTTGAATCAGGCGCAATGCCCTTCGCTGCAAAGCATTATCCTTTCGAAAACAAGGAATTGTTTGAAAAGAATTTCCCTTGCGATTTCGTATCAGAATATGTGGGCCAAGTAAGGGCTTGGTTCTATTATATGCATGTAATCTCTGTATTACTATTCGATAAAGCTCCCTTCAAAAACGTAGTTGTATCTGGAAACATTCTAGCTTCAGACGGATCTAAAATGTCAAAATCAAAGAAGAACTATCCAGATCCAAATGAAATCTTTGAAAAGTACGGTGCAGACTCGTTAAGGTTCTACTTAATGTCTACACAATTAATGAAGGCACAAGATCTAAACTTCCACGAAGACGAAGTAAAAGAAGTTTACAGAAAAGTAGTAATGCTTCTATCAAACATAAAAAGTTTCTATGAATTGTCTGGAAATGAAAAAGTTTCATTAAAAGAACCCAACTCCAAAAACATACTCGACAAATGGTGCATAAGTCAAACTAATTCATTAATCAAAAACGTAACTGAATCACTAGAGGGATACGATACTCCTCAAACTTGTAGAGAAATAGCATCATACATCGAAACTCTTTCAAAATGGTATGTAAGAAGAAGTAGAGATAGATTCAAATCAGAAGATAAGGAAGATAAAGCAAACGCGATTCAAACTTTAGCATTCGCATTACATTCCCTATCAAAAGTAATGGCTCCGATAACACCATTCATTTCTGAAGAAATACAACTAATGTTCAAAAAGAATAATAAAATTGAAGAATCAGTTCACTTAGAATCATGGCCAAGAGTTAATGAGAAATCAATTAATAAAAAACTAAATGAACAAATGACAATAACAAGAGAAATAGTAAGTAGGATACTAGAAGAAAGAGAAAAAGCAAAAATCTCAGTTAGACAACCATTGTCTAGTGCAAGTATCATCTCACCAGACAAGTTAAACAAAGAATTCATAGAATTAATACTTGATGAAGTAAATCTAAAAAAATTAGATATCACCAAGGTAGAAGGTAATGAAGTATCAGCAAAATTAGATACTAAAATAACAAAAGAGCTAGAACTAGAAGGATACTTCCGAGAAGTTTCAAGAAAAGTTCAAGCTTTAAGAAAAAAAGCAAACCTAGTGCCAAGAGATAGAATCTCATTAGTTATTGATTCAGACTACGACTTAATGGCCTTCAAAGAACAACTAATGGAAAGAGTTGGAGCAGTAAATCTAGCATTTGGAGCACTAGATGGCCAGTATAATGTCCAAAAAGAAGAGAAAATCAAAGACTACACATTCAAAATAGCATTTAACAAGCTCTAGCGTCTCTAAAAAGAGACAATATCCATTTAAATACCTTTATATACTCAACTTCTCCCATATATAAATCAAAAAGAGGGCATTGGAATACGGGGGATAAAATGCCAAAAACAACAAAAAAAACAACAAAAAAAACAAGTTCTAAGAAAAAGAAGCTAGATATCAGAATCGTAAACATAGTATGCTCCTCATCCCTTGGGCAGGACATACCTTTGATCAGGTTGGCAGAGACATTGCCAAACACAGAATATAATCCAGAGCAATTCCCTGGGTTAATCATGAGAATCAAAGAACCAAAAACTTCCGCACTTATCTTTTCTTCAGGAAAGATCGTTAATACTGGTGCAAGATCTCTCTCTAAAGTAAGAGAGTCAATTGACAAAATAATCGAAAACCTAGCTAAGGTTAACGTTAAGATCAAAATTCAACCAAAAATTGAAGTTCAGAACATGGTAGGTTCTGGAAGCATTGGAATGGATTTAAATCTAAATTCTTTAGCAATGGAACTAGAAAATACAGAATACGAACCGGAGCAATTCCCAGGTTTAGTTTATAAACTAGCGGGAACAAGAGCAACATTCTTGCTTTTCAGCAATGGTAAAATAGTTTGTACAGGTACTCGTTCTGAAAAGAAATTAAAAGAAGCTGTTACAGAACTAATCGAAGTTTTAAAGAAAAAGAAATAATGGGGTAAATCCCCATTCTACTTTTTCAAAATATATTATTTACCGCACATATAGACTGCAACCTATAACTCCTTAAATATCCTCCATATCTCATTAAGACTTACTTTTGGGGGCGCAAGTCTGTGGTTAATGCACAAGAACAAATTGAAAAGTTTCAGGAATTTTTGGAATTAAATTATCAGAAAGAAATACATTCTTTAGTTAAACAAGGCGCAAGAGCACTTTTAGTAGATTTCAATAACCTATCTATGTTTGATCCAATTCTTGCTGAAGAAGTTCTCAATGAACCAGAAGAATCTTTCAAGGCAGCAGAAGTTGCACTTTCACAATTTGACATTCCAAACAAATACATCAAAGTAAGATTCTTCAACATTCCAGAATCACAAAAATTACTAATAAAAAATATCAGAAGTGAACACATAGACAAATTCATTTGCTTCGAAGGAATTGTAAGACAATCTTCAGATGTAAGGCCACAGGTAGTTTCAGCAAGATTCGAATGTCCTGCATGTGGAAATACAATTACAATGCCCCAAATTGAAGAAAAATTCAAAGAACCGAGTAGATGTTCATGCGGCAGAGTCGGAAAATTCAAATTAATTGACAAAACATTAGTTGACTCTCAAAGATTAGTATTGGAAGAACCTTCTGATAATTTAGACGGCGGGGAACAAGCAAAAAGACTTCCAGTTTATTTAAGGGAAGATTTAGTAGAACCTAAAATGGAGAAAAAAACAACTCCAGGTTCAAGAGTTACAGTTTATGGTCTAATTCGAGAAGTCCCAATACAGTCTAAAACAGGTGGACAGTCTACAAGGTTTGACTTATGTTTAGAAACAAATTACGTAGATCCTTCAGATGAGTCTTATGAAGAAATAATTCTTAATGAAGAAGATATGGAAGACATAGCTCAACTTTCAAAGGATCCAAAAATTTATGAAAAGTTCCTTTCATCAATTGCACCTTCAATTTTAGGGCATGAAGACATCAAAGGGGCACTAATCCTTCAACTAATGGGGGGAGTAAAAAAGCAAACCGGGGATGGACAAAAGATAAGGGGAGACATACACATCTTACTTGTTGGAGATCCAGGAGCAGCTAAATCCTCATTAATTAAATTCATAGAAAATGCAGCACCAAGGGCAAGATATGTTGTTGGACGTGCAGCAACTTCCGCAGGAATTACTGCAAGTGTAGTGCGTGATGAATTCATTCGTGGTTGGGCATTAGAGGCAGGAGCAATTGTTCTTGCAAGTGGCGGTTTCTTGTTACTGGATGAGATGGATAAAATGTCTGAAGAAGACACATCTGCGATGCACGAAGCAATGGCACAACAAACAGTTACAATTAGTAAAGCAAATATTCAAGCAACACTTACTGCACAAACATCAGTTCTTGCAGCAGCAAATCCCAAGTTTGGTCGTTTTGATCCATACCAACCAATTGCAGCACAAATAGATTTACCTCCCGCATTAATCAACAGGTTTGATTTAATATTTCCAGTAAGAGATTTACCTAATAGAGAAAAAGATAATCTAATCGCAACACATGTTTTAGAGCTTCAACATAGCCCTCAATCAAAAGAACCTCCAATTGAACTAAGTTTAATGAGGAAGTACATTGCACATGCAAAACAATCAATCCGTCCAGTCCTAACTCCTGGAGCAATTGAAGAAATAAAGAATTTTTATGTTAATTTAAGAAATTCAACAACAGTAGGAGATGTAGATGCAGTTAAACCAATTCCAATCTCAGCAAGACAATTAGAATCATTAGTAAGACTTGCAGAAGGTTCGGCTAGAATAAGATTATCAAAAAAAGTTACAAGAAGTGACGCAAGAAAATCAATTTCTATAATGAGATACTGCTTAATGCAGGTAGGTCTTGATCCAGAAACAGGACAAATAGACATTGATAGAATCTCTTCAGGAGTTACAGCTTCAACAAGAAACAAAATCCACATAGTCAGAGAAATATTAAGCTTCTTTGAATCAAAAGGTAAGAAATCCATTCCAATGGAAGATATTATGGCTGAAGCAACGGATAAAAAGATTTCAGAATCACAAGTAGAAGAAATTATTGAAAAACTTAAAAGGGAAGGAGAAGTATATGAGCCAAGAAGAGGTTTCATAAGTAAGATCTAAAATGGAAAGCTTTCAACAGAATAAACCAATGCAAAGACAAGTAGCATTCAAAACATGGATATCTAATTTAAATAATGGCAATTTCGTAAAAGGTTCCAAAACCGGAGATAGTTTTATTCCCAGTTGCGTAGAACTAAATAACAAAAAGATCTCAAGAGTAAATATACTCGCAACAATTGTAGACGTTTTCAAAAGTGAAGATGGCAACTATTTTTCATTCACTTTAGACGATGGTAGCGGAACAATTAGGATAAAAGCATTTAATGAAGATACAAATAGTCTTCTTAATTTCAACAAAGGAGACAGAGTTCTTGTAGTGGGAAGGGTAAGGGAGTATCAAGAAGAACTATACATCTCCCCAGAAATAACAAAAAAAATAACTGATCCTAACATGGAATTAATAAGAAAAGCAGAACTTCTAAACATTTTAGGGAAACCAGAAGCTGAAGAACAATCATCAAGAACCCAATTTGTTCAAGCTCAAAACCAAAATAATGGATCTACAAAAGAGGCTCCAATTGCTCAAGACTCTTCACACGAAGAACTTAGACAAAAAATAATCACCCACTTAATGGCCAATGATGAATCGGGCGTAGAGTTATCGGCACTATCTGGAATAATAAACAAGGACGATACAACAACAGAAACAGTGGTAAAAGAACTCTTAACTGAAGGCGAAATATATGAAAATAAGCCAGGTCATTACAAAGCAATCTAGCCAAAACCATTAAAAAGCGTATTTCTAAGTCCATTCTATGGATTATTCAAAACTACTCAAAGAAGCAAAAGAAAAGCTACCAGATGTACAGGATACAGGTAGCAGGTTCGAGATTCCCGTAGTAAGGGGTCATGTTCAAGGAAATAAAACTATAATCACAAATTTCCAACAAATAGTAGATAAATTGGGAAGGCCAAAAGAACAATTACTAAAATTCTTACAAAGAGAATTAGCAACGCCTGCAATTTTAGAGGATCAAAGATTAGTCCTAGGTAGAAAAATTCCTTCTGGTTTAATTAACAAAAAAATAGATCTTTATTGCAAGGACTTTGTGATCTGCAAAGAGTGCGGTAAACCAGACACAAAAATAATCAAAGAAGATAGGGTTATGTCTCTAAAATGCACAGCATGTGGAGCAAAACACCCAATCAAATCAAAAATATGATGTATGTCAAAATCCACAAATCAGAACACCAAAAGGTAATTGCGATTTGTGATGAGGGACTTATTGGAAAAACAATCTCTGAAGGAGATAAAGAAATAAACATCTCTGAAGACTTCTACAAAGGGGATTTATTGAAAGAAGAACAAGTACTAGAGTTACTAAAAGATGCTTCCAACGCTAACTTCACGGGTGATGAGGCAGTTGCTTGCGGCATAAAAAGTGGTTTAATCCAAGAAGGGATAGTAATAACCATTGGAGGCGTAAAACATGCGCAGTTCTACTCGCTCGAGTAAAGTTTTGTCCTACAAGTACAAACCTCCTGGAGATAAACACGAACAGTATTACGAAGCCAAAATACAATTAAGGCCTTTTGATGAATCATTAATTAGATTCGTAATTGACCAAATAGACAATAGTGGTAGGGTGAGAATCTCTAAGACTGCCCAAATAAAAACTGGCGTAGATATTTACGTTTCATCAAGAAGATTTGCCACTTCATTAGGTAAAAAATTAAAAATGAAATTCAAAGGAGGGAAATTAGTAGTCACAAAAACACTATTTTCAAGGAACAGACAGGCAAGCAAAAATATTTATAGGGTTACAGTCTTATTTAGACTTAATTAAAAGAGGGAAACAATGCGCATATCTAGATGTATAATTTTAATAGTATTAGTCCTAATTAGCTCAATCTTAGTTTTAGCAGAAAAATTCGACTATGGGGGCTCAGGAGACAAAGTAGAGATTGAAGAAAGCTTTGGAGATATCCTTCCAATAATAACTTCAGCAGAAATGCCCCTACTAGAATCTTTTACAATAACAACCGACTCTGGATCAGCAACCCAACACCAGTATATTCATTTTGGCAATTCGGTGGATACAATCCAAGCCCCTAAAGTAAGATATCTAAAATCTGATAATGGGGATTTAGGATCTTTCATTGAAATTTTAGGAGGAACTTCTACAACAGAAGCGTTCTTCGAATACGAGGCTGTTTTCGATAAGGGATTAGAAAGTACAAAGTCTACTTCAAACAATTTAGAAGATATAGAAGATGTAAAGATTAAACTCTTTGCAGATGAGTATGTAATAATAGACTCAAACATAGACACAGGGCTTTCAAAAGTAACACTTTTACTCGCAACAAGTTCAATATCGGACACGGTATTCGAAGGGGACTCAAAAATCTATACTCTTGGTTCAAACAAATACGAAGTTATGGTTTCATCAATTTCATCATCCCCACAAACAATAATAATGACTGTTAATGGGGAAGATATAGGCAAATTAGAAGAAGATGAATATCTCCAACTAGCTGACAACACAGTTATCGGAGTAAGAGACATTGTAACCTCCGATGGTATAGCAAAAGATTTAGCAAATATTTACATAGGTGCAAAAACCATAGAACTAGAAGATTCTTACAATGATGATACATTTGAACAAGGATTATCAATTGATGGATCAAATATTCAAGAAGGTTTTGTTTTGATTAAAGGGACATACCTTTCAGACGTCTTTAAACTTACAAACATTAAGTATCGGGGAACAAACCCTTCAAAAATCTACATCCCACAAGGATCAAAATTATCTCTCGAAATGAGTAATGCTGAAGCCCTCTTAGGCAATTGGGACATCCTCTATCATGGGTTTAAAACTGTAACAGAAACAACAGTTGAATTTGCAACTACAAACAAGGAAACTTACAACTTAGTTTTTGAAAACCAAAACAAAAAAACCTATAGTGTTCCGTTTTATTATGAGTCCGGAAGTTTAGGAGACGGAACGGACGATACACATATCAAGGAAAGCGCTAGCTCATCAACATTCAGTATTTCTACAGATGATTACTTTTTTCTTTCAACAGGATCATCAAAAAATGATAAAACATTCGTCTTACAATATAACTCCATAGATACAAACAATAATAAGATCACTCTCAATGAAATGTTAGAAAGTGGAATCGTCCAATTAACATCCACCTATACTGCATCAACAACCGAGGGAACTCTTGGAGAAGGAACAATTGATGTAGGCGGAAACCAATTCAATTTCTACATTGAAGATTCCACCGGAAATAATTTATCAGTAGATTTAGATAAAGATGGAACTATTGAGGCCGACTCAGTAGATATAATAATTAATGGTGGAGGAATAATTGATCCCGGAACATCAAACACTCCCGGAACAACTTATAGTATACAAGTAACCACGAAAGCATCTTCATTTGAGGAAGCAACTTCAGATGAAACCGTTACATTCCAACTAACTGGAGGAACAACTGCAGGAATTCCAACGGCAGGATTTTCAAACATAGCTATGAGTGGCGTTGATGATACTTATTCTGGTATGTCTGATTACGGAGCAGAATATGTCTTAAGCGATGTTGTCAGTAGTAGTAACGAAGGAAATTTAGTAATTAACTATCCTTTGGAACAAAGATTTGCAGATATTAATATTGAATTACTCCAAACTTCTTCAAAATCTTCATCAAAAGAAGAAATAACAACTACTTGCTCAGATGGATTACAAAACGGTGATGAAACTGGATTAGATTGCGGAGGTTCATGTGATTCATGTGAAGCATTAACATGTAACAACGGCGTGCAAGATGGTGATGAAACTGGATTAGACTGTGGCGGTTCATGTAACTCATGCGAACAAGAACAAAATGAAACAAAAGAAACTACAACTACTACGCCTGTAGAATCTTCACAATGTCCATTCGGATGCCTTTTCACAGACAGTGAAGAAAAAACTATTTGTTTGAAGGTGGGAGAAATAATAGAAAAGAAATATTGCAGTTCACCTAGCAACTTAGTATCTCAAAAGAAAAACGGAGAAACTTGTAGCTTATCTACAGAATGCCTATCAAATAAATGCGAAGAAAGCAAGTGCGGTATGGACACTAAACCTTCAATAGCTGCCGTTAATATTCTCTTAATCCTATTACTCATATTTGTAGTTTTCAAGGTTCATTCTCTCATTAGAGTAAAGAAACCGCCCCTTTAGTCCCAAACTTTATAAACAGCAATGAGGGGTATGCCTATATGCCTCCAAAAAAAAGGACGTTCAAAAAACAGTTCAAAAACAAATCAAGTAAAAACAAAACAGGTCCGCCTCCTGAAGAAGTACTTAGAGTTAGAACTCCAAGGGGCAGAGAAGTAATGGGGACTATTGATCAAAGATTAGGTGGGTCTAAAATGAGAGTTAAATGTCTAGATGGAAAAACTAGGCTATGTAGAGTCCCAGGAAGGATGAAAAGGAGACTTTGGGTTCGAGAAGGAGATGTTGTAATTGTTGAGCCTTGGGAGCTAGGTGGAGATGAAAGAGGAGATTTAGTTTACAAATATCGACCTAACCAAGTACAATGGTTGAAAAAGAGAGGAATTCTCAAGCAAATTGAGGAATTCGAAGAGTTCTAAGATGTTTTCTCAAGAATTGAAGATACCTCAAAAACGGGTAGCTGTTTTAATTGGTAAAAAGGGCGAAACTAAAAGACTACTTGCTAGGAAAACCAAAACAAAAATTCAAGTGTCTAAAGAAGGAAATGTTCTTATTTCTTCAGAAGAAAATATAAATTGTTTTAATGCAGTCCCAATAATAACTGCTGTAGGTAGAGGATTCAACCCCGAAGTAGCCTTAATGCTTCTAGATGAGAAATTTACATTTGAATTAGTTAAGATAAAAGATTTTTCTAGAAATGAAAAAGATATTATAAGACTCAGATCACGTATAATTGGAACTAATGGTAAGGCAAGAATTATGTTAGAAAAATTAACAAACGTTCTAGTTTCAGTTTATGGGAACACAGTTGCACTTATTGGTAAAATAGAAGACATCTCATTAGCACAACGCGCAGTAGAGAAATTACTAAAGGGCGCACCTCACGGAAATGTTTACAAGTACATAGAGCTTCAGAAAAAGGGCGAATTAATGTAAATCACAACAATCTTTATAAATAGTTTTAAAAAAAGAGATTCGGATGGCAACAAAAAAATCTTCCAAACACAAAAACCATGCAGAAAGATTAGCTCAAGAACAAAAAGCAATCTCAGTATCACAATTCTTTGAACGTAACAGACACTTACTTGGTTTTGACAATCCCATAAAGGCACTATCCACAACAATAAAAGAATTAGTTGACAACTCACTAGACGCCTGTCAAGAAATTAACATTCTGCCAGAATTAATTATTCAAATTAAACAAAAGGGCGATAAAAGATTTACAGTTATTGTAGAAGACAATGGCCCTGGAATAGTAAAAGAACAGATTCCAAAGGTTTTTGCAAAACTATTATACGGTTCTAAATTCTCAAAAATGAGGCAGTCCAGGGGGCAGCAAGGAATTGGCGTTTCAGCTTCCGTACTCTATGGTCAGCTAACAACTGGAAAATCGTCTAAAATAACTTCTAAAATTGATCCAAAAAAACCTGCACATTTCTATGAGCTTCACATTGACGTTAACCATAATGAACCAGAAATTGTACAGGAAAAAGAAATAGAATGGACCAATAAAGATCATGGAATAAAAGTTGAAATTGATCTTGAAGGAAAATATCAAAAAGGAAGATTAAGTGTTGATGAATACATAAAACAAACAGCTATCTCAAATCCTCATGCAACAATAACTTACATTCCACCAGATAACAAGGTGGTAAAATACAAAAAAGGAACATCCGAACTTCCTAAAGAACCAAAAGAAATCAAACCACACCCATACGGTATTGAATTGGGGGTATTGATTAGGATGTTAAAGATTACTCCTTCAAAAACGCTTCTAAACTTTTTCACCACTTCATTTTCAAGAGTATCTGCAAAAACAGCAAAAGAAATTTGCGACAAAGCAAGTATACCCTTAAACACAAAGCCAAAGAAAATAGATCATCAACAGGCAGATGCATTATTTCATTCAATAAGTAAAACAAAAATAATGGCACCGCCAACAAATTGTTTGTCTCCAATTGGAGAAGATGTTTTAATTAGAGGATTAAAAAAAGAAATCAATGCTGAATTCTACAGTGCAACTACAAGACCACCGACAGTTTACAGAGGAATGCCTTTCCAAATAGAATGTGCATTTGCATACGGGGGAGATCTAAAAGGAGACGAATTAATCAAACTAATGAGGTTTGCTAACCGTGTACCTCTTCAATACATGCAATCTGCATGCGCAATATTCAAATCCGCACAACAAACAGCATGGAAAAACTATGGGCTATCACAATCAAGAGGGGCTCTTCCAACAGCACCGATGGTTGCAATGATACACATAGCTTCGGTATGGGTACCATTCACTTCAGAATCAAAGGAAGCAATAGCACACTACCCAGAAATCGTAAAAGAAATTAAGTTAGCACTCCAAGAATGTGGAAGAAAATTGGGAGTTTATCTAAGAAGAAAAAAGAAAGCAGCAGAGGTAGAAAGAAAGAAATCATACATTGTAAAATACATTCCTCACATGGGGGAAGCATTAAAAGAAATACTAGAATTGTCTGAAAAAGATTCACTTGAAATACAGAAATTGCTCAAACAAAAACTAGAATCTCCAAAAGAAAACAAATGACTCAAAAAAAACAAAAGAGAACTAACACAGAAACAATCAAAACAATAGATGATTCTGCAAAAGATGTTTACAAAAAAATCCTAAAGAAAAAAAGTCCTGAAATGAACTTTCCAATAAGGGCGCTTAGCAATGTTAAATACGACCCTAAAAGAGGATTCTTTGAACTTTTAGGAAGAGTAAAAACAAGAGCACTTAATGTAACAACAATCAAAGCATTTGCACAAACCTTGAAAATGATGGGACTTTCAAAAAACCTTTTGAAAACTAATGACATTGCAACTAAAAGAGAAGCATACTATGTTTCAAAAAACTGGGGAGATGCGAGATTCAAAGAGCAACCCGAGTCAGACACTGTTATGGATGATGTAGAGGCAATGTTCGGTATCAATCGTGAACAACTAGGTTTCATTCCAGAAGAAAAAGGTGGAGCTGTTGCTGGGGAACTAGTAGTGGTGGATAAAGATCCAAATACTGGTGCTCAACTTAAGATTGATTGTACTAAGTTCGGTTCTGGAGCTTATTCTGTTCCAACCTCCGTTGAACATCTAAAATTTGAAACAAAAGCTAAGTTTATTTTAGCAATTGAAACAGCAGGTATGTTTGAAAGATTAAACAAACATGGTTATTGGAAAAAGGCTAACTGTATTTTAATATCTATGGGGGGGGTCCCAACAAGAGCCTGTAGAAGATTCATTAGAAGATTAGCAGATGAAAAGAAGATTCCAGTTTACGCATTCTGCGATGGAGATATGTATGCATTTTTCAATATTTATAGAACTCTAAAAGTTGGATCCGGTAATGCTGCTCATCTAAACGAGTTTTTCTGTGTACCTCAAGCAAGATTCATTGGAATAACTCCTCAAGACATAGTAGATTACAAACTTCCAACACATCCACTAAAAGATGTAGATATTAAACGTGCAAAAGACGCATTAAAGAACGATCCATTCGTAAAACAACACAAAGAATGGCAAAATGCAATCAAACAACAAGTAAAATCTGGACAACGTGCAGAGCAACAAGCATTAGCTAAATGGGGATTAAACTATGTTATAGATAAGTATCTCCCACAAAAACTAAAGAATGACAAAACTTGGTTGCCCTAAATCTTAAAAACATCTTTCTAAACTTAATTTTATGCCTAAACTAAAAGCAGTATTATTTGATCTAGAAATGACTTTGTTTGATGCAGAATCACATAAAAAAAAGTCTGTAGAACTAGCAGCCCAAGCAATGGTTGATGCAGGTCTTAAAATGGAAAAAGAAGATGCCGGAAAATTACTGTGGAAGGAGTACAAAAAAGTTTTTCATGGTTCAAACGTGATTTCAGATTTTCTAAAAAACAATAATCAATTTGATCCAATAATTCTAGAAGCTGGAATAAATGGTTACAGGAAGGTGTGGGTTGAAAACACAGAGTCATACCCTGGAGTAAAGGAAACATTAACTAAACTAAAATCTCTAGGACTTAGACTTGCAATAGTCACCGATGCACCCTTGAAAAAAGCTCTAAAAAGAGTAAATGCCTTAGGTCTTTCTGATTTTTTTGAAGAAGTCCTGGGGCCTAATGAATTTGATGACAATCTTCCAAGAAAGCCATCTCCAGAACCATTCCTAAAAGCATTGAACCAAATGGGTTTGAAGCCCGAAGAGGCAGCTTATGTTGGGGATTGGCCAGAAAGAGACATAAAAGGTGCAAATGAAGTAGGCCTAATATCAATTCATGCCAAATATGGCAACGTCCTATCAGATAACAGCTACAAAGGCAAGTCAGATTATGAAATAAATGCCTTTAATGAACTTCTAGGAGTCATACATTCCATTAATCAAAACCCTTAAAAATCCTCCAAAATACAAGATGATACACACCTAACATCAGAATATTCTGACGTATTAGTGATTCATGGGGGAATCAAATGACACAAGACAACAATCAACCAATATTCATACTACCAGAAGGATATCAAAGAACTCTGGGAAAAGACGCTCAAAGAAATAATATTCTAGCAGCTAAAATCGTAGCTGAAACTGTTCGTACAACCTTAGGTCCAAAAGGAATGGATAAAATGTTAGTTGACTCAATGGGGGATGTTGTAGTTACAAATGATGGTGTCACAATTCTAAGAGAGATGCAAATTGAGCATCCTGCAGCTAAAATGATTGTTGAAGTTGCAAAAACTCAAGAAGAAGAAGTTGGGGATGGAACCACAACAGCAGTAGTCCTAGCAGGAGAACTACTAAAGAATGCAGAAGCATTAATTGAAAAAAATGTACATCCTACAATAATTTCAAAAGGATACAACTTAGCAGCAAAAAAATCACAAGAAATTCTTGTTAAAATTGCGGAAAATATTAGTGCAGATGACGAAGAAGTTCTTAAAAAAATAGCAATGACTGCAATGACTGGAAAAGGTGCTGAATCTTCAAAAGAACTTTTATCAAATTTAACTGTTAAAGCAATTATGCAAGTAGCAAATGATTCAAATGAGGTTTCATCAAAAGATATCAAGCTTGAAAAGAAAGTTGGTTCAGGGATCGAAGGATCAGAATTAATTAGCGGATTAGTAATAGAAAAAGAAAGAGTCAACTCTGCAATGCCCGAACAAGTAAGGGATGCAAAAGTATTACTTCTTGATACACCTATTGAAATAAAGAACACGGAAACAGATGCAAAAATTCAAATCACTTCTCCAGACCAGATGGACGCTTTCCTAAAGAAAGAAGAAACAATGATCAAGGACATGACTGATAAAATTAAGGAATCTGGAGCAACAGTAATTTTCTGCCAAAAAGGAATTGACGACCTTGCACAATACTATTTAGCAAAGCATGGAATTTATGCTACAAGAAGAGTAAAAAAATCAGACATAGAAATGTTATCAAGGGCAACAGGTGCAACTATAATTACAAATGTAGAAACAATTACCTCTGAATCATTAGGCCATGCAGGTTTAATTGAAGAAGTTAAGGTTGGAGATGAAGAAATGACTTATGTAAGGGAATGCAAAAGTCCAAAGGCAGTTACAATCTTAATTAGGGGCGGTACCGAACATGTTGTAGCAGAAGTTGAAAGGGCAGTTGAAGATGCAATAGGTGATGTCATCGCTTCTGTTAAAGAAGGTAAGGCAGTTGGTGGAGCAGGTTCACCTGAAATAGAATTAGCAAAGGACCTAAGAGATTTCGCAAACACTTTATCCGGAAGAGAACAACTAGCAGTCCAAGCATTTGCAGAGGCAATGGAAGTTATTCCAAGAACTCTAGCAGAAAATGCAGGTTTAGATCCAATCGATATTATTACTAATCTAAAGGCAAGCCATGATAGGGACGAAAAATTCGCAGGTATTGACGTTTTTACAGGAAACGTAATTAATTCATGGAAAGAAGGAATAATCGAGCCTTTAAAGATAAAAACACAGGCAGTTAAATCAGCCTCAGAAGTTGCAGAACTAATACTTAGAATTGATGATGTAATATCTTGTTCACCTTCTCAAGGTGGCCCATCTCCTGGCCAGATGCCTGGAATGGGAATGTAAGTTTTTTATATTTCTAATACTACTAAAAAACATGGTTCTTCGCATGAAAAAAGAGGATATGGGTAAATCATCTAGATTTATTAAAAAAAACGGTCTTAAAAGAAAAGGCGATAAGCTAAAAGATATTTCTAAATTTCTAGAAGAAGGGCATTCTACAGATATAATTTCAGAAGAAAATTTCATAAAAAAAAGGAATAGATCAATTAACACTTTTGCCCACACAATACTTTACAAAGATAAAAAGTCTAGAATTAACAATATAATCGTTTCTCCAAAAACAACGGAGAGAGATTTATTTGAATTAATAAATAATTGCATGGATTACTTGGCAAGGAAGGGATCTAAAGAAATAGAATTAAAAGTCCCACTTCAACTAGAGAAATTCTTCAAAAAAATGAAGTTTGAAAAAATAGGAAACAAAAACAGTGATGTATTAATGAGGTACCTAACTAAATCAGACCAACAATCAAGCTTAAGGAAAAGATTTGAAGACGAAGAAATGTTAAAAAGAATATCAAAAAAAACCTCAGAACAGCTTTTGAAACTAAGATAACTTACCAATAATTTTATAAAGTTTATAGGCTCAATCTAAATCAAGAAAAAAGAGGAAAAATGCCAGCTAAAAAAATTTCTCCATCGGAGCCATTAATTGATGAACTAATAAAGCATAATGTAGCTTTAGAGAAAGTATCATTAGAACTTCTTGAATCAATGAATAAGATGACTCGTAGAATGGATAGGATGCTTTCATTATTTGAAGAAGCGGCAAAAAACATAGAAAGGGCAGAAAAACTCGATGAAAAGCCACTCGCTAAACAAATATCTGATCTAGTTGAACAAAATAAAACTATTGCTAGAGGCCTTATTTTAATTGAACGTTTTGTAAGGGATAAAACGACTATTGGATTCAATCCAACTAACCTACAATCAAAACCCCTTCCAAAAACAGAGTTAGAATAATGAAAGATGAGATTAATTTCGTTCTAGATGAAAAATTAAATGAATTAAATAGTGAAATTGAGAATGTTCTCTACAGTTTGAAAGAACCTTTGGCTGGAGAAAGAATATATATCCTAAATAAGTTCACAAAAGAATTAATTAAAGCACACATTAAAAAGTCTGGCAGAACTATAAAAAAGCACCAATCTCAAGAAGCATTTATTTTAACAACTAATGAAGAGGAGTTTTTACCTCCAGAATTTGACTTTCCCGATCAAGAAACAGAAGCATTTGAAATTCCAACATTTCCAATAGAACCTACAAGGAACTTAAGTGAAGAAAGTTTAAGTGTCCAACCAAGAGATTTTCAAATTCAAAAAATAATTGAAGAGCCAAAAAAAGAAATAATAAAACCTATTGAGAAGCCAAAACCTCTTGAAATAACTGAAGAACATGTTCCATTAATAACATCTCAGGTGACTGGTGAAGAAATGGCTTCTGCAACAGTGAAGGGAATGTTTTACATTGTAAATGAATCAAAGTTAGAAAAAAGCGAAATCACTATGCTTAATTCATTAAAGCCTCTTGTGGAAAAAAAGCAGAACTTATTCCAAGATAAAGAAAAATTCACAAAAATCATGAATAAATTAGCAAAAAAGAATAAAATAGCTTCTAATGAGCTTAGTCCTTCGAAATTAAGGTATTTTTTAATAAAACATTTAGTAAATTTTGGCTTGATTGATCCAATTTTACATGATCCCAAAGTTACAAAAATAACTTGTGATGGCCCAAACTTAAAAATAAAAGTTCAAAGGGACAACACGGAACTAATCTCTAATTTAGAATATATTAATGCGAAGCAACTCAGCGATTTTGTTAACTATCTTGCAGAAAAGTCTTCACAGAAAATAAAAGAAGAAACAACTACATTAGATATTGAATTTGAAAGTTTCAGAATTCACATAACTGTTGGAACGGAAGGCTTACCTTCAAAATATATTTTAGAAAAAACAATTTAACTATTTCCAATCAACCAAAATGTCATCAGTTCTTTCATAAGGCCTGACTTCAACCTTACTTTCTTTTCTTCCAGCACAATGTTCTAATATTCCTTGGTATGCAATCATCGCACCATTATCTACTAATAATCCTTTTGGAGGGGCATAAAACTTTGCACCTCTTTCCTTGCACATAATTGCGCACATTTCTTGCAACCTTGAATTGCAACCAACACCGCCGCCAATCAAAAGTTCTTTTTTACCACAATGGGCCATTGCTCTCTCAGCGACTTCAACTAACATTGCAAATGCAGTTTCTTGCAAGGAGTAAGCTAGATCTTTTTCACTAAACTCTTTTGAATCAAATTTATTTTTTAAATTAGTTAACATGCCAGAAAGAGATATATCCATTCCCTTAACTGAATAAGGCAACTCAATGTATTTCCTACCTTTTTTTGCCAAAACTTCTATTTTCGGACCTCCAGGAAAACCAAGCCCCATATGTCTCGCAAATGAGTCTATAAAATTACCAATACCTTGATCCAATGTTTCACCAAAAACTCTGTATTTTTTACCTTCATAGGCTATAATCTGTGTGTTTGCCCCGGATGCGTACAATAAAACAGGGTCTTTAACGGGAGTAACTAAACTTCCCACAGATAAATGGGCTACACAATGGTTAATTCCAATAACAGGGACGCCAAGGTTTTTCCCAACTTCTCTAGCAGTATTCTTCCCTACATGCAAACAAGGACCTATTCCCGGACCACGAGAGTAAACAACTAAATCTATTTTCTTACCCTTACTTTCTTTTTCAAATATTTCAATTGCTTCCCTTACTAAATCCATTGCTATTTTCTTATGGTGCTCAGCAGCTTCCGTAGGAATTATTCCTCCCTTTTCAGTTGTGTAGGAGTCTCTTAAATTAACAAGAACATTCTTTTTACTTACAATTCCAACACCAAATGTATGTGCCGTGCTTTCAATACCTAGTGCAATCATTTTAATTAAGGACGACCTTACTCCCCCTTACCTCATGAAATATTTTCATATAGTTGACATGATTTTTGTCCATCTTCATAAACCTTACTTTTTCACAAAGTTTAGCAAAAAAATTAAGTAATCTCTCTTCAATTTTATCCTCATCCTTTAACCTTTTTACAAACAAACTCCCTACCAGATCATCTTCATCAACATCTTGATCTCCTTGCGACTTAACAAACTTCAAAATACTTCCAACAAGAATTTCTATTTTACGGGTCAAATCAAATCTTACAACCTGTACCTTCTTCTCACCGTCAACAGTATAGCTAAGATTCATTTCCCCATTATAATTATTGGGACTAAAATTAACCATTTCTAGACCATTTATCTCCAGAATTACTTGTCTCATAGAAAAACTCATAGAAATTCTAATTTAAATTTTTACCTATTTAGTCATAATCTCTACAACATCCCCTTCTAAAAGGACATGCTCCTTACCAATAGGAATTCTTTTCTTTACATCCATAGCTTTAATGAAACCCTTACCAATATCTGTATGAATTCTAAAAGCAAATTCTAACGCAGTAGTCCCATTCTTCATCAAGAAGCAGTCAGGCAATACATTTCCATCTTTATCTTCTAATTTATTCATTCCACCAGGATAAATATGGACATAATCCAACAATTCAAACACAGCCTCATTAAGTGCCTTCTGCACACCAGTACATTCAAACTCATTTAGAACATCCCTCCTAATAAATTCTAAAGCTTCCTTTTGTTTATCATTCAACTTAGAATCATTCATCAAAAAATCCTTGTCCCCAGGAATGTATTCAATGACTTCATGTTTCGCAGCTTCCCTCAAAGCCAACTCACTATCGGCTGAACATGGAATAATTAAATAATCTTTAAACTTCTCTTTTAACTTAACAACATTATCTCTTCCAACTTTCCTATCACATTTATTTGCAATAATTACCATTGGTTTTGTTTCTTTCCTCAACCAACTTGCAAATCCAAGCATCTCGCCTTCATTCCAAGTCTCAGGAGTTTTTTCACCTAAATTATTTTCCTTCAAACATCTTTCAACATGTTCTTCAGTAACTCTCAAACCGGACAATCTTTTTGCAATAGTTTTAACAACATTTGAGTGTTCTTGTTGCATTGTCCTTGCAAACTTTTCCCAACCACGTTTCATTATTCCTAGATACCACATATCTAATTCGTTTTCTAAAAATAGTACATCTTCAACAGGATCGTAACTTCCTTCATTTACAGTTTCACCTTTTTCATTTGTTCCACCACTCGCATCAATAACATGTATCAATGCATCGGCAGGTCTCAAATCTTCTAAAAAAGCATTACCTAATCCCTTGCCCTCATGTGCACCAGGAACTAATCCGGCAACATCAATTAATTCGACAGGAATAAATCTTTTATGATTAACACAATAGCCAGTTCTAGGATTACATTGAGTTTTGAATTCAACATCAACACAATCAACTTTAACATGCCCAACTCCAGAATTTGCTTTAATTGTTGCAAATGGATAATTAGCTATCTCTACGTCTGCCAAAGTCGCAGACTTGAAAAATGTACTTTTCCCCACATTGGGTTTTCCCACAACACCGATTATCATACTCCTTTTCCAGAATAAAAGCCTAATAAAGCTTCTTATCAAAAGTTTTAAAAGTCTCTCAATGACACAAAGACACTATGAGCCCGTAGCTTAGTCTGGTTAGAGCGCCAGTCTTATATGACGCCTTTTCGTTTTAGAAAAGGAAACAAGCTCTAAGAAAGCTGGAGGTCGCCGGTTCAAATCCGGCTGGGCTCACTGATTTTTTAAAATCCAAAGTTTTTTAAAGAAATTTATGAGATTTCAGTTCATTGCCCCGATAGTGTAGTTCGGTCAATCATTCCGGCTTTTCGAGCCGGGGACCTGGGTTCGAATCCCAGTCGGGGCGCTTTTTCCTAATATTAACCACTACAAAAAATAAAAAACATTTATATAGTCCTACAGGTCAGACTTACCTATTATACTCATTATAAGAGGTGAATTACATGGCTGCAAGAAAAGCAACAAGAAAAGCAACAAGAAGACGTTCTACAGCTAGAAGATCCACAACTAGAAAGAGGTCTACGGCTAGAAGATCCACAACAAGACGTTCTACAGCTAGAAGATCCACAACTAGAAAGAGGTCTACTACAAAGAGAACTTCAACAAGGAGAAAGGCTCCTAGAAGAACTTCAACTAGAAGGGCAACAGCAGTGTCTGCACCCGTTAGGAAAAGTTCTAAGGATCAGGAATTAGCTGCAATGCACTTATCAATATTAATTGTGGGTGTTGCAGGTGTTATACTCCTATTTGCCAGACCAACTCCAATGATGCAGAAAGTAGTAGGTGTTCTACTAGTTATTCTAGGTCTTTGGGGTTTAATGATGAAGAAATAATTCTTCATCTTTTTCCTTTTTTATTCATCCCTTATTTCTTTCCATTTAATTTTCTTAGAATTAACTAAATCTCTTATCTTTCTCTGTTTTTTAGATAGGCTTGAACTTCCAGTTTTAAACTCGACAAATACAATTGCATCATCTTCAAAACTGATTCCATCGATTGGAGATCCAATAAATCTAAAATTGTTCACATCGTATGGAAATGAACTCATAAAAGGAAATAACTGTTCAAATGACTTTCCATGTTTCACAACATTAGATTTATGAGAAAATCTCAACTCTTCATGCAATCCTCTCAACACAATGAGCTCCTTCCTTTTTAACCAAAGGAGCAATAATAATATCAAAACTATTCCCATCAAAACTAACGTTAAAACGTCCATAGACACATTATACCTCCAAAATATAAAAACCTATTCTAAACCCCACCAAAACCTTTAAAAGCCGAAATTCAGCTATACGATACACATGAAAAGAAGCTCTTCGAGATGGAAAAAAAGACACCAAATGCGTTGGAAGTGGCAACGTAAAAAGATGAATAAAGAGAAGAGAAAGCGTAAAGCTAACAAATAGTTCTACTTAGAAATGTTTTTAAAAGATTTTATCAGCAACTAGCTATCGCCACCGTGGCTCAATGGTAGAGCAGTGCTCTTGTAAAGCACAGGTTGAGGGTTCAAGTCCCTTCGGTGGCTTTCATAATGAAAATAGTATTAATTGGCGGACCAGGATCTGGAAAAGGAACTAGAGCTAAGCATATGGCTAAGCACTTAGATTTACCCCACATTAGTACGGGCGATATTTTTAGACATCATCTAGAAAATAAAACGGAGCATGCAGATGAAATTAAAAGTTTCATAGATTTTGGAAACTTAGTTCCAGATTCTCTTACAATTAAATTACTAAAGAAGAGATTAGAAGAAGACGATTGTAAAATTGGTTTTATTTTAGATGGCTTTCCAAGAACAATGGAACAAGCCAAAGGTATGGATATTCCAGAACACGTTTTATTCTTTGATTGTCATGAAAATACTTTAGTTGATCGTTTAGGAAATAGATTAATGTGTCAAGACTGTAAACATATTTACAATCTAAAAGGTCAAAGGCCAAAAGTTGAAAACAAATGTGATGGTTGCGAAGGAGATTTAATTCAAAGAGAAGACGATAAAGAAGAAGTTATTCGTGACAGATTAAAAGTTTACAAAAAACAAACCGAACCGGTTTTAGATTTCTTTGGAAATAAAGTTACAAAGTTTGATACGGGAAAAGAAGTTGAAGAATCAGTAGAAGAAATATTAAAATTCTTAAGAAAAGAGCCCGTGGTCTAGTGGTATGACGTTTCCCTGACTTGGAAGAGGTCGCAGGTTCGATCCCTGCCGGGCTCATCGATAGATCATTTAGAATTCTAGTTAAATTTTTAAAGAATAACTATTTACTAAGGTTATGGGGAAGAAGAAACCAATAACTATTGACATTTGGAGTGTTATCAAAAAGAGACTCCATTTAATAAAAATTGGAATACTACCCTTAATATTTATTTTTATTGGTGGTGGGATTTTAACAAAAACTTCACAACTTTCTTATTTGTCTGACAAGGACTATTTATTAAATAATTTTGGCTTAATAATTGGATTAATCGGAGTCATTTGGCTTATAGTAGTCTACATAATCAGTGGAAAGAAAACATTCAATGAATGGAAGATTGCAAAAAAACAGAAATCCTATGTTAAAAATCAAAGATACCCTAAGACCTACAAAATTCTTTTTGTGATTTTGGTTGCCGCAATAATCACAAAAGTATATCTTAGAGGGATAGAAGGCTATCAAGAAGTTTCTAGTTTTTCTAACTGGGCAATAATTATTGCAGTTATTTGGTCAGTTGTGATAAACATAAAATCAAAGATAGTCAAATAATCATCTAGCTCATTTATCCGGATCAATAACTATTAGGGGAATATGCATTTCATCTTCTGAAAGGCCCCCATGGTCTCCAAGATTATGACTCTCACCTTTTTCCAAAGAATAGTTGTAAATTGCATAATTCTCATTCATAATAATGGTATAGTCACCTATTCTGTTTAAGAATTTCTTATGGGGTTTAAAACTACCAAAAACTCCCTTTTTCTGAAGAGTTTTACTTTCATAAATTTCACAACAATGTTTTAAATTATCTTTAACATATTTCTTAAACTTTTTTTGCATTCCAGGTTTAACATAACAAAAAGCAAATCTAAAATCTCCGCACAATGGGAGTGCTAACATCTCTTGAAGTTCAGGGTGGTCTCCAACAGTTATAACTTTCTTCTTTGGAACATCTATCATTCCATGGTCAGAAGTAATTACCACAAGACTATCGGTTCCTTTAATTGAATCGACAAACAAAGATATCTTTTCATCCAAATCTCTATAGTGATTATGAACTTCTTTACTAATGACGCCATGGTCATGACACATTGAATCAAAATCCATCCAATACCCATAAATATATTTCTTTTTACTACTTGACTTAATAACTTTTTCAAGATTCTTAAAACATCCTTTAATATCTTTGAACCCTATCCTTTTTGAATTTCCTCCTGAAGAAACACTAAAATCAGAATTAATAATTTTATTACTTTGGACAATAAATGAATCTCTTTTTATCCTGTCTCCCATGGGATCAAACTTAAAAATCTTGTCTATGCTATTTTTTTTGCCCAAAATTGCTTTCTTATTCTTTGTATAAATATAACGTAGCGAAATGATTATTTCATCAAGTTCATCCAGATAAATGTGCCAACCAGCCATGCCATTTTCCTGAGGTGACCTTCCACTAAGAATGGAAGGGATTGCAGAACTAGTAACTGCTGGAAAAACAGTAGTTAGTTTCCCTCTCAGATTGTTCTTAAGAAATCCACTACCTCCTTTTTTCAAAATATAATTATACCCAAGACCATCTATGATCAAGAGAATAACATTCTTGTAACCACTAATCTCCGAAGGTTTAAGCAGAGTCAAATGAGGATATTTCGAACTTCCCCCCATGCCTTTTTCCAAAGAACTCATTAAGTTTATGAGATTTCCACCATTATAATCTGGTAAAGACATTTTTTGTTCCCTATTTTATCTGTAGGACAAACCCCAAAACATTTATATATGAATCGCTAAGATAAAATACTTGTTTAAAGGCTTTTAAAATTAAACAAAGACGTTTTCAAGCTTTTTAGACTAAAAAGAGGTTTTAAAGAGTGTTTCCAACGGAAAAAGAATTAATATCCTTCATTAAGAAAAAAGGCCTAGTTAACTTCAGTATGATTGCTAAGCATTTCAAAATACAAAACACTACAGTTTCTGATTTAATCGCTTCTTTAGAAACAAAGAAAGTTCTTCGGGTAAAAAAATTGGGAGGGTCTAAGTTAGTTCTATTAAAATGAATAAAAAGGCCCAAGCTACAGCTTTCATAATTGCAGGAATAGTAATACTTGCAGCAGTAATAACCGGAGTATACTTTAGAGAACAAATTTTCGATTCACTAAAAAAAGAAACTTTATCAGAGCAACCAACAATAAGTCAAATAGAAAAAGTACATTCTTTTACAAATGATTGCTTACAACAATCCTTAGATGATGGAACTGCAGAACTTGGATTAAAGGGTGGACATATAATAACGCCTGAAGGAGACTTTCCTCCAACAGCATATAACCCATTAACAAATAGATTAAGCATCTTTGGTAATGATGGATTAACTGTTCCCTACTGGTCATTCTTAACACAAAATAATCTAGAAAAAACACAAGTACCTTCAAAACAAGAAATGGAAACTGAGTTAGAACAATTCATGGAGTCAGAATTAGATTCTTGTTTAAATGATTACACTATATTCAAAAGTGAAGGCTACATTATAGAACACAATTCTCCAGAGATTGAAATTGAAATTGGGAATGAGGCAGTAATAGCGGATGTTTCAATGCTTCTAGAAGTTAAATATAAG
The DNA here is from genome assembly GCA_018655015.1 of Candidatus Woesearchaeota archaeon. GTDB lineage: Archaea > Nanobdellota > Nanobdellia > SCGC-AAA011-G17 > UBA489 > JABIKK01. The sequence continues at coordinate 132,910 of JABIKK010000011.1, read as the reverse complement.
GAAACTGCACAAACCTTCACAAAGTTCAGAACAATTTCAAATGTACCGTTAGGCAGATTATACTCTCGTGCCTTAGAACTCTTCGAGTATGAAACTAGAACTGGTTTCGTTGAAAACTTCACATTAGAAACAATGGTTGTTTACGATGAAATTCCTTTCTCAGGCGTAGACTTTGAATGTACTCCAAGAACCTGGTTGAAAACACAAGTAGCTCAAGACCTAAAATCCATCTTAGCATTAAATATTCCTACATTAAAGATAGAAGGAACAGACTTTAGGATAACGGATAGAAAAGATGAACAATTAATACATGACACATTTAAGAAAAAAGAAAAAGACCTAACGGTTTCATTAATCTCATCCCCTTCCTGGCCATTTATGATGGACGTCATTGGAACAGATTCAGAACTACTAAGGGGTAAACCTTTCACATCAGAAAACGAAGCAGCAAGATTTTTACTCCCTCTATTTTGTTTAAATGATTATCATTTTGTGTATGACCTAAAATTCCCAGTGCTTGCAACCTTAACTGAGGAAGATTACACTTTCCAATTTCCTTTCGTTGCAGTGATTGATAATAATCAAGCTAAGAAAAATCAATTCTTAGTTCCACAATTTGAAGACGATCCTGGAATATGTGAAAGAAAGGACACAACTCTAAAAGTTACAGCATTAGGTATAGCTGCAGATGGGTCATCTGTCCCATTAGATGGTGCAGACATTTCATTACAGTGCGTTTTCACCGAATGTGAATCCGGTAGAACCAGGCAAGAAGGAAGCACATACTCACTAACAACCCAATTCCCACAATGTATTGGTGGAAAAATGATTGCATCTAAACAAGGATATCACACATCTAGTTTTGAAGTAGATACTAACCAAGAAGGAATGGTTAACGTCCCATTGGAGCCTTATTACGCATTACCTGTTGAAATAATAATTGATGATGAAGGGATACTAAGATCTCCTTATGACACAGAAAGCATACTATTCCAATTTGAGAATGAAGACAAAGAATATTTTACTACTTACTACTATCCTTCAAATGAAAAGTTAAAATTGGTCGCAGGTAATTACAAAGTATCATCAACATTGATGGTTGAAACATCTGGCGGTTTTAATTTCCCAGAAAGAGAAATAGAAATTTGTTCAGAAGTTCCAAAGAGGGGCATTGGTGGCATTGTTGGATTAACAGAAACTAAATGTACGCAACAAAAAATTGATCCAATTGAATTAGACTCAGTTGTAGCTGGAGGGGGATCAACATCATGGAATGTAGATCGAAGAGTATTGGCTACTTCAAATAAAATTGCACTATACTCTTATAGGGGGAAAACACCGACATCATTTGAAGAATTAAATAATGTTTATACGAGTCAAGGACAATTTAGTAAAAAAATGAGGAATCCAACATTTGAATAAAATGAAACTTAAAAAACTAATTTCAATGTTTATGATTTTCCTAGTGCTAACGTTACCAATAGCATCAGGTCAAATAGTTAAAACAAATATAGGGGACCAAGCAAGAAGTATAGGGGATGAATTAGATAGACGTCTTACAGAATCTCCAACAGTTTCAGACATAATAGGGGAAGACATAATAATCAACGTAAAAGAGTATCAACCATCAATACTCCGAACAGGCATTTTAGAAGATCAGGGAGCATTAGTATATGCAATACTTTCAGGAACGCCAAGTAATCCGGCTATCACAGTCCCAAAAATTCATGACATAGATATTCTTTCATACAATGTTGTAACTGTGCCAGAAGATCTGCCTGTAAGAGTTGGAAGACCGAGATACTTCAGAGACAGAACACAACCATTAACCTATGATAACATGGGTTACTTACAAATCCCTATTGCAAGAATTCCAAAAGAATCTAATGTTCCAGATGAAATCATAATCGAAGTTGATTCAAGAGTTTTGTTTGATGTTTCTTCAGGAATTGGAAAAAGCCCAACAAAAATGGTTATTAGAGAAAAATCTATAGAAAGAAGCAACAGGGAAAATCAAAAATATTTAAACATCTACATTGAAGCTGAAGAAATATCTTCTAACTATGCAATATTTGATATTTATGATAACAATGGTAATCTCATAGAAGATGATCTAAGAATAGAAAAAGGAAAAAAATCAAGAACGTTAAGGAGAAGTAGGTTTTATTCTCCAGGTCAGGTTTTTGACAAGTTTAATGTTTATCTTAAAGATATTAAATCTGGTGGGAGAACTTTAGACATTATGGTTCTTAGAGACGGAGTGCCAGAAACACATACTGTAGCTGAAGGAGAATCAATCTACCCTGGATCAGGAATAACTTTAGAGAGAATAGAACTAAGGGACAATAATTTACATGCAGATTTCAGGACACCTAGTGGCAGACTACAAACTGCAGGATTTCCGATATCTGTAAGGTCTGCAGCGGGAGAGATTGAATTTGATGACTTGCCTATTGCCAAAAATGAAAACATGGGAATTACTGGAACCTTCGTCCTGAGATGCGGACCAATTGCAAAAGGAAGTGAATTATCTTTTGCTGTTAAAGATGTAGAAGAAAAACTTCGTACAGCAACAACACCCGACAACTACAATGCAGCACTAAAAACATTAAATCCCTGTGTAGATATATTTCAAGAGAACCCTACATCAGTTTCAAAAGAACATGCAAAAGCAATGCAATCATTACTTACACAAATAGAATCTGATACTGCCGCGATGTTAACTAAAGATGGCAGTTTTGAAATCATTCACAATTTAGCAAGGGCAAGATTAAATGAATTCCTAGGGACTTACTGGAAAACTTACCAAACCGCAGAGTTTTCTCTTGGAACAATCCCCGATGATAAAAAAGCAAATGAACTTTACCAACTATCTGCCGACGAATATGCAAGCGTAGTTTCCTTAGTAGATGGAGACACGGAAGTTAGTTACGAGGGTGCAGCAAGTGGAGACAAAAATTTAATCCCCGAGTTCTACGCACAATATAACAAAGCAGTTATTTATCATGCGAAATTAAAAAATCATAATCAAGCAATAATAGAATACAATAGATTACTTGAAATGATTATAGCATATAATGGTGACAAAAAAACAGAAGCAGAATCAATAATTTCCCCTGTTAAAATCCAAAGTAGGGTAGACCTACTAACTGCATATATAAAAAACCCTTCTGGACAAAGTCTTAAGGCCGAAATAGATCTGAAGGAAAAGAATGATGAACTAGTGACTGTAGTCTTAGATGGTTCAAGCGTTACAGATTATCAACTAGAAGGGAGCAAATCAACTGCAACAGTTAAGGTTTACAAGCCAGATGGATCCATAGCCAAAGAAAAACATACATTACATGAGGGAGAAGCAATGCCTTTCATGGAAGGATATTCACCTTGGATTGTTAAAAAGATAAATTCTAACTCTTTAGTTCTCTCTCCCACAGATAAAACTTTTAAGAGTGATATGACAATTTTAAGAGACGATAGAAATGGTTTAAGTATTCCAATAAAAAACAAAGACACATCTAAAACCCAACTAGTAATCCTTGAAGGTGTCGAACTTCACAATGAAGCACATATAATTGTAAGTCCAAATATCGAAAAAGCATTTAGTGCGGCAAGATTTAATTTACATATTCCAATTGAAAAAAGAGCATTCGACCTACCATTATTCTCAGCTTCAATAGAATCAGAAATTGACAAAACAGAAAAATTGCTATTAAAGTTAGACGATACTTTGGAAAAAGTTGGAAAGATCCATGAGGCATGGAAGAAATTCTGTTTCGGAGTATTTACTGCAATTGCTGCATGGAATTTCCTTAAGGCAACGGTTGGTTCAGGTTCAGGTAGAGCAAAAGATAGAGCATCAGAGATATTCTGGGAACAACAAGGAGAGTTATGTAAAAGGCAAGGTTTAGCCATGGACGAATGTGTTTTTGAAAACGAAGATGCATATAATCAAATTCTAAAAGAAACTGAAGATGCATACGAATATGCTTCCAAAGATAGTTATGCAGATGATCTGAGTGGTATTAAAAAAACTCCAGAAAATAGTGTACAACTAGAAAATCTTGCGTATCTTCAAAAGAGAATGATTCAAAACTCAAGCTCCCAAAACACAAAGGATTACCTTAATGCCTATGTAGCTATAAAAGAAGATAAAAACTATGATGAAGAATTAAAAAGATTGAATCCTTCAGGTGATGTACTATCCGATGAAGAAAGAGCCAACTTACAAATTGCAGTAGAAGAGAGAAATGCCGAGATGTTTAGGGAACTTCGCTCTGATCCAAGTTATTCCGACCATAGTGATTACCTTTCAACATTAGATAATTCTCAATCGTCAGCCTACTTACCAAATGATAACAAAGTATTTGTGGGTAACTTGGCAAAATTCAAATTAGATCCTGGGGATTCACAACTTTCACAAAACGTAGAAGAAATGTGGATTGAAAGAAAAACCGGAGAATTAAAGATAAAACATCCAGATTGGGCTCCACAAAAAATAGAAGAAGAGGCAAATGTAGCAGTTTTATTAGCACGTTCTAGAACAAATTATGCCTATCCTTCTCCTAAGGGAGGACTAATTCTCTTTGGAAGCAACGAACCAGATGCAACATCATTACTTTCTCCAGATGGAGAAACATACACCCTCTCCTCAACTTCAGTTGAACAAAGAGTAAAACATATCCCCAAGGTAACTTACTATACTGACGGGCCAAATGCAGGCAAAATCCATAGGATGACTATTGATGCAACACACTACGCCGAGGTAGACTACACTTCTGGAGGGAGAATGCTTGAACCAAGAATATTTGGTCGTATAAACCCTAATGAGGAAATAAGAGCAGATGACACAGAATTTGGAGGAAATAGTCTAAGCGCTACAACAGAAAAGTGGAACAAAGAAGGGAAAAATACTGCAGATCTTAAGAAAGTTGAATCATGTGTTGGCACAATTAACAGAGCAAAAGCTTCAAACAGAGATCAAGTAATTTGTAATGGAATTGATTATGCAATTAGAAACGATCCAATTACAAAAGGGCCTTCCTGTGTAGAATTCTACAGTCCAACAGAATGTAAATTATTATTCAACGCATGTGATCCAGTTCTTTGTCCACCAAGTAGATTTGATTTAGGTGGAACCTGGAAAGTTGATAATGTGGCAGAAACAGGAATTATTGGAAGCACAATTTTAGGATTACATAACTGGGGTATACCGGGAACAGATATAGGATTTGATGGCGGACAAGTTGTAATGCCCGTTTGTATCACTGGAATTTATGCAGGTCTACAAAACATTAGAACTGTGTTAATGGAATATTCTGATTGTCTAAAAAGATCTTTAGTTGATGACGAGTCTGTTGGAATATGTGACATGTTAAGAAGTTATTACATATGTGATGTCCTTTGGAAAGAAGCAATCGCAATATTCAATATTAAAAGTGGATTAGTTGGAACAATATTAAATAAAATTCATGATAATGAAGGATCAGAATATACCGACTTTGATGCAAGCATGGACCAATCCATCAACGGATTAAAATTCTTCACTCAAGATTATGCAAAAAACACTTTCGCACAATTCTCTGGTGGAGCTCTACCCGAGATAGGCGCAGAAGTTTGTAAGTCCGCAGTATATGGCAAGGTTCCAGGGGTCGGATCATTCACAGATAGATTAATGCAACCAGAAAGTCCTCCACAATTCACAGCAATAATGGATGTAGTACCTTACTCAGATATTCCATTCCCTCCACAATCAACATACAAGGTATACTACAGAATGTATGCTGGAGCAAATGAACCACTCTCATTTTCAGTTTATCTAAAGCACCAGTCAATCGATGGTCAAAGTGGACTTCCAATAGCCTGGTTAGTAAGAAATAAGAGACTAACTCCTGATGCATTTAGTTCAGAAAACATTGACTTCAATGCCCCCGAAGGCTACAACCAAGTATGTATGGCTTACAGCAGTCCAACATATGGTGTAAGGGAAGAATGTGGATTTGGTAAGACAACTTCTGGCTTTGCAGCAAATTGGGTTGCACAAAAAATGGCGGAAAAAGAAGCAGGTCAAGCTGAAATACAAACTGCAGAACAATGTAATCCTTCAGGCTCAAGTTTAAGTGGACCTTACACTAATGCTGCTACAAAAACTGGAGCTGTTGTTGCAGGTGGATTTTCATCAGGGCTATTGGACACAGGAATAACAAGAGTATGTTCAACATTCGTTCCTGGAGATGACGCAGATTGGAAAGAAGTTGGAGAATGCTGGGAAGGGCCAAAGCCCAATGAAGGAAGAAATTTAGGATTCTGTTGGTTACACCTACCTTCAGCAAAAAACATAGTTACAGAATATTCAGTAAACAAAGATATAGATTGGAACAACTTTACAAAAACATTACCTAATGCAACGCAAGGGGCCGTAGATAGAATTAATGATTACGTAAAAAAACTTGGATTAAAATCCGTTTACTTAACAACAGAAGATATCAAAGATGCAAAAGAGAGAATTAAATCTGCAATCTCAACTGATGAATATGAAAAAGCAATTAACATTTACATAGATGTAATCGATAACAATGGATTAGCGGACCCCAAAGTTCAGATAGAGCTCAGACTTGGACTTGCAGATTTATACAGAACTTTAGCAGTATCTACTGAAAATAAGCAAATTAGTAGCGACACAAATAATAATCAACAGACCAACCCTTCACAACCACCTTCATTATCTCATTCTTCCATGAATGAAGATCCGGGAGAAAGCAAGGCTTCATTTTGTTCAGATAATCCTTTATGTGCAGAATATGTTGATCAAAATTTAGGATTTTGTGAAGACCCTCAATGCATAGTTTATGCAAGGGGAACTTGTAAGCTTTTGAGAGCAGAAAATGAATGTTCCATTTATGATTCCTTTCCAGGGAGGATAACTTTTAATCTAAGATATGATCCTCAAAATAACGTCATTGCAATAAGATCTTACCCTCAGAGTGAGAATCTAATGATTGAATCGATTTTCAGAGAGCTTCGTCTGAGAGATAAAGAAGTAGACTACAAATTTATTTTCTTTGACCCTAGCAACCTAGAATTAAAAGCAGTAATTGAAAAAAATGGTCAAGCCATTGTTATGAGGTCTGCAGATACGGGAAGCACTACCATGGAAATAACCCCCTCAGAAATGAAAAATGAAGGAATGACTAGCGGAGATTATGGTTTAATGATTCTTGTTTATGGCTTAGATGATGCGGGTGCAAAAGAAAGTGTAGTTACAGATCAAATCGACACAAGTAAACTACTAGGTGAAAAATTAACAATCAACCTTTAACAATGAAATTATTAAACCAAACATTCAAAGTTTACAAGAAAAACTTCTTCACACTAGCATTCGCACAATTAATGTTATTCTTCTCTTCATTATTCTTCTTAATCTTCGTTAAACTAAAACTAGCAGATTACTTAAGGAAAGTTCAAGAGTTTCAACCACAACTACAACAGGTCCTAAACACCGTAGATGTCAATAATCCAGCAACAATAGACAGCTCACTAACAGTAATTGAAGCACTTAATGCAGTTACAAACGAAGCAACATTATTCGCGTATGTAATAGTTCCATTAGTATTATTAGTAATCTGGATAGCATTCCAAGGATTATTCTGGGGAACAATTAAGGAACAAAAAATAAGTTCAATAAAGAATTACTTAGTAAGACTTTCAATACCATCGATATTCATTTTAATCTTATTTTCACAAATAGCATTCCCAAAACAAATAACTGATTTTTTTAACACCTTTGATGACAGCATATTTAGAATAATAATTTCTGCGTTCATAGGACTCTACTTGCTAACAATGTATTACTTAGTACTAGGCAACCAAACACTAAAACGAGCATTAGTACAGACATATAACTTAGCAATAAAAAAGTTCTACAAATTCATACCATTGTATATTCCATTATTCATAATAACTACAATAATCTTTTGGCTATTGGCAATTACATTAACACAAGAATACACTCAGATGTTAGTTTATTTCTCATCAATACAATTAATAGTCATAACTCTAATAGCATTGACAGTTTCAAAGTTCTACAAAATTCTCCTACAGAAATTAGTTGATAAAGAGTGTTAAATTAAACAAACTTGGGCTAATCCTTTCCCAGTGAAGTGTAAGTTCTAACCTCTTCCAAGAAAAAAGGACTCCCAAGATCTAGAAATTGCTGATATGTAATGGCTGCCCCGCCCCCATCAAATTTATCTTCCCATTCATTCCAATCTTTCCCACTAAAATCTCTGAAGTATCCCATAGAAATAATAGTTCCTTCATATTCATCATAATCTTCTGGATCAGTCCAAGAAAAGTAACCTTTGGAGTTAGCTTGCTTGAGAATACCTGGTACAATATTATCACCAACCCCAATTTCTTCTTCCCTTCCACCTGGCCAAGCAAACTTCAGTGTACTCAACTCCAGTGGATTCATTGTTTTTCTAATTTCCATTTTTATTACCTTAGAGTAGTCCTTTTATTCAAGACTTATATAATTTACTCTTAATAATCAACTAAAAAACGATTAATTTAAATATAATACTAGATAATTAACTAAAATGGAGATTGACAACATTGATAGAAAGATCTTGTACGCATTACATGAAAACGCAAGAGCTTCTATCAGTTCATTAGCAAAGAAAAGTAATCTAACTAGAGAAACTGTCAGATATAGGATCAACAAATTACAAGATGCAGGAATAATCAAAGGAACAATTGCAAAAATAAATATGTCCTTCTTTTGCGAAGGTGTAGGAACAGTACTCTTCAAACTAACTCGTTCAGATGAGAAAAAATTCAAAGAAATTATTGAATTCCTAAAAAATCACAATTCCATAAATTGGATTGCAGAATTATGCGGTTCAGCAGACATAGTTATTACACTACTATACAAAAACACAAAAGATTTAGCAGAAAAGATTTCAGAAATAGTTGAATACATGGGTAACAATCTAAAAGACCATAAATTATCTCTTTATGTTACAGAATATAAGTTTGATCGTAAAGATATTATCATTCATAACGTAAAACAAGCATGCATCAGACCAAACATTAGTTTTGGTGAAAAAAAGAAATTAAAAATAAAACTAGACGATATAGATATAAAAATTATTTCCACTCTAGCTGAAAACTGCCGAATAAAAAATAAAGAGATTGCCAAAACATTATCTGTTAGCGAGGATGTTGTTCGTCTTAGAATAAAAAGATTAGAAAAATTTCAAGTTATTTTTGGATATACTGCTGTTTTAGATTTAAACAAATTTGGATTGGAATCATATTATATTAATCTAAAGATTGATAAAATGAATAAAGAAATGATTTCTAAAATAAGGTTTTTTGCACAAGATAATCCTTATGTGGGCTACTGCACTAGGATCGCAGGAGAGTATAACCTTGTAATTTCCCTATACGCTAAAAGTAGAGAGCACTTCAGAGAGATGTTCACAAATATGAGGACTTATTTTGGTGAAAATCTTACAGATTACGAATTTCAATTAAACATGCAAGAAGTCAAAGAGATATTTTTACCTCCACAATTTCTAGAGAAATAAAAATAAGTGTGGGAGTAAGGGTTCGAACCTTAGTAGGCACTAAGCCACTGGGTTTCTTACTTTGAGTAGTCCTAAGCTTGGCCGATTTCTCCTTAGAGTCCTCTCCAGCCCGTTTGACCACTCCGGCACTCCCACATGAGTTGAAAAACCTTTGATTAATATTCTCGAGTTTCTCAGGATTTCTCAAAGGAAATTGCTTTAAAAAATTAACTATATCTCTTTTAGCAATTCTAAGACCATAATAACTCAAACCATTATACTTTGCAACCCATTCATCCCCCTTAGAGCTTATTCCTCTCTCATTTAATAAAAGAATAATCTCATTTCTAAGGGCTTTGGATTTCATTGTAAATCCCAAACTCCTCCCCCTAAATCCTCCATCCGTATCAAACAAACCTGCAACAAAACTCCTCTTGATTTGCCGACTAGAATTAGTAATCTTTTTTGGTACAACAAGACCTTCTTTCTTCCCTGCAATGAGTCCAATTTCTTTAGTAAGAAAAAGATAGAGATTCTTGTTCCTAAGTATGAAATAAGAACTTTCTTTTTTACCTTGTCTCTTTCTTCGTTTAGGAATGCTTCTAGTCGAAATAATATTTTTAAAAAGTGGGAATAAAACTTTCTCCATATAGTCTAGATCCGAAATCTCAACACTTATTCGGTAATCTTTCGAAAGATCTTTCTTAGACTTACAACGATCACTAATATATCCGTCTCCAACTAAAGCTCCAATCAAATAAGCCATATCACAATCTAATTCAAACATAAAAAATTAAATGAAGACTTATTCAATAGCTTTCACTAAGAACCAAGTAAGTGCGATTATTTACCTAACTTGAAGCCACTCTTCTTTCTTTTATTCATATGTTGCTTTATCTTAGAAACAATTCTAAGTTTGCTAACAGTTTTCTTATGCCAGTTATATCTTCTTAACTTAGCACTATTTCCATAACCACAGCTGCTACACACACTTTTAATCTTATGATAAGAAGCACTACCACATCGTCTACATCTAATGTGAAGTCTTCCTTTATTTCTCTTTAATCCTTTTGCTGCGGTTCCTTTTGACATATTATTGTGGGGAGATTATTGTTATTGTGTCTCCTCTAATAAACGTAGTTCCTAATTTTCTCTTAAGTTCTCCATTTTCGAACTCTTCAACTTCATCAAGAACGATGTTAATATGAATATCAAACGCTTGTAAAATACCTACAAATTGCTTTCCGTTCTTAAGCTCTATAAGTACTCTTTTACCTCGGCTTTGATTTAATGAATCTAATGGTCTGCTTTGTTCCATAGTGTTAACCCCCAGTATGAATATACAAAACCTCTAAGGAGACTATTTAAAGCTTATGGAACTTAAAAAGAAAGTCTTAAAAATAGAAAATGAAGAAATAGAATTCAATGGCAACAGCACAATCACGTTCAAAAAGGAAGCCCACAGGTGGCAGATATGTTCCTATGAGAACCAAGAGATTAAGAGAGTTAGCAAGGCTCCCAACACTAACAAGGGTTGGAGAGAGACTAATCAAGACTCTGAGAAAAAGGGGCGGAAAAACAAAGACAATCTCAGTCACAGATACTACTGCAAATATTTTCGATCCAAAAACAAAGAAATATTCTAAAGTAAAAATTGAGCAAGTTATAGAAAACCCTGCTAATAGACATTTCGTTAGAAGAAACATCCTTACAAGGGGAACAATCATTAAAACCTCTAAAGGAAATGCAAAGATTCTTTCTCGTCCTGGACAAGAGGGCGTAGTTAATGCAATCTTTGTGAAGTAATCTTTTCGATTTTTTAAATTTATAAAATGTTAGAAGACGATGTTATGGCAATTATGGAAAGTGCCTCAATGGCACAGCTAGAAGGATTCTCGCAAGAAGATATTAGGACTTATTTAACAGAACTTCCTTCTGAAACAGACGGATTTTTAACAATTCTATATAATACCGATCAACCACTTGACGAAGCTGAAGATAGAACATTGGTAATAGGTGCACAATTAGATAATTTACTTGTAGGTAAAGATTCATGGTTTCCAAGATTTAGACAAGGAAATAATTCTCCCAATCCAGAAGTTTGCTTAGACTATTCCAGAAGAGCGAGAGCAATAACGAATGAAACAAAGGAAATACTAAGAGCTGCTCCAACTTGGACATATGAAGGCGAACCCCATTCACTTAGCCTTATGGGTATCATAAACCACAGAGGTATGATTAGTATGGATTGGCAAATCAAAAAACAAACACCTATTCTATTAGTTCCAGGAAAAACTTTTCCCAAACCCGAAGAAACAATTTTCAGTATTAGACGTAAGCCCCATCTCAAGTGGGAGAGAATTGATGGAGAAATGTACAAACAATTTTCAGTAGGCGCAAAACCTCTTGTAGAAGAGATTATTGCTAAAACTGGATTAGGTTATATCTCTTAGATATGCTTAAATAATCCTTAACTCTAATATTTTTATGAAAAAAGAGTCTAATTCCAAGACAATCATTATCACAGTTGTTATTATTGCAATTGCATTCTTAATTGGATTATCTTTCTTTGCACCACAAAAGCAAGGACAAACAGTTCAAGTTACTGGAAATTCCCAATTAACAGTTGCACCAGATGAAATTGGTGTTTATGCACAAATACAATCAATAAAAGATACAGCAAAAGAAGCTAAGGATTCAAACTCAATTATATCAAATAAAATAATACAAGATCTTAAACTATTAAATATCCCCGAAGATAATATCAAAACAGAAAACTATAATGTGTATGAACAGTTTAATTGGTTTGAAGAACAAAAAGACGAAGATTCAGAATTTGTTGCTTCACATACAATAAAAATTACAATTAAAGATCAAGACTTAATGGGAGACGTTGTCGATGCAATTGTTGATAATGGTGGATTAGTTAACAGAATTACTTCCGAATTATCTTTTGAAAAGAATAATGAACTTAAATCTGATGTATTAGCTAGTGCTGCTACAGATGCAAAGAGTAAGGCTGAGGCTATTGCTTCTGGCCTAAACATGAAAGTCGGTAAGTTAGTTTCTGTTACAACAAATGATTATGGTTATCAGCCTCCAATTGCATATGCAAGAGCTGAATTATCTATGGATGAAGCACAAGCAATCCCAACAACATTAGATGTTCGAGACATAAATCTAAACGCAGTCGTTAACGTTGTTTATGAGTTGGTTTAAGAAGAAATGATTTGGGATATAAAGATTATTCTTGCAATTATTGCCACCTTTATTGGCATTGTTGCATTTTTCCCTTATCTCAAAGACACATTAAATAGGAAAACAAAGCCTCATGCATATACATGGTTGATTTGGGCATTAACACAAGGAACGGCAGTGTTTGCAATGTTATACGCTGGTGGAGGCATTGGTGCTATGAACTTAGCAGTAGGTTTATTTTTTGTTTTTGCAGTTTTCTTATTTTCTTTAAAATATGGTACTAAAGATATAACCAAAAGCGATACAATCGTTTTAGCACTTGCAATTTGTGCAATTTTAGTTTGGTGGCAATTGGGCAAGCCCCTAATATCTGTAATAATGGTTTCATCCATAGATTTTTTAGGATACATACCTAGCTTTAGAAAGACATACAAACAACCCTGGAGCAAAACTTTACCTTCTTGGGCGCTATTTGCATTATCCAATGTTTTTGCAATACTAGCCCTACGGGAATATAATGTACTAACTCTAACTTATATCATTACAATAACCTTGGCAAATTTGCTCATCTTCTTTATTTGCCTATTGAGAAGGCCATTTGTAAAAAATGAATAAACAGTCAAAACACTAATTTACATCCACAGTTTTATAAATAGAAACACTTAAATACAACCTCTTCACTTTCTTTATAAATATTACTATCTTACAAAACCATAAATTCTTATGGAATCATAGGAGGCGCATAAAATGCCCCAGAAAACAAAGAAGTGCCCAGAATGCAGTTCTACAAATTTAATTGCAGATAAAGATCGTGGTGAATTAGTATGTAAAGACTGTGGTCTAGTTCTAGAAGAAAGAATGGTTGATTTCGGCCAAGAATGGAGAGAATTCGAAAACGACCAAGAAAAAAGAAGAAGAACCGGAGCACCTATGACGTACACAAGATACGACAGAGGTCTAGGAACTGATATTGGTCAAAGAGGAGATATCTTCCAATTAGATGGAAAAGGTATGAACAAATTCTTAAGACTTAGAAAATGGCAATACAGAATTTCAACAGCAATTGAAAGAAATCTTAAACTTGCATTAGCAGAATTAAAACGTGTAGCTTCTTACCTAAAATTACCAAAAGCAGTTGAAGAAGAAGCAGCTAAAATTTACACTTTAGCAGTACAAAGAGGCTTAGTAAGAGGACGTTCTATGGAATCAGTTGTTGCAGGTGCATTATACGCAGCTTGCAGACGTCATGAAATCCCAAGAACCTTAGACGAATTAAGCGAAGCTTCAGGAATAGAAAAGAAAGAAGTTGGAAGAACATATAGATTCATAACAAGAGAGTTAGGAATTAGAATCCTTCCATCAAATCCTGTAGACTACATTCCAAGATTTGCTTCAGCATTAAAACTTTCAGCAGAAACACAATCAAAATCTGTAGAAATACTAGAAATGGCAGAAGCAGCAGATCTAACTTCAGGAAGAGGTCCAACTGGAATTGCGGCAGCATCATTATACGTTGCAGCTTTAACAAAAGATGAAAAAAGGACCCAAAGAGAAGTAGCAGATGTAGCCGGAGTAACGGAAGTTACTATCAGGAACAGGTACAAAGAGCTTTTTAACAAATTAAACCTAAAAGATAAATTTAAAAAAGAGCTAAACAAACCAAAACAAGAAGAGGAATAGGTGATCAACATTTACAAAGACGAAATAAAAAAGAGTTTGAATCAACTTAGACTGAAACTCATATTTCCAGATATCTTATTCTTCATAGTTAGTTTACTTTTATTAGGAATGTTTACAAGAATAACAGGACTTGCAAACATTGCTCCAGAGGCATTAGAAACAGGACTTGAATCCTATGTTGCCGCAAACTTTGGTAGTTTAGTAGGTTCATTATTCGTATTCGTTCTAGTTGCATTTTTCATAGGTGCAGGGTTAAAAGCATTCAAGCTGAAAATGATCATTGAAGCAATGAAGGGCAAAGAATTCAATATGTGGAAAGCATTCCAGGACTCCCATAAATTTTATTGGAGAGTAATTGGATTAAAGATTTTGTCTCTAGTAATTCTATTAATTGGATTTGTCGCAGCCATAATTATTTATTTATTGTTAAGAAACTTATTTGAGGTTCTAGCAATGGTGCTTGCAGTTCTATTACTGATTTATATTGTCTTAGCATTATTACTAAAAGAAGCAGCATTATTCCAAAAGAACTTAAACGCAGCAGATGCAATAAAAAATTCATTCAAAACATTCAGTAAAAATAGAATGTTAGTATTTGGATTGTTAGTCATTGTATTAATTGTAAACTTTGCAGCCGCAATATTAGAGGGCCTTTTCCCAGAATCCACTGGAGCTATGGGCATTATAATTTCAACAGTATTTTTGTTGATAGTTCTATTAATCTCCGCATGGGGCAACCTATTCACATTTAATGTTTACCAGAGGATAACTAAAAAAACTCCTAGAAAAATTAAAAGAGCAAAGAAAAAAACAACTAAAAGAAGAAAGAAATAATTAAACTTTAATTTTCATAAAATCTTTAGCATCAATAACTTCTTTCTTAAAGACTTTTTTTGCTTCTTTAACCATAGTCTCAATTTCACTCTTTTCATATCTTTGACTAAAGTGAGTAATTACTAGTTTCTTACATTTGCCTTTCTTAGCTAATTCACCTGCATCTTCAGATGTTAAATGATTATACTTTTTTGCCTTAACTTTCATTTCCTTCAAAAATGTAGCCTCACAAATCAACAGATCAGAATCCTTACAAACGCTAACAGCAGCACTACAGATAGCCGTATCTAAAACAACACTAACCTTCTTACCTTCCTTAACATATGTAACATCCTTCCATTTAATCTTCCTTCCATTGAATTCTACATCTTTTTTATTTTTCAACTTAGCAATAATTGGTCCAGAAGGTAATTTTAATTTCTTCATTTTTACCTTATCAACACAAACTTTATCCTTTTCCTTAGTATAATAACCTAAACAAGGGATAGTGTGCTTCAAGAAATAAGCACCAAATTGATAATCGTCAGTATCTAAAAAAACTCCACCTTTCTCAATCACAGTAAAATTAATCTTTATCTTGTGCCCAATATCAAACGTTCTAACTAACTGCATCAACTTCTTCTTAACATCAATAGTTCCATAAATTTCAATCTTTTTCTCAAAAGAATTTTTAGCTAAGTTCTCTAACAATCCTGGCAAACCAAAAATATGGTCTCCATGCCAATGTGAAATAAATATTCTTGTAATTTTTGGAGGAGCAATCCCTGCAATCCTTAATTGTCTTTGCATGTTTTCTCCACAATCAACTAGAACTTTCTCTCTACCACAGTCTATCAATATACCACTTTGTCCACGTTCCTTTGTAGGCACCATTGAAGAGGTTCCCAAAAATGTAACTTCCATAAAAAAACTCTACCCAAAGACTTTTATAAATGGTTCTTTTTTAAGGCAAATATGGCAGCTAAGAAAACCTTTCAAGCAAATTTTGTGGGTGAGGGGGCAACAGCAGAAGACGGACCCCAACCTAGAGAACTCTATGACAAAAGTCGTTTTGGAGAACTAGTTTCAGGCAAATTCAAGTATTCATTATCCGAAGCACTATTCCTATTAGAAAATAAGAAAATAGAACTCTTAGATAAAAATAAATCACTTTCAAAAGAAGACTTCCTAAAAAAAGCAAGAAAGATAGACAAAAACTTCTGGGTTAAATACGTAGTCTTTTCCAACTTAAGAGCAAAGGGTTACATTGTAAAAACTGCCCTAAAATTTGGAGCAGACTTTAGAGTATATGACAAAGGAATCAAACCTGGTGAAGATCACGCAAAATGGATTGTTTTTCCAGTACACGAATCAAATACATTAACGTGGCATGATTTTTCAGCTAAAAATAGAGTATCTCATTCAACAAGAAAGAACCTTTTAATTGGGGTTGTAGATGAAGAAGATGATGTTACTTACTACGAAATCGCTTGGAAAAAGCCATAATTCTTATATATTCAGACACTAAAAATAGCCTATGTTAGATGCACATTCCTTAGCAGAGAGGGCTACAAACAAACCAAATGGGGAAGAGAGAAATCCTACTAAAAATCTTAAGGCACAAGTTCTAGAATTTTTACAAAAAGAAGGTCCATCATACCCCGTTAAAATTTCACAAGGTGTTGGGAGAGAATCATTCTTTGTGGGGGCAGTACTCTCCGAATTAACAGAATCAAAAACAATCAAATTAAGCAATGCAAAAGTTGGAGGCTCAAGAGTTTATTACGTTCCTGGCCAAGAAGAAAAGCTAGAGATACTCTACGATTATCTTCCAGATGCAGAAAAGAAAGCATATGATTTACTAAAAGAAAAAGAAGTAATTAAAGCAAAAGAAACAACGCCGGTTATGCGTGTTGCATTAAGTAGTATACCTGATTTTTCAAAACCAATAAATGTTAATGGGGAGCCAGCATGGCAATGGTACTTATCCAAAGAACTTCCAACACAAATTAAACAACCAATTACAAAAGTTAAACAAATCCCCGTACAAGTTAAAACAATAAAGCGACCTGAAGAAAATCAAACAAAGATAGTTCCAGAAACAAAACCTTCACCAAAAACAAAAAAAGAAGACACTTTCTCTAAAGACATTGAAACATTCTTCTCAAAGAGTAATATCAAAATCCTAGAAAAAGAAATTGTAAGAAAGAATTCAGAATCTAACTTCGTAATAAAAATAGCCTCACAAATAGGGCCCCTAGAAATGTTCGTATGTGCAAAGAACAAGAAAAAGGTCTCAGATCAAGACATAATGTTAGCACATCAAAAAGGCCAAAACAAAAAAATGCCCACATTATTCCTAACAACTGGCGAACAAACAAAAAAATCAAAGGAATATCTAGAGAAAACATTAAAAGGTTTCATGATATTTAAAAAAATATGAAAAGAGCGTACTTATTTTTAATCCTTCTAATACTAGTCCCTACAGCAAGTGCAGCTACCGTAATGGACATTATGGAAAATACAGACGAATACTATTATTTGGTTTTAGGTGATAATTCCCTAGGTGGAGATATATCTTCAGCAACTGAGATTGTACTAGGACTCCTCAAACATAATTTGTTAGATGTTAAAACAGTTCTTGAAGGGGAAATAAGTGTTAGCCTCCCTCAAATATTGGTCGGTCCGCCATGTGGAAGTGATTACATGAAAGAAGTCCTTGGGTATGACTGTGATCTTTGGCCATACGAAGAAGGTCAAGCAATAATAAAAGTAGATGGCAACAACTTAATTGTGACCGGAACAACACCTGATGATCGAAGAAGGGCAGGACTAATTCTAAAAAATTATCCCGACTACCCATTACTTGACGAACACTCTTTCATCCTAGTTTCAGGAATGTCTTTAGAACCGGCTAATCTAGATTTAGAAAAAGCAAAAGAAGAAAGTGAATTCATTTGCGGAGATGGAGTTTGTGATCCAGGAGAAACATTCCTATGTTTTCCAGATTGTAATAAGAAATCCTGTTTCGAAATTTGTAATGAAGAAGGTTTTGGAGAAGCATTTTGCAGAGATGTTCCAACAAACCCAAATGTTAACATCTGCCAGGATGGAGAAGTAAACAAAGGATTCCAGTACTGTACTTCAGAAAAGTCTTGCTGCTGTGAACCAAAAACCACTGAAGAAAGTGTTCCTATCCAAGTTCCTCAGCAATTAACAGTAGACAAAGAAAGCTTCATAGATTCTTTCCTAAAAGGCGAAGCTGCAGGTTTAATTGTCACAATGTCCCTCATAATCGTAGGATTCATTATCCTCCTAGCATTTATTCTCACAAGATAGCGTGGAAAATCTTTTAAACAAACCAAATCAGGTTTATTATCAAGTCTCGGTAGCTCAGTGGTTAGAGCACACGGCTGTTAACCGTGAGGTCGAAGGTTCAAATCCTTCCCGGGACGCTTTTTTTCTCGCCAGAAAATCTTATAAATTGGTATAAAAAGAAATTAAAAGTAAGAGCCCGTGGCTTAGTCTGGTAGAGCACTCGACTGATAATCGAGAGGTCGTCGGTTCAAATCCGATCGGGCTCATTCAAGAGTATGATAAAATGAAGAAAACCTTTAAAAAAGTAAAAATGAGTACAAAAAAGATGGTAAAGAACAAAACCACATTACTTCCGATAATATTAGTTTTAATAATCATTGCTGTTTTTGCATTTGTAATTTCTACTCCAAATAATAATTACGAAAGCGATGCAAAATATGAAATAACTAAAACAGATATTTTTTCATTAGAAGAATTCAATGCAAATGATGTTTCTGTAATGGGACTTAAGGTTGGAGATAGAACACAAATTCTTTTAGAAACTTTGGGATCTCCTGATTTACAAACAGATTATCGTGGCGGAACTTCAACACTAGAATATTCAGAATCAATAGGTTTAGAAGAACCAGGATTGATTGTTCTTTTAGATAATGGTGTTGTAAAGAGAATAACAATGAAACCCACATTCAATGAATTTTTAGTAGGAAGTACTAAAGCAGGCTTAGAAAAAACTGAAATTTACGCAATCTTTGGTGTACCTGAAGAAGTTGTTAGAATGCCACTAAAACAAGATTCAACATTAGTAATTAAATCATTATTGTATCATTCAAAAGGTTTAGAATTCACAATAAGAAAAAACACTGCATTAGGATTTTCATTAAACTTAAACGATCAAGGATCTAACTAATTCTAGTTCCTGCATCAATTGAATTCTCAGGAGAAAGAAGAACAACCTTGTCACCCTTGCATGCTGCAAGAACCATTCCTTCGCTCTTAACTCCTCTAAGATCAATAGGTGCTAAATTTGTAAAGACAACTACCTCCTTACCAGTTAAATCTTCAGCAGAATAATGTCCTATTAAACCAGAAACAACAGTTCTAGGTTTTTCTTCACCAATATCAACTTTTAGCACAAATAACTTATCGGCATTTGGATGATTCTCTACTTCAAGTATTTTCCCAACTCTTAAATCCAACTTTCCCCAATCATCAAAGCTAACTTCAGTCATTTTCTATCTTATTGAACATTACTTCTGCCTTTTTAATTTTACTAATTTTCAATTTATCCTTAAGACCATTATATTCAATCTTAAAATTAAATACCTTTGAAATTTTACCGCAGGTCTCAGGAATAAAAGGACTCAATAATATGGTAATGTCCTTTATGGCATTACTTAATTGGTAAAGAACCTTATTGTCCTTGGTCTCCCAAGGCTTCTTACCTTGAATATATTCGTTACAAAAATCAATGAAAGCAAAAATTACATTCAATGCTTTGTCAAATTCTAATTTTTCCAAATGATCTTCTACTTTCTTAACAGTTCCACTAACATCCAACGCATCAGTCTCACTTAAATCATATTTTTCAACTAAAGCAGAAACTCTGCTAACCAAATTCCCTAGCTTATCTGCCAACTCACTATTATGTCTCTCAATTAAAGCATCTTCTGAAAAATCCCCATCATCACCAAATGGAAAGTGTCTCAAACAAAAATACCTAATTGCATCTGCACCATATTTCTCAACAAGGGTATTTGAAGATATCACGTTTCCCAATGATTTAGATATTTTCTGTCCATTAAATGTTAAAAATCCATGATTAAAACCCTTCAAAGGCAAATCAATACCTGCAGACTTTAACATAGCAGGCCAATACACACAGTGGAACCAAGAGTTATCCTTCCCCAACAAATGTAAATTTGCGGGCCAGTATTTCTTATCTACAACTGCAGTGTAATAGTTAATCAAGGCATCAAACCAAACATAAGTAACATGTTTCTCGTCCAATGGAAAAGGTACTCCCCAATCAAAAGAAGTTCTACTAATGCTAAAATCTTGTAATCCTTCTTTTACCCTATTAATAACTTCATTCTTTCTCTCTTTCGGTGAAACAAATTCAGGGTTCTTTTCATATAAATCTAATAAAAAATCTTGATACTTAGACAACTTAAAGAAATAGGACTCTTCTTTCAAAGTTTCTAATGGTTTCTCATGAACGGGGCAAACTAAATTCGGAGCATCTTTCTCAGTGTAATATGCTTCACATCCAGTACAATACAAACCACTATACTCTCCCTTGTAAATATCTCCATTATCATTAACTTTAGTAATAAAATCTTTAACAACTTTCAAATGATCTTCATCAGTTGTTCGAATAAACCTATCCGGCTGAATATTCAAATTATTCCAAGCCTCTTTAAACTTCAAAGAAATCTCATCAACAAATTCCTTTGGTTTTTTCCCAGCCTTTTCAGCAGAATCAGCAACCTTCTTTCCATGTTCATCGGTTCCAGTTAAATAAAATACATCTTCTCCCAAAAGCTTGTGCCATCTAGATAAAACGTCAGCTACAATCTTCTGATACGCATGTCCTATATGGGGCTCAGCATTCACGTAGTCTATTGCTGTAGTCACATAAAATGTATTTTTTGTCATAATCTCTATTCTTAATTGATGTATTATTAATCTTTCTAAAAGTAAACATTAAAAATGGATCTCCCGCCAAATAGAAACATAGCCCTGTAGTGTAGTGGTCAAGCATACGAGGTTCTGGGCCTCGGGACCCAGGTTCAAATCCTGGCAGGGCTATACACTTAAAAACATAAAATAAATCTCAGAAATACGCTCCTTTAGTGTAGTCCGGTCAATCACTATGCCCTCTCACGGCATGAACCTGGGTTCAAATCCCAGAGGGAGCGCTTCTTTTCCATAAACATTTCAGCTTTTTCTAAATAACTTGTTTTAAATTTAAAGATGATTCTCAATTATGAGTTTATCATTTGAGGAAGTATATCACAATCATAAAGACAACACCTACGCAAGAATAGTCAGTAGGCTGGGATCTCCTTTTGACGCAGATGATGTTTTCCAAAATGTTTTTTTAAAAGTTTACAGTTCATTGGCACAAGGTATTCAAGTAAAAAATCCGGAAAACTGGGTAGCAAGAATTACATCCAATGCCCTAGTAGATTGGCATAGGACAAAAAGATTACATGGTTCTTCGTTAGAGGGATTATGTGCTCCAGATATCTCTCAGGGAATAAATCTTCAGGAATCCGAACTAATTAACAAAAGCTTTGAAAGATTGCCCAAAGATTATGGTGTAATTATAGACCTATACTTCAACCAAGGAATTCCTCAATCAGAAATTGCAAAAAAACTAAACCTCTCAATTCCAAACACTAGACAAAGACTTCATCGTGCAAAAAACCGTTTAAGGGAAAGATATCTCGAAATTCGAGGTAATTTTGAAAAAGTTTAAAAGACATCGAATCAGAATAAACTAGTGAAAAGATCCCCTATGTCTCAAGGAGAAGTTGAAGATTATCTCGTGAGTACATTAAAAAAATTAACAACCACTGTTGAATTCTATGTGAGGTCAAAGGGATATAAAGATCGAAATGTAATTGATGACATTGTCCAAGAAACAGTATTGCGAGTTTTGAATATTAGTAAAAAAAGAGATTTATTCAGAGAAAGAATAAGTGGTTATGTAGTTACCACTGCAAGAAATACTTTTGTAGCATATATGAAAAGAGGTATTCTCAAAAGAACCCCCTCATTAAATAATCCAGAATGGTTTCAAGATACAAGTGAACCAAACATTACTCCTGAAGAAGCCGAAGCTAGTGAGATGCTAAACTCTGCATTAGACGTACTAACATTAGAAGATAGGACTTTAATCCAAGATCACTATTTCAGATATATGTCCTATGAAACAATTGGTAATTCCCGTGGTTTGAAAACACAGGCAGCTAAACAAGTGGGCTACAGAATAAGAAAAAAGTTGAGAAAAGTCTTACCCGAATCGTTAGTTGCATAAATAACTCTACAATACACAAATAATTAAATACTAAACAAAAAGCAATTCATTAAGAGAGGTAAGATGGCAATAAAACAACCAAATTCTATGGACGAATGTATTTATTTTACAAACAGAACAATGGGTTCTGGAAAAGTTAAATCTTGGGTTTTCAAAGCAAAGTGTCCGGAATGTAAAAATGACAAAATGGGCAAACCCAGAGATCCAAAGACTGGAAAGCCAAAAATACGTGCAACAGAGTATGTCTGTCCTTCATGCAAACATTCAGAAGAAAAGAAAGCACACGAAGAAACATTAACTGCATGCATTATTTACACCTGTCCAGAATGTTCACACAAAGATGAAATAGAAATTCCTTACAAAAGAAAGAATGTTCCAATCATCAATGAAAAAACAGGAAAAAAGGTTTATGCTAAAGCATTACAGTTCGAATGTAAAAAATGCAAGGCAAAAATTAACGTTACTAAAAAAATGAAAGGGCTTTAATCAACGGCTTTGTCATATTTTAGTTTTAATGCAATCGCTCCAACAATGGCGTTTTCTATTGCAAGATGACCCATCACATCTGCAGTATCTTCTGCACCTAAACCCTTTACATGTTCAAAGGGCCTTACCACTCCTGATTCTTGAAGTAACCCTATTGTACGCCTATAATCTCTGCCCAAAGATATAGAATCAGAATTCATTCTTAGAATATCGTAGTGATGATCCTTTAAGTGAACCACTGCATTAACAATCGGATCAGAAAGACCTTCAACAGACCTTACATGTTGTTTTGCCTCAACGTACCTTGTTTTACCTTCCAAGTTCTTTTTTAGTGGTACCCACCGGCCATTAACAAAAACTTCCCCATGGCCCATAACTGTTTCTACAGATCGACTATAGATTTCATCAGCTTTAAGAACATCAACTAACACTGAGCTATTGCTTCCATCAGCAAGCGTTACACCATCTTGGAGAATCATTGGCAGGGTTCTTGCAAATCTATCTTTTATTTTTACCATTTTCTATAAAATATACTTCAAAGTATACAGTCCTAAAAAATTGGGTTTAAAAAGATTACCCTAATGAGTGTGTGCTAGCCTTACATCCGTAGCCTTCACAGTTTTTCTTCCAGAATGAACTGAAAATTTAGTTGCTTTCTGACCGAGTTCATAAGAATAAGCTTCTAAAATATCTCTTAAAGCCTCTTTAGCATCCTCACTCACTCTAGGAGCTCCAGCCTTTCTTAAGAGCTTCTCCATAGCAGCCAATGGTAAAATAGATCTTGACATTGAAATAACCTCCAATTTACTCTTATTTTTAGAAATAAAGGGATTTATAAGCTTTGCTTTCTCAAACAACAACCTTTAAAAACCCCGATTTCGCCTTTCACATACCCTACTGAGAAAAAAACCGTTATTGTCAGAAATGACAAATTTTACCAGAAATGGTAAACTGTAAGCCTAAGTAAGTCGCTGAT
Source organism: Candidatus Woesearchaeota archaeon (assembly GCA_018655015.1). GTDB lineage: Archaea > Nanobdellota > Nanobdellia > SCGC-AAA011-G17 > UBA489 > JABIKK01. The sequence goes on along the minus strand of JABIKK010000011.1, from coordinate 108,831 downwards.
TCTAGAGAGGATTATTAGACAGTACCACAAACATTAAAAAGCGAAAATCGAAAAAATTAACACAAAAAAATGGGAAAAGTACATAATAATCCGAGGAGAGGAAGTAAGCAGTTTTGGCCTAGAAAGAGGGCTAAAAAAGCAGTAGCAAGAGTTAGAAATTTTGCTAAATTAAATGACATCAAACCTTTAGCATTTTTAGGATACAAAGCAGGAATGACTCACATCCAAGTAAGGGATAATAATCCAGCATCATTAACAAAATCACAGATCATTACCGTTCCAGCGACAATTATAGATTGTCCACCGATAAAACCTCTTTCTTTAAGATTTTACAAAAAAACAACAACTCAAACCAAACTTTTATCAGAAATATTTTCAGACAAAGTTAGCAAACAAATCAAACATGGTAAGTCTGGAAAAATACCAGAAGCTTACGACGACATCAGACTAACAATTTACACCGAAACTAAAAAAACTTCCACTTCTAAAAAAACTCCAGACATTTTTGAAATGTGTCTTGGAGGTAAAAATTCCGAAGAAAAATTAACAATAGCTCAAGAACTTCTAAAAAAAGAATCATTCCCTGTTTCAGAAATATTTGATGAAGGGCAATTACTCGATGTTCACTCCTTAACAAAAGGAAAAGGATACCAAGGACCTGTTAAGAGATTTGGAGTTAAAATAAGACAACACAAATCAGAGAAAACAAAACGTGGACCTGGAAACCTTGGAGCATGGACTCCTAAGAGAGTTGCAGCAGGACAGATTGCACATGCGGGTAAAATGGGTTACCATCAAAGAACAGAATACAATAAGTTACTAATCAAAATCGCAAAAGCAGAAGAAGTAAACCAAAATGGCGGAATTAAACATTATGGTTTAGTAAAGAACGACGCATTATTAATCAAAGGTTCAATTGCAGGTTCTGCAAAAAGACCAATTGTTCTTACATTTCCAGAAAGAGTAAAAAAGAAACCTCAAGTTTACGAAGTTGTAAAGATAAGTACGGAGAATAAACAATGAAAGCAGACATTTATGGTATGGATGGAAAGAAATCTAAGAGTGTAAACTTACCAAAGCAATTCTCTGAATCAATTAGACCAGATCTAATAAAGAAAGCTAACGAAGTAGTTGAAGCTAATTTACAACAACCTTACGGGGCATATCCTGGAGCAGGTATTAGGGCTGCAGCTGAAATGTCTAGAAGACGTAAAGCTTTCAAAGGTTCATACGGACATGGTATGTCTAGAGTTCCAAGAAAACATTCATGGAGAAGAGGTACACAATTCGGTTACACCGGAGCATTTGCACCTGGAACAGTTTCAGGAAGACGTGCACATCCACCTAAAGCAGATCAAGATCGTTCAAAAGATATTAACAAAAATGAAAGGAGACTTGCAATCAGATCAGCAATTTCTTCAACAATAATTCCAGATTTAGTTCAAGCAAGAGGGCACAGATTCAAGGAACTAGTATCTGTAGTTGATTCTAAAGTTGAATCACTAAACAAAACTAAGGATGTAAAATCATTCTTACTAAAACTAAGCCTTAAAGATGAGTTAAGCAGAGTTTCAGTTAGAAAAGTAAGGCCTGGAAGAGGTAAAATGAGAAACAGAAAGTACAGGACAAAAAAAGGTCCACTATTTGTAGTGTCCAAAAACTGTCCACTAACTGATTCAGCAATAAATATTCAAGGCGTTGATGTTTGTGAAGTAAGGAACCTAAATGTTAACTTACTAGCACCTGGAGGACAACCAGGAAGAATGACTATCTTTTCAGAAGAAGCAATTAACCAAATGGAAAAAAACAAATTATTTTTTAAATCAATCAAAGAAAAACCAAAGAAAGAAGTTAAGAAGAAGGAGATTAAGAAATGAAAGATCCATACAGCATAATCAATTTCCCGAAATCCACGGAAAAAGCAGTTAGACTTATGGAATCAGAAAACAAGCTAGTCTTTTCAGTTGCAAAGTCAGCAACAAAGAAAGAAATAAAAGAATCACTTGAAAAAATATTTAGTATTAAAGTTGAGGCAGTAAACACAACTATTATGCCTACGGGAAAGAAAAAAGCTTATGTTAAACTATCACCGGAAACTCCGGCAATAGATATCGCAACACAAATGGGAATGTTATAAGATGGGTAAGAGATTAATTTCACAAAGACGGGGAAGAGGAACTTCCACATATAGTGCTCACTCTCACAGATGGAACATTCAAATTAAACATAGAACTTACGATTCAACAGAAAAAGAAGGAACATTAACAGGGGTAGTAAAAGACTTAACACATTGTAAAGGTCACACTGCACCAATTGCAATCATAAAATACGATAATGGAGAATACAATTACGTATTCGCACCAAATGGAATGAAAGTTGGAGACACGGTCTACTCCGGAGCTAAAGGTCAACCTACATTAGGAAGTACACTTCCATTAGGAAGCATTCCAGAAGGAACAATGATTTCAAATATCGAATCAAAGCCAGCAGATGGTGGCTCAATGGTTAGGGCTTCAGGAGCAGGCGCAAAACTATTAACAATTTCAGAAAAAGGCGTTGTAGTAATCCTGCCTTCAAAGAAGAAGAAAACATTCAACCCTCAATGTCGTGCAACAATTGGAAGAATTGCAGGGGCAGGTAAGAAAGAAAAACCACTAGTTAAAGCAGGTACAAAATTCCACATAATGAAAGCACGTGGTAAACTTTATCCTCGTACATCAGGTGTAGCAATGAACGCTGTAGACCATCCATTCGGATCAGGACGTGGTCGTCATGCAGGTAAACCTCTTACAGCACCAAGATTCGCTCCACCGGGTAGAAACGTAGGTAAAATAAAAGCAAGAAGGACGGGTAAGAAGAGATAAAATGGATGATGACGAATTTAGATTCAAGGGTAAAACTTTAGCAGAACTAAAGCAGATGGACGTAAAGGAATTTGCAAAGTTACTAACTTCCAGAAAGAGAAGAACAATATCTAGAGATGTCTTGAAGAGTGCAGAACCCTTACTTGAAAAAATAAGATTAACAAATGAAGGCAAAAGAAAGAAGCCTATCAAAACACACCTAAGAGTTATTCCAGTTCTACCACAAATGGTTGGACTAAAGATTGGTGTTCACAATGGAAAAGAGTTCCATGAAATAGTAATTACTGAAGAAATGCTTGGTTTATTCCTTGGAGAATTATCTCAAACAAGAAAGAGACTATCGCATGGATCAGCAGGAGTAGGAGCAACTAAATCGAGTACAGCTTCAGCTTCAAAGGCTAAATGATTAAAATGAAAACAGATATGCACAGTGCAAAGGTTGTTGGAAGGAACATAGCTATTTCGACAAAGCATGCAATTGTAATAAGCAAGTACATTAGAGGAAAAAAGCTTAGCTGGGCTAAAGAAAAACTAGCAAAAGTGCTAGAGTTCGAGGTTGCAGTTCCATTCACAGTGCATAACAAGAAAATTGGGCACAGAAAAGGAGATCTTTCCTCAGGAAGATATCCAATAAATGCAACAAAAGAAGTAATCAAGTTATTAAATTCCGCAGAAGCTAATGCACAAAACAAAGGATTAGACACAGATGCATTAATCATCTCTTCAATAATCCCAAATCTTGCTTCAAGACCTTGGCATTACGGAAGACAAAGAAGAACAAAAACCAAGAGAACACATTTAGAAATTACACTCGAAGAAAAAATTAATGAAAAAAAGAAAGCACCTGCTAAAAAAGAAGCTCCAAAAATAGAAGCTCCAAAGGCAGAAATAAAGGAAGCTCCAAAAGCAGAGCCCAAACAAGAAACTAAACCAGAGGTTAAACAATGATTGAAAGACAATTTGTAAATCAAAAATTGAAGGAGTTCCAAATTCAGGAACACATTGGTAGAATTTTCAATAGGACTGGATATTCCCATATTGAGATAAGAAGAACACCTCTCGGAGAAAACGTTATTGTTTACACAACACGTCCTGGAATCGTTGTTGGTAAAAAAGGCGAGAACATAAAGAAATTAACATTATTACTAAAAAACAAATACAAATTAGAAAATCCGCAACTAGAAATTGGAGAAATACCTACTCCGATGTTAGATGTTCATTATGTTGCAGATAGAATTGCTGCAAGCATTGAAAGATTTGGTCAAAAGAGATTCAAGTCAATTGGTTACAGAGTATTACAAGATATTATGGACTCCGGGGCAATTGGGGCTGAAGTAGTACTTTCAGGCAAAATTCCAAGTGCAAGGGCTAGATCGTGGAGATTCTCAGCTGGTTATTTGAAGAAATCAGGAGATATCAACGAATCCAAGATTAGCAAGAAGAGTGTTAATTTCACAACTAAAATGGGCACTGTAGGAATCATGGTTAGAATTATGACTCCAGACATTGTACTATTAGATAAACAACTTGAGATAAAAGAAGAATTCAAGAAACCGCAAGTGGAAGAAGGAGAATTCAATGAAGTTATAGCAGATGAGACTGTAAAAGTTTCTTCAGTTGATGGTGTAGAAGTAATAGAGAAAACAGAAGAGCCTACAAAAAAAGTTGTTAAAAAGACAACTAAAAAAGTAGTAAATGAAGCTCCAAAAGCAGAGCCCAAACCAGAACCAGTTAAGGAAGAACCAAAACCTGTAGCTGAAGTTAAGGAAGAAGTTAAAGAGCAACCAAAAGAAGAAGCTCCTAAAGAAGAAGTAGAGGATAAAAAATAAGATGGCTCTTGCAAAAAAAAAGGAACTTGCAAAGATGACAATAGAGCAGTTAGACAAACAATACACCGATTTAAGAAAAGAACTAATGAAATTAAACATGCAAAAATCAAGTGGAACTCCTCCTGAAAATCCAGGATTAGTTAAGGCAACAAGAAAAGCAATAGCAAGGATTCATACTTTCAAAACACAAAAGAAAAATCAACCAAAAGAAGTTGTTAAAAAATCAAATTCGAAAACAATCAAAAAGGAGGAAAAAAAGAAAAAATAATGATTGAAAGAGACCCGATAACTGGGCTTCCAAAAGAACTTGATGTTTGGGAAAACATTGCCAAGGGAGAACAAAGAATAAAAATTGTTCTTGAGAAAAGGAAGTTCGGAAAAATGATCACAGTCATAAGCGGTTTTGACATCAAATCAATCGATATCAAAGACGTTGCAAAAAAGCTCAAATCAAAGCTTGCATGTGGTGGGACCGTGAAGAAAGACAAGGTCGAACTTCAAGGAGATCACAAAAGACGGGTAAAAGAAGAACTCGTTAACATGGGATTTGACAAAGGATCCATAGACTAAACATGCAAAAAACAAGGGATATACCAAGACTTGAGCTCATCGGCAAGGAGTTGGAAGTAATCGACGCTGACAATCCCACCCTAATAGGGATCAAGGGAAAAGTCATCGATGAAACCAAAAACATGCTGATCATAGAAACAAACAATGAAACAAAAAAACTTGTCAAAAAACAAGTTACAATAAAAACAAAAATCGAAGGAAAAACAATCACGATCGAAGGAGAAGTTCTCCAGGGCAGACCCGAAGAACGGCTCAAAAAGAAAATAAGGATATAAAATGAAACAAGGAAAAAATAATTTGAGAACACATGGAAGAGTTTTTACAGGTAGAGTTATCTCTAATGTTTTCCATAAAACAACAACAATTGAATTCCCAAGACAGGTATACAACGCAAAGTATGAACGGTTCCAAAAAAGAAGAACCAGAATTAAAGTTCATGTTCCAGAAAATTTAGAAATAAAAATAGGGGATTTCATCAAGATCATAGAAACTAGGCCTATTTCAAAAACAAAGAATTTCCTCGCAGTGGAGGTTGTTAAAAAATGAAAGCTCTAAATGCAAATATTCCAAAGTCATTACCTCACAGAGCAAAGGTTATGGCATGTGACAACTCAGGTGCAAAAATAATCAGAATAATCTCTGTAAAAGGTGCAAAGACCGTAAAGGGTCGTAAACCTGCTGCAGGAGTAGGAGACCTAGTATTAGCATCTGTAATCAAAGGAACACCGGCAATGAGAAAACAAGTTGTTCCAGCAATAATTGTTAGACAAAAAATGCCTTACAAAAGACCTGACGGAACAAGGGTTTGTTTTGAAAGTAATGCTGCAGTAATATTAAAAGATGAAAAAGGAACGCCTAAAGGAACAATATTCAAAGGGCCTATTGCAAAGGAGGCAGCTACAAGATGGACAAGAATTTCAAAAGTAGCTAGTGTCGTACTATAAAATGAAACAAGATTTTTCAACTGAATGGAGAGCAAGTAAGAATAGAAGAAAACAAAGAAAATTCATAGCCAATGCACCATTACACTTGAGAGGAAGTTTCCTTAATACTCAATTATCAAAAACCCTTTCAAAAAAGCATGGATTAAGGTCCATAAGAATAAGGAAAGGAGATAAAGTAAAAATCACAACCGGACAACACAAAGGGAAATCAGGAGCCATCGCAAAGGTTGATGTAAAAAACACAAGAGTCAACATCGAAACTTTATTCACATTGAAAAGAGACGGTTCAAAATCATTTTATCCAGTTCACCCATCAAATCTTCAAATACAAGAATTAAACATGGATGATAGGAAAAGAAACAAAAAATTAGAATCATTATCAAAAACTAAGGAAACAAAGGAAACTAAGGATAAAAAATGAGTCATCAAAAAAGAACAAGTTCAACAAGAAGAGCGCCTTTGGCTAGAAAGGGAACTACATTCATCTCTTGCCAGTCACCAGGACCTCACAGAAAGGCAGAATCCATGCCTTTAAACGTCGTAGTCAGAGATATACTGAGCCTGGTAGAAACAGGAAGAGAAGTAAAAAAATCCCTCAATGCAGGATTAATTCTTGTAAATGGGGTTGCAATAAAAGATCATAAATTCCCAATAGGGTTCCTAGATGAACTAACATTCACAATTTCAAAGGACAAGTTCATTGTAGTTTACAACACCTTAGGTAAATTAGAACTAAAAAAACAAGAAAAAGATTACCCCAAGGCAATGAAGGTCATTGGTAAAAAAACATTACCTAAAGGAAAAACTCAAGTTAATTTACATACTGGAAAAAATATTTTACTAGATAAAACTAAGGAATTCAAGGTTGGAGATAGTATTATTGTTGAAAAGAACAAAGTTGTAAAACATATGAAATTTGAAAAGGGTGCAAAAGTGTTCCTAACTTCAGGAAAACATGTTGGACACAACGGGATAATTGAAGAAATAAAAAAGAACGAATCATGGTCACAACCTAAAAAAATCTTAGTTAAAACAAAAGAAGGCATATTTGAAACTTCAAGAGAATGTGCATACGTTGTTGACGGAGAATTATAATGCAAGAAACAGTTCAAGAAAACAAAATGAGAGAAATCTTTGTAGAGAAGGTTACTCTTAACTGCGGAACAGGAGGACCTGGAGATAAGTTAGAGAAATCTCTGAAACTATTAGCAAAATTATCTGGTATGAAACCAGTTAGTACAAAGGCAGGTCCAAATACAAGAATCCCTACATGGGGTGTTCGTCCTGGTCTTGAACTTGGGTGTAGAGTAACTACTCGTGGAAAGAAGGCAGAAGAGCTATTGAAGCTATTCATGAGTGCTAAGAAAAACAGACTAAAAGAATCATCCTTTGATAATAACGGTAACTTTGCATTTGGAATTCATGAATATTTGGATATCCCTGGAATAGAATATGATGCAGACATTGGAATTATTGGTTTTGAACTAGCAATCACACTCGCAAGAAAAGGCTTCAGAATAAGGAGAAGATCACTTAGAAAACGGAGCATTCCTGCAAAACATAAAATAAACAAAGAAGATGCAATAAACTTTATGGAAAAGAAATATGGAGCCGAGATAGTAAAAAATGACAAAAAGTAGTTTCACGAAGATGTTCAAACAATTGAAGAGTAAACCTGCTAAGTTAGCTAAATACAAAAAGCATAACTCTCCTAAGTTGCGTTCATGCGGACAAAACTTAAAGAAATGTAGGCGTTGCGGTTCAACTGCAGGACACATTCAGAAGTATAACCTAAAACTTTGTAGGCGTTGCTTCAGAGATATTGCAAAATCAATCGGTTTCAAAAAATATAGTTGAGGAAATAAAATGTTAAACGACCCACTAGCAAATGTATTGAATGATATGAACATGGCTTCAATAGCAGGAAAGCCAGAATGTATAGTTAAACCTGTATCAAAAATAATCACAAAAGTGTTACAGATACTTCAAGACAACAAGTATATTGGAAGCTTTGAAATTGTTGATGATAAAAAAGCCGGTTTAATCAAGGTAAATCTCATCGGAGCATTAAACAAATGCGGTGTAATCAAACCACGTTTCCCAGTAAAATTAGATGACTTCGAAAAATTTGAGAAAAGATACCTTCCAGCAAAGGATTTTGGATTCATGATTGTATCCACTTCACAAGGCATAATGGTTCACAATGAGGCAAAGGACAAAAAATTAGGAGGAAAACTCCTAGCATTTGTTTACTAAAAATGGAAAATAAAAAGGACAAGAAAGTTAGTATCAAGATCTCCATACCTGAAGGTGTAACGGGGACATTAGATGAAACCATCCTAACTTTCAAAGGTTCAAATGGAGAAACAACTAGAGACTTCCTTAACCCATTAGTAAGCATTAAACTAACTAATGGCGAAATAGAACTTTCAACAAAGTCCTCAAAAAGAAAATTTGCAAGAGTGCTTTACACCACAGTGGCGCACATTAATAACATGATTCAAGGAGCTAAGGAAGGATTCACTTATGAATTAAAGATCTGTTCTGGACACTTTCCAATGACAGTAAAAAAAGAAGGAAATGAAGTTGTAATTTCAAACTTCCTTGGAGAAAAAATACCCAGAAGATCAAAAATAATCGAAGGCGTAGATCTTGAAATTAAGGGAGACGCAATCACAGTTAAATCACAATCCATCGAAAATGCAGGTCAAACTGCAGCAAATTTAGAACATGCAACATTCATTAAGAAAAGGGATAGGCGTGTTTTCCAAGATGGATGCTATATAATTTCAAAACCACAACAAAAATGAAAGAATTACTAAAAATAAGGAACGCTGCAAAGGCAAAGAAGCCAACATTCCTTAAACAGGATGCTCACCGTTTAGCAAAGCTAAGTATCCAATGGAGACAACCAAAAGGTCAACACTCCAAAATAAGAAAAAAACTTAGAAGCTATAGAAGACAACCTTCAATGGGATTTTCATCTCCTAAGGCTGTAAGGGGCCTAACTAGAGATGGACATGAATTAATCGTAGTTCACAATATTTCAGAACTTGAAGGAATAAAGACTCCAGTTGTAATTGGAAGTTCAGTTGGTAATAGGAAGAGAGTTGAAATTATAAAGAAATGTAATGAGAACAAAATTGAAGTTCTCAACATCAAAGATGTTAATGCTTACACAAAAAATATCGAAGACGCAATGAAGAAAAAGAAAGATGAACTGAAGAAAAGACACGACAAGAGAGCAAAGAAAGAAGAAGAGAAGAAAAAAGAAAAAGAATCAAAAGAAAAGAAAAAAGAATCAGACAAGAAAGAATCAGATAAGAAAGAAGTAACTGTAGAAGATACGAAAAAAACTAACGAAGAAAAGAAAAAAATATTGGAGAAGAAAAATTAGTAAAAAATGAACTTATCAAGCAAGAAAAGAATTGCATCACAAGTTATGAAGTGCGGTACTCACAAAGTTAAGTTTGACATTACTAGTTTACAATCCATCAAGGAAGCAATTACAAAATCAGATATTCGTGCATTGGTAAAAGACAAAATAATTAAGAAAAAACCAGATACTGGTGTTTCACGTTCAAGAGCAAGAAAAACATTAAAACAAAAAAGGAAAGGAAGAAGATCCGGCCAAGGAAGAAGGAGCGGAACTCACAAAGCAAGATTGCCAAAGAAGAGAGAATGGATGAATAAGATAAGGGCAATCAGAGACCTACTAAAAACCTTAAGAACTAAAGAAGTAATTGATGCAAAAGCATACAGGTTACTTTATAGAAAAGCAAAAGGTGGATACTTCAGAAGCAGAAGACACATTAAATTATATATTGAGGAGCAAAATTTAGCTAAAAAATGAAAAATTTAGTCAAGAGGGGAATGCCCTACAGAAGGAAGATTGAAGGAAGAACGGACTACTTAGCAAGGCTAGGCCTATTGAAATCAGGTAAACCAAGGCTAGTTGTAAGAAGATCTCTAAAAAACATCATAGTACAATTCGTAGAATTTAATCCCGACGGAGATAAGATAATCTCATCTACATCTTCAAAAGAGTTAACAAAGGCATACGGTGTAAAGGGGTCATTAAAAAACATACCCGTTGCATACTTAACAGGGTTACTTGCAGGCAAGAAAGCAGCAAAACTAAAGATCACAGAAGTTGTTCCTGATTTAGGAATCAGAAAACCTCATACTGGTGGAGCAATCTTTGCAGCGTTAAAAGGAATGATTGACTCAGGAATAAAGATTTCACATAAAGCAGATTCAGATGAAAAATCTGTTTTCCCTTCAGAAGAAAGATTAAAGGGAGATCATGTTAAAGTAAAAAACGATTACGAGGCAATAAAAAACAAAATAATAAAATGACTGAAACAAAACCGACGGAAAAAGCAAAAGAAGCACCGACTGAAAAAGCTCCAGCAGCACCAGTGGCAGCACCAGTGGCAAACAAAGCAGAGTCAAACATGCCCCGTGGAGTATCAAGAGAAAGGTCATTTGATGTTGAGAATTGGAGACCTGTTACAAAGATAGGCAAACTTGTCAAGGCAGGAAAAATAACGGATATAGACGAAATATTGGATCAAGGTTTAACAATTTTAGAAGCTGAAATTGCAGAGGCATTATTACCTACACTAAGGTCAGATCTACTTTCAATCGGTCAGTCAAAAGGTAAGTTTGGCGGCGGTAAGAAAAGTATTTGGAGACAAACACAAAAGAAAACAAGGGAAGGAAACAAACCTAGTTTTTCAGCATTCTCGGTTGTCGGTAATGGCGATGGATACGTTGGAATTGGCATGGGGAAGGCTAGAGAAACAGTTCCTGCAAGGGAAAAAGCAACTAGACAAGCTAAACTAAACATAATCAAAATCAGAAGAGGGTCAGGATCATGGGAATCAGCAGAACCTAAATCAAACTCAATTCCATTCGCAGTCGAAGGTAAATGCGGTTCAGTTAAGATGAAATTAATGCCTGCACCACAAGGAAAAGGATTAGTTATTGAAAAAGAATGTAAAAGAATACTTGCTATGGCAGGAATACAAGACATTTATTCAAAAACATCTGGACACGTAGGTACAAAAATTAACTTACTCCGAGCATGTTTTGACGCGCTTAAACAATTATCCAAAGTTAAAATTCAAAACCAACACAAAAAACAATTAGGTATCGTGGAAGGTTCAAAACTTTAAGATGGCAGAAACCAAAAGAATTGCAGTAATCAGGATTAAGGGTAAACCTGGAATGAAACATGATGTTAAGTCTACTTTCGAAAAGTTAAGACTGTATAACAAAAACACATGTGTAATAATTCCAAACACTCCTTCATTCATAGGTATGCTTGAAAAAATAAAGAACGATGCTACTTGGGGAGAACTTGATGAAAAAACCTGTGCAGAATTACTTGCAAAGAGGGGAAAACTCCCTGGAAACAAACCACTAACTGATGAGTATATTAAAACAAAAACCAAATCAGATATTGCTAGTTTTTCAAAAGATTTTATGACATTCAAAAAAGAATTCAAAGATGTACCGGGGCTAAAGAATTTCTTTAGATTAAACCCTCCAAGAAAAGGATTTGAAAGAAAAGGAATAAAGGTTCCATTCGCTCAAGGCGGAGTTCTTGGTTATAGGATGAATAAGATTAATGATCTATTAACGAGGATGCTCTAAATGACTATTAAAAGGCAAAAGAAGGATAAGAAGTATAGGGGCAGTAACACTCACGGAGGAGGATCACATAAGAAGAGACGTGGTTCAGGTAACCGTGGAGGATATGGTAATGCTGGTACAGGTAAGAGGGCAGACCATAGAAAATTCACAATTCTAAAGAAATTTGGACTTTCATATTTAGGGAAAACAGGATTCCACAGAAAAACATCTGTAGAAGTTAAGGCAATTAACATTTCTGACTTGCCAGAAACCCCAAAAGTAAACCTAGCAGAATTAGGATACAATAAATTATTGGGGAAGGGAACTCCAAAAATTAAATATGAAATCACAGTTGATACTTGCTCGGAAAAGGCCAAAACAAAAATAGAAAAAAGTGGAGGAAAGATTAATATTTTATCTCCTGCAGAAGAGCCAAAAGAGCAATAGTAGATATTAAAAATAAAAAAATTAGTGAATCACTATGGGTTTTTTTGAAAAAGTAGCAAACATACTCCCTGAAGTTCGAGGTCCTTCCGAAAAGAGACTTGGGTTTAAGACTAAGCTTAAGTGGACACTCTTAATTCTAGTTGCATTCTTCGTTCTTTCAGTTATTCCATTATATGGGTTAGGACAAAATGCATTATCTCAATTCGAATCATTATCCATTATTTTAGGAGCTAGTTTCGGTTCAATTATGTCCCTAGGTATCGGACCAATCGTAACAGCATCCATCGTACTTCAATTATTAACTGGTTCAGGTATACTAAAAATAGATACCACGACTCCCGAAGGTAAATCTTTTTTCCAAGGTTTACAAAAGGTAATGACTATCTTCTTCATTGTATTCGAAGCATTCATTTACGTATTCTTGGGCGGTTTAGCACCAGCTGCAGACTTACTAGGAACCTCAGCATATCCTATGATGCAACTAATGTTAGTTTTCCAACTAATTTTAGGTGGAATGATGGTTCTATACATGGATCAGGTTATTAACAAATACGGATTTGGTTCAGGTGTATCCTTATTCATTGCAGCAGGAGTATCAAGTTCAATCTTTGTAAGAGCATTCTCTCCACTAAACAGTGTTGGGACATGGGCATTTGGTTCAGGTCAAGCTCCGATTGGGCAAGTATGGGTATTCTTCCAATCATTGATGAATAGAAATCCATTAGGTGCGGGACTTGCATTGGCCGCAATACTTGCAACAATCTTTGTATTTGCATTTTCAGTTTACGCACAAGCAATGAAAATAGAGATACCTCTATCTTTCGGACGTGTAAGGGGACATGGAATACGTTGGCCATTAAAATTCCTATACACTTCAAATATTCCAGTTATCTTAACAGCAGCATTACTTGCAAATATTCAATTATGGGCGAGATTGTTAGAAAACTGGGGTAAGCCTATATTAGGTACCTTTGTTGGAAACACGCCTGCATCAGGTTTTGTCCTATGGGTGTTCCCCCCAAATCTTGTACAGGGTCTCATCACTAGTTCAATTAGTGCCATAGACTTTGCACATGCAGCAGTTTACATATTGCTAATGGTTGGCGGAGCAGTAATTTTCTCCATTTTCTGGGTACAAACTTCAGGAATGGATGCTGCAGCACAAGCAAAGCAAATGATGTCTTCTGGATTACAAATCCCAGGATTTAGAAGAGACCCAAGAGTACTTGAGGCAATCTTAAATAGGTATATTCCTTCATTAACAATACTTGGTGGTATTGCAATAGGAGTGCTGGCCGCATCGGCAGACTTAATGGGCGCTCTTGCAAACGGTACAGGTATATTGTTGGCAGTTATGATCATTTACAAGTTATATGAAGAAGTTGCACAACAACATATGATGGATATGCATCCAGCATTAAGAAAAATGATGGAAAAATAAGATGGTGTTAGAAAGTTTATTCGATTGGTTATTTGCACCGCTAATGCGGTTTGGCGATGCATGGGGAGTTATTCTAATTTCATTATTACTTACAATATTTATCAATATATTCTACAAACTATTTACAGATCAAGAAGTGATGAAAGAATTAAAATCCGAATTAAAATCATTACAAAAAGAGATGAAAACTCTTAAAGATAATCCTGAAAGATTCTTAAAAGTTCAAAAAGAAGCTATGGCTAAAAATTTAATTTATATGAAACATAGTATGAAGCCAACATTAATTACATTTATTCCATTAATCATTATTTTTGGATGGTTAAGATCAACCTTCGCTGAAGCAGGAGATATTATTTCTTGGTCTGCAAACGTGCCAATGTTTGGAACTGGTCTTGGATGGTTGGGAACTTATTTCTTTTCAGCAATAATCTTCAGTATAGTTATTAGAAAGATCATGAAAATACATTAATTTTCGTCTCTAATTCTGAGTGGTATGATTTTTTAAATCAATTAATAATTTTCTTTTCTATGGTAACAAATCACATTACAGATATCGGAACACTAGCAAATGAATTAGGTCTCTCCCATAAGCGTGGCGAGACAATAAGTTTCATGGGAACATTTATTCATAGAAGGTCGCCTGTTATTAGTAATGGTAGGACTGCACAATCTCTTGGAGACAATATTTTGAGCACTAGCTTTAAAACATCTGGAGAATTAGATCTAACTTTCATGGGAGATTATGATCCTAATCAATTAACGGACAAGCCTTATCATCAAGAAATATCTGGAAATTTAACACCTGCAGGAAAATTTAGTCATAGATTCTTCCTAAAAAAGCATTGGAAATTATACCATTGTGATGCAGGGGATCAAATAGCTTCATCTTTATTTGTACCTAGTGACGATGGATTTGAGAGCGCACCTTTCGTTTGGGCACACGTTATAGAAAGAGTGATGCCGTTAGAAAGTAGAACAAGCACTAATGATGGGAAATATTTTGCAAATGCTGGCGAGATAAGAATTTATACGGAGATACCTGACGGAATACAATGACTGAAATCAGAGTTTTTAATTTACAAGACCTAGAAAGGACATTAAGATTAGGAAGAGCAGGAGTTATGGAGGAGTTTAGCTCAAATGGACTTGCAGATCCAGAAGTAATTTTCCAAGGGGCGGTATCATATGAACATACACTTGGTGGTAATCCAGATCACACTCAGATAGAATATGGAGATATTAGACTAAAATTAAAAGATATTCCTCTTGGTGCGGCAAATCAACAAAGAACATATTCATTTTTCGAATTAAATTTAAATTCACTCTCCCAAGAACATCCCGTTGGAAAAGAGCCATACACTTTTGCTACTCGGTCACCGTGGGAACTAGTAAACCCTTTAAAAAATCCAAATCATTCATCTCGTAAGGTTGCCGAACCTTGGATGAACACAGAGCCCTTTTTATTCTCAAGAATGCTAGACACTGGCCACGAGTTTGCATGGGCACCTTCAGAAATTAGACTTTATACAAGGATCCCAGAGAATATGCCCAAATAAGTCTATATACTGTTTAAAGACAGCCATTATCCTACCCAAAAACCTTTTAAATAAAATTCTAGGAATAACCATTACAATGACAGGAAGATCACTACAATCTAAATCTCTAAGAAAGAACGTCCAGAGGCTTCCAGGCGGAAGATTAAAGACCAAAGTTTCAGGTAAAAAAAGATCTAGATTAAGATGCGCAGTAACAGGGAAACCTCTACAAGGTGTTCCAATGGTTAGAAGCTCAGCAGTAAACAGAGTAGAAAAATCAAAAAGAGCTCCAAATAGGCCATATGGCGGAGTTTTAAATCCAAGCGTAACAAAAGCAATGTTCATAAAAAAAGCGAGGGAAGAAAATGCTTGAAGTTGGAAGATTATGTTACAAGACATCTGGAAGAGATGCAGGTCAAAGAGCAGTTGTAGTTGAAAATATAGATGCTAAATTTGTATTAATTGATGGACAGACTAGAAGAAGAAAATGTTCAATTTCACACTTAGAGCCAACAGAAGTTATGTTAGCAATAAAGAAAGGTGCATCACATAAAGATGTTGCAGCCGCATTCAAAAAAATAAAAATAATTTTAAAGGAAACAAAACCAAAGAAAGCAAAAGATAGATTAAAGAAAGTTAGAAAATCATCTTTAAAACAAAAGAAAGAAGTAAAACCAAAAGCAACCAAAACTGTGAAAGAAGTAAAACCAAAAGAAGTTAAAAAAGTAAAGAAAGTTGTTAAAAAAGTAACTAAGAAATAATTCTAAGATGTCAGACGAAAATAAGCTAAAGGAAAAATACATGGAATTTCAAATGTTAGAGCAATCTCTAGCACAACTTAACCAGAGAAAGGCTACAATTGAAAACCAAATGAATGAATTCTTAGCTCTTCAAGAAAGCTTAGACGGATTAAAAAAATCAGAAAATAATAGTCCAATGTATTCTCCACTAGGTTCAGGAGTATTCATAAAATCAGAAGTAAAAGACACAAAAAACGTCTTAGTTAACATCGGATCAAATATTGCAATTGAACGTTCAATAGAAGATTCAAAGAAATTGATCGATAAACAAATGTCTGAACTAAAAGACATTATCTCAAAACTAGAAAAAGAAATAAGTGATGGACTTCAAAAAGGGAATGAACTAAGCGCAGAATTAGCAAGTTTATCTCAAAAAGACCACGTCCACGGTCCAAACTGCAAGCATTAAAAGCATTTCAATTCTAAACGCATAATCTATTTAAACCGCCTTAGAGTCTTATCTCCATGGCTCAAGACTTCGATGCACTTCTAAGATTCTATGCAAGAACGGATATTCAAGAAGCTATTATAGAACTTGCAGAAGACAGAGAAGTTACAGGTTCTTATAATATGAAAGCATTCGGTAAGCGTCCCGATATTCTACAATACAAATCCGATGTTTTCGAACTAGCAAGAAAAGGAATTACTTCATTCCATGTTTCAGAAGAAAGATGGTCCAATCCTTTAGAAATAAGAACTGGTATGTCAAGAAAAGAATTAGACCAAATAAGAATTGGATGGGACTGTGTTTTAGACATTGATTCTTCTTACGTAGAATACTCCCAAATAACTGCTTACTTACTAATCGAAGCATTAAAACTTTATGGACTAAAATCATTCGGGATTAAATTCTCTGGAAGAAAAGGATTCCATATAATAATTCCCTTTGGAGCATTTCCAAAAGAAATTGATGGAAAGCCCATTGAAACTATGTTTCCCGAAGGTCCAAGAATGATTGCAGACTTTTTAGGAGAAAAGATCTATGAAAAGCTTTCTGAAATGATTTTAAAAGATCAAAAATTAGAAGATATAGTAAAACTAACAAAAAAGCCAATTGAAGAAATAACTGACTCTAATGGAAAATTCAATCCTTTCTCAATTGTAGATATTGACACAATATTGATCTCATCAAGACATTTATTCCGCTCAGTTTATTCAATTAATGAAAAGTCTTGGTTAGTCAGCGTTCCAATTGATCCAGAAAAAATAAGAGAGTTTAAACTAAGGGATGCAAAGTTTGAAAATGTAAAAACAGATATTAAATTTCTAAAAAAACCAGAAAAAGATGAAGCAAGAACATTAATCATACAGGCCTTTGATAAATCTAGAGGACAATTCATAGAAGGAAAAAAATCCACAATTGTCGTAGAAGGGAAAGATTACTTCGGAGAGGAATCAAAAAAGAAAGAATTCAAACCAGAAGATATAGACAACACCCTCGTAAAAGATGAATATTTCCCCCCTTGCATTAAAGCACTCCTAAATGGTACTGCAGAAGATGGAAGAAAGAGATCCCTTTTCATATTAATGAATTTTTTTAAAGGACTTAATTTTTCACAAGCAGCAATTAAGGAGAAAATAGATGATTGGAATAAAAAGAATTACGAGCCCTTAAGGGAAGGATACGTAATATCTCAACTAAATTCTTTAATGAGAAGTTCAAATTTAATGCCTCCAAATTGCAAGAATGATGCATACTACTCTTCTTTGAGAGTTTGCAAGCCAGACAATTTCTGCCAAAAAATAAAGAATCCCTTGCAATATACTACTAAGAGAATGTGGCTTGAAAAACAAAACAAAAAAAGAAGAAAAACAAAGAAGAAAGTAGTAAAGAAGACTCCAAAGAAAAAACCATCAAAAAAACAAAAGAAATAATTTCTTATAATTAGCTTCACTCATATCTTTCTTATAATTTTGTAAACTTTTAACTAATTTAGTACCATCTTTACAAAGTCCCCTCTTCAACAAAAACTGTGCAAATTGAGTAACATTCTTTGGAACCAAAACTCTCTTACATCTCTCAAAATCAATTAACACAGGTTTATCTTTAACAACAATAACATTCTTAGTAATTCTATGCATCTCAAACTTATTGACTTTTAACTTATCCATGACTCGACACTGTTTTAATATTTCTCTTAACACGGATTCAATCTTAGAACCTTCAATTAAGTAATCACATAAATGCATACCATCTAAATATTCCATGGAAATAGAATTTTCATCTGAAGAATACAGCTTAGGACCAATTCCTCGTTCATTCAACAATTTCAACCAGTAACTTTCAGTTTCCAGTCTATTAATTGCATCACTTTTAGGGTTAGGAATTTTAACTGCACACCTCTTTCCGCGATACTCTCCAAGTCTAACTATTCCTCTTTTACCCTTACCAATTATTTTTTCAAAAGACTTATTTTCCGCCATTTAAGAGCCTATAAACCCATCCTATAGAAAGTTATTTAAATACTCTCCCCATCGGATAAAGAATAAAGGGGTCGTGTTAATGAGGTTAAAATTAATTACAAAGGTTCTAATATTAATATCTCTCACGTTAGTTCTATCGTTAACAGTTAGCGCAGATAATCATACTTCTTCGGGAGAATTTGACCCAACAGACAGCTATTTATGGCTTATTGATCAATGTGAAGCAGGTAATTGTGATGATGATCTATCTGCAACTGCTTTCTACTCAGTAGCAATGAAACGTTCTGGTTATGGAAATACTTACGGAATGCAAGCAATAAAGCATATTCAGGCAGAAAGAGATTCTGATTCTTGTTTTCCTGTAGGCGGATGTAATATTAAAGAAACAGCAATGGCCTACTGGGCTTTAGCTGAATATGGAGAAGATACTGCAGGTATTGAAGATTACATAAGGGACGAATTGGATGTGGGCTTAACAGATAACTGGTGGTTAGAAATTGTTACAACTGCACAAGATCAATATTGCACAATTGGTTACCCTAAGGATGGGGCACAAGAACAGGTTGATGTTTTAGTTGATCAAGGAACATTCCCAGAATGTAACGCAGGGCAACCAGAAACATTTTTTGACCTAAACGAATGTATTGAAAATAACTTAGTGAATTCAAATCCCTCATTAGAATTAACAATTGATTGTTCGGCTATAGGGCAAGGAACAATAATTTCAATAGTATACAACACTGGATCCTCATTTTACTTAACAGAGCAAGCAACAACATCAAAGTACCAAACCCAAGTACAAAATGCCTGCCATTCAAAATCTGGAACATGTAACCAAGATACATCCCTTTGGACTAACTGGATATTGGATAGTAAAAACTCAGATATAGACACAGGATTGTTTTTACTCACATTACATGATTCTCTTGACCCAATTGATACATCATTACTTTACTTAACGACCACAGACACAAATAGAAAAGGTACATTGCTTACAGAACTAATAGATCTTCAAAGGTTAGATGGTAGTTTTAACAAAAACAATCTAGAAACGGCTACAGCAATTCTTGCATTAACAGCTTCTGGGTCAACAGATGAATTAAACTCTGCAATTGAGTACTTAGAAAGCTCCGTAAGATCAGAAGGTTCATGGGACGGGGATGAATTAACAACCGCATTAGCACTTTATTCTGCATTTACAGGCGCATCAATAGATTTACCACCATTAGGTCCAGCACCTTCAGGATCACAACCACCTCCAGCAGTTTGCGGAGATAACTACTGTGATCCACAATTTGAAGACTATAACACTTGTCCAAAAGATTGTCCATCATTAGGAAACTCAGATTGTGTAGAAAACAATAAGTGTGAAGTTCAATTTAATGAAAACTCAAACAATTGCCCTATTGATTGCTACTGTGGAGATGGAATTTGTGACTCCACAGAAAATGGATTTTGTGAATTAGATTGTGGCGCAATAGCACCAACTCTTCCTCCGGAAGTCCCACAACCTCCAATCCAAATTGAAGATGAAGGCGGATCAAAATGGTTAATAATGTTGATAATCGTTATTTTCTTAATACTAGCAGCTTATTTAGCTTACAACCATTATTTCTCCAAAAAGAAAAAACCAAAGAATACATATTCAAACAAACCCACATTTAATCCTTCAGTTGGAGGATTCGGAGGTTCTAAGCCAAAACCTAGGGCACCACCAAGATCAATAAGACCAATAAGCGGAAAGAAAACAAAAGCAGAATTAGAATTAGAAAAATCATTGGGCGAAGCCAAGAGATTGTTGGGCAGATAGGAGGTTATGGTGGCCTTCAAAATAAAATATTTTTTACTTCTACTTCTTATTCCAATAGTGTTTGCAGAATTAGACTTAATTGAAATAACTTCTCAAAACACAGAGCTATCTCAAGGAGAAGTCTTCCAAACAGACATAACATTAAACAACCCATTAACAGAATTAAAAAAGACAAATATTAAACTATACTCTTCAGAAAATAATACTATCCCTGTATCACCCTTTTTGAATGAGTTAGGAATTAATCACTATTTTTTGTTCTTTGAAATTCCTTACAACATTGAAGATGGAACCTATCAACTAAGAATCCAAGATCAATCATTCTTAGTGAATGGCGTGCTTCAACAATTTGAAGGAATAGAAGACATTACAATCACTAAATCACCACCAGCAGTAACAGTAACGCCAGGGTACTTCTTATTGTCTGCAGGAAAAACAGGAGAGTTAAGCATAATTACTGAATCAAAAGACATCCAAACTAACATCTTCTTTCTAACACCCGAGTACGTTACACACCCCTATATAACTGAACAATCTATAAATCCTAATGTGCCAAGAACTTTTACATTCAGTTACGACACATCAAATGCAACCTCTTCAGAATTAATAATCAACTCAGGATCAAAGCAGTATAAAATACCAATACTAATCGAAGGCCAAATTGAAAATAATAATCAAGAAAACACAACACAAAACCAACAAACAAATCCAATAACATTTTTAGTAGATAACAATCACTTAGAGAAAACAATAAAATCAGATCAGGCAATTGAAGGAAATCTTTACATGGCAAATAGCTTAAACACTTCAATAAGGGGCATGTCTTCAACATTGACTGGCAACCTAAAAGAAATAATAACTATCAATCCTGTCCAGGAAATACCCGCTTCCTCAAACTTTACAACCTACATGAGCATAAACACACAAAAAGATGCAATTGAAGGCACATATTCAGGAGAATTTATCCTATCAAATGAATTATACAATTCAAAACTCAAAATAACGATCATAGTTGAAGCAACAGGAACAGTAAAGGAAACAGTAGAAGAATCAGAAACGTTTGAAACTACAAAAGAGACTCCAGAAGAAACAACAGCTCCAATAGAAGAATTTATCCCCTGGGACCTTTCCGAAGGTTACGAAGAAGAATCAAAAGCAGCGGCAAATCCCTTCATGTATTTAATTATAATCTTCATAGTAATAGCAGTCATAATTTTCTTGTTATCAGGTAAAAAAACAACTAAAAAGAAAACATTTAAAGAATTAGTATCGGAAAATCAAAAGAAGTGATTACTCCTTAGGTTCTTCAACAGCACCAAGCTTTTTCTTCATAACTTTATTTTCTGCATGAAGATTTTTCAACAACATATCATATTGGTGCAATCTTGCAATTAAATCATTCCAAAGATTATCCATAACATTTTTCTTAAAATTAAAGCTTCCTGGATCAATAACCTCTATTGAACTAGGCATAAAATCAAAGCAGAATCCAGTAACATCATCCATATTCTTAAAGCCCAATTCAACTTCAACAAATTTACTCCAAAAAGGCCTATCTTCAATACTAGTTGTCTCAGAAACCTTTTCAGAAAGAACTTCTATATCTTTAGATTCCTTAAGTTTAACAAGGATCATATCCATTGTCTTGTTAACATGTTCTTCTGGTGAACCCATTAACTCCATGATCGCATTGATTGTTACAGCTGGTTTTTCCATTCTTACATCCTGAATAATACATAATAAACGCCCAATCCACCAATGAGATATATGAGATAAAATACAATTCCATCCCACCATTCCCTTTCTTTAACAGCGACTCTGGCGTCTGGATTAACCTCATTTACAGCATTTATATCCCTTTCGATTGTCCCTCCTTTCAAAAGAGTTCTATCTTCTTTCTCAAGTACCTTCTGACCTTCAATCCAAAGAACTCGCATATCTTTCTCCCTAAGCCCTTCAACAACAAGTACATATTCCCCTTCCTTAGGATAGGCAGAGTTGTTACAAACTGCAACAGGAAACTCTACAACCTGCCCTTCATGGGCCTCAATCCTAAAACTACTGACTATATCGACGCCCATTAAATATGCTTTAATCTTTTCAGTTTTATCTCTGTTATTCCATAGGGCAACCCTAACTTTGATGTTACCACAAATATCTGGAGAATTATTATCAACGCCCTCTATGTGAATATATCCACTCTCCTCATTTAAGACCTCATCTATTACTTCTTTTGTTTCATTATCTTCGCTAGTCTCATTTCCCCCACTCTCATTACTTGGACCATCATTTATTTCTCCAGGACTCGGTAAACAAGAATATTCTTCATTATCATAACAGATGGCATTACCATCACCATTCCCAATCAATCCATCATAACTTCTACTGTCAACTAAGTCCATGTTCAAATTATAAAGAACAACAATATCTTCAGTATTGCTTAAACCTCCACCAATAGTTTTTCCTGCAGAGTAAACACTAACAACTTCCAAATCTATGCCTTCAAAATAATCTGCAGAATACCCTTCCTCGACAATTAAGTTTATTTTACTATTTCCACTTCCATTTATCAACAATATTATGTCTTGACTTGCAGAATCCTCAACAGTCCATCCATCAATTAAGGTTTCTTCAGTAAATATGATCTCCACGTACTCCTTATTATTATCACTTCCAGGAGGATTATACATAATTTCAGTTATTTCTGCATTAACAAATGTAGAACAAAGAACGAACACTAAAAGATAAAGCACTCTAAACATAAAACATTCAAAAAAACTAGCTTAAATAAATGAACTAAAGATTAATTGCAAACTATCCGATAACTTTCTCAAAATAAGAATTAAATGGTTAATTTTTCCCATCCTTGTTTAGTTTTTCTTTTGCCACGGTTCCAATAAACCCACCACTCAAAAATAGTTTTTGCTCCAAAAAATTCACTATGCAAGTTCCTCAACCTTGTAAGGTCTTTAGGTGCTGGCTTTTGATTAGCCTTGACTTGAATATATTTATGAACTCCATTCTTTACCGCAAGAAGATCAAACTCTCCAAAAATATCCACATTACGATTAAACCTTGTAGTTCCTTTAACGCGATATGTAATCCATCCCTCTGCAATAAGTTCTTTTTCAGCTTTTATTTCCAACAGTCTACCTTTAGTTCTTGTGTTCATAAACCAACCTCTTTACAGTTCAAAGTAATGTAGTACATTTAATAAGTTTTGTAAAAAAATAATTAAAAAAAGAAAAAAGAAGAGACTTAAAGGTCTCTTGCTTTAACTGTGGATCTTCCGTTCTCTTTAGCTCTTCTACAAGCGTCATTAACTAGACTTTGAACTTGTACGCTAAGAGCGTCAGCGAAATCACCTGCAACGTTCATGCCTTTTGCAGCATCTTTAACTTTGCTTCTTACTACTAATATTTCTGCCATTTTTATCATGCACCTCGTTTGTTTTATTTTGATATCCATGAAAAGGCCTTACAGACCTTCTATCTCATGTTTTCAATAAAATGAGTTCTAATTAGTATTTAAACATTTCGTTAATACAGCCTCTATTTGCTGTTTATCAAGGTTTTAGACTGAATTCTTTCCTTTAATCAAGGCCCCACAATTTCCATTAAATATGCCCCTCCAGCCCTAAAAACCCCTTAAAATAGTAATTTAAGCTAGTTCAGTCTTTTCAAGACAAATAACTCTAACTTCTTCATGCTCGAGTGTAACTTGTGTGGATAATTCCGCCTTATTTCCAGAAATCACCCTTTCCTCTTTAGTGGGCCTAACACTTTCCCAAGAGTTTATTTCTGATATTATTGGCCACGCCTCATCAATGTAATCATTCCATGTTGCTCCAGATGTTCCCTTGATCTCATCAATCATTGGTTGTAACAACAACTCTATTTCAGGTTCAACATCATCATGGTAAGGGTTTCCATCTTCCCTTCCAATCTTATAGGTTGTATATAACCAATGATTAACATTTGTTGGAAGATTTTTTGCCGTTAATTTTATTGTTACACTTTCTTGTTTGTCCATATCAAAGTTAACACCATACCAGCAATAACCAGTTCCTTCCTGATTTCTCACTGTAAATGCACGAACAGTATCACTTTCGTCTAGATCATCTTCAACTAATAATGTTCCTGGTGCCTCATGTAATAACTTAGACAACCAGAAAACTGGTTTGTAGATTCCACTTTTATCAATCATATTTTCATTCCATTCTAGAAATCTTCCTTGTATAGTTCCGGGTTCATGAACATTACTATAAATTTGGAACCACCCCATATGATCGATATCATAATTAACTGTGTTTGCAATTAATGCCATTGTACTAGAAACAGCATATATTCCATCTCCATTTATTGATCCCCTTCCTGGGAGTCCATCGCTAAATTCATCCAAGTTTGAACCTACATAAGCATCAGTATTTGCTCTCCAATACTCGATAGCTTGCTCAGTCTCATCTCCATAAGTCATAGTGAACGGGTCAGGATTATAGTGGTGGAAGTGATGGTTTGCCTCAAGACCATTTGCTTCGAGTGCTTCAAAAATTTCAATTGGAACATAGGCTTCAGATCCATTCTCAAAGTACAACTTACCAAAGAATGAAGAAGTTGCATCAACACCCACTTCATTTGTAGGATCGACCTCATAAACTGCTTCAACACCCGCAACGGTTAAGTCTACAAATTCTTCCATCGTTGGATCCCAACAATCATTAGGTGATCTACAAACTTCCTTCCAGTTCTTAACTTCGTAGTTTGGTTCATTCCAAATTATAAAGTACTTAACACCTTTTGAATTGTAGAAAGTTGTAACATCTTTAACATAATCTTTCCAACCCTGTATGTTTTTTGCAGGCCCACTATGTTCATACAAAATACAATCTGATCCAGAATATTCAGAACAATAAGCTATTCCTTCTTCTGCAGGAATGCCTTTTATGGTAACCATCACCTTGGCACCATTTTTCAAAAGTTCTCTATGTACTCTTGTTTGTGGGAATCCTCTCCCATTCTGTTCAAATGAATGTCCAATTCTAATTGTAGTTCCTTCAGCACCAACTTCATTAATATAAGCGTCTAAAAATTTAGGGTGTAACCATGAATGTGTTACAGCTCCAAATCCTTGTGTAAGCCCTTGAACATCTTTAACAATTTGATCCGTATAAACATTCATCTCAAATTCTTTATCTCCAAGAGTCTCTTTTTCAATGAATTCCCTTTCTTCTGCAGGAGTTATTCCTATTGTATTAGAACCTTCACAAGGCTCATAACTTGCTTCAAATCCATAAATCTGGAACTCTTCCAACGTCATATCTTCTGTATAATGAACTGTAGGATTTTCAACACAATACTCATTCCCATCAATAACTAAACCTTCTTTTGAATCTTCATGTAAATTAAGAACCCTTTCAGAAACAACATTTTCTTCAAAATTACCACTAATTAAGGTATTTTTAGAACCAACCCTTTCGTTCCCATCAATAGTTGCATGAACTCCAATCGCAACATCTACATCAATTAAACTATTATCTATAACTTCACAATTATGACATCCTTCTACACCAATTGCACCCTTGTACCTATAATCTCCATCAATTGTAATTCTCTCAAAAACATTTCTTATTGCGTGAACATTAGTTGCAACAGGATCAACACCTGCAACACCATCCCAGTTATTCCAACAGCAACCTCCAAGTATTAACGCATGATTTCTCACGTTTAAATCATGGAAGTAATTGTCAACATAATAAATATCACTTGCCCCGCCCTTTGACCAAGATACCGCACCAGAGTCACGAACATTAAAAACATCATCATAGAATTCATTCTGAATTATCCATGCACCACTAACACCAAACGCATCAATAGATTCACCTTCACCAGCAATATTAAAGAATTCGTTTCTATAAATCAAAACATTTTCTGATTCAGTTGTTGTTTTTATCCCATCTTCATAAGCTTCACTTATTTTATTATTATAAACAATTAGATTATTTGCAATATTTGCATCCCAAACTGTCATACATACTGGAATGTAACATCTTATATCAAACCCTTCCAAAGTAGTATAACTCCCACCAAAGTATATTTTTCCATTAGGATTTCTAGACTCTAAAATAACCTCTTCTCCATCATAAGCAAAGATCCTAATTGGTTTATCTGCTGTTCCAGGGAATTTTACAGAAATGCCATTTTCACCCAACACATAAGTTCCTTTTCCAACAGCAATGGCCTCACCCGCAATTAACTCATATTTCTTCATGGCGTTTAATGTTTCACATGGACCATCAAAACCACTAATATGCTGGGGGTACAAACAATTATTGTCATCGCTTGCTCCTTGTTCAGATTGAGCAATGTAATATATTCTTTCAGGTTCAAACTCAAGCATATCTAAAAATTCTTGAGGAACATCTGCAGAGTGACTTCCAGAATCTAACGTCCAACTCTCAGTTTCATAAGACTCTTCTATAACATTTTCTTCTCTTCCAAAACCAAAAAATCTAAACGGAGAACTAATAAAATCGTCTATTCTTTCCACAATAACGTCAATAAGAGTTGGCTCTTTTCTAACCACTACTTTTTTAGGAATCTTATTTTCTAGTTGAACTTTCTTAATCGGTGCCACATCTTTAAGAATTGTTTTATCTTCGGGAACAATTCCAAATCCTTCTTCAACATCATTAAATATTTCTTCAACAATTGAATGTTGGGTATCATCAACAGAAGCCCCATCAACTATTGAATCGGTAATCCCAACCTCGGCAACTTTGCTTCTTTTGTACTCATCAATTTTTTTAATATCTTCTCCACAAAGAGTCAACCACCTACTTTCTTCATCATGCCAAACAGTTTTACATTCAACAAAAGAATCGTCGGATGTACTAGTTACGTCACTGGCATCTGAAATAGCACTGACAAGAAGTACACTAGATAAAAAAACTAAACACAAAATTAGTAAGTTTTTAAGTTCAATCACCTTGGTTTATAAATGACCTAACTTTTTTTATAAACGTTTTGATATCTAATGAATCACCTAGTTAATATCATTTCTCTTAAAAATCCTTACCAGACCCCTTTAAACTAGCAAGTCAGCATCTTTCCAAAAGAATAACGTTTATAACTTAAGACTGGGCTTAAATTGAAAATGGACAGCACCGAAATCTTCAATTGGGCAGATAATGCAAGAAACAAGGTAATTAGAGAAAAAGGAGACAAAGACTTATACGTTTGCGCTTCGGGAATAAGTCCCTCTGGACATATTCATATAGGTAACTTTAGAGAAATAATCACAACTGCGTTAGTAGTTAAATCCCTAAAATCTCAGGGCAAGAAGGTAAGATTCATTTATTCATGGGACGATTTCGATGCATTTAGAAAGGTGCCAAAAGATTTTCCTGAAGAGTTCTCAAAATATCTAGGTATGCCTTTGTGTAGGGTGCCCGATCCAAAAGGATGTCATAAAAGCTATGCTGAACATTTTAAAAAAGAATTAGAAGAATCAATCCAACATCTTGATCTTGGAATAGAATACATTCATCAAGGTGAAATGTATCAAGCATGTAAATATGCAGATAAAATTAAAGAAGTACTCAATAATAAAAACAAAGTAAGAGATATCCTTAATAAATTTAGAAAAGAACACTATCCAGACGAATGGATTCCTCTTGAAGTTTTTTGTGAGGAATGCTGGAAGAATACAACGAACATCTTAAACTATGATGGGAGTTACGAAGTTCACTATGAATGTAAATGTGGACACTCAAATAAGATTGATTTTAGAAAAGTTGGAAATGTAAAACTTTTGTGGCGTGCAGACTGGCCAATGAGATGGGAATACGAAAAAGTAGATTTTGAGCCAGGAGGGCGAGACCATTCAACTAACGGCGGATCATTTGATACTGGAAAAGAAATTATCCATTCAATTTGGGAAAGCAAAGCTCCTTCATATGTAGCCTATGAATGGATTTCAGCTAAAGGTGGTGCTGAATTTTCTAGTTCTGCAGGAGTTGTAACACTTCCAAAAGAAGTTCTTGAAATTTACGAACCAGATGTTATGATTTATCTTTTCACAGGCACACAACCAAATAAACCATTTAGTATAAGTTTTGACTTAGATGTTTTGAAAGTCTATGAAGATTTTGACAAGGTGGAAAGAATTTATTTTGGTAATGAAGATGCTTCTGAAAAAGAAAAAGAAAAAATGAAAAGAGTGTATGAATTATCTTGTAAAAAAATACCTTCTAAGATGGGAGATCAACCAACATTTAGACATTTAACTACCCTCTTACAAATTTATGAAGGAGATATAAAGAAAGCAACCGAAGGGATAGTTTCGTCAAGAGTAAATGAAAGAGCAAAATGTGCTTTAAACTGGCTAGAAAAATATGCGCCAGAAGACTTCAAATTTAGTGTTCACAAAGAAATAACTGATGAGATAAATGAACATTTAACAGACAAACAAAAATCTTCATTGAAAGATCTCAGAGAATCATTAAATAAAAAAACTTTCAAGGATAAAGAGCTTTTTGAAGAATTTTACAGCATATTTGAA
Organism: Candidatus Woesearchaeota archaeon; assembly: GCA_018655015.1. Lineage (GTDB taxonomy): Archaea > Nanobdellota > Nanobdellia > SCGC-AAA011-G17 > UBA489 > JABIKK01. The sequence continues at coordinate 79,968 of JABIKK010000011.1, read as the reverse complement.
AAAAATGGAATAAAAAACAAAGAGTTTTTTGAAGGGGCATACCTTGCTATAATTGGTAAGAAAAGAGGTCCAAAACTAGCTAATTTTATACTAGCATTAGGTCAAAAAAGAATTTCAGAACTTCTGAATGGTGTTAAATGAAATACATATTTCACCTTGGAAGGGATGCAGAATTAAGTACTTTAGAAGTAATTTCTTACCTAGAAAGAATTCAAAAAAAATATAAAATTCTTAAAATAACAAAGAAAGCATTACTCCTAGATATTGCAAAGCTAGATAACAATGAAACAATAAAAAACTTAGGTGGGACAATCAAGATATCTCTCGAACTAGATGATCCAGAAAAGGCAATCCAAAAGAAAATATTCTCCATAAATTCCAAGAGAATCCATTATGGGATCAACTCATTAGAATCCTCCACAAAAAGTTTTCAAGAATTAGCCAATTTAGTTAAGTCCTTCTGCAAAAAAGAAAAAATAAAGGCACTCCATAAACACTCCAAGGAAAGAGAAATTCCTCCCTCAAAATCACAGAATTTAGATCTAGAGTTAACTTTATTCAAAAACAAAGTTTACGCAGTTATTGCAGCGTCAGATCCTAAATCCTATGCACTAAGGGATGAAAAAAGACCTTACTTTGATCCACTAAAAGTAATATCTGTAAGATTATCAAAAATATTAATTAATTTAGCACAACCTAAGAAGAATGATACTCTCTTAGATCCATTTGCAGGACTTGGTACAATATTACAAGAAGCTTCATTAATGGATATTGATTCTATTGGCTCAGATAATAATCCTCAAACAGTAAATCGGTGTAAGGCCAATCTTGATTGGGCCAAAAAACAATTTAAAGTAAAGAAATCTCCCAAGACTCTTGTCTCGGACATATCTCAATTATCTAAAAAAGTAAGATCTGCAAGTTGTATCGCAACCGAACCGTACTTAGGACCATACATAAAGAAACTTCCAACAGAAATGGAAGCAAGAGAAATAGCCAAAGATATTTCAAGACTTTACAACAACTTCCTAAAAGAATCCTCAAAGATACTCAGAACTGGTTCAAAGATGGCAGTAATTGTGCCCTCATTCAAAACAAGGGATTCTAAAACTATCAGAATTGGCTTTCAAAACATGTTAAGACTTCATCGTTTCAAAATCCACCAACCTCTAAATAACAACCTTATACCTCTAGATTATGTCCTTAGGGGCAGTAAAATAAGGCGTAAAATATACATATTAGAAAAGCTTAAATAAGCAGTTATCAAGGACTAAACCATGGGAAGAATCAAAACACAACTAATCAAAAGAACTACTCTAAAGCTATTAGCAGCCCATAAAGAGTCTTTTACTAAAGACTTTGGTGAAAATAAAAAAGTAGTTTCAAACATGCTAACAGCTCCAACTAAAAAGCTAAGAAATGTTATAGCCGGATATGCTACAAGACTTGTTAAAAACGAAAAAGAGCTTTAATTCTGATAACAACTGAAAGGGGTTGACTGTCGATGACAAAGGAAAAATCCGAAACGAAGACTGAAACAAGTGAGGCTCAAGACGACCATGTTGTTTTTGTTGGTGATAAGCCTTTTATGAACTATGTTACTGGGGTAGTAATGCAATTTACAACTCAAAGTGCAAAAGAATCTGTAATAAAGGCCAGAGGAAAGTTCATTAGTAAGGCGGTAGACATTGCAGAAGTTGCCACGAAGAGATTTCTAGAGGGAGAGGTTAACATAAAAAACATCTCTATTAACAGTGAAGAATTTCAAAATAAAGAAGGCAAAGACGTGAGAGTATCTACTATTGAATTAACACTTGCAAAAAAGTAGTTTCGAACATTTAATAAATACAGAAACTAAAATTAAATAAAAAGAGGGATATGATGTCATTAGAGCTATTCTCAAACTTACAAGTAAACCTGCTATTTGACTTAGCAGTTATAATTGTGTTTGCTACAATAATTGCATTCATCGTAAGGCTATTCAAACAACCATTAATTCTAGGTTACATCTTAGCAGGAGTTGTTCTCGGACCAAACCTATTACAATTAATTCAAAACCAAGAGATTATTTTCGCGTTATCAGAAATTGGAATAGCATTCTTACTATTCTTTGTAGGTCTAGAAATGGATCTAAAGAAACTCAAAGAAGTAGGATTCTTTTCATCATTAGGTACAATTATACAAATAGCAATTACATTCTTCTTAGCGTTGTTTATCGGACTTAAATTTGGGATAGATAACACGACTGCAACAATACTCGGTTTTATTGTAGCATTTAGTAGCACTTCAGTTGTTGTAAAAATATTCTCAGATAAAGATCAAATAGATACATTACACGGTCGCCTGGCATTAGGACTATTATTAATGCAAGATATAATTGTTATTTTCTTACTTTCAGCATTATCTAATTCGGGAGGAATAACTGCAGCAAGTCTTGTAACTTCTTTCTTCAAGGGAATCACATTATTCGTAATAGCATTGGTGCTCTCATCAAAAGTATTCCCTCGTTTATTTACAGCCGCAGCAAAATTCCAAGAATTAACGCTATTAATGGCGTTAACAACGTGCTTCCTATTTTCTACAATGGCTGCCTACTTTGGGTTCTCAATAGCGGTAGGTGCATTTATTGCAGGTATTAGTATAGCACCATTGAAATACAGTTTAAACATTCAGGGAATGATAGGTCCACTGAAAGACTTCTTTGCAACAATATTTTTCGTTTCATTGGGACTTCAATTGCAATTTACATCTCTCGGAGAGCTAACTTATTTATTCATCTCATTATTTTTACTAGTTATTTTAGTAAAGCCATTACTAATAGCCACAATAGCTTTAATGTTTGGATATGAAAAAAGATCTGCATCAATCACTGGATTTTCATTGGGGCAAGTAAGTGAGTTCTCCTTAATTGTTGCAGCAGTTGCATTAAGCAATGGATTCATTGGACAAGAAATATTCTCAATAACAGTTCTTCTAGTTGCAGGTTCAATAGTAGCCACAACATATATTATGAATGTAGAAACTAAAATTTACACTGCACTATCAGGGTTCTTCACATTTATTGCAAGGTTTGTTCCAAGGATGAAAGTACAAAAGAAAGTTGCTCCGAGAAAAAAAGACATCGTTCTTTTCGGGTGCCATAGAATGGGTACAATCTTCCTAAATGCATTCAAAAAAGCAAGAAAAAAAGTTCTAGTAGTAGATCACAACCCTGTAACAATAAAAAACCTAGAAAGAATAAAAGTTAATTGTTTATATGGGGACATTGCAAATGAAGAAGTTCTAAAGGGCGCTGGATTGAGCAATACAGAGTTTGTAGTCTCAACAATAAGAATCGTAGAAGACAACCTGTACCTAATTAATTATCTAAAAGAACATAAATATCAAGCAAAAATAATCGTAGTTGCAGAACATGTGCATCAAGCATTGGATCTATACGATGCAGGGGCAGATTATGTTATAATCCCCCATATTGTTTCGGGCGAAAAAGCTTCAACAATGATAAGAGATTTATTGAGGGGCAGAAGAAAGATAGAAAAAATAAGAAATGATAGTATCGAGCACATACTTTTTATGGAAAGATTCGGACAAAAAATAAAAGATTAAAATGAATCTCAAGGAACATTTTTTTACTTCAATAATATTAACAGTTGTAATGTACTTTTTTGTAGGTTGGTATTCACTATGGGCATTCGTCGGAGGATATCTAATAGATTCTGACCATTACCTCTGGTCGCTATACGCTACAAGAAGTTTGTCAATCAAAAAAGCATACAAAGCACATTTTGGAAGGCACAATAATGAAAATTATGAAAGAGACTTGTTACACATATTCCACACATGGGAATTTTGGGTTGTAATTGTTGCGGGTGCAATTGGATCTCATTTAGCAGGACTGAAGTTTTTTTATTACATGTTCACAATAACATTCTTAGGGATGGCAATGCATTTAGCAATAGATTTCAATGACCTTTACAAAAAGAAGCACTTTGATTCAAGAGCAATGTCCTTTTTTGCATGGCTCAACAGAAAGAGATAGTATGCCTCCAGGGGGATTTGAACCCTCGACCTCCAGCTTATGAGACTGGCGCTCTACCAACTGAGCTACAGAGGCTTAGAGTTAAAAGCTTCTGAACAGAATTTAAAAGACTTATGGTGTTATTCTAGGTTTTCCCTAATCTTCTCAGCAACGCTCTTACCTTCGCTTTCATTGTATATCTTCCCAGGCCAATGTTTTAGACCATCATTCTCAAACCTTGGAATCACATGAAAGTGGAAATGATTAACTAATTGATTTGCTGCCAAACGATTATTTTGTCCAATATTTATTCCGTCAGAAATCTTATCCAAGGATTTTGCCACTTTTCTAAGGACTAAAACAGCTTTGCTCAAAATATCCTCGGGCATGTCAAATATATTTTCATGATGGGCCTTAGGTATAACCAATGTATGTCCAACATTAATAGGATTTATATCTAAAAATGCAAGAGTATTGTCATCCTCATAAATTATTTCCGCAGGAATTTCTTTACTAATTATTTTACAAAAAATGCAATCACTCATTTTCTTTTTCCCAAGCTTTAGCTAAATCCCTTAAGTTTTTTATCAAGCTTTTTTTCTTAGTTCTATCAACTTTTGGCTTTGTTAACTTAACCTTCCTAGTAATACTAACTTTTCGCTTTACTATTTTTTTCTTAATAGAAGTATATTTTTTAGCTTCTCTAAACTTTCCCTTTACCTTTTTCATCCGTCTCTTGCCGGAATTCAAAATTCTTCTGCTTTTAGTTTTTCTTCCCATACCATCACAGTTTAAATGGGGTTATAAGAATGTTACGATTAATATAAATGGACCCGCCGGGATTTGAACCCGGAGCCTCTCGGCTGCCAGCCGAGCGTTATACCAGATTTAACCACGAGCCCTATAACTTCTCAAAATTAAGTTTACCACTAATAAGGCTTCTTATTGTGACATTTAACTCATCTATAGCAACCCTTTTCTGTTTCTCAGAATCTCTATCTCTCAGTGTAACAGTATTATCTTTCAAAGTATCATGGTCAACAGTCACACAATAAGCAGTTCCAGATTCAGCTGCGCGTAAATATCTTTTACCGATGCTACCAGATTGATCATACTCAACAATAAGTTCATCCTCTAATACTTTTTTAACTTCTTTAGCCTTCTCGGGCATCCCTTCTTTCTTCATTAAAGGAAATATTGCAACGTCAACAGGAGCTAAGTGATAAGGCAACTTAAACATTGTCTTGCCATCTTCCTTACCAATTTTAGAATAGAATATATCCAACAATGCAAACACAGGCCTATCAATTCCAAATGCTATTTCTAAGACATGTGGTGTAATATCCTTATTATTTGCATCCTTTGCAGTCAAATTCTGTTTTGAAAATTTAGAATGTTGCAATAAATCGTAATCAGTCCTATCATGGATTCCACAAACTTCAGTCCATCCAAAGCTATTCAATTTAACCTCAATATCCCACGCATCATCAGCATAGAACGCCTTTTCATCAGGGTGGTGCTGTCTTATTCTAATTCTTTCTTCAGGCACACCTAAATTCAAAAACTGCTGATATGCTAACCAAACACACCACGAATAAGCCTTAGATCTAAAAAATTTCTTCTTAAAACAGTCAGCAACACTAAGCATTGAATGTTTACTCTCAGATTTTTGACTTTTGTAATCCCATATTGGCAATTTATCTTTCTTAACTTCATCATATCTTTCCCAATTATTCTTTTCACTTGGATCAATAAACATTTGCCCTTCAGCCTGTGTAAATTCCCTACTCCTAAGAACATTCTGTCTTGGACTTATTTCATTCCTAAAGGCCTTTCCAATTTGAAAAACTCCTAAAGGCAATCTTCTTCTAAAAAACTCATAATATCTCTTAAATGGAATATATGTAACTGTTGCAGTTTCAGGTCTCAATGAAGATTCAACTCCTGCAACCTTAGTTTTCATCATTAAACTTTGTTCATTAATTTCCTGTTCAAGTCCGCCCTTACAAGATGGACAATTTATTTTATTTTTATTAATAAAATCTAACAGCTCCACATCCGAATAAGCATCAGCAGAAACGTCGTGACTTTCTTCAATTAGTTTATCTGCCCTAAAAACAGATTTACATTTTGAACATTTAATAGTTCTATCAGAAAAAGTATCTAAATGTCCCGAAGCTTTCCAAACAACATCAGGTAAAACAATTGGACATTCAACTTCCCAAAAACCATTACTCTGAAAAGTCCTTTTTACAATCTTTTCAACTTTTTCTTTCAATAACTTACCTAATGGACCATATGAGTAAAATCCAGCTACACCGCCATAAATCTCTGGAAAAGGCCCCCAAACAAAGCCCTTGCTCTGCATAAATGAAGTCAAATCCACTAAGAACTTCTCTCTCTTTTTGGCATCTACCTTAACTGGTTTGCTAGGCATGATTAAGCCATATGGGTAAGCTTTATAATGTTTTCCTCTAGATTTAGCTTAAAATGTACAAATTTGAAGAAGAGAAGCTAATAGAAAATATTAATGAGAAACAACCTAAGAGAATTCTCTTACAACTACCTGAAGGTCTAAAGAAAGAAGGGCTAAGAATCTCAGAACTAATTACATCTAAGACTAAATCTGAAGTAATAATTTCTGGAGAACCGTTATGGGGGGCTTGTGATGTAGCAATTAATGAGGCCAAATCACTTGGTTGCGATATGATAATAATCTACGGCCATGCACCATTTACGACGGTTGATTTCCCAGTTTTATATTTAGAAGCAAGATATGAAAAAGATATCTCTAACTTATTAGAAAAATCATATGATTCATTAAAAGATTTTAAAAAAATAGCAATTGCAACATCAGTCCAACATATTCACCAAGTCCCAAAAGTAAAGGAATTTTTTGAATCAAAGGGAATTAATGTCACAGTTCCACAAGCGAAAGGCCATGCCTTCTACGACGGACAAGTTCTTGGATGTGAATATAATTCATTTAAACTAATTGCAAAAGATGTGGATGCAGTATTTATCATAGCAAACAAATTCCATTCATTAGGGGTAGCAATGAGTATATCTAAACCAGTTATTTTACTAGACCCTTTTAATGAAAAAATCTCCAACATGGAAGATTTCAAAAAAGATATAATTAAACAAAGGGCTACGGCAATAGAAACTACAAGAGAAGCAAATAAAATAGGGATAATAATTGGAACAAAAATTGGACAGAAATTCGGTTCATTTGATCATATTAAAGAAAAGTTAAAGAAAATGGAAAAACAATTTGCATTAATCTCCATGAGTGAAATAACGGAAGACAAATTGATTAATTTATATGACATTGATGCATTCGTTGAATTAGCCTGCCCAAGAATAGCAATTGATGCAGCCGGATTATTTTCAAAACCAATTTTAACTGCGAGAGAATTTGCAGTACTCACAGGCGAATTAACTTGGGAAGATTTATTAGAAAAAGGATTTCTTTAGAACACAAATAAGAGTAGGGAAGATATCCCTCCGATATAATAAGCTAGATCCAATCTACTTCCTAATAGAATAATCACTACTAAAAACAAAGCCCTCCCGATAAAGAAAGAAAACTCTTTGAAAGCCAAAAATTCCAGTACGGATTTATTTTTCCTAGCTACATTGTATAAATGGGTTTCAAAAGGAACACCTCTAAATGGTGCAAAAAATCCACTAACAATTGCCAATCCCACAAAAATCATTGTTCCAAAATAGTAGCCCATTAAACATAACACTAAACCAACTCCCAAAACACCAATTCTAAACACCTTACGGATCCCAATTTTATCTGAGAGCTTACCTGTAAATATAATTAACAAAGCACTAACCAAAGAAAATAAACCAAACAATAAACCTAAACTACTAACGTCTCCAATTGTCAAGTACAATGCAATGGGCAATATTCCCATAAACACAAATCCAGAAAAACCAATAACTCCTATCATAAACATTTCTTTTACATATTTCTTAAGTTTATGAAAAACTAAAAAATTAAAACTTGGATGATCAACATTCTCCTTGAAGACCAATATCGGAATGAGGGAAACAATCAACATTACACTAGCTAAAAAGAAGAGCGCTCCGAAACCAAATATCCCTGCAACTAACCCTCCAATAACTGGAGCAAGAATCGAAAACAAACCTGGCAAGGCCACGAGTTTTGCAGTTTTAGTCCCATGTTTTTTAGTCCCCATGTGTTTTCCAAACAAGGATTGTATTGACATTGTGTGAAGTGCTGCAGTAATCGCAAGAGGAATAACTATCAAATAAACATATTTTTGAAGAAATTCATTATACTTAAGAAGATGTAACAAAAACAACAAAACCGGTAAAAGCACAGTTCTCAAAATAATTATTTCCTTTAATCCTACTTTAGAGATGATCAAAGCATACAATGGAGCAAATAACCCAAATACAGTCCACTCCACTAAGAACAAAACAAGAACTTGTGTCAAACTAAATCCGATGGTTAACAAATAAATTGGAATAAAAATCCCAATCATTGACAAGGCAAAAACCTGTAGGATTAGGTGCTTATAGATCAATCCAAGCTTATCCTTTAAATGAACAATCTTGTCTATATGAAAATTAAGGTGATGCATAAAAGAATAACAATCAACTGGTATTTAAAACTCACTTCTTAACTTTTAGCTTCTCAACTACAGCCTTGTCGGATATAATTCCGCTATTTCCTGTAGGGTCTTCAATTATGATTTTTATTGGAATGTCTCCACATTGAACTTTCCATAACTTTTTCAACAAATTCTTAATAGATTTCCTTTCAGAATCATCATCTGTTGTATCTCTACGGCTTTCTAAAATTTTTTTATATCTCTCTAAAACACCTTCAATATTTGAAACATATCCTTCAGCAGCAGGACCAGGTCTTAAGTCTAACTTCAAAGCAGGTATTTTAACACTAGAGGTAGAACTTCTTATAACTCTAACAGATAAATCTTTTTTATCTTTAACTTCAAATGTAACTTTACAAGGATCTTTTATTTCAGCAGCTTCAACATCAGATTTAAAATAATTACATTCAGTGTTAACACACTTCATTGAAAAAGCAAATACTTTCCCAAAAAAAGGAATATCTAATTCATCTTGCATCAAAGTAAGAGTCTTCTTACCACAGAAAATACATTTTTGACCTTTTAGTTCTTCCATAGAATTAACCAAATATTAGAACTTAAAAAGATTATCCTTTAACTTCTTCAGTTGCTCTGTCCCTATGGACTCTAGCGAAAGAAGGAGTAACAACAATCCAATCTTCAGATATTCCAGCAATATCTCCTTCGATTGCATCACAGGTTTTCTTCAACTTGTTAATAGTTCTTTTTAACTCAACAATGTCCTTATCTTTCAAAGGTCTGATATTAATCAAGGCAATAGTATACCCTTCTCTTAGAACATTCAATGTTTCTTTAATATCATCAAAGCTTTGAATTACAAAAGATTTAACCATGATTTTAGAACGATTTCCAACATGTTTAGTAGAATCAATTTCAACAAATTCGTCTTCTCCATACATATCGTCGAATTCGTCTGCCTTGCTTCCAATGCCCAAAGAGCTTCTTATTCTTGAAATTATTGCCATTTTTTTATCCGTTCAATGATTACTAGTCGGGAGTGGTATATAAAAATTTCTGTGAATCACTACTTACTTTCCAGTGCACTTATAATGCTCCAAAGCTGAGTTCGAGTAAACATGGGGATGTTCGGATCATTTGATAATTCATCCAAGCATTGGATTGCTCTATCAATAATCACTTCCACTGAAGAATCACCCTCGTCTTTTAAACAAGAAATAGTCTCAGTAACCTTGAACCTAACATTCCTTGGAACAGTATTGTCTTCTTGAATTGAAGATAATAGCTCCAGAACGTTGCCCATATTTTCCATTTTTATTTCTCCGCGAATATCTGTGGTACTTCTACAGGCGATTAGTTTAAAAAATTAATTGTTCTTCTGACTCTGGTTTATATTTTCCATAATTTTAGCCTGTATCTCTTCAAATTGTTTTTTCAAGCTACTCTCTTGTTTATTCATACTTTCAGATCTAACTTTTAACAATTCAATTTTGTCTTTCAAATCCTTAACTAAATCATCTTTTTTGGACTCAATCATTACAGGACCTACAATCTTGAAAGGTTTTCCTTCATAACCATCGAGCTCTTTTAAAGAATTTTCAGATTCAAATAATTGTAATTGAACATTTTGCTTTTGCATTTCCATCCCTTTCAAACTCTGTTCAAGAACTTGGAGTCTTGAGATTTCTGCTTCAATATTTATTTTTTCAGTCATATTAAACCGCCTTGAGTTTTACACTTGCAACTCTTTCCTTGTAAAGAACTTTGTACCCACAATAAGGGCATCTTATCTTCTTTTTAACATAATCTTGTTTCACGTGTTTGCTACAATTAAAGCATTTGTATGAAGTCATGGTGAATACGCCCCTCCAGTAAATTTACTATCACATTTTCTACATTGGTAAATACCTAATGAAACTCTTTTCACTTTTATCTCATCACAATAAGGGCATTTATGCTTAGATTTCTGTCTAGATTCAACACGATTTATCTTTCTTCGAATCTTAATTCCATATCTTGCACCGAACCTACCAGCCGGCCCTTTTGTATTTGCCATTTTAAATTAATGAGGCTGCACGGATTTGAACCGTGATCCCCAGGTCCCAAACCTGGAAGGCTAACCAAGTTACCCCACAGCCTCTTTGGGAGCACTAGATTATTTTTTCTCTTCCACCTTCTTCTCTTCTTCAGCCTTAGCTTCTTCGCCTTCCCCGGCAGGAGCTTCTTCTTTTACAGGCTTTGCTTCCTTAGCGCCCTTAGCCTTCTTCTTAGCGAAAGCCTTATCCATCTCTGATTGAACAGCATCCAACTGCTCCTTTAAAGCTTTGGCTTTTTCAGGGTCTAGTTCCGTATTTCCAGACTTAATAGTATCATCAAATTTACCTTCTTCTAACAATCCGTTGAATACATTGGACGTAACACCTTCAACTAAAACACCTAAACTATTACATGTTCCGGCAACAGCCTTAATTGCAGATTTTATATTTGTTGTAAATAAACTCTCGGATTTCATTTTAGCAACTTTCAATAATTGTTCAATTGAAATGTTTCCAACTTTTTTCTTTTCAGGTTCACCACTACCTTTCTTGATTTTTAGTTCACTCTTAATTAATTCTGATGCGGGTGGACTTTTTACAGTAATATCATAAGTTTTATCTTTCTCATTAACATCTAATTCAACAGGAACTTTCAATCCTTTGTAAGTTTCAGTTTTCTCATTAATATCTTTAAGAATACCTTGCATGTCCATTTTTAACGGACCTAGTGTTTGCGCCATTGCAGGAGAAGTACTAGCCTTCCCACCTTCAATCATTAATTTTATTTTTACCATTTTTACAAGTTAATATTAAAGTCATCATCATCCATGGTCATATCCACTTCATCAACAACCCTCTTATCCTTCTTCTTCTTCTTTTTAGGGCTTTCCTCATCATTTCCTTCGTTCATAACCTCTTCAACAGATTCCTTAACTTCCACTCTTTCTTCAGGTACATTTTCCCTATTCATTACCTTCTCAGCTTTAGTTTCATCTCTTCGGATAACTTTAACGGAATCCATTTTAACAGTTATTGGAATTGGAACGGCCGCTTCCAATAATTCAACAACTACTTCATCTTTAGCATGATCTATTCTTGTAACCTTTGCTTCTTCTCTCTTGAAAGGTCCACTAATAATTTCTACAACATCGCCTTGAATAATGTTAACCTGAACTTTAACTTGTTCAAGCATATGTTCAATTTCCTTATAGTCTATAGCTGCAGGTAAAAGTCCTCTCGCATAAGGAACTTTTTGGTAAGATTCTTCAGCATCTTCTCTATTTTCAGCTTCTAAAAAAATGTATCCTCTAAGTCCATGAGCCTTTATCACACTGTAAACTCTAAGACCTTTCCGATCTACGTTTACCTTGACAAAGTCAAATACTTGATCTTCCCTGTTTGATGTCGTTCTTAATGCAAAAATTGGCATATTATCTCCTTCTAACTAAACATTTGCCACACAATCTGAATAAAAAATCCAATTATGCCTATTATAAGTATTCCTATCCCACTTACTTTTACTATAACCTTAAACTCTTCCATGGATGGCTTCTTGGTCACTTTAAAGACCCTTATCATTTCCCTGAAGAAAGTTTTTACCTTCGATACCACTCGCTTTTCACCCAATCTTGCTTTTTAAAGTTTTTGATAATATCCTATAGAGAGCCTCCCTATCTCATATCATCTAGAAAGTCTATACCTAGTTCCTGTTCAATAGCTTGCTTGGCCTTCTTCGAAGCATCACTGGTTCTTCCACTTATTTGTGTGCTGTCTACACCCGTTACAATCAGCATTGTTCTAATGGTTTTAGACAAATCATCTGAGACTTGAGCACCCCATATAATCTTAGCATCATCACTTAATTGCTTTGAGACAGATTCAACAACAGTCTTTGCTTCATCCAGAGTCATATCGGGTCCCCCAGAGACATTTACTAATGCTCCGTTTGCACCACTAATATCAATATCTAATAATGGGTTTGTCAATGCTTTTCCAACACTTTCAATAGCCCTATTTTCAGAATCACTTTCTCCAACACCGATCATAGCAACCCCTCCTTGACCCATAACAGTTTTAATATCTGCAAAGTCCAAGTTAACTAACCCCGTTCTAGTAATTAATTCAGCAATACCCTTTACTGAATTTGTTAGTATTTCATCTGCAACTCTAAAGGCAGTTTGTAAAGGTAAGTCTGGAGCCAACTCTAGTAATTTATCATTTGGAATAACAATTAAAGTATCAACATTTTTCTCCAGCTTTTCTAATCCACTCATTGCATTTTCATATCTATTTTGGCCTTCCATCTGAAATGGAATTGTTACAATTGCAATTGTTAAAGCACCAATTTTTCTTGCTTGTTCAGCAACAACGGGAGCACTTCCAGTCCCAGTTCCACCACCAAGTCCACAAGTAATGAAAACCATGTCTGCACCTTGTAATTTATTTTTTATTTCGTGCTCACTTTCTCTTGCCGCTTCCTCTCCAACTGTAGGTTTTCCTCCAGCTCCAAGACCTAGTGTACTATCTCTCCCAAGTAATATCTTAGAATCTGCTACAGCATAAAGTAAATCTTGAGCATCAGTATTAGCTGCAATTATTTCAGTTCCAGCAATTCCAACCTCTTTAATCCGATTAATAGTGTTGTTTCCTGCACCACCAAGTCCAATGACTTTAATTCTAGCACATTGATTTTTTACTAAATTCTCTAGTTCTTCATCAAACGAACTACGAGATTTTTGTGAGTACTCAGGATTTGCTCCTGCCATTTTTGCGCTCTGAATCATACTTTCCATGGTAGTTCACTTCTTTTAGAACATTGATTAAACCATAAAGAAATCGGTATATAAACTTAATTATCTTTTAGTAGTTACTTCTTCTTTTTAACCTCTTTTTTCTCAGAGGGTTTTCCAAAATTAACTTTTTTAATATCTTTAACTAATCCACAGATTTTCTCTTCTAAAACTTTCTGAAATTGTTCGGGCATATCCATCTCAACATTAGCAACCCCATCAGTTACAGAGCACTCAAAATCTCTCGAGAGCAATCCTTTAAGAATACTTTTAACTTTTACAGTATCATCTTTAATTTCTTTCCTTATATCTAAATCATAATGGATTTCTTTTCCAGCAATAGGGTGATTAAAATCTACCAAAACTCTGCCACCAGAAACAGTTCTTATTATTCCAAACGTTCCATCGATATTAACTTGTAACCCTGGGAAAGGTTTCATATCCTGTTTCTTGAATGTGCTCAATGGCAACATTTTGATTAATTTAACATCTTTTCTACCAAAAGCTTCTCCGACATTTAAATCAATTTCATAGCTCTTTCCAACAGCCTTTCCTACAAAAAAATCATCCAATCCCTTTACAACATCTCCATTACCTACACAAATTATCCTTGGAGTGTAATCAGCACTTTTATTGGCAACTTTTTCTTTTTCAGCTACATCTTTCTTAGTTAGGTCAAAAATAGCCCCGCTATCTTTAATCTTTCCAATAAAATCAATCTCGATAAAATCGCCTTTCTTAATCATTTTAAAGAAACCTTCATTGCTTTTTTATAAACTTATTGGCCATACCAATCAAAATACTTATAAATGCCTCCAGAGACATTTTCAGAATGAGCACAAAACCAGTAGATGTTGGAAGTTTAAAGGTTGGAAGTTATGTTGTTGTTGATGGTGTAGCTTGCACAGTAAAAAGCATTCAAATTTCAAGACCAGGAAAACATGGCCATGCTAAATCTAGAATAGAGGCAGTGGGCATAATTGACGGTCAAAAGAAGATATTTATCAAACCTAGCCATGACAAGATGGATAGTCCAATAATAGAAAAAGAAACAGCTCAAGTTATTTCAGTTTCAGGGGATTCCGCAAGCGTTATGGATCTAAAATCCTTCGAGACATTTGACTTAAAAATACCTAGCGATCTAATAGGGGTTGTTGTTGAAGGAGTAAATATTATTTACTGGGTTATACTTAAAGACAAGGTAATGAAACAAATAAAGAAGGATTAATATGGCAAAATTCAAAGAAGCTGAACAAAGAAAAATAAAGGGGATATTTGTTTGTAAGAGATGTAAAGCTAAACAAAGAACTTCTCCAATCAAAGTTGTATTAAAATCTGTCAAGTGCAGATCTTGTGGTGGAAAAAGTTTCAGAGCACTAAGAAAAATCAAAGTGTCTGGTAAGTAGTCATAATAACTAAAAGAGGAAAAATATGAATTTAGATTTAACCTTAGCACTAGTATTCTACGCGTTACTTGTTTTATACATCACGAAGAACAAATCAAAATTTGAGTTTCATGGTAAAATTGTTGCATTATACAAAACTAAACTAGGTTTAAAACTAATGGATAAAATTGCAAAGGTTTGTCCAAGAATTTTAAAATTTTTAGGATACATCAGTATAATTACTGGATTTATCGGAATGGTCCTAATTTTCTATTGGTTATTCAAAGGAACCTTTGATTTATTATTCATCGCAGGAGCCCCTCCCGCAGTTGCACCAGTCCTTCCAGGAATTAAAGTAATGCCAGGACTTCCAGTTCTTTCATTCATGCATTGGATTATCGCAATTTTAATCATTGCAACAATTCATGAGTTTTCACACGGTATTTTTGCAAGGTTATACAATATCAAAGTAAAAAGTTCAGGATTTGCATTATTTGGACCAATCTTAGCAGCATTTGTTGAACCAGATGAAAAGCAGCTATCCAAAAAGAAAAAAAATGTACAACTTGCAGTCTTTTCAGCAGGACCATTCTCTAATATTCTAACTGGATTTTTATTCATTGCAGTAATGACATTCATAACACTCCCACTACAAGCGGCAGTATTCGATTCAGATGGTATCACTGTTAATGGAATTCTTGATGGGTATCCAATGCAAGAAACAGATGTAGAAATTCCTTTCACAATTATTCAATTCAATGGCCAAGAAATAAATGATTACAATGATTTTGCAGAATCAACAGTTAATTTAAAGCCAGGTGATGAAGCGATAGTCGGGACTAACAAGGGAGACTTTAGTATAGTCGCCGCACAGAATCCAGAAAATTCAAGCAAGGGGTTCATTGGAGTTTCTAATTTTATGATTAATAGGTCGCCCAATGAAGAAGTCGTAGCTAAATATGGTGCTTCAGTACCACAATTAGTTGATTGGACCCACATGTTATTCTTTTGGTTATGGGTCGTAAGCTGGGGAGTCGGATTATTTAATCTTCTACCTCTTGGGCTTGTAGATGGCGGACGAATGCTATTAACTGGATTAACCTTTGTAACTAAAAATGAGAAAAAAGCCAAAAAATACTGGTCAATAGTAAGTTTAGTCTCAGTTCTACTAATATTAATTAATCTAGCGCCTTACCTATGGCAACTATTACTGTTCATTCTAAAACCATTCTTCTCATTCTAAGAAATCTTTTAAATGAGTTAACATTAAACAGATCATGATAGTTGACGTTCACTGCCACCTCTACTTTCCACAGTTTGATGAAGATAGAGAAGAAGCGATTAAGAGGGCAGAAGCCAATGGCCTAGTTGCAATAGTTAATGCAGGAACAGATCACGAATCAAATGTAAAGGTCTTAGAACTTTCTGAGAAATACAAAATTGTCAGAGCCACACTGGGGTTATATCCTACTACTGCATTAAAGTTATCAGAAGAAGAACTGGACAAAGAAATTGAGTTCATTAAATCAAACAAAGATAAGGTAGTTGGGATAGGGGAAATTGGTTTAGACTTTAAGTTAACAACAGAACCAAAACAACAACAAAGACAAATAGAAGTTTTCAAAAAAATAATTACTTCATTAAAAGACCTTAACAAAACATTTGTTATCCATTCAAGGAAAGCAGAAAAAGAATGTGTAGAAATTTTAGAAGAATTGGAAGTAAAGAAAGTTAACTTTCATTGCTTCTCGGGTAGTTTTAAACTTGCTAAAAGGATTGAAGCAAATAACTGGACAATGTCAATACCGGCCAATATAGACAAAAGTCAACACTTCCAAGGAATTGTTGAACAAACTTCAATAAATAATATACTAACTGAAACAGATGCGCCTTTTTTATCTCCTGCAGGAGAAACTCGGTGTGAACCCAGCTTCATTAAACAAACATTAAACAAAATAGCAGAGATAAAACAAATGGATGTAAAAGAAGTTACCAATAATATTTATCTTAACTACCAAAAATTATTTTCTTAATACAAAAACTGTTATGTTTTTCTTAATGTTTTAGTGATAACTTACAAAATGCACTTTTGTTTATAAACAGAAAACTATTTAAGGAAAAATACATCTAAAAAATATAGGGCACCCAATTCATTGTCCTTATAATATACGAATGAACAAAAAAAAGAGGTGAAAGATAAATGGTTGCTAGAAGAAGAACAGTAAGAAAAACAGCTACTAGAAGAAGAAAAACTACTGCTAGGAAAACAGCTACTAGAAGAAAGACTACAGCAAGAAAGACAACTAGAAGAAAAACTACTGCTAGGAAAACAGCTACTAGAAGAAGAAAGACAGCTAGAAAAACTACTACTAGAAAGAGAGTTAGAAGGAGACGTTAAGTCTCTTTCTACTTTTTTATTTTTAAATATTTATTATTGTGCCACTATCACCAGGGTTAATTAATTCACTACCATCAATACTATCTTTCTCAAGGAATGTTTCATGGAAATGCCCGGATGCAAACAACTTTGGTTTAAGTATTTTGATAGCATTCCTAACGCTTTTTGAACCCCTGTGTCCCAAGAGTGGCAGTTCATCCAACTTAGTTTTATAAGGGGGTGCATGCGTAAATAAAACTAATTTACCTTTTACTTTTGACTTCAACTCTTTCGCCCAGGTATCAAATTGTTTGTCTTCTTCATCAAAACCTCCACCACCATAACCTGCAAATGTTACGCCATCAATTGTTAAACATTTCTTATGCAAAAAAATAACTTGTTTACCATCACATAATTTTTTCAATTCAGAACTACTCTCATGATTACCGTGTATAATTAACAATTTTTTACCGGACTTTTTAATCATCTTTATAGCTTCTTCCAAACCAGAACCAAAGAAACTCAAGTCACCACAACAAACCATTACTTCACAATCTTTACTTTTCTCAACAATAACATCCACCTTTTCTTCTAATTCATTAATATCTGTGACATAATAATCGTCAGAACTATCCCCTGAGTGCACATCGGTGAAAAATAATACTTTCATCCAATGCAGACTACAAAACACCCTTTTATAACTTTCTCAGATATTATGCACCGAGATATCCATTCATGAATCCACTTTCCATGGGACTAATCTCATCATTCTCTTCTAAACATTCTAATGAGTCTTTATCATAAAAACCGGCATCAAAACTGTCAGTGCTAAGGCCCCTTAGTTTCTCGCTAGTTATTTTTTCTATATTCTCATGGCTTAAATCTATTTTAATGATCACTTAGATCACCTCCTCTTAATAAACAAGTAAAATACGTTCTATTTTAAAAGAAAAATCGTCCGACTAAGTAACTGCAGTAAATGCCTTATCAACTAAAGTCTGCTAGTTTTTTCTCACTTTCAGGCGCACCATATGTAACTCTCGTAGATCTTCCCCTTCCTTCATTAATCTCACTAAGAGTGATGAATCCATTAGTTCCAAGATTTTTTAACTTCCGCTGAAATGTAGTATATGCTTGCTTTCCACCAGCTTTTTGGTATACAATATGCATCTTACTACTTGTTAAACCAGAATTAAGTTTAATAATTTTTAAAATAAATTCTTCCTCTTCGCCTAACTGAGTGGAACTTTTTCTTTGGAATTCATCCAACCTACTTATTGCTTTTTCAGCATCAATTAATTCAACTTTTCTTTTAGATTTGCCCTCTGCTTCTTCCCCAGCATTCTTCAATAAAAACAGTCCAGACCTTATGTCTCCCATCTCAAATGTTTTACCAACTATTTTTTCAAAAGCATCATCCATCAAAACATTTGGAACAAAAGCATATTTAACCCTCTCTTTTAATATGTCTCTAACCTCATCATAGTTATATGGTTTAAAATCAACAACTTCTGCAAGCATCCTACTTCTAACTCGATCATCTAATTTACTTAACCAATCCCTTTCATTGGTTATACAAATTATTGATTTAGTAAATAAGTCTTCAAACAAAGTATAGAATATTTGTTGTTCATCAATTTTATCAGCTTCATCTAGAATAATCACGCATGGACTTTTATTCAAGATTCTTGTGATCTCTTTCATTAATTCATCAGTATTTCTTCCAGCAGTAAATTTAAATCCTAATTGGCTGCACATCTCCAACACAACTTTGTAAGGCGTATCCTTTTTCCAACAATTAATGTAAATAGACTTAATTTCTCCGCTTTGTTCTTTCAATTCGTCAATCAAGTGCTTAGTAGCAACAGTCTTACCAATTCCCGGAACTCCAGATAAAACAACGTTCTTTCCACTTCTCTTACTAAATAATGGTTTCAAACACTCGGCAATATGCCCTTGTTCCCCCTCTCTATGTTTCACCACAGGAGGCATATAATCTACATCAAGAGCAATACTATCTAAGAAAAGGCTTTCATCCCCCCGCAACATATCATCAAAAATCCCCATAATCTAACAATATCGGAACCCATTATTAATCTTATGCCCTCTTTACCAGATACTTTATAATAAATAGTGAATATTCCAATTTATGGAAGATATTAGTTTCATAGGAAAGAGTATGCGTTTGGACAAGTTTCTAATGCAAAAATTTCCATCTGCAACATTATCCGAGATTTACAAATGGATCAGGACAGGTAAAATAAAGGTAAATAGGAAAAAACAAAAACCCAGCTATCGCTTAAATCCAAAAGAAACAGTTAGTATATTTCTAACCGATAAACAAATTAATGATTACCAAACAAAAGGTGTAGTGCATAAGGTTTCTTTCAATGTCTTATTTGAAGATGAAGATATGTTAGTTGTAGACAAGCCCCCCTACTTAGCATCCCAAGGGGGAATAGGTGTTAACGAAAATAATTTAGTTAATCAGGTAAATTATTATCTAAAAAAAGATGCTAAGATCTCATTGGGTAATCGTTTAGATAAAGATACTTCCGGAATAATTATTCTAGGTAAAAATCCAAAAATGAATGCTTTAATTTACAACATTACAAAGAGTAGACAAATGGAAAAGAAATACTTTGCACTAGCAATAGGCAGGATAAGAAAGAAAACAGGAACATTCAAAGACTTCTTAGCAAAGGGAACAAGAGACTTCCAACCAGTGATGAAAGTTTCAAACAAAGATGATTCACGTGCTAAATACTGTGAAACAACTTACAAGGTAGTAAAACACATAAAAAATTATTCTTTATTAGAATTAACTCTAAAGACAGGTAGGATGCATCAAATTAGAGTTCAATTAGCGTCGAGGGGTTTCCCAGTTTTAGGGGATAAGATATATGGTAATGAAGATGAAAACAAAAAAGTCTCAAGATATCTTAAAAGGCAGTTCCTACATGCCTACCAGATAACATTCAATCACCCAATTACTAACAAAAAACTAAAGGTTACTTCAGAATTACCAAGAGATCTTAAAAAAACACTAGAAAAAATCAAAGCTCAATAACATTGCTTTCTTTATTCAATCCAATTAATCTAAAGCCTACACCCATCTTCATTAATGCACTTACTAATGCCATATGTTCCCTTCCATCGCCAGAAACAAAATTAACAGCTATTTCCATCCCTTTTATTTTTTCTTTTAATTTAGTTTGAATTTCCTCAACTAATTCATCAAGATTTTTACTAGTTAATTCAATTAACTCAACACCTTCTTCAGCCTTAAAGTTTTGAATTCCAAACTCATTTGTTAATAAAATTACGTTATCCCATTTTTCTCCATTAATTCCCGAAAGAAGTCTATTCACATGGCCCCAAGTACCTTTTCCAGTGCTTAAGAAAGCAATTAATTCTGTCATAATTAACAAAGCGTGGCTCTCTTTTTTAAGTTTTCCCAACATCTCCGAGAATATCCCAAAATCTCTTTTAAACTTAAAAAAACAAACCTCTAAATGAAATTTTATGTCTTACTACTTCTCTTTCTAACTTCATGTACACCTTCTTCAAACCTAGAAGGTCCATTCAGAGTAATTGATGTAATCGATGGAGACACATTAAAACTAAACACTTCTGAAAAAGTAAGACTATCTGGAATAAACACTCCAGAGAAAAAAGAATGTCACTATCAAGAATCAAAGGATCAACTAACAAAACTAGTCCTAATGAAAGAAGTTTACCTAGAAGAGGATTACACTAACAAAGGAAAGTACGGACGATTACTAAGGTACATACACACTAAAAACCAAGACATAAACAAACATCTAGTTCTTAATGGATATGCAAAAGTTTATGACAAATACGCTTATGATACTAAGAAGTACAAGGAATTAAAGAAATTGGAACATAAAGCAAGGCTTCAAAACATAGGCGTATGGGCTTGCAAGGAAACAACACAACAAAAGTTATAAACTAACTACTCATTAAGCAAACATGCAAAAAAAAGTAGTTCTTGCCCCAGTAGGAGACAATATGAATGCCTTGTATGTAGGTCTTAGAGATTTCCCTGCAAGTAGGGTAGTTCTGTTAACTTCCGATAGCGAAATAGGGGAAGCAGAAAAAGCAAGCAAAGAACTAAAAAAATTCGGAATTCCAGTAAAGATTATTACCATTGAAGGCGACCCATGGGAAGGAATATTTGAAAAAGTTTCTAAACTATCTGCAGAAGAAAAAGATGACGAAGTAGTAATTAACACTTCTTCAGGCGATAGAAATTTACAATGTGCTATGACTTCAGCAGCATTTGTAAATGGACTTAAAGCATTTGCAGTTATGGGTGATGAAACAATGTTACTTCCAATTTTAAAATTCTCATATTATAAAATATTAACTGATAAAAAACTAGATATCCTAAGAGTTCTACATGAAGACAAAACTTGTTGTAAATCTTTAGAAGAATTAAGTAAAAAAATAAAGATGAGTCCTCCACTTGTTTCTTACCATATTAATGGGACCTTAAAATCTGAAGGACTAAAAACTCTTGGATTAGTTGAAGTAAGTGAAAAAAATGGAAAAATAGCATTAAACATTTCTACATTAGGTAGACTTCTAATGAAAGGTTATGTTAAGCAAGCCTTATAAAATGGTTAAGTGAGACATTTCATTACAGGTGGCGGAATATATAGTGGCAAAATTCAATTTTGATAAAAAATGTAAAAAATGCGGTTGTCCCGCATGTGATAATGTTTTTGTTAATGGATTTATATGGCTCTTCTGTGCCAAATGCAATGCAATTCAAGGCTAAATCTTCTTAACGATGTAGAAACACTCGTTCTCAACTTCGAAATAATTAAACTTATACTTCAACCTTCTAACCATCAACTCAAACCACTTTCTCCTAGGATTATTCATTTTCCTATTAGAGATGGTTCTTGTAGGGAAACTAACAATGACATTCTTAGAATTAACCTTTTTAACAAATTCTTCAGTATTTTTATGGTTTCCATTATAATCTAAAACATCGGCCATCTTAAACAAAAAACAAACATCAAACTTCCCCCTAGGAATTTTCTTCAAATAATTATCATCAAAAACATTAACTTCAATTCCTTTTCCCACAAAATTATAAAGTTTCTTTGAAAGTTTCAAGTAAGAATTAATTAACTTAGTATCTTCTTTTCCAACGTCCATTCCAATATACTCAAAGTTTTCAAAACCGATGAATGGTAAGGAAAAAGCATTCAATCCACAACCCATATCAAGAATTCTTTTAGGTTTCTTAATTTTATCAAATATTTTTTCATAAACTTCTTCATAGAACTCTTTCCTTTCACGCGTAGAAGAATGACAATGAAGCATTTCAAGATGCAGTTTAACTAACTCTGCATCACTTTTAGAGTTAATCATTGACTCCATAATACTATCCTTCTTACTAGCATTGCTAATTTGGTAAACGGAATAAGTTTTATGCAAAAACTCTTTAACTTTCTTCAAAAATATTTTATATACCTTCTTATTGCTTAAATTTTCAGAGTCATAAATGTCATCAACAATGCTTTCAATATACGACTTTCCCAATCTAGAAAACTTCTTGGACTTCAACACATCATCCACAATTTTTTTCATACACCTTGTTTAACGATCACATTAATATAACTATCTCCTCTAACTTCAAAGTAAATACAAAAACTTTTAAACATCTTTAACAAATAAGTAGCTATGCCTAAAAAGATTTCAAGAGACATCCCTCTAAGTGAAATAACTCTACGTAGGTATGAAAAACCTTACAAGATGCCCAAGAGAGAGGCAACTAGAAAATTATGTTTATCTTTAGGACTTTTACAACCAGGCGATTCTCGTGACGTCATAGTGGATGTTCTACAAACAATAGTGGACACCAGCAAAAGGAAGAAGATGATAACTTCAGAAGAAGTTCAAAAGAAAGTAATTGCTTCCAGAAAGAAAAATAGACTAGGTGTTAATGGCGTTGCTGCTTCAAACATAAGAAGGCAAATGAAAAGATTAAAGGATCTACAACTTATTGAAAAAATAAAGAATGAATACAGAATAACAGAATATGAAAATCTAAGTACAGTATTCGAAGAGAGAATAAAGAAATACTATTTGCCACAAATTCTAAGTAGGGTTAAAGATTACTGTAAGTCGGTCAAATGATATATGGACCAAGAGAAGATTCCTTCCTTCTACAAAAAATTGTAAAACAAGAAGTTAAATCTACTGACAAGGTCCTAGATATGGGGACTGGATCTGGAATTCAAGCAATAACGGCTTCAGAAATTTCCAAGGACACTACTGCAGTAGATATTAATCCCGAATGTATAAACCAATTAAACAATTCAAGAATAAAAGTAATACAATCAAACTTATTTGAAAATGTGGAAGGTAAATTTGACTTAATAATATTCAATCCCCCATACCTGCCAAAAGATCCAAATGAGCCTGAAGATTCAGCACTAGCAACAACTGGTGGAGAAAAGGGTTCAGAAATAATTGAAGAATTCTTAAAACAAGCTAAAGAACATTTAACAAAAGATGGAAGAATATTGTTACTTTACTCTTCCTTATCAGGAAACACAGAAGAGATAGCTAAAAAGAATTACTCCTTCAAAATATTAGCAGAAGAATCATTTGATTTCGAAAAGATATATGTGGCGAAATTAAAATGGCCAAATTTATAATACCCAACACCCGGAGAACATTATGGTTAGTGAAAAAAATAGATGCCCCTGGCCAACTAAAAATGACTTAATGGTAGAATACCATGACAATGAATGGGGCGTGCCTCTTCATGACGATCAAAAACTATTTGAGTTTCTCATACTTGAAGGCGCACAAGCAGGTCTAAGTTGGGAAACAATATTAAACAAGCGTGAAAACTACAGAAAAGCATTTGATAATTTCGATCCTAAAAAAATAGCTAAATACACAGATAAAGACTTTCAGCGTCTATTAAAAAACTCAGGAATTGTTAGAAATCGTCTTAAAATTCAATCTACGACTATTAACGCTCAAAAATTCCTTGAAGTTCAAAAAGAATTTGGCTCATTCGATAAATACATTTGGAGTTTTACAAATAACAAAACCATAAAAAATAAGTTAAAAACAGAAAAAGACTATCAAGCTACTTCCCCCGAAAGTGACGCTATGGCCAAGGACCTCAAAAAACGCGGTTTTAAGTTCGTGGGCAGTACAATCTGTTATGCCCACATGCAAGCTACAGGGATGGTAAATGATCACACAATGGATTGTTTTAGGTATAATGAGGTTTAATTTTACCATAAACCTTTTAAATCCAAATCTCAAATTAAACTTACTCAAAAACTACTCAGACACTGTCTGCGTTCCGAAATGGACGAGTTAAAAAAACTCAGTAGTAGAGATTCAAAATGGAAAAAAAAGATATACTCCAATCAATCAAATTAGCTAGAGAGAATTCTAAAGAAAGAAAATTCGCAGAATCTATTGACATAGTGATAAATCTCAAAGGATTAAACATAAAGAAAGAAAATGAAAAAATTCTAGCATTCATCCCATTACCTTTTCAGAGAGGAAAGAGGGTAAAAGTTGCAGCATTAGTTGATCAAGCATTATCTACAAAAGCAAAAGCAGATTGTGATGATTATGTTTTACTTGAAGATTTCAAAAAACAAGATAAGAAGCAAATAAGAAAATTAGCTAAAAAAACAGATTAC
Organism: Candidatus Woesearchaeota archaeon; assembly: GCA_018655015.1. GTDB lineage: Archaea > Nanobdellota > Nanobdellia > SCGC-AAA011-G17 > UBA489 > JABIKK01. The sequence goes on along the minus strand of JABIKK010000011.1, from coordinate 55,044 downwards.
TTCATAGCTCAAGCTAACATTATGCCAAAGGTTGCACAAACTTTCGGTAGAGTCCTAGGTCCAAGGGGAATGATGCCAAATCCTAAAGCAGGATGTGTTGTTCCATCAACAGCAGATCTAAAACCCTTAGTTGAAAGATTACAAAAATTAGTAAGAATTGAAACAAAGAACGAACCTACTATTAAGACAAGTTTGGGAAGTTCAAAGCTAAAGGATGATGAGTTAGCAGAAAATGCGTTAGCAATTTACAATTATGTATTGCATCACGTTCCACAAGAAACAAACAATATCAAAAACGTTCTAATCAAAACATCAATGGGTAAGCCAGTTGTGGTTGGTGAAAAGGTGGCAGCTAAAAAATGACATTCAAGCCACACATATCCAAGGGAAAAAAGGACGAAGTAGCAGAAATAAAAAAATTATTCCAAGAGTATAAGGTAGCAGGAGTAGTCAATTTAGAGGGCCTACCTACATTAATGCTTCAAAGAATTAAATTCTCATTAGGCGAATCAATTTGCCTTAAACCAACTAAAAAAAGATTAATCAAAATAGCTTTCGATGAAATGAAAGATCTAAAAAATATAGATCAACTTAAAGAAAAATTAATAGGAATTCCAGCATTACTATTCACAAACGAAGATCCATTCATACTTTACAAAAAACTAGAAAAAAGCAAAGCTTCTGCAGCTGCAAAGCCAGGACAAACTGCTCCAAATGATTTGGGTGTTGAAGCAGGAGAAACTCCATTTGCACCAGGTCCAATGATTGGAGAACTTGGAATGCTAGGATTAAAAACAGAAGTTAAAAATGGAAAGATTCACATTAAAGATGAAAAAATTCTAGTTAAAGAAGGAGAAGAAATCTCAGAACAAGTTGCAGGTTTACTTGCAAAGATGGGCGTTGAACCTATGAAAGTTGGTTTGAATTTAATATTAACTTATGAAAATGGAGAAATACTAGACAAATCAGTATTATCTGTTGATGAAGAAGAATACATCAACAACATCAAGGCAGCACACGCTGAGTCATTCGCACTGGCAATGCACTTAGGGGTATTAAACTCTGAAACTGTCAAGCCATTGATTGCAAAAGCACACAATGAATCTTTAGCATTAGCAGATTCAGCAAACATAGTTACATCTGGGAATGTTGGAAAGATTTTAGCTAAGGCCGAAGCTGAAGCTTCAAGTTTAAACTCAAAAATTCCAGAAGCTCCAAAAGAAGAGCCAAAACCAGAACCGGTTAAGGAAGAACCTAAGCCCGTAGCCGAAGTTAAGGAAGAAGCTCCTGTTGAGACTCCTAAAGAAGAGCCAACTCCTGAGCATGTAAAAGAAGCTCCAAAAGAAGAGCCAGCCACTGAACCAGTAGTTGAAGTTAAGGAAGAAGCTCCTGTTGAGACTCCTAAAGAAGAATCTGTTGAGGAACAAACAGAAAAAGAAGAAAAAAAGCCCGCAGAAGAGCCAGAGAAGGCTCCTGAAGAGCAACCTAAAGAAATAAAAAAGGATATGCAAGAAATTACCAATATCGCGAATAAGATTCTTGGCACAGGATTAAAAGGGGATTCAATAACCCAAACAGAACCAAAACCAGAAAACCAAGACATAAACAAAATTATTAATACTCTCAAGGATAAAAAAAGCCAGGGAGATACTTAATATTCACTCGGAGGAAAAACCCAAAAAATGGAATACGTATATGCCGCAATGTTGATACACAAACTAGGCGGAAAAATAGATGAAGACACAGTTAAGAAAGTCATCCAGGCAGCTGGGGGCACACCGGACGATGGTCGTGCTAAAGCACTAGTTGCTGCATTAAGTGATGTTGACATAGATACAGCTATCAAGGAAGCCGCTGTTGCACAAGTAGCCGCAGCTCCTGCAGCCTCTGCAGGTGGCGCAGCTCCAGCAGCAGAAGAAAAGAAAGAAGAAAAAGAAGACAAGAAGTCTGCAGAAGAAGCAGCTGCTGGTCTTGGGGCTCTATTCGGTTAGACCCCTCCTTTTTCTTTTTTTGTTTCCTCATTTAGTTGTATAAAAAAGCTAAAATGACGGAAGAACAAAACAAGGATAATGTACAAGAATCCAAGGAACAAACAAAGCAAGATCTTGCTAGTTTGAAGACTAAACTAAACGAACTTAATTCTAAAAAAGAAGAATGGTTTAGCAAAAAAGAAGACCTCAACAAAGAAATTTCTAAATTAGTTAAAATTCTAAAAGCGGCAAATCCAGAAATAGACGCTGAAAAAAAGAAAGAAAGAAATCTTATTGAAAAAAGGAACGAGTTAAACAAACAATTTAGAGAACAATTAACACTTTCCAAAGACTTAGTGAAAGAAAGAAACACATTCAAAGATAAGTTTGGAAGGGGTATGAGTCCTGGAGCCCTAAAGGGTAAATTAGAAAAATTAGAGTACACAATTGAAACGGAAGCTCTGCCAATAGAAAAAGAGAAAAAAATTATGAGGCAGATAAAGGAGCTTAGAAAGGCAGTAATGGAGTCTGAAGCAGTTACCGATTTTAAATCCCAAATGGGAGAAATCTCGGAAACATTAACAGATGCAAAAGAAAAAGCTGACAAATACCATTTAGAATTAAAAGATTTGTTAAGAGAAAACAAAAAGAAATTCAAAGACTACATGGTAAATTCAAGAAAAGTAAACGAACTTAAGAAAGAACAAAGACAAGCTTTTAAGAAATTTATAGAATTCAAGACTCAATTTTCTAAAGTAAACGCAGAATTAAAAATAGCAATGAAAGAATCAGGCGAAGTGCCGCAAATTAGGAGAAAAAGAATAAAAAAGAAACCAAAAAGAACACAAAACATGGAAAGAATCCAAACCACATTCATTGATACTGCTAAGCTAATAGAAGAAAAAGTAAAAGAAGTAGAAGAAAAAATAAGAAAAAAGAAAAAATTAACTACCAAAGATATCCTTGCAATGCAAGGCTCAAAGAAGTGATCCCTTTTTCAAGTACTTAAAGTCGCTAACGATTGGAATTTCTTTAACACTAAATTTCTTAACCAAAAATATCCAGACTAGTGCAACATACAATCCAGATAATAATTTCCAAGTCAATATGTGCAACGTCAAAAATAGATTAACATTGTTTTGAACCAACAAATAAGCTAAAACATCAATCCTAATGATATTTGCGACAAGTATCAATAGTGCCCCTAATAAAAACATCTTAATCCCTTTCTTAAGATTTATATTTCTAGTAAACAGTATTAACAATGCTAAAAATACATAGGCTCCTACAGCTGCACAGGCCTCAACATAGTTAATCGCCTTAGTTCCAATAGAGAGAACATTCATATTCAAATCAGCACCAAATGGGATCAAAGACAAATAAGATAAATAAGCAGAGAAAGAAACAATTATTGGCGAAAAAGTATCTCTAAAAAGAACAACTAATAACGCCATAGCGGCCCTAAAAACTACAGACAAATAACCCCTCATACAATTATCAACACATATTTTTATTTAAACCTTCCCAAGAAAATCATATAAACTCAATTATATTCAAAATCCTATGAAGATCGGAAAGAAGCTATTGATAAGTTTTACAATCATTGTAGCATTTCTAATAATCTCGGCATTAGTCACCACAGTTTACACGCTTCGAATTAATAACAAACTACACAAAATTACAGAGGAAGTAAATCCCTTAGAAACAGATGTTCAAGATATGATTAGTATTCTTTGGAGGAGCAATTATATCGTACAAAGATTCTCCACAGAAGACGACCTAGAAACTTTAGGAGATTTAGAATTTGAATTTGAGCATATTAATGATCTATTCACAAAAAAATCAGAAAGGGTAGCAGAACTTGGATCTGAAGACATCAAGGAAAAAGTATCGCAAGCTACAAACAAACATAATACATTTTATCAGTTATCAAAGAGGTTAATGGACAAAAGATCAGAAGATGTAGCCAACAGAGTAGTTTATGCAGAATCTTCAATCTTAGTACAGTATAGTATAGCTAAACAATTAGAGCGAGATGTAGTAGATGCAGTTGAATTCTTACAAGAATCATTAGAGGAGTTCGCAACAATAAAACAAACAGCTAAACAAGAATCTAACGCAGCAGTTAAAGTAGCAATAACTATGATCATTTTAATTGCATTAATTGGTATAATCACAACATTTGCAGTTTGGTCCTCCCTAACAACCACAATCACAAAAAGAATCAATGCATTATCGGATGCTTCTAAAAAATTAAGCAAGGGCAAGTTTGACATAGAAGTAGAATCAGACGATATAGATGATGAGATCTCTGAGCTAGCATTCACATTCAATCAAATGGTTTTCAGCCTAAGAAAGATAGTCCAAGACAGTCCAAGACTAAAGAAGTTCATTACACTAAAAGGTAAGAAAGAAAAATTAATGCAGAAATATATAATTGAGTCGGGAACAAGTTATTTGATAAAAGAGCCTAACTCAAATGAAGCTTATGAAATTCTAATGGATAAGGTTGAAGAATACTCACCATTATTGATCACTCGAGATAACTTAGACATGATAGGACAAAAATATGGCGTAGCTAAGAAAAACATGATCCGTCTATCCGACGAGAAAGAAAAAGGAATTGCCTCAACTTCAAATTTAAATCAGCTACAAAAGAATGCTGTAGAATTCTTATCAAAAAATAAAAAAGCAATTATCCTATTGGATCGTTCAGATTACATCTTAAACAAATACGGTTTTGAAAATTTTCTTAAATTTATCACAAATATCAATGATAAAATAATGGGGAAAAAAGCAATATTCCTCCTCCCAGTAGATCCACAGATATTCAATAATAAACAACTGTCTTTATTAGAAAAAGAGGTTCATGCACCCCCTCAACAAACAATTACAGAAACTATTTCAGAGGAACTAAAGGGCATATTGAAGTTTATCTCTGATAAGAATGCCATCAATAAACCGGCAACATACAAAGACATTGGTGCAGAGTTCTCAATTACAGCTCCAACGACCAAAAAGAAGCTTGAGGAGCTCCATGCCCTAGGTTTAATAAGAGTTACAAAGATGGGAAGAAACAAAGTCCTCAAAACAACCCGGGACGGGGACAGAGTAGTGGCTAGCTCAAACCTTTAACTATTTTTCACTATTTTTCACTATTTAGCTAACAAAAATTTCATTATATTTATAAAGAAAATCAACTATCCAAAGTATAAGTCAAGATAGCTCTCGACTTGCATTTGAAACCTCCGTTCATTCGGTTTGTCTTTGCGATGTCCCTGGAAAGCCACCTCCGGGGAAATCACTTTTTTACACAATAGATAGAATTATAGTCACTATTCCTACTGCAAATGCATAGTATGCAAAGTAGTGGAATTTCCCACTTTCTACAAGCTTCATTAGCCATTTCAAACAGATATACCCTGTTATAGCAGAAGCCAAAACCCCAAAAATCACAGCAGAAAGATTCTCCATCAAAAATGGAATTGCTAATTGGCTCATACTAAAACTCTCCACTATTGAAGCACCGAGTATCGCAGGCATAGATAATAAGAATGAGAATTTAGCAACTTTAACTCTGTCAACACCTCTAAACAATCCAATACCAATTGTAGCCCCACTTCTTGAAACTCCTGGAATTAATGATATTCCTTGGAACAATCCGATTAAAATGGAATCTAAAAAGTTAACCTTTCTATACCCTCTCTTAACTAGTCCACTTAATGTTAGTATAACTCCTGTGAATAAGAAAGCAATTCCCACATATAACAAATTATTAAACATTGAACTAAATTGATCGTGGAACATAAATCCTATGACTGATGTAATGGCCAGACCAATAACAATAAATCCTGCAAGCTTAGAATTATCACTCTTGAAATCCAACCTAATCAAATCGGAGAATATGTCTCCAATCTCTCTCCAAAAGAAAGCAAATAAAACTATTAATGTACCTACATGTAAATAAATATCATACAATACTGGAACTTCCAATCCCATCAAATTCTGGAACAATGCAAGATGCCCAGAACTAGATACTGGAAACCACTCGGTTAGCCCTTGTATAAACCCCAAAAAGATTGCCTCTAAGATTCCTACCATAGCCCATTTTCCCAATTAGATGATTTAAAGGTTTTCTTTCCTTTAAATAGCAACATTTTTAACCAAACAGTCAATATTTTACATATGGTTGTTGAGGTGACAGGGTTCTCTATATTTGCCCTAAAGGATCGTTTCATAGAACTCCTATTAGCACCAGTAAACTACTCTGAAATGTTGTGGATTGCAGTGCCTTTAATCCTAGCATTATTCTTAACAGAAATTTACTTCTCAAGATACAAGCAAGAAGAACTTGGTTGGAATTCAGCGTATGGAAATGCCTTAGTTCTATTATTTGTGTCAGTAGACATATTCAGATACTTATTCAATAACAACATGCTAGAAAACATGACAACTAAACTCGCAATTGCTCTTGCAGTTACAATAATGGCAATACTACTAACATTAATCAACTTCCTACACATTCTACCAGAGAACTTAGCATATGGTTTAAGTTCAAAACTACCTGTAAACTTCCTCGCCTACATTGCATTAATCTTAGTTTACTCAGACATCCCTGCAGATTTCATGACCTTCATTGCATCCGTAGGAATACTAGTGTTATTCGCAGCAGCAATTATACTACTTAGAAAACTAATTCCTGTGTCTATAGAAGAAGTAGAATATTAAACTTCAATCAACTTCTTAGAAGCCTTGCTCAAAACTTCAACTTTATTCCCTACGTATATAGTATCTTCAACTCTTATTGCCAAATTACCCTTCTTAATATAAATCCCCGGTTCAATTGTAATAATTCCTTCTTTAATCACTTCACTAGACTTTATACTTATTCTGGGTTTCCTATGAACCTTACTTCCAACCCCATGTCCCAAGGCATGTGGAAAATACTTAACATATCCTTTCAATAACTTCCTAGAATAAGCATGCAATTCCTTACAACTAGCGCCCAGTTTAACTCTTTTAACACATTTTTCTTGACAATTCAAAACCAAATTGTATAGTTCTTTTTCTTTTTTATTCGCCTTCCCAATAAACAAAGTACGAGTCATATCAGAACACATTCCATCAAACTTTGCTCCAAAATCCAAAACCAAAAACCCTCTAGATAACCTTTTCTTCCTAGGCTTTGCGTGTATTATTGAATTATTATTAGCTACAATGGGAGGGTATGAACTACCCATTTTATGATCTCTAAACCTTCTAAGGATATAAACTTCAATATCTTTCTCAGTTTTGAAAGAATCAAATTTATCAATAATCTCTCTAAAAACAAGATCGTTAACCTTACAAGCCCTAATTGCCCTCTTCTTCTGGTTCATACAAAAAACCACACCAAAACCTTTAAATACTTTTATTATGACTTAGTGATGACAAAAAGGGGTAGTGGAAAGATAGGAAATACCCTAAAATGTTCAAAAAAATAATTTTTACTTTGGCGTTATTTATGCTAATGTTAGTTCCAGCAATTAATGCAAGTGTAGCTGACATTTCATTTGACCCAGACCCAGTATCACTTGATTTACTTCAAGGAGATTCTAGAGATTTTGATATCACAATCACAAACTCTCACTTAACAGACAATATTACTCTTAGTTTCACATACGACTCAATGGAAGATAATGATGGAGACGAATTACTTCTTAACTTCCCAAGTGAAATAACAATTCCTGCAAACAGCAACACAACTCTAACAGTTAATGCTGATGTAGACCATAGATTAGACAAAGACACATACACCAGCACAATCACATTCACAGACACAAATACAAGCGAAACCAAGACACTAGACTTTTCAGCACAAGTTACAATCGGAATCTGTGACTTTGGACCTTCTGGAACTTCATTACAAGTAAAAATTAAAGAACCTGACAGTGGAGATGACTACAAGCCAGGAGAAATAATTGATATTGAAGTCGATGTAGACAATATTGGAACTGAAACAATCAGAACCCAAGTTGAAGCATACTTATATGATGAAGACGAAGTGATTGAAAGTACTTCCTCAAGTACAGAAAACATAGAAGAAGGAGAAGATGAAACTTTCTACCTATCAATTAAGATCCCTACAGACAGTAGAAACATCAATGAAGATGAAGACTACACTCTATACGTAAAGGCTTTTGATGATGATCATGAAGAAGAGGAGTGTATTCAAGAGAGTCTATCTGTTGATATTAAATTAGACAAGCACGACATAATCATAGAAGAATCAACAAGATTACTTCCCTCAACTGCATTCTGTGGTGAATCTGTTTCATTAATGGTTGACGTGACTAACATCGGAGAAAAAGATGAAGATGTTATAATCTCAATTGAAAATAGTGCATTAAATATTTTCGAAACTTCAGATAGTTTTGAAGTAGAAAACTTCGACTCAGATAATGACAATGAAGGGTCAAGAACATTTAGATTTGATGTTCCAGAAGATGCAAGTGAAGGGACTTATGATTTTAAGGTAAAGGCTTCTTTTTCAGGAGATTACTCTTCAACCACATTACCATTAACAGTTGCTTCATGCGAATTAGCAATAGCTCCTGCAGGAAGATTTGACTTCGCAACTTCAAACCTATTTTTCAAGAGCGAACAATCACTGGATCTAAATCCAAGTGAAACCTCAACAATACACCTACTAATAGAAAATAATGCACCTGAAAGAAGAGTTTTCTTCATTAACATAGATGCAGTAGGATTTGCTGAAACAATATCCTCAACAGCAACATTGGAAGCGTTCACATCTACAAATGTATTCCTTCCATTGACAATATTCCCTGACGCAGAAGAAGGGACTTATTCAGCTACAGTTGAGCTTTCAGATGGTCTAAACACATTGACTTCAGAGACTCTAACAGTCCAAATTGGAGCTTCAAACCAAGTAGAAGAAACTTCGGGATCACCATTCTCTGGTGCATCTAACGCCAGTTTAATGATGGCTATACTAATTTTACTATTGTTAATTATAGGGGTAATTTTGCTTATAAAACAGATATGAGACCATAAATTTTATAAAGCGTTACAACTCGACAATCGTAACATATATATCGTAATAAACATAAGATCGTACGAGCTCAAAAGGTTCGACGGGGGTTTAAACAAATGAAAACAAACAAATTTATTGCAATGGCACTATTTATGCTAATGGCAATAAGCTTGACACCTTTCGTTGTTTCTGCTGCTGATTTGGAAGTAAACACTGCTTACTCAGCAACTGTTCCAACATTTGGTGACTCAAATCAGGAGGCGTCAAATCCTGAGCACGACGATGAAGAGGATGAGGTAATTAATGTTACTAGTGCAATTCCTATTACCAATGAAGTAGGTTCCACTGTTACAATTACTCATTTATCTTTCACGGATGGTAAGTTTGGTTTGAATATCAATGATTTTGAACTTTTAAGCATTGGAACAATAATTCCAAATGCAAGTTCAGCAAACATAGACATTCTAGCTAATATCCCTGAAAGTCTTGATGGTATTGATTCCGACTTCCAAGAAGTGGCGCTTTATGTTGGTCAACTTACAGTTCATACTGACAATTCAAGTGTAGATGCTATATTTGATGTTTACATGCAAAGAGAAAACAAATTAGTAATTGATGATTTCGATGCATTAATCAATAACAAAGATACTGAAAGCAACATCGACGATGGAGACGACATCAAAGATCTTAAACCAGGAGACTTGGTAGAATTATCCATTATTGTAGAAAGCAATTACGCTAACAAAGCAAACATTGACATTGAAGATGTAGAAATTGACGTAACATGTGATGATGACGAAGATCTAAACTTTGATGACGACAACGTAGATGTTGGCGATATTGGTACTAAAGATAGTTCTGAAGAGAACATCAACTTCGACGTAGAAGACGACGCTGTACAGAACACAGTAACTTGTGATCTAACAACAAGCGGTGTTGATGAAAACGGAGCTACACACGGTGGAATAATCGAAGGCTTCGGTATTGAAATCAATAGAGAAAGTCATGATATTGTTATCAAGGATGTAAGAGTAAGTCCATCACCATTATCATGTGGCGATGACTCTCTCCAAGTATCAATTGATATGATCAATCTAGGTAAGAGAGATGAAGATGAAGTAGGAGTTCAAATACAAAGCATTGCTTTGGGAATCAACGACAAGATTTCAAATCTAGTTCTTGATGAGGACGACGCTTCAACTGAAACTTTCATAGTTTCAATAGATGAAAACCTAGCTGATGACAAGTATGCAATCTTAGTTTCAACTTTCTATGACAATAACAAACAGACAGACAGCCAAGTTGTACAAATTGACAACTTATGTACTGAGTTTGTACCAGTAGAAGATGGAAATGATGACGAGTTCACAGGAACTTTCACAAGCATGTTAGGACTAACTGAAACCGAAGTTTCAGCACCAATGGATCAATTGGTTAGTGTTAAGGTTGAGCTAACAAATAGCGAGAACAGCCCAGTAGATTACTTAGTATCTCTAGAAGATCTAGGAGACTTTGCAACATCTACATCAAGTAAGACTGTACACCTAAACCCTGGTCAGACATCCACTGTCTTCTTAAACTTGAAGACAACTGAGAATGCTGAAGAAGGAGCTGCTTACACAGCAAATGTTGTACTTAAAGATGCGAACACAGGTTCAATTCTTGAGACTGAAACATTTACTGTAAACGTAGAAGGCGCACCTGAAGGAACTGGATTTACATTCGGTAACTTTGGTGGAGAAGACTCTAAAGTTTTCCTAATAGTTTTGAATGTTGTATTAATTGTAATTGCAATATTCTTGATTAAGCTAATATTTGGCTCAGGAAAAAAGAAGAAGTCCAAGCCTAAGAAAGTAGCTGATTTCGAACCTAGAGGTTCAGTTATTATCAAAAAGAAGAAGTAAGCTAATAGCTTATTTCCCTTTTTATTTTTTTATTTTATCTATACTTGGTACTGTTATCCAAGCAGACATTATACCATATCCAGTTTTATCTATTTCAAAAGGACTTATTTCTCTAACATCTTCAAGAAAAACTAATGTGCAGTACTTCTTTCCAACAACCTCTGCACCATAAGAACTATCAACTCCAATTGCATCACCATACTCGCCTATAATTCCTTCTATGCCTTCTTCACTAAGTGAATCAAAGAACAAGACGCTTCTAACTCTAGATCTAACTGTCACAGGATCTCCCGATTCTTTAAAATAAACGGTGTCTCCTGCCTCAATATTTTTGTAAGGTGTTTTTTTAAATTTGTACCATCTAGATTCTACAGTTTTTTCTCCAGAAATAATCTTAGCCAAAAGCTTTCTTTTTTTAGATAATATTGCAAGATGATCCATACTACAGGTCCTTAACCATAACTACTTCTAATTTATCTGGAACATATAAAGTTTCTTCAGAATCAATGTTATAGCCCCTTCCAATAAAGAAGTTAACTACCTCAAAATTATCTCTATGGGCATCAACTTGAATTCTTCGGAATTCTCCACTTCTTGCAAATAAATCAACTCTTCTTTCCAAGGCCTTACCAATTCCTTTTCTAGCATATCTTGGGTCCACTCTAAGATTCTTTATTTCTAAAACACTTGATTCTTCACGATGTCTTTGAAAAATAATACTTCCTACAACCTGTTGACCGTCCACCATGTAAACTGCTTCTTTATCCCCAGATAAAAGTTGACCTTCACATTTTTTTAACCATTCAAAATAACCAGGGTAATCTAGGGGAAACTGTCTAACAAAATCATAAACTGCCTGAACTTCCCTTCGATCTGTTATTAACTTAGCCCTATCTTTAATCATAATCCAAAAAAGTTCAGAGGATATTAAAGGCTTTCTAGAATGATATTTAAAAGGCGTCGGCAGGATTTGAACCTGCGAATAACCGCTCTGCAGGCGGTCCCCTTAACCACTTGGGCACGACGCCGAAGCGGACCCGCAAGGATTTGAACCTTGGACCTTCTGCTTAGAAGGCAGACGCTCTATCCAAACTGAGCTACGGGCCCGTACACATTAAACCCATTAATTTTCTTTATAAAATTATCTACAATCCACAAATATTTTAAACCACTAATCTTCTTAGCCAACCATGGACATGAATAAAATTTCAAAGAAATGGCAAGAGAAATGGGAAAAAGCCAAAATCTTTGAAGTAAAAGAGGATTCAAAAAATAAATATTATGTTCTAGAGATGTTCCCATATCCCTCAGGATCAGGACTACACATAGGACACACATTTGTTTACACTGTGGGAGATATCTTTGCAAGGTTCAAAAGAATGCAAGGCCTTAATGTTCTTCACCCAATGGGTTATGATTCCCTAGGTTTACCAGCAGAAAACGCAGCAATTCAAGTTAATGAACATCCAAAAGACTACACTGAAAAATCTACAAAAAACTTCATCAAACAACAAAAAGAATTAGGCCTAAGTTATGATTGGAGTAGGATGCTAAAGACATGCGACCCCACGTACTATAGGTGGAATCAATTTATTTTCTTAAAATTCTTTGAAAAAGGTTTAGTTTACAGAAAGAAAGCCCCTGTTAATTGGTGTTCTGAATGTAAAACTGTGTTAGCAAATGAACAAGTTCACAGCGGTAAATGTTGGAGACATGAAAAAGTAGATGTAGAGATAAAACAATTAGAACAATGGTTTATCAAAACAACAGAGTATTCAGACGAACTACTAGATATGACTGATGATTTAGATTGGCCACACAGAATAAAGAGTATGCAAAAGCATTGGATCGGAAAGAGTTACGGGACTGAAATAATTTTTGATATTAATGGTGAAAAATGGCCAATATTTACAACAAGACCTGACACAATTTTTGGCGTTACATTCATGGTTGTTTCTGCACAACATTCAAAATTAGATTCGTTAGTAACACCAGAACAAAAGTTAGAAGTAGATAAATTTCTAAAAAAAGTGAAGTCTGTTTCTGAAAAAGAATTAGAGAGCTTAGAAAAAGAGGGAGTTTTCACTGGATCCTATGCAATCAATCCCTTAAGTAATGAAAAAATCCCTGTTTATGCAGGTAACTTTGTTCTAGCCGAATATGGGTCTGGAATGGTTATGGCCGTGCCTGCACACGATCCAAGAGATTTTGAATTTGCTAAAAAATATAAAATTCCAATAAAAATAGTTGTTTCTCCAAATAATTCTAAAGAGAGTTCTAATCTAAAAGAAGCATATAGGGGCCATGGTAAGTTAGTTGATTCTGGAGATTTTACAGGCATGGACAATCAAGATGCAGTTGATGCAGTTGCAAAACAATTAGAAAAAATAAAATTAGGAAAGAAAACAACACAATACAAGTTCAGAGATTGGTTGGTTTCAAGACAAAGATACTGGGGAACGCCAATACCAATCATACACTGTGATTCTTGTGGTGAAGTTCCAGTTCTGGAAAAAGATTTACCTATAGAGCTTCCTCAAGATGTAGTATTTGGTGAAGGAAATCCTTTGCTTACAAATGAAAAGTTTGTAAATGTAAAATGCCCAAAATGTAAGAAAGATGCAAAGAGAGAAACAGATACAATGGATACCTTCTTTGATTCTTCTTGGTATTTCTTAAGATTCTGTGATCCAAATAATTCAAAAGAAATGTTTAATCCTAAAAAAGCAGATTACTGGATGCCAGTAGACCAATACATTGGCGGGGCAGAACATGCCTGCATGCATTTAATTTATGCTAGATTTTTCACAAAAGCACTAAGAGATTTAGGATATGTAAAGATTGATGAGCCTTTCCCAAAACTATTCAATCAAGGAATGGTTTTAGGTGAAGATGGGGAAAAGATGTCTAAGTCCAAAGGTAATGTTGTAGATCCAAGAGACATTTGTAAAAAATATAGCGCAGACGCATTAAGATTTTTCTTAGTTTCATTAGCATCGCCAGACAAAGATAGAAATTGGAGTGAAAAAGGTATCGAAGGAAGTCATAGATTCATAAACAAGATTATAGAATATGTGGAAACAGCAAAGATAGGAAAATCAAGTGAAAGAAATCAACACAAAATTAACAAAGCAATCCAACAAGTTGCAGAGGACTATGGGAACTTCAAGTATCACACTGCAACAATGAAGATAAGGGGGCTTTTAGATGGCTTAGAACCAGATATTTCAAAAGAAGATCTTGAGAGCTTCATTAAAATAATTGCACCGATAGTACCGCATCTAGCAGAAGAACTATGGAGTAACCTAAAGAATAAGAGTTTTGTTTCAGTGGAATCATGGCCAAATTGTGATAAAAAGAAGATCAATGAACAGTTTGACAAGGAAGAAGAGTTCACAGATAAAACAGTCTCCGATATCCTAAACATATTGAACTTAATTGATAAACAAATAAAGAAAGTATATCTTTACGTACTTCCAAACGATGCAGATTCCTACAACTTAGAGGATATCAAGAAACGTGTAGAAAAAGAAGTAATTCTTTACAAAGTAAATGACAAAGAGAAATATGATCCAGATAATAAGTCTAAAAAAGCAAAACCTGGAAAGCCTGCAATTTATCTAGAATGATCAATCTCCTCTAAGAATCTCTTCAAAGTTTTTGGAACATGTTCAATCTGTGTTTTTAATATATGTGCTGTTTTTTCCAATATTTCCTTATCACTTAACTCTTCCAAATTACCAGAGTAAATTGGGATAACATCTTTCTTTTTCTTTTTAACAACATCCTTCCAAAACTTAAATACCTCAGAAGATTTTATCGCAACACCTTTCTTACCTACACCCAATACTTCAGCAGCATCACGTAATAGTGTGTCTTCTTTTCTCTCTTCCATAATTGCAGCATTACCTGCAACATATTCAAGTCTCACAATACCATCACTTATTTTACTGCTTCTTAAAATCTTTAACTTACCAACCTCACTAGTATCGTTCAAATGAGTCCCACCACAAGCTTCAACATCAACACCAGGAATATCAACAATTCTTAATAGTTTACCTGGAACAACTCCTCCTTGATAAATGCCAACTCCAAATTTGTTTTCAGCTTCCCCTCTTTCAATAAAACTTTTGTTAACAATGATTTTATCAGATATAATTTTGTTAGCTTCTTCCTCAATTTTTGCAGTTTCGGTCTCACTTAATGCAGAATAGTGTGTAATGTCCAATCTAGCCCTATCCAATTGCTTATGGGCTCCAGCCTGGTTTATATGATTTCCAAGAACTCTTCTAGCCGCAGCATTTAATATATGGGCCCCAGTATGATGTTGTGCCAATTGCATCCTTCTTTTTTTATCAATGATACAATTAACTTTATCTCCAACTTTTAATTTTGAATCCCCTTTAACAACATGCACAACAAATGATCCTTCTTTAACAACGTCCACAACTTCTTCATTACCCATACTTCCAACATCATGCAATTGTCCTCCGCTAGTTGGATAGAAATAAGTTTCATCTAAAACAACAAAATTCTTATCAACTTTAATAATCTTAGCTTCAAACTCATTCAATGAATAGTCAAAGTAATACTTAACCTCTGTAGGTTTCAAACCGCTTAAATCAATTCCCAAATCTTTCTTCTCAATTTGTTTTTTCTTTTCCTCAACATTCATCTCAGCAAGTAATGTATAAAAATTATCTGGTACCTCTATAGTTTTACCCATCTTTTCTGCTTCTTCCCTAATCATCTCCGGATTAATTCCATTTTCATTATACATTCTAAGAAGGTCTTTAGTTCCAGTTTTTCCCTTCGAAACAATCTCTGCAACAATTTGTTTTGATTTTTGTCTAGTTGACTTATACTTATTAACTTCAACATCTAAAATCTTTCTAACATCACCTAAATTCTTATTTAGTTCTGGAAAAATAACTCTCAAATCTTTTGCATGCCATTCACACACTTCATTTAGATCCAAATCCCAATTATGTTTATCAATAAATCCTAGCGCTCTACGTAACATCACTCTAATGTTATACGCTTGTCCTGAATTGCTTGGAAGTGCCCCATCCCCCAATAAAATCAATAATGCCCTAGCATGTTCAGCTACAGAATAAGCCCCTGCAAGAGGTAAAACTCCATCCCTTAGAGTCTTTACATCAACACCAACCTTACTCGCAACCTCTTTCCAAGCCTCACCAATATCATCAACTTCATCAATATTTAGCATTCCAGCATAAGGAACATACTTCTTAATCAAATCTTTATCATATTTTAATCCAGTTTTAGCAAATATTTTCTTCAACACATGTGGGAATGTTGCATCATAGATGGTATTAGTTCCTTGGGAAAACCAAGCATTTCTTTCCATACCCATACCCATATCTAAAACTTTTAATTTAAGATCCTTAACACCTGTATTAGTTTGTTCATACAACATATAAACCTGATTACCTAATTCACATCCCCTAGAAAAGAATTCCATACAACAACCTAAGTTTCCTCCACCTGCCCAAGAATCTTCATGGAATGTTAGGTCTTCATTCTTCAAACCCAGCCCAACATTTAACCATTTATGAATATCTCTAAAAACTTTCTCTTGATCCCAATCTTTTTTCTCAACAAATTGATGTTGTCCAATCATGTTGAACACAGTATTATGTGCGCCACTTATTCCAACGTTATCAATATCAACAGTCCTAAAACAAAACTGAGGAATAACTAATGGATTTGCAGGGGGTGTTGCCTCACCACTTATTACATAAGGTTGAAATGCAGCAATCGAGGCATTAGTAAACTCCATTGTCGGATTCCATCTGGCAACAGTAGGATATCTTTTAATTGGGTTATAACCAAGGCCCTTAAACATTTTTGAAAATTTATGCCAAACTTCTTGATATTCTAAAGAATGTTTAGCAGGACTCTTTCCAATAAATCCAAATGACTCATCCTTACTACAAGCAGGATCTCCACAAACATCCCTCGGACCCGTGCTCCAGAACATCTTATTACAAGCATTACACTTCTTTCTAGAAAATCCTTCTGCCTTCAAAACATTAACAGGGTAGTATTTTTCAGGGCTTTTAGAGAATATTGGTAAATACCTCTTCTTTATCTCCTTATCTGAGAGCATGTATAAAATCCCTCTTTAGAATTATTTAAACCTATTCCTCTGGCATTAAACCACTTAACTTAGAAATTCTTCCACGTATGCTATCAAGTTCCCTTCTCAATCTTTCTCTTTCTTCAAGAGCAACAGCCTTTTTCCTTAATATTTTTGGCTTAGTTCCTTTTATTCTAGCAATTTCTTTCTTAACTTGAGCAACATCCTTCACATCTCCACCTAAATCTTCAACTCTTTCCCTGTGCATTAACATCCTCATGTCTTCCCTTTTAGCATGCAATTTATCAGTTTTAGGTAACTTGGGTAAATCTTTTTCAAGAGCCCTCATATGTTTACTTAAATCAGCTAAAGAACGTTTCATTTGCGTTCTCAATTTCTTCTTCTGTTTACTGAACTCTTTCAAATTACTTCCACATTGTATTGCATCAGTTGAAATTACAGCACACTCTAACACATCACTTCTTAACCCCAAGGGTTTCTCAATTCTTGCATGTACTGACATTTTAGAACTAAATCTCAAATAATTTTTTATCGACACTAATTAACTTTTCTTTTATTTTGTTCAAAGAAGTTTCACAATTACTTATTTCAAGTTGTTCCTGTGATTTTATCTCATTTAATCTATCTAAGATGTATTCAACTTCCCTTATCTTTTGTTTTAATACTTCTATACTATTCATTGCATCTTTATAATCATCAATTTGAACAAACACTGGCCTATTTCCTACATTTTTAGGCATCTTAAATTGTTTTTTCAAATCAGGGATAACTGGTTCCCTAATAGTTTCTTTAACTTCTTCATTAACACCCTTAAAAGTTGGAGCAATTTCTTCCATCCTTAATGGTTCTTCCCTTCTAAAGGGAGTTTCCAAACCTTCATGAGACTCTTTTGGCATTAATTCATCTAGATCATTAGCAACTTGTCTTTCGGGATATCCTTCTTTTGGCTGATTAAATCCTGGTTCCCTTGTTGGAAGGTCTAAATCATCCAATGGGTCTGGAAAACTAGCCATTTTAGGCCCCGGTTTATCAAAAGGAGACTCATAACTTGGAACGCCCGCTTTAGGCTCGTCCACTAAATCCCTTCCAATATCTTCAAACTTCGGTAACTCCAGAAGCTTAGAAATATCCTCTTTTTTCTTCTTAAACATCCCCATTTTCCTACACCCCCTGTTTATAAGGACCTTTATTAACTTTTCTTTTTAGGCCTTACACTTCCTCTTCTCTTTAATTCTTTTCTAAGAGCGGTCATGTCCATCATAAACTTATAATAATCTTCTTCTGCAACATTAACAACGCCCTTTTTCATTATTCTGTCATGCCTTATTTCAATTTCAGCAAGTTTATCTCTTTCCCTTTTATTGTTTGCACTCCTAACAATATTTTTCATACTAAAATCATCAACTTTTCCATCATAAAATAAATTCTTCGCTTGCGTATAATTCTTCTCGTCAATTAATTCCTTCATCTTGTCAAGTTGTTTCATATCAATTAGTTTGGGCTGAGATCTAATTGTAATTTCATCGCCACCCAATATTTTCTGAGCAATACTCTTTCTGCTAGTGCCTTTAATCTTTTCCAAAGCCCCTAAATAATGACACAAGTATTGCATTACACCATCTAATTTATTTCTGTTTCTTTCACTTACAATTTTGCTTAAATCAGTATAAGTCTTAAACAAGTTCAAATACTTTTTCCTACTGTCTTTAAGTTTACCAGAAACGATTAACTTATTGATACTTTCAGCTTCCCCATTAAACTCAGTAATTAGTTCATTTCTTTTTATTGCAACTTCCCTAGCCTTGTCTTCTGTATCCTTCTTTTTTTTCTTTTCTAGCGATTCTTTTTCTTTTTTCTTTTTTGCAGCTTTTTTAGTGTCATAAATTGGTGCAGAAGGTAAGTAAACAATTTTCTCTTTCTTTTCCTTCTGTTTTAGCTTTCCTTCTTCCAAAGCTTTCTTGAAAGCCTTCCTTTTTTCATCCCTTCTCTTCAAATATGCTTTTTCTGCCTTAGATTCCAAATCAGTCTTAACGCCCATCTCATATTCTCTCCAAAATAAGAGTACAGTAATCATTGTAATTATGAACAATCCATAAATATAGTAATTTCTTTGTGGTGCTTCAGGTAATACTTCTGGAAGTTTATCCAACCCACTAGTAAGATCGATCTCTACAACAGGTTTTAAGCCCTCAGGACAAACTTTTGTTGAAGCTTCGTCTTCTATGTCTAAAATAACACAATCTCCTTCTATCTTCGCATTAACATTCCTTTTTTCACCACTAGGACAATCAATGTCTCTCAACAAATGTCCAATAACAATTAAATCTTCTTCAGTTAGGCCCCCTTCAATCCAACATATCAGGTTATCATTTAGTTCGCTAGCAACTTTTCCATCACCAATGCTAACATTCTCTTCAAATTCACTCCCTTTTATCAAAATAACTTCACCGGTTATACTTTCCCCGACCTTCGAACTTAAGTCAGACACCATAGAAGTAATGCTGAATGCAACTAACAAAATTGCAAACAATACAATCATCATAGATAAATTTCTTACAGAATCCAACAAACTTTTCTTTTCCATGTTACAAATTTAATGAAACTATCTCAGGGATTATCTTAGACATACAGGATGCAATCTTAGATAACTCAATTTTCAATTTCCCTTCAGGTTTAGCCTCCCTTATTATATTCTTGAGATTGTAGAATTCTTTCAATCTATCAATTTTATATTCACAAAATAATTTGTACAAACTTTCAAGTGCATTGTTTAACATCGTAACTTCATTCAAAGAAGACATTTTTTTAAGATTAATATTACAAATCTCCTCCATCGAATCACCAATTTCTTCCAAACTAGAAATTAAAGAATAATACTGTGGAATTTTATTACTTTCTACAATACCTCCTTTATTAATAATTCTTGAACAGAAATCGCATAATCTATTTACTTTTTTATCAGATAAATCCCTTATTCTTCCCAAAACAACTTTATTATTAGATTCAATTGCATCTTTCATATCACTCGAAGTATTAACTAATGTAATGAATATCCTTCTTAATGTATTCAAAAATTCCTCATGATTGACCGCAGAAACTTCTCTAATTTCAATATAACTATTTCTTTGCGCAAAGATCTCAACACCAATCAAGTTACTAATTACATCGTCAACAACATCAAAAATTAATAACTTTTCCCCCTTATTTTCATCAAATGCACTTTCATCTTCAAAAGACAGTTTAATCTTATCAAACCCGCCACGATAAGCAGCAAATAAATTATACCTAATCAAACTAGCATTCATTCCATTAAGATTAATGATCAACGGCTTAGACTTCTTTAAACTGGAAGTCTCAACAATCAGATTTCTGCCAGTAGTATCAATATTTAGTTCGTCCCCTTTCTTCACACCATATTCTTTAACCCATTTACTAGGTAAACTAATCATTAGGGTCGATGGTCCTATCAGAGAGACTTTCCTCTTAGTCATATGGTTATTTAAGGCCAATTTATTTAAATAGTTTTGGATATTATAATATTATAATTATTATTATAATTTAATGAATATTCTTTTATCCTTCTACGGATATCTTCCATGTTATCTGGAAATCTAACAGATTTCACGGAGGTGATTCGAAATGAAAATAACAAAGAAAGACATACAAATTCTTTCCCACTTAAGGAGGGACTCAAGGGAGATGTTAACAAAACTCTCAAGAAAAACAGGCATACCTGTCTCAACCATATTTGACAGATTGAAATACCACAAAAACGGACTAATAAAGAAAAACACTACTTTGATGGATTTCTCCTTACTAGGTTTTAATAGTAGGGCCAAAGTAATATTGAAAGTTGACAAAACAGATAGGATCAGCATTAAAAATTTATTAACTGTTCACAGAAATATCAATGCAGCATACAGAATAAATAATGGTTATGACTTTATGTTTGAAGCAATATTCAGGAACATGAAAGACCTTGAAGATTTTATCAATTCTCTTGAAGAACAATTTAATATATTAGAAAAACATGTTTACTATGTAATTGACGATATCAAAGAAGAAGATTTTCTTTCAAGAGATGATGCACATGAAATTGCATTTACAAAGAAACAGCTTTAGATGGATTTATGGTAATTCCTTTTTTATCAAGATCCATCTTCATAATTTTGTTGGGTATGTCCGTGCCCCTCATCTTTATAACTTCAAGAGATCTTTCACGAGAATTTTTAATCATTTGATGGTGTAAGAATATAACTCCATCAACTTCAAAATCAAGATCTATTCCGTCTTCATTTTCAGCATTACTTGTTAATAATGTAGTGCAGCCCCACTTAGAGATTATTTCAAACAATGCCAAGGATGCACCTCTTTTGTTAGAATCATTCTGAAACAACATCGAAAATGAACTTATAGAATCAATAACAACCCTTTTAGCACCGATTTGTGTTGCAATAACTTCCAAGGTTCCGCCACCATCAGCAACAACTCTTCTTATTTGTTCAGGGGTATTTTCTAAAAACTTTAACAGTCCAGTTCTTTCATACTGCTCTAAGTCCCATCCAAACTCTCTAAAGTCCTCAAAAACTTTCTTCTTTCTTTCCTCAAATGAAATATAAATACAGCCCTCTCCCCGTTTTAATCCATCTACTAAGAACTGCATTGCAAATATGCTCTTTCCAGAACCAGGTTTTCCTGCAACAATATTCACTGAACCCTGCTTAAAACCTCCACCAATGAGCTTATCCAAGTTTGGAACACCCGTGCTTACTCTTTCTTCACCAACCATACTCTAAATTATCTCCAGTAATATAAAAGCCTTTTCTGTCAAAAACTATATAGAGAATAATCCACCAAGCAGTCCACCAATCAAAGCTCTAACCATAAAGAATAAAGAAATAGTCAATATTATTAAAATTGGGATATATTTCAACCCAGCTCTCTTCTTACCCTTAGATATCAACCCTATAATCATTGATCCCATGATCGATGCAATTATCATAGATACAATTGTATACCTCACAATGAAGTCTGGCTCAATAGTTACTTCTGAAAAACTAATTGGCATATCAATGCTTCCAGTAGTATCTGGTAAGTCTACATCTGCAAACACAGTGCTCATTATGTCAATTAAGAATGAACTTAAACTAAACAACACTGGCGCACCAAAGCCAATTGCTGCAAAAATAAATATCACGTAAACTAAAACATTAGACCTAATTCTTTCATCAATTAATTTCTGTTGTCTCAAGTTACTTGCCGATTGAGATAATAAATCAACTAAGGATCCCCCACTTCTAACACCTGCAACAATCAACTGAACAGATTTTTCTAACTTACCTGATTTAATCCTAGTACTCATATCAATTAATGCTTGATTAAAATCTTTTCCAGTTGCAACATCTTTCCCCGCCCTATTAATTTCTTCTTTAAACCTTCCAAACTCAGGCCTAGCGGCGAGCAACAATGCTTTATCCAAGGTATATCCTGCCCTCAAATTAGAAGCCATTAGTTGCAATAAGTCAGGTAATAAATCTTCAACGAACTTTCCCCTTCCCTCAGCTATCAAAACTAGCCAAGAATATCCTACAAACTGGGACAAAATAAATAATCCTATGAATAAAAGAAAGAAGCTAATTCCTAAAAACAATGTTAAGAAGAGTGAGATCACTAATGAAGAAATTAATGTGGCCCAAAACACCATGGTCAAATAACTTTCCAGTGGTCGAGATATATCTGCATAAAGTAACAATTGCCTATAAGCAACTCTTATTCTCTCAGGATATATTCTTGCAATTAGTCTTGACATTTTAATCGTAATTCATTAATGAAGGCCTCCTTGCTTTTATAATTCCCATAAACATAATCTGCATAAAGAATGTAATTACGACAATACCATAGAATATTATCTTCACTAAATTTTCATTTAAAGATATGAACGAAGATAATACAATGATGAACGTAGTTCCCAATGAAGGTGCAATTACTGCAATCAGCATATAGAATAATGCAAGAGGACTTAACTGTCCACCATACTTTTGAATTTGTGTTAACTGTTCATCAGAAATTCCCTCCATAACATCTTTGATTAAATTGCCAATATCTGCACCTGTTTTCATACCATTTACAATTTGCCATAAAGATCTTCTAAATAAAATTGAAGGATTTCTAACTGCTAAATCTTCAAGGGCCTCAGATTGATCCCTTCCAGAATTAATTTCCTTAACAGCCTTACAAATTTCAATAGAAAATTCCCCATAGTTTGCATTTGAAACATTTACTAAGATATTAAACAATGGAATCCCAGCATTCAATTCAACATACATATCTTGTAAGGCTGGTAACAAATTTTGTTCAATCAACCTAATTCTTCTAGATGCAATAAGTTTTGGATAACCAAGTTGTTGAAAGAAAATAAAAGCTGTAAAAACAAATGATATAAAAAAAGGCAAAAATGGAGACATTCCAAATTTCAACACAGGTAATGAAACAAAGAAGAAAAAGAACAACATAATTAATGACGAAGCCATACTCATGCTGAAATAATCAACACTATCTAACCTAGATTCAGCTTGTTTTAAATGAACTTCTAAGAATGGAAATCTTTTTTCAAATCTTTGTGCAATACCTCTTAAAGGTCTGGATATCTCATAAAGCTTCTTCTGAGGGAGTATTGAAAACGGTATTTTTATCATTTTTCTGCATTTCCGCTAACCCCTGTTTTTTTCAATACTGCCTCTGGATCAGTATAATATTCCCTCATAAGTGCACCAACATCATCAACATTACTGATATTTTCTTTAACCATCCAATTTATTATCCTTTGTTTCTTTTGAAGATCACGATTAATCTGTTCCATTGACATTCCTGTAACTCTACTAAGTTCTGCAAATAATCTCAAAGGTGCAGCATGCTCAACCATTTTATCAGTTGCAGGCTTCCACCTATATAGTACATTTGGCTTAACTGAGGCCCCAGATTCATCCATAGAAGGAACAAATTCACCAACCTGTAAGGTTCTTCTAAATCCTTTTCTTCTATCTCTAAACATTACAACATTAAGATTTACACCTGTTAACAAATTCTTTGGAACTTCAATAGGAGGATTTGTCAAACGTTGAATTGTTTCTTCAACTGTATCTGCGTGAACAGTAGCATAAACAGAGTGACCAGTATGCATAGCTTCGAATAATACTTCTGCCTGCTCTTTCTTTCTCATCTCTCCTAAAATTATTCTATCAGGTCTCATACGTAAGGAATTAATTAACAAATCAAGCATAGAAACTTCACCCTTCCCCTCAGGATTAGGTTGTCTAACTGTCAACGGACACCAGTACAAGAACTTTGGAAGCTGCAGCTCTCTAGTATCTTCTATACTTACAATTCTTTGATTTGGAGGGATAAATGGCATGCATACATTCAAGAAAGATGTTTTACCAGATGCTGTTCCCCCACTTATTAACACATTCATTTCATACTGTATTGACAACCAGATTAAAGAAAGAATCTCTGCAGTAACAGTATTATTCTTAACAAAGTCAACTAATGTCCATGGGTCTCTAGAGAATTTACGAATTGTAACGGTATGCCCTTTTGTAGAAACAGGAAACAACACTGCATTTGCTCTGTCTCCAGTAACCAAATGAGCGTCTAGTAAGGGGGTCAGTGCACTAATTTGTCTTCCAACCCTTCTACCAATTATGTTGGAGTAGTTAAGAATCTGTTCCTCGTTCTTTGGTACAATATTTGTTTCAAGCCATCCGTGAGATTTATGATATACTCTTACCGGTTCTTTGGAAGATGTAATAACAATCTCCTCTAAATTTGCATCATTAAGAATATATTCAATTTCACCAAGACCAAGCATTTCCTGCATCAAAACATTTACTAAAAAATTAATTGTTTCTTCTGACAAACTAGAAACCCTATCTTTTAAAAGGCCCTTAGCTTTCTTTTCAAATCTTTTTTTAATAACATTTATAGATTTTGGATCAACAATTTCTTTATTACTAATCGTAACTTCAGAAATCAACCCATCCTTAATATGGTCCATTAATGCTTTGGTTGCAATGGTTAACTTCGGGACAGCAATATGATATGTTTTACTAAGACCACTTCCACCCAAGATAGATACATCAAGAATAAGGTCATCCGTCTGAACCTTATACTCTTCAATAACTACTCTTCCTTCTTCACCTTCTTTTTCTCGCGTAATTCAACATCACCTACTGTTGGATAATAAAGGGATATGAGTCCCTCATCTTTTAATATCTTTCCCCACTCCTCAGCTTCCTTCCTTGATATACTAAATATGCCACTAACTTCTTCAGCAGTTAATTTCTTTCTTTCATTAACTAAATCTAATAGTTTATCCATGTCTGTATTGTAAGCTCCGACACTTACAACCTTGTTTTCGTCCGATTTCATCTCTTCTTTAATTTCTGAGACAGATTCTTCAGTCTTAATCTTGTATATTTTTTTCCTATGTCCTAAACGATCCTTCACATCAAACAATATAACTCCAATTGAAATCAGAATTACCACAAATATCATATAATATGCACTTTTTGAAATTAATTTTAAAGAGTCTAACCAATAGCCGATTAAAAAATTCCCACTCAGTATTAATCCAATCATAACAAATAATGTAACTGCTAACAACATAACCAATGAAACAATGCCTTTTTTCTTTCCTTTAGTTCCCATTCTCCCAATAACTTTTTCAACCTTATCTTTTGGCCAATCAGAAGCAAGGCATGCCTTAACAATTTCAGTTTTAGGTATATTGTTCTTCATTGCCTCTAAAATGTAATTTTTTAACTTGTCTAGCTTTTCTTTTTCCAAATTCTTTCCAACTTTTTTCTTCTCTGGCCCGACTTCCTTTTCAACACCCTTACCTACCATCTTGGGTTTCCCACCAATTTTGGATAGGTGAAACAACTTACTAAAAAAAGTGAACTTGACTTTCTTTTTTCTTTCTATTACCTCAGGCTCAATTTTTCTCTCATTGAAATCATAATAGCTCCATGAGATATCATCTTCACTCTTTTTCGCTTTAGAATTAATTGGCTTTTCTTTTCTAGGTTCAATCTTTCTCATCCTTACAATTTCAAAAACAGAGAATGCAACTATCAAGACACCAATAGTAGATGTAAAAATTGAAAATATGGAATCAGTTAATAAAAAATAAATTGATGAAATAGACAAAACTATTCCTAAAACCAATAGAACCTTGAAAAACCTCTCCATCCTATAATAATAGCCTTAAATTTATTTATAAACTATTCCTCCCTAATCTAGGTATTTAAGCCCTACACCTATTCCAGCCGTACCTAAAAGGAGTGGTTGAACATTATAAGATGGTGCTCCTTCCAAATGGGTTTTATGCTCTGCAGCTTCTCCCTTTAGTTTAATTTGAACTAGGACCTTAACATT
Organism: Candidatus Woesearchaeota archaeon; assembly: GCA_018655015.1. Classification (GTDB taxonomy): domain Archaea; phylum Nanobdellota; class Nanobdellia; order SCGC-AAA011-G17; family UBA489; genus JABIKK01. Next base: position 28,575 of record JABIKK010000011.1, on the reverse strand, counting down.
CTCTTGTAAACAATTTGACTGTGGATAAAGCCCACTATCTCTGAAATATAAGAGTCTATATGCTGCTGGAGATCCGCCAGCACACCCAATATCTGGCAAGGTTATTGCCAATCCTTCTTTTGTTTCAGGCCAATAATTAAAAGGTCCGGTTCCAGCACTCTTTCTTGAATCCAGCCAGCTACCTCCAAGAGTAAGGTTACTTCCCCAAACTCCTTCACGTATTAAATTTAGATCAAATATTTTTTGTTGGTAGTTAGATGCACCAACATCCAATCTTTTTAAACCAAATGAAGAAGTATCTTTTATACTTGCATAATAATTAGTAACTTCAACAATTACACAATCAGAACATGGCAAATCAAGTGTATTCAACCCATCAGGTTCAGCAGCATAAAGTTTAGTATCTTCACTCCAAAGAGTAATGTTTATCAGTTCAGTATTAGATTCATTAAAGCCATCGAAATAGATCATATTCTCTGGCCAAGTTGTAAGGTCAATATACATTCCAGGATTATTACTCAAGTAAAATCTACTTGAGTTCTTAATCAAATTACCATCCACTAAACTAGCTGGAAAATCATTTGTTCCTAAAAATGGATATCTTGCATCAAAATTAATCCCTAAGTCATTACTAATCCTAGCCTTAAATATTTCAAACTGGTCACCAATCTCTTTTTCATAGGCAGGAGTTTCATTTGAAAACTGCGTCTCGAAATTTATTATATTGTCTTTAACAGTAATATTATGTGTATTGTTCATTCCACGTCTAACCATTCTACTCAATGATCTAGAAATGGAATTATCTAAATTATACAATCTCTCTGCTTCACCAAATTCTTTGATTCTCTCTTCAGAACTTTCAGAGTGATTTACAATAACATTCGCAAATGATAAAAGGGTTAGACTAACAAAAACTAATCCCAATGTTAACAAAATTCCCTTTTTATTCAATTGAATCACCTTCAATCCAAACTTTAAACCTCACTTTATGCATCCCTTCAAAATGTCCGTTGGAACCAAATGCAGCATACCATCTTTCTCCACTACCAATAAATTGGCCCCTAGGAATAGTTCTTTCAGAAGACAACATATATGCAGGATCATCTAAAATCCTTATCCAGTGAACGTCAAATTCATCATTATTATCAGTATTAACTCTTATCTGTGTACTAGATTGCCCAATGGGAAAGTCAGGAATTGGAATTTTTGTAGTATAAATGCAAGTTTCACCTTCATCACAAATGGCAGTCATTGGATAAAAATTAGGGTTAAAAATTACTGAAAGTGAAGGGTTACCAGAAGTATCACTAACTAATGTTGCATTTACCTGGACATAAACATCTCCCCCATTTATTAATTCTTCTTGTGTAATTGGTCCCGTATATTTGTCAGGCCCGTTAGGAATATTACAACTTGAAAAACATTCAGTCTTAACTGCATCATATAGCTCAATAGACATATTATATCCGTTAGGTAAATAATGGGAGGCAATTAACTGAGCACCATCTGTAGCATAATCATCGGCATTATCAACAAAGTTTGCATCAGTATCTATACTTCTTAATGCATAATCAAATCTTCCAGCTTCTTCAAACAACGCAATAACATCATAACCCCTCTTAATAACTTGAGACTGAGATAAAGATTCTTGAGAGGTAGTTGTAAAATAATAAGTTGTATTAATTAACATAATTAAAACTACAGAAATAGCAATTGCCCCATCCAATGCAAAAATAATGCCCTTCTTACATTTCATTTACTCAAAATCACCTCGATCACTGCAGGAAAGTATATTCCTCCTGTAGAATTTTGATACAAAACATCCCTTCCAAGATTAACAGAAAATTTACTTCCTCCACTAACTTTTCCTAAGACATACATTTCTTCCGCAATATTATTTCTAATTCGTATTCCTAATCTATATTGTCCTGCGTGGAATATATCTCTAATAGCTTCTTCACCCAGAGCATCCATTCCCTCAGTCTTGTTGAAGGGTATTTTCAACTCTTCTTCCACTAATCCTACAAACATAATGTCTTCTGCAGAGGCACCTCCCAATGCCAAGTGGTCCCAATTATCCGGTTGCCCCGAACTTTTCAATAGTAGGTCGGAAATTTCAAATGTTTTTACAACTAAGTCATCGTATTCTAATCTATTCAACAACCTTACATTATAGAGGTTCCAAAGAACAGAAGTTATAGTAATTAATATTATGAATATTCCTACGGCTACAAATAAGTCAGTTATCGCAGCTTGCCCTTTTTTATTTCTCCTTCCCCTGTACTTCAATAGGTCCGCCCCCTTTAACTTGTATTTCAAAAACATTAGACAATAACTCCTTGTCTCCAACAATTCTCAAAAGATCAACTTCAAACTTTCCAGCCTTCCCCAAATCAAAAGTAATTTCATTTTCATCTAAAAATACAGAAGTTACTTCTTCAGAATCCAATAACACTGCAGTATCTTCACTAAAATGTTCGCCAAGTATTTTAATATTAGACTTATCATTAACATCAATACTGGTTATTTCAGGAGCATTACCAAAGAAGATATCCTCACCAGTGTTAATTATTTCTATAACTCCTCCGCTAGCAGTATAATCGCTAATAGCAGGTAATAAGGGAACATCAATTAAGTCTTCGTGAATTATATGATTATCAATTACAGAATAACCATTTACTGAAGCTACAGAAATAGAATTTCCGGATCCAAGGCGAGAAACTGTTTCAATTGCGTCTCTTAGTACTGCAGCTTCTTGTAGTTTAGTTCCTTCGCTCCATTTTTGGTTTAAACCATCCATTGCCCAAGCCCCCAATGGGACAGTAGTTACTAATATTAATCCAATAATTACAATCATTTCAATTGATGCAATTTGTCCTCTTTTCACCATCTAAACAACTGCCTCCATCTTCAAAACACCCGCATCATTGATAACTTTCCATATTCCTGTTCCGCTATAATCTTGGTCAATATTGCCTTCAAAAGTACAAACTACTTCTATCTCCGTCTGTGGGTCTCCTCCATCGGGATCACCAACAATAATTAGTTCCGTAGTATAAACATCAAAATGATGTATTGTTTTAAAATTGGCTTCATAATTATTTCCCAAAGCAAGAACCCTATTTATTGCACTTGAAATTTTATTACAATCATTTTTTTTATCAACTGTATCCCTCGTTCTTTCAACATCAATTTTTTTACTAAAAGTCATGGCAGTTAAGAGGATGAATATCATAAGCAACACCCCTACAGAGTACATAATTTCAATACTTATCTGCCCCTTTCTACTTCTTTTATACATTTTAATTAATTGTTACATTTACAGTTGTCTCATTTATGCTTGAAACTCTCATATGGTATGTTCCTGAACTGGTAGGTAGTTCCCCATACAAGTATGGTTTTACAGACGCATGTATATCTGAAACGCCCCCATAAAATTGAACTTTCAAAACAATTTCACTTGGCTCTCCAGGATTCACACTATTGTAAAGTATTGCTTCAGAAACACCCTTTGGCAATGTGACTACAACAATTTCAGTGGACCCCGGTCCAATAGAATGTACAGCATCAATTGCTTTTGATAATCGACTAACAAAGCTATCTAATTGAGTTGCCCTAACAGCATTATTTGTCTCTTGAAATGAATAATGTATCAACGGTATGAAAAAAAATAAAAGAAGTCCGATCAATATAACATACTCTATACCAGCTTGACCCCTTTTTCTACGCATATCTTTCACATCGAGCAAACAAACCTATAAATCTTTTGATATACAAAAACATGTAAAATTCACTCATTACAACAGTAAATCAGTTATTTTATTAAATAGAAAATAATATAAGTGAAGAATCCGTCATAAAACAAAACTACGGAGGTGTTTCGATATGAAATGCGATTGTCCAACATGGTGTAAATGGGTTCTACTTATTGCAGGTATCCTATACGTAGCTGGTGATCTAGGTTATGGTCCTGGGCTTTGGGGTATCAACGTATGGCACTTTTTAGTACTGTTATTCGGTATTAAAGCTGTGACTAACTGATCCTAACATCGGGGTGTGGTTAAACTGCACCCAAATCTTTTTTTTATTCAGGTAAATTTTTAATTTTTCCAAAGTAGTAAGTTTTATCTTCCACTACATAAATTTCAAAATTATTCAAATTTCCCTTAAGGTAAGGACTTAGAAATTTTTCTCTTTTAATATCACTTCCAGCAGTTAACATATTGAAAGAAGGCATAACAATTAGCTTATGTCCTCCCCATTTTCCTTTCAAAAAACATTTATATTTTTCTCCAGGTTTTTCTCCAAAACTAACTGCAGGATGTTCATGTCCAATAACAATTATTTTTCCTGGATTGGGCATGATTTTATCTCCATGAGTAATAAACAAATCATCTATTTCAAAATAATCAACAAGTTTTATTTTATCTTTAAATCTCTTCAATATGGGTTCAATCAAAACGTCATGATTCCCTTTTACAATTATAACTTCATATTTATCAACTAAATCTTCCATTAGTCGAGTTACGGAATCCCATTCTTGAGGAGAAATTCTTCCAAAGTGATGCTTTATGTCTCCATTAAAAACGATCTTTTTTACCCTAGTATTTTCTAGGATTTCACGAATCCTTCCGAGAACATCTTCAGTCTGAAATCGGGGAACTAAAACACCTTTCTTATTTAAATAGTCCTCATAACCTAATTGCAAATCTCCCAATATAAGCACCTCCCCATGCCTAAGGGCCAAATCTACAATTTCTATATCTTCGTGTATATTCATTTTTATAACTATATCATCCAAGAGAATAATCTATATAAAATGCCTTATTTGCTTAAAGAGAGATGACTAAAATTCCTATTGAAACCCCGGAAAGCATGGACTCAGATCTAACATTCCGGTCAGGACTTCTTTCAGATAAAGAAATTAAAAAGCGAATGGAAACAGAGGATATAGTTATTTCACCATTTAAAGAAGAAAACCTTAACACTGCATCATATGATCTTGCGTTAGGAGACTATTATTTCCGAGAACATGCGCCAGAAAGTGGTATTGAAGTTTACAATTTTTATTCTAAAACTCATATAGACAAGGTTTGGGGGAAACATCATTTTGAAGCTACACCCGTGAAGGATTTTTTTGAAAATCCAGAATATTTTAGAGAATATATTCACAAACTAGGCTCCCGAGCAGGTTATGTTCCTCGTGAAATGGAACTAAAAAGGGTAGAGCACACCTTTGAAAATATTAGTCCAAATGACAAAGTCATATTTATATTTCCAAAAGAAACTATTCTAGCTCACACAAAGGAGTTTATTGGCGGAAGAAGAACAGTTACAACAATGATGAAGGCAAGAAGTAGCCTTGGAAGAAATTTCATCGAAGTATGTAAATGTGCGGGCTGGGGAGACGTTGGTTACATCAACAGATGGACAATGGAAATAACAAATAACAGTAGTTATAGAATTATCCCATTAGTTGTTGGAAGAAGGATTGCCCAAATGGCGTTCTTTGACGTTGGAAAAACTATTGGAGAAGATTACACCAAATTCAAATATTCCAAATATCAAAGTGCAACAGACTTAGAAACGGTTAAGGCAGAATGGACTCCATCTCAAATGAAACCAAAGATGCACTTAGATAGAGATATTAAAAATTAATCACATTTCTTCAGGGGCTTTAATACTTAACAAACTTAATCCTACGTCTAGAACATTTCTAACAGAATCTACAATTAACATTCGTTCAGCCTCATTCTTATCTCCAATAATCTTATGCTTAGCATAAAAAGTGTTAAATAATGAACTTAAATCAAGCAAATATCTTGCAAGTATGGATGGTTTATATTTTTTCGCAGCTTGATCCAAAACATGGCTAAATTTCCCCAACTGCTTAATCAATAACAATTCTTCATCACTATTAATTGCACTAAAATCAACGCCCTTAGTAACTTTAACTTCAGACTTCCTTAACAAAGAACAACATCTTGCGTGAACATATTGGACATAAGGGCCAGTCTCCCCCTCAAAAGATAAAGACTCTTTAGGGTCGTATTTTATGTCTTTGGTAGGGTCATACTTTAACAAGAAAAATCTCAATGCTCCTTGCCCTATTTTCTCAGATCTCTCTTTAATTTCCTTAGAACTAATTTTATGTCTTTTCTCAATCTCCTTTTTGGATAGGTCTTCAACTTTATCAAGCAAATCGTCCGCGTCTACAACAGTTCCTTCTCTTGACTTCATCTTTCCTTCAGGCAATGAAACCATCCCATAACTCAGATGAAAGCACTTCTCAGCATAGGGAACTTTCAATATTTTTAATAATTTAAACAATACTTTAAAATGATAATCCTGTTCAGAACCAACTACATGAACAGATCTATCAATCTTGTAATCATCAAATTTCTTCTTTGCAAGATACAAATCTTGAGTAATGTAAATTGAAGTTCCGTCAGGTCTCAATAAAACTTTCTTTCCAAGTCCATCCTTTTCCAAATCAACTTCAACAGCTCCATCTTCATTTTTGTAAAATAATTTCTTTTTCAACCCATCCAGAACAACAGATTTACCTTCATCATAAAACTCACTTTCATTATACACTTTTGAAAACTTAATTCCTAGCCTTTTGTAAGTTTCATCAAAACCCTCAAACGCCCACTTATTCATCTTTTTCCAAAGGCCCCTCACTTCTTTATCTCCATCTTCCCATTTTTTTAACATTTCTTGAATTTCTCTTTCGCTTTTATCATTTGCATGCTTATTGTACATGACATAGAAATCTCCAACAAAATGGTCTGATTTTTTATCTGGATTCTTACCCTTACCAAACTTTTCATAAGCCCACATTGACTTACAGATATGGACTCCTCGATCATTATTCAAATTCACGGGAACAACCTTATGGCCTAAAAAAGAAAATATATTGCTAACCGCTTGTCCGAGGAACATATTCCTCAAATGTCCCAGGTGTAATGGTTTATTAGTATTTGGAGCAGGAAATTCAATCATAATTTTATCCTTTCCCTTAGTGGACATACCATATTCCTTTTTCTTAACAAAGATCTCACTCAAAAACTCTTTAGTAACAATTTCACTTTTCAAAAATATATTCAAATAAGGACCTTTGATTTCAACTTTCTCAATAAACTTTCCCTTTAGATTAGAAGATAAATCCTTAGCTAAGTCAATAGGTTTCTTCTTTAGCTTAGCTGCAAACTTAAAACAAGGAAATGAATAGTCTCCAAACTTGCTCTCAGGTGGAATTTCTAGGACATCAATTACTTCCTCTTTTTTACACCCCAACTCCTTTGAAATCAAAGAAGCGACTTCAGATTTAAAATCCATAATTCAAGCTTAGAAACAGGCTCTTATATAACTTTCTCTACTTAAGCATCTTATTAGCAGGTGTCATTTTGTCCCACTGTTGATTAAACATACCCTGCATAGCAGAAGCGAAGTAAGGAGTTTGCACCCAAACACCCACATCATAAGTTGGGTGAACTTCTTCATCATTTAGAACCATAAACATTAAATCTTTATCATCTATAATACAGAATCTAGCACTCAAATCTTTAGCATGCCTAACTTCTGCATCTTTACTAACACTTTTAATTGAACCTTCTGCATCCTTAGTAACTGGAGCAGCAATTCTAATATTGACTCCCTTTTTCTTCAATCTATTTAACTCAGGTTTCAATGCTTCAATTTTTCTCATAACACCTTTGGATGTAGTCATTATAGTAACAGATTTCTTTGCACCTTTTACCATTGACTCCAAATGTGTGTAAATATTATGTCTTCCCCTAATTGCTCCCGCAAGATCTGTTGGTTCAATAAAGTCCACACCCTGTTTATGTAATGCAGTCAATTCTTCCAGAACATCTCCACCCTTAAGATCGTCTAGCTTTTTTATCTTAGCTGAGGTTAACTGATTAACATATTTCTTAACTTTTTCAACAACTTCCCCAGGGTCAACTGCCAAATATTTTATTGGCTTACCTAGCTTCATTATAATAAATCCTTTTTTTTCAAGAGATTCAAGAACATCATAAGCTCTTGATCGAGGAACATTACCTATGTCAGAAAGTTCACCTGCAGTAGAAACTCCACGTGAAAGAAGTGCAGTCCATATTCGTGCTTCATATAAATTTAACCCAAAAAGGCCCCTAGTTTTATTCAAAAAGTCTTCCTTGACAATCATACTTTGTTTCCCCATGTTAGGCGTTCATGTTAAACAGGAAAAAGAATTCTACCTTCTCCCTCTTTTTTATACACCCTATCTCGATTACAATTGTATATTACTTTCAGCTAGTATATAAACATTGCTATCATTAAGTCGTTATTTATTTTGACTTTTGTAAAGTTCTTCAACATTACCTATTGTAGAAATTTCATTTAATGGTTTATCGTATCTCACTTGGAGTATCCTTGGGAATCTAAGTGCATACCCTGAAGCATATGTTGGACTTTTTTGTATTTCTTCATAAGAAACTTCAACAACTATTTGAGGTTTAACCATTACTGCATTTCCTTTTTGTGAAACAACTATTTTTTTCAATTCATTAGTCATATTTTCAAAATTATCTAATTCACCTTCTTCAAATTTTTCTTTTAAACCAGTTGAAACTTTTCCAACTTCTAAAAAATTATCTCCGTCTTTACAAGCAACAGTATAAGACGTTAACCAAGATGCTCTTTTACCCTCTCCCCATTCAGCTTTAACAACAACTAAGTCCAACGCATCCATGACTTCCTTGAGTTTTGCGATGTAACCAACATACCTTCCTGGCTTGTAAGGCGCACCTAATGACTTAAACATCACTCCCTCATGTCCAGATTTTACAGATTCCTTAAAGAATTTTTGTACTTTCTTATCATCATCAGTAATTAACAGTTTAGACAAAACTATCTCCCTTGGGATCTCTTTTATTATTTTTTTAAGTAACTCCCTTCTATCTTCAAACCGATTACTAAGCAACTTTTTCCCTTCATAATAAATCAAATCAAATGCATTTATTTCAACAGGAAATTGTTTCGCCATTTCCTCAGTATCATATTTTCTTCTAATACGTTGGGATATTTTTTGGAAAGGTAAATACTTCCCAGTTTTTGGCTCATAACCAACAACCTCACAATCTACAATAAAATTCTTACCTTTTATTTTACTTACAGCTTTAACAACATCAGGAAATTGTTTTGTAACATCTTCCATACCTCTTGTAAATAAACTTATTTTCTTACCGTCGTTATGAATTTGCATTCTAAATCCATCATACTTATACTCCAATGCTGCAGGAGTTCCAACAGCAGAAAATCCTTCTTCAATACTCTTAGATAAGACTGCTAACATTAATTTCAAAGGCCTTCCAGGTTTTAATTTTACATCTCCTAGTTTATTTTCATTAGCTAACAAAGCAACTTCCCCATGGTCTGCTAGAATATCAAATGCTTCATCAACAGTTTTAATCTCCTGATCAAATGCCTTGGCAATTGCATCTTTTATTATTCCATCTGCGATTCCAACTCTTAAAACCTCTAAGACTGTTCTTGAAATATATTTAGCTTCAGTCCCATTTGAGTTAGTTATCAACTCTGCAACCAATCCTATCTTCCTATCAACGGATCCAGAACCCTCCATATCAGAAAGTCTCCTTATATTATCTGCAACCTTCTTGATAGTTAACGTCTCACTAAACAATGTTTTTTGACTCTTCCTACTAATTTCTAATTCGGCAACATCTCCCAGATCTCCGAGTTTATTTAATTCCTTCTCAATATTATCAACACTACTCCCAGTAGCAGAACTAATGGCTTTTATCAATAACCTAGAAGAAAATCCAATTTTCCTACTATCCCATAATGGAAAAACTCTACCATTCAACAAACAAACAACATTCTCTAAATCCTCTTTTTTTGTATTTTTTAAAAAATCTGCAATAATATCTGTCTTTTCAAGACGTTTGGAAGTATCTGCTAATCGATTATATAATTCAGCTAATTCAACATACCTCATGGCAAAACTTAAATAAATACAAGATATAAATCTTTCTTAGATGGAATTAGACAAAATAATTCATGAAAGGAGAACCTGTAGAGACTTCAAGAAAAAAGACCTCTCAACAGGCACAATTGCAGAAGCACTAGATATATCTAGATTTGCACCATCTTCAGGAAATGTTCAAAATTGGTATTTTGTTATAGTGAGGGATAATGAGAAAAAAGAAGCTTTAGCAGATGAATGTCATGGCCAAGTGTGGATGGTTGATGCTCCAGCCCTAATTGTTATATGTAATAAAACAGAAGAGTGTACAAAGAAGTTCAAAGAAAAAGGAGAAAAATTCTCAATTCAAAACTGTGCAATAATTTCGTCATACATTACATTAAAAGCAACAGACATGGGACTCGGAACCGCAATGGTCGGTGCCTTTGATGAAGAAAAAGTAAGAATGGTTTTAGACATTCCATACAATGTAACTCCCGAAGGAATAATCGCAATAGGCCATCCAAATTCATTAGATGAAGACCAAGATAGGGAAGACCTAAAGTATCATACTTATTTCGAATCCTGGGGAAAGAAAGTATTCGGTAAAGATTCTTGGCCAATCTCAAAACCAATTGGGAAAGCAACAAAAAAAGCATCTCAGGCTACAAACAGAGCTAAACTAAAAGCATCTGGACTTCTAAGAAAAACAAAAGAAAAATTAAAAAAATAATTAGTTGTAAGATTAAATCCTACAACATAAGGTATCAACATTTAAGCCATTATTACTTCCATATTGGCCACAGGACCATCCTTGAGTCCCATTATATCTAGTAAGTTCTGGTTTATCAAATGTTAAATAAGCCTGATCATTATCACTCTCACATCCGCCAGAAACAATCACAGGTTTATCATATGGACAATACCTAGTCCTTTCCATAGAATTGTTTCCAATAGCATCTTTTCCCGAACTTGGAGGTTCATTCCAACCACACCTACTCAATGCAACAGAATTAACACTTGCACCAGTTATTTCATTACCCGATGTTCTAAATGTACCAGTCATACTAGTTGCCAAAAAAGCGGCAGCAAGTATAAGTAAAACTGGAAGAAGCAACATATGATGATTTTCTGTTTTTCTTATCTTCATTATTTTAACACCTCGTTATAAATTATAATAAACTAAATCTAATTAACTCTTATTTAAACTTTATCAAAAAGAAAAAATAGCTGATGCCTGATTAAGAAGTGGCATCAGCAAAACACAAGACACGAAAAAGGGCCTACTTTGGGGGTTTGCCCTTTTAGTATGATCTCTGGGTCGGCTGATTTTCATAGCCAACCATGTCGATGCCAAGGTCGTCCGCGACCTGAACTGCTTGCCTAGTCACCTCTGAGTGGTTTGACTTGCCAAGGATGTAAGGTGAAGTTACGCCAGTTATAATGGTCATAATCCTCAATCTTCCAGCCATGCCAGGGTCAATCCTCGCTCCCCAGATTACGTTTGCATCGGCATCTAGAGCTTCTGTGATGATCTCTCCGATTCTATTAACTTCATCCAATGTTAGATCATCTCCTCCACTTACATGTATCAAAGCACCACTTGCACCATCGTAACTAACATCTAATAATGGGTTAGTCAAGGCTCTTCTTGTAGCTTCTTCAACACGTGATTCTGTATCAGATTCGCCAATACCGATTATAGCAACATCACCATTAGCCATTATTGCTCTTACATCAGCATAGTCTAAGTTAACTAATGATGGGATTGCAATTGTCTCCACGATTCCTTTAATCATTGTTGAAATCAATTCATTTGCAACAGCGAATGCCTGTTGAATTGGTAGATTTCCTGCGATGTTTACTAATCTATTATTGTCAATAACAATAACAGTATCACATTCTTCTCTTAATTGTTGTAAACCAAACTCAGCTTTATCAACTCTAGCTCTTTCAATTTCGAAAGGCATGGTAACAGTTCCAATAACAATTGCACCTGTTTCCTTAGCTAATGATGCAACAACTGGAGCACATCCAGTTCCTGTTCCACCTCCAAGTCCAGCACATACGAATACCATATCTGCGTCTTTTATAAAATTCTTTATGTCATGAGAAGATTCTTTTGCAGCCTCTCTTCCCCTTTCAGGAAATCCGCCACATCCAAGTCCTCTTGTTAAATCAGCTCCAATTAGGAACCTGCCATCACAACTTGTCATATCCAAGTGTTGTTTATCTGTGTTAACAGCAAATATTTTTGCACCCTTAACTCCTTTTTTGTGTAGCCAAGAAACCATGTTTCCTCCACCACCGCCACATCCAATTACACGAATGTTAGCTTCTCCTATAACGTTCGGTTCTATTACTGGTGCATTTTTCAATGCGTCTTGTATTAAATTTTCCATTTTGTCTTTTTCCCCCGTTAGGTTATTTTTTATATTTGATTGCGATTGTTTGTATGCTAGACCACAATAATCTTTATATTATAGTTCTAACTACAACTTACTCAGAGGTTTAATGATTTAATGATTTAATCGCTCCCAGAAATTAGTCAAACTATAATCTATACACACGGATTTAGCCGATCTGTTTGAGGTTAAGTTTTAGCCGAACTTAACGATAGCCAGTAGTTGTTTTAGCCGAACAACGTAACTAAGTTTTAATTCTATTAGTGTAACGAAAGTTATATATAAATATCTACTACACTGTAATATATAATCTGTAAAATATAAATGGTTATTTAACCAATTACTAAAATTAATTCATTCAATAGTAAATTACTAAAAAGAGCGTGTTTAAGTTGAAAAAAAACATTACTATTAACACTAAAATAAAAATAATTACTAAGGATGCAAGAACCTTCGAAGGTCTTGTTCTTCCTGACACAACTAATCAAAAAGTAGTTCTAAAATTATCTTCAGGTTACAATATTGGAATACTAAGTAAGAATATTAAAGAAACAAAAACACTAAAGAAACAAATTACAAAGAAGACCAAGTTGCCTAAATTAAAAACTAACAAGAACTTACCAACTATCTCAATTCTTCATACTGGTGGAACAATTGCCTCGAAAGTAGACTACGAAACAGGTGCTGTTCTTTCACAGTTCTCACCTGAGGATATAGTCTCTATGTTCCCCGAAATCAAGAGTTTAGCAAATATCGATTCTAAGCTAGTTAGAAATATGTGGTCTAGCAATATGAATTTTAACCATTTTAATTTACTAGCAAAAGCAGTCGAAAAAGAAGTAAAAAAAGGAGTTAAAGGAATAATAGTGACTCTAGGAACAGATGCGCTAACTTATGCATCTGCCGCACTTAGCTTTATTTTGGAAGGAATAGAGATACCTGTAATCTTCACTGCATCACAAAGGTCTTCAGATAGAGGATCATCTGACGCATTCCTCAACTTATACTGTGCCGTTAAATTTGCAAAAGAAGCCAACTTCGCAGGAGTAGCTATATGTATGCATGGCTCATCAGAAGATGATTACTGCAATGTTCTTCCTGCTTGCAAAACCAAAAAACTACATTCTTCCAGAAGAAATACATTTCAACCAATTAATACTACCCCTATAGCTAAGGTAACAACTGAAAACATAGAATTTTTCCCAGAAACACACCACAAAAAAAGAAATAATTCCAAACTAAAGTTAAAATTATTGAATCCTAAACTAAAATTAGGAATTTTAAGATTCCATCCACATTTCCAAAGTTCCATGTTAGAACCCGTTAAGAAATTCGATGGTCTAATAATTGAAGGGACTGGATTAGGAAATGGGCCTGTTGAATGCGTTGATGAATTTACAAAAGAAAATGAAAAAACAATTAAGACAATAACAAGTTTAACCAAGGAAATACCCGTTACAATGACTACCCAATGTGTATTTGGTAGAGTAAATATGAATGTTTACTCCTATGGGCGTAAAATCCTCGATTCCGGTGTCTGGGGCAACCATACAGATATGCTTCCTGAAACAGCATTTATCAAATTGGCATGGTTATTGAGCAATTATAATAAAAAAGATATAAAAGAACTTTACCATGAAAATTTAAGAGGCGAAATTTCAGAGAGAACTTTATACAATGACTGATTTAGATTACAAAAAATTAGGTTTCAAATGCGGGTTAGAAATTCACCAGCAATTGGAAACTCATAAATTATTCTGCAATTGTCCTTCAATTGTCCATGATAGTAATCCTAATATTAAAATTGAAAGAAAATTAAGAGCTGTTGCAGGGGAAACTGGAAAAGTTGATGCAGCTGCAGCATATGAAATAAAAAAAGATCTAAAAAATATTTATGAGGCCTGCTCATCATCATCATGTTTAATTGAGTTAGATGAAGAACCCCCTAAAGAGGTTAACAAAAATGCATTAGACATTGTACTTCAAGTTGCATTATTGCTTAACGCAAAACCTGTTGATGAAATAAGGGTTATGAGGAAAACTGTTGTTGATGGTTCAAATGTTTCAGGTTTTCAGAGAACAATGTTAGTTGCAACAGACGGATACATAGAAACTTCAAAGGGAAAAGTAATTGTTGATTCAGTTTGTTTAGAAGAGGAATCTGCAAAAAAAGTTGAAAAGAAAGATGGTCATGTTAAATTTAGACTGGACCGTTTAGGAGTTCCATTAATAGAAATTGCAACTGATGCTTCAATAAAAGATCCCGAACATTGCAAGGAAGTTGCTTTAATATTAGGGATGATTCTAAGGTCTACAAATCGTGTTAAAAGGGGAATAGGGACCATTAGGCAGGATGTAAACATTTCAATCAAGGGGCATCCCAGGGTAGAAATTAAAGGGTTTCAGGATTTGAAAAGTATTCCAAAGATCATACTTTATGAAACTAAAAGAGAATTATCTGAAATAAAATCTAAGAAAAAAACTGCATCCCATGTAAGAAAAGCAGATCCAGATTTCACAACTTCATTCTTAAGACCCATGCCCGGAGCAGCAAGAATGTATCCAGAAACAGATGTACCTCCAATTCCCTTGGAAAAAGAATTCTTATTGAAAATAAAACTTCCGGAACTATTAACTGAGAAAGTAATGAAATTAGAAAAAAGATATAATTTATCTTCGCAGATAGCACAGGAATTAGTTCACAATGAAGATTTTGAAAAGTATGTTAAAACATTTAAGATATCTCCAGAACTAATTGCAAAATCTTTAATTGAAATTCCTAAAGAAATTTCAAAGAGATTTAATTTAACTACTGAAAAAATAAACAGATCTAGTTATGAAGAAGTTTTCAAGGCAATTGAAAATAAAACTATTAATGAATCTGCCATATTAGAAATTTTAACTGACGTTGCTAAAGGAAATAAGATTAATCTAAAGAAATTTAAGAAAGTTTCAACTTCAGGAATAGAATCTGAAATCAAAGCAATGGTTAAGTCAAACAAAAAACTCTCACCAAATGCATTAATGGGGATGATCATGTCTAAATATCGTGGAAAAGTTAATGGAAAGAAGGTTATGGAGATCATAAAGGCAAATCTCTAACATCAACAATTTTAAATACTACTCAAAATCATTCTAAACCATGTTAAGAACATATATTCAAGACCTAAAAGATGTGAAAGATGGAGAAAAAGTTCTTATCAAGGGATGGGCTGCACATATAAAAGACCTAAGCAAGGTTAAATTCGTAATTCTTAGAGATAAAACTGGAGAAATACAGGCTGTAGCAGTTAAGGATAAAACTCCTAACGATAAATTTGAAGAAATTACAAAAATACCTCCCGAGAGTTCATTATCTATTGAGGGAACTCTAAAGAAAAACAAAGTTGCAAAGATTGGATATGAAGTTGTTATTGAAAATTTTGAAATATTAAACAAAGCTGAAACACCATTACCAATTGATACAACTCCAAAATCAAACACAAATATTGACAAGAGAATTGATTATAGATTTTTAGATGTAAGAAGACCAGAAATAAGGGCAATATTCAATATCCGAAGTGCAGTTGTTAGGGCCGTCACAGAATTTTTTGATTCAGAAGGTTTTACAAATATTTCAACACCAAAGATTACTGCCGCAGGTGTAGAGTCTGGAGCTGAAATGTTCGCGGTAAAATATTTTAACAAGGAAGCTTTCCTTTCACAATCGCCACAAATATACAAACAGATGATGGTTGCAGCAGGTTTTGAAAAAGTTTATGAAATTGGAACAGTATTCAGGGCAGAAAAAAGTCACACTACAAGACATGTTACAGAGTTTACAGGTGTAGATATGGAAATGGGATTCATCAAAGATATGGGTGATGTAATGGATGCTGTTGAGAAACTTTTTATCCACATAATAAACTATGTAAATAAAAATTCTACAAAAGATTTAGAAACATTAAAAATAGAACTCACACCTCCAAAAAATATTCCAAGAATAACAATGCAGGAAGCAAAAAAACTACTTGCAGGAAAAGGAAAGAAATTAAGTGAGAAAGAAGATTTAGACTCAGAAGCAGAAAGCATTCTTGGAGAAATTATTGCAGAGAAACACAATTCCAACTTTGTTTTTGTTACTAACTATCCTTGGAGCATAAGGCCTTTTTACCATATGAAGCCAGAGGGTGACAATGAAGGAACTTGCTCCTTTGACCTAATTTGGAATGGTGTAGAAATTGCAACAGGTGCCCAACGTGAGCATAGGTATGATGTACTAAAAAAACAAGCAAAAGAAAAAGGGATCGATTTAGATTCAATGAAAGAATACGCAGATATATTCAAATTTGGATGTCCTCCACATGGCGGAATTGGTCTTGGATTAGATAGAATGGTCCAAAGACTTCTAAAGCTAAGTAACATCAGAGAAGCAATTCTTCTTCCTAGGGACCCAGAAAGGCTTACCCCTTAATTCCAAACATATTTAAACATTATATTTTTCAGTAAACTATGGATAAATTTATTTCAATTCAAGAAGCATTGAACAAAGGAAAGGGAAAAGTTTCCATTAGAGGTTGGGCCCATAGGGAAAGAGGCTCAAACAAATTAAAGTTTATAGTTCTTAGAGATTCATCAAACATTATACAATGTGTAATAAAACCGGAAAATAAAGTTTGGGACGAAGCTCAAAAAGTAACAGTTGAATCTTCTTTAGAAATTAAAGGTACTTTAAAAGAGGATAAGCGTGCGCCAACAGGTTACGAATTACAGGTAACAGATTTAAAATTAATTGGATCAAGCGACTCTTTTCCAATAAGTAGGGATGTAAGTCCTGAATTTTTATTAGATGTTAGACATTTATACATTAGAAGCAGAAAACTAACTGCCATAATGAAAGTTAGACATACAGTTTTACAAGCTTTTAGAGATTATTTTCTAAAAGAAGGATACTTTGAATTCACACCTCCAGTTCTTCAACCTACTCAAAGTGAGGGGGGAAGTACATTATTCGAAGTAAAATACTACAAGGAAAAAATGTATCTCGCACAAACTTGGCAATTATATGGTGAAGCTTCAGTATTCTCATTAGAAAAAACATTTTGTCTTAGCCCTACATTCAGGGCAGAAAAAAGTAAAACTTCAAGACATTTAAGTGAATTCATCATGGCCGAAATGGAAGCTGCATGGATGGATTTAAAGGGACTTTCAGATCACACTGAAAACCTATTAAGATTTATTGTTAAAAGAGTTCTAAAAGAAAGAAAAGAAGAACTAAAAATATTGGAGAGAGACATTGAAAAATTAAAGAAAGCAGATGCTCCCTTCAAAAGGATGACTTATTCCGAAGTTTTAGAATTACTAGAAAAGAAAGATGGAATGAAAATAAAATGGGGAAAAGACTTACGAACAATAGAAGAAGATAACCTTTCAAAACATTTTGACACTCCTGTAATTGTAACACATTTCCCTGAAGAAATTATGGCGTTCTATAAACCTCCAAGCGGAGATGGAAAAACTTCATTATGCTTAGATGTAATAGCTCCTGAAGGGTATGGCGAGATCATAGGTGGAAGTCAAAGAGACTTAGACATTGAAAGAATGTCTGAAAAACTAAAAAAAGAGGGAGAAGATCCAAAAGATTACCAATTTTATTGGGATTTAAGAAAATACGGTTCTGTTCCTCATTCTGGTTTTGGGATGGGCGTAGAAAGAGTAGTTGCATGGATGTGCGGAATAGATAATGTCAAAGATGCAATTGGATTTCCCAGAACAATGACTAGGTTCAAACCATGAAAAAGAAAACAGAAAGACCAAGAATTCTTTGCAGAGAGTTTGAATTTGAATCAGGCGTAATGCTAGACACAATTCGAGCGGCCGTTAGGAACCTACAAATGCCAAGTGTAAGGGGAACCAATATAGAAATGAATCTTTTAGAGGAAGGGGAGTTCTCTACGATTCTAGGTGAGCCTAATCCAATATTTAGAGGCCCATACTGTTCCCACGAACACCCCATCAAAGATGGCTTAAGAAAATTTTATGAATTAGTATTCACTAGGGATGAAAGTATATCTAGAATTTTTGTTCCAGTCTCTTGTGCTAAAGCAATTGAAAGGGCAACCACATATAGATAAAGACAACAAAATCACAGAAAAGCTTATATAGAAAATAAGCATTTTTTCATTGAGCTAAAAAGTTATAGATGATACTACTTCAAAATGGACATTGATGAATATTTAAAAAAGAAAAAAGAACTTGAACACAAAAAAGATCATTTAGAATCTCAAAAGAAATCAGATAAAAAGAAGTATGATCATTCTAAAAAAGAAGTTGAAATAAAAAGAAAAAGAGAAATTACTCACGTTCCTAATGAACCGCACTCACCTCACAGAGGGCATAGTGGTCCGAGCTACCACCATGGTGGAAATGACAATATTCGATGGATTTTCTTAGGTTTAGCATTCTTTGTAGCATTAATAATCATAGGTATATTCTTTGTTTCAAGAATTATGGTTCCAGGCACAGTTACAACTGAAAATGATAATGGTGTTGACGAACTTCAAAAGAAACTAGACGAACTCCAAAAGACAATTAATGAATCTCAGAATGAAGATACAATAATTGAAGAAGAAACAAACGAAACAAACGAAACAGTCATTACAATTGGACCAGAGTTTAAACTCTACCTTGTGGATGAACATGAAGATATTAACAGCCTAGGTACATTTGACTCTTCAGGAAAGGTTGGTGGAAATCTAATTCAAATATGGACTGGGGGAGGTTCAGCAACATACAGATATAGAGTTTATGTTGAGAATGAAGAATTAACCGAAATTCAATGCAAATTAGATAAAAAAACAGAAATCGACGAAGACCAAGATGGAGAAATCGACGAGACTGATTATCACTTAGATAGATACATTCTAGAAATGGCCCAGGGTGACGAAGAAGAACTTAATGATGCAGTATCAGGTATTGGAAAAATAACTATGGAATATGAAGCAAGGTGTTACTTCTGCGAAACTTCAAGTTGTGATAATGTATTCTATAGTGGCGAAACATTAGAAACTGCAAAACTGAGAATAATAATTCATGACACAGAATTAAATAATTCAGCTTAATTAACTATTTCTCTCGCTTTTTCAACTAAAAAATCTCCAGTAAAACTAATTACGTCTTTGGTTAAATCTGTATAAAAGTACAATCCTAAGACTATTATCAATAAGATTATGATTACTATTGTTTTCATTAAGTTCAAGAATACCCTTAAAATTTATAACTCTTTTGATAGAATCTGCACTTACCTCCAACCACACCAAGTGTTTTATACATTCAGTGTATCCGATCTCGATGGTTTTCAAAAGAGGAATAGTCTTGGCAGAAATATGCGGGATTCATGCTGGAGACGGCTATCTTAGGAACGACGGTAAAAGGGTGGAGCTCGATATTAGTGGAAATTTAGAAGAGCAGGGGTACTATGACCTCCACGTTACTAAGTTATTTAAAGAGGAATTTTTCAAATTTCCAAATCCAAAATACTTTCCAAGTAGAAAAACATATGGTTTTGTAATAAGGTCGAAAAATATTGTAGAGTTTATGAATTTAATTGGATTTCCATATGGTGCAAAATCTAGTACTGTGCGTATTCCAAAATTTGTATTCAAGAAAAAGATCTTCATGATTTATTTTTTAAGGGGATACTTTGACACCGATGGTCATCTTGGATTCTTTAGGAGGAGTAATAGTTCCTATTCTAAATACAAAAGGACGCATAATTATTATCCTAGAATAATGTTATCTAGTATTTCAAAAGAATTGATCCAAGATGTTGGAGCTCTGCTAACCATCCTAAATTTTAATTTTAGAATCCATAAATCTAATCCAATAAAGAAAGGGGAGCATAGGAAATTCCATATAACAATTAATGGGGTTAATAATCTTCTAAAATGGGTTTCACTAATAGGGATGAGAAACCCAGTAAAATTTTCAAGATTATTAGTATGGTTAAACCATGGATTTTGCCAACCCAATATGTCCTTATCAGACAGGGTAAAACTACTTAAATGAATTTCAAATTCTAACTAACGGGCCTATGGTGTACTGGATCGCATACATGGCTTCGGACCATGAGAAGGAGGTTCGATTCCTCCTAGGCTCATCCCAAAACATATTTAAACTAATAACTAGATAATCCAAAACAAGGTGATACTAGACAACATTATCTATGGGCAATTTTTGGAGAATCCTTACTATAGGTTTATTTTCATAGTTATAGTGTTCTATATATTATCAAAGATAGTCCAAGTAATAATTTTAGGAAATCTAAGGAGGCTGGCAGCAAAAACAAAAAACCAAGTAGATGATCAAATTATAGAGGCGGCAAGAAAACCTTTAATTCAGTTCTTGGCTTTGATTGGTTTAAAGATTGCAGTTAATGTTTTACCCTTTACAGAAAACATAATCTCTACATTCCACCATATAATAAATTCATTTTTAATAATTGTAATAATTAGTTTAGCGATAAAAGTATCAAATGCATTTCTAAACACTTGGGGCAAAAACTGGGCAGAAAAAACCGACAGTAGTTTAGATGACGATCTATTACCTTTAATTCACAAAGCAACAGATGCCATAATAATCATTTTAGGAATTTTCTTTGTTCTAGGAGAATGGAGCATCGATGTAACTGGTTTACTTGCAGGTGTTGGCTTAGCAGGATTAGCATTAGGGTTTGCAGTAAAAGACAGTCTAGCAAACATTTTTGGAGGAATTAGTATAATTTTAGACAAGGCAGTAAAAGTTGGAGATGTAGTAAAACTAGATGGTGGAAAAAGTGGAACTATCTTAGATGTGGGATTAAGAAGTACAAAACTAAGAACTTGGAGCAACGAATTACTAATAATCCCCAACGGGCAGTTAGCAAATACCACTATCCAAAATTACAAAAAACCCGATCTAAGTGTACGTGGTGAAGTCGAATTTGGAGTAGAATATGGCGCAAATACCACAAGTGTAAAAAAAATAGTAAAGGAAGCAATTCAAACAATCAAAACAATCGTCCCAAACAGTACCAAAAAACCAATTCAAGTTCTATTCTTAAAAATGGGAGATTCTGCATTAGAGTTTAAAGCAAGATTTTGGGTTACAGACTATTCCGACAAGTTCTCAGCTGAATTAGAAGCAACAGAAAAGATCTACAAGGCGCTTAACAAAAGCAAAATTGGAATACCTTTTCCCACAAGAACAGTATACTTAAAGAAGGAATAACATTTATATAACCAATTAAGTTCTCAATAAAATGTCAAAAGAGACTAATGAAGGTATTACTGTAAAAAAGAGCGAAGACTTCTCAGAGTGGTATTCTCAGGTAGTTCAAAAAGCAGAACTAGCAGATATCAGGTATGGCGTACAAGGGTTCATAGTACATTCACCTTGGGGATTTAGAATTCTAAGAAAGATCTACGAAATGTTAGAGCATGAAGTTGAATTAGATAATCACGAACCATTCTTATTTCCTCTAGTAATAAAAAAAGAAAATCTAGACAAGGAAGAAGAACATGCTGGTTTCGCTCCAGAAGTTTTCTGGATAACAAAATCTGGAAGTAAAAAAATGGAAGAAGAAGTTGCTCTTCGCCCAACAGGAGAAACACAGATTTATCCTATGTATTCTCTATGGATTAGAAGTTATAATGATCTCCCATACAAAGGATACCAATCAAGAATTTGTACTTATAGAAGTGAAAAAACAACAAGACCTTTCTTAAGAGGTAGAGAGTTTATGTTCTTTGAAACACATGATGTGTTCTCAACTCATAAAGAAGCACTTACTCAAGTTGAAAAAGATATAAAAATCTCAGAGGATGTTATAAGAAAACAATGTAAGATTCCATTTTTACTATTCAAAAGACCATCATGGGATAAGTTCAAAGGGGCATCAAATACATTCACGCCAGATACATTAATGCCTGACGGGAAAAGAAACCAATTAGCATCCACTCATGATTTGGGACAAAACTTTGCAAAGGCATTTGATATTAATTTCCAAGATAAAGATGGAAAGAAAAAACAACCATTTCAAACATGTTACGGCCCAGGTATATGGAGAATTATGGCTGCCTTAATAGGCATTCACGGAGATGATAATGGACTAATACTGCCATTTGACTTAGCTCCGAAACAAGTTGTAGTTGTACCAATTTTTAAAGACAAGGATAAAAAATCAGTATTAAATTACTGCAATGAGTTAAAAGAATCACTTAACTTCTCCTGCATAGTTGACGATTCAGAAGCAACTCCAGGATTTAAATATAATAACTGGGAAATGAAGGGCGTTCCAATCAGAATTGAAGTTGGACCTAAAGAAGTTTCATCAAAAACCGTAACAGTGGTATTAAGAACAAATAGAAATAAAATCCAGACTAAATTAAAGGATGTTAATTCAGAGATAAAAAAACAAGCAGACATTTTAGACAAAGAAATAGAAAATAAATCAAAAACCTATTTTAAAGATAACACTCACGATGCAAAAGATCTAGATGAACTCAAGAGAATTATGAAATCTTATAGGGGATTCGTAAGGGTTCCATTCTGCTCCGTAGATAAAGACGGAGAAGCCTGTGCAGACAAACTAAAGGAACAAACAGACGGAGTAAATGTTTGTGGAACTTTATACCCCAAAGAAGAAAAGGCTTCAGGAAACTGTATTGTATGTAACAAAAAAGCAAAACATATTGTTTACACTGCTAAATCTTACTAGAAAATATTTCTCATCCAATTAACGAAAGGCCCATACCAAGGAATATCTTTAACAATTATATGGAGGGCTTTCTGTTCCCTGTAGTCCATTCCAAGTTCATCTTTGTAACTCATTTCAAACTTAATATCGCTCATAAGATCTCTACCCAGTGTATTTATTGTAATCGTCCTAACTTCTTTAGCCTTAAAATTATCATAGGACATTTCTCCAAAATCAAACTTAATATTCAAATCAGTAACATCTGTATTTGAGCTTATATCAAAACTAATCTCTGCTTGGTCGTGATAATTCACCTCTGCAGGATCTGGATTGCTAATTGTTATTTCTGGAATGGGAATGACATTAATGTTAACATACTCATACTTTATTTTATCCATACTCTCTAAAACAACAGGAATTCTAATTCCTTCAGTTAAATCAAATGTTTCGCTTGCAACTATTTTATCTCCTGCACCAATGTCGAATTTAGTACATTCCTGCTGGAAACAAATATCAACATCCATTGGAGAATTATGGTTGCTCTTAACTTCGCACTCAATGGTTGCAGTCTCACCAGAATAATAAAGATCTTTACCAGTACTACAACTTATATCGATATTGTCTAACTCTTCCTTTTCATCTCTTTCTTCCTGGCCTTCAACAAAAGCTAAAGCACTTTCTTTAGAGTGGAACTCAAAATCGCCACCATATTTTATGATTGAAGAACCAACCTCCCCATACATACTTTTAGCTTCTAAAGTAGTAGTATAGATATAACCTGGATCGTCATTAGATATCTCTGCAATCCAGTAGATGCTCTTTTCTTCCTTAGGTTTTAGAAAAATACTTTTTACATTTTTTTCAGTTAATCCCGGAGCTTTAGAAACGACTATTTTTGGAATAATATAACTATTCTTAATATTTCTAACCCTTATTTCAACAGGAACATAACTTCCGAATTTGGCAGTTGGAAACATAGGAATAACTTCAACTTCAACAGCACCTGACTTTACAGGACCAACTTTTAATTCCTCAGTGTTTATCTCTAGCGCACCAACATTCAGATCAGTTCCAGTAGATTTCCAAGAATATTTAGCCGTAGGGCTACCCGAGTCAATATTATCTTTCAATTTCAAATGAGATGGATCAACCCACCCATATTCTCCAAATGTAACATCAAATGGAACCCATCCTATTTCTGGGAAGTATACCTCAGTCCAACCATGTGGTCCCCAACTATAATCTGTATTTGAGTAAACCATTCCAGAAACAAATCTTGCAGGAATCCCCACAGACCTTAACAAAGATATAAACAAATTTGTCATCTCATCACAAACACCTTGCCTATTTTCTAGAACCCAACTACTAGGTAGTACAGCTTCAGCGGTTAATGTGCTTAGATTATACTCAATATTCTTGTTGGTCCAATCTGCAATTTTAAAAACTGCCTCATATAAATCGTCTTCAGTTCCAATTATTTCTTTTGCCTTTTTCTCAATCTTAGAGTTGATGTCTATGAATTCCGTAGGCTGTGTGTATTCTAAAACAATTGAATCTAGTTTAGCTAACGGGAACTTAATCTTTTGATCAATTCTTGTAAGAGAATTCTCCACCCGAACAACTGCATCATAACTATAACTAAGTCTCAAAGCCTCATCACCCGACCAAGTATAGGTTATACTTTCCGTTCCTTGTTGTATTGTTGAACTCGGCGAAGAAAATGCTTCTAAATCCTTAACATCTTGCCTATCACCATCTCTAGGAAAGAAAGAAAGTTCGCTTCTAACATACTCAACGGAGTGCGATCCAGAAGTATGTTCTAAATCCACATATGATGAAAGAGATAAAGCCATCTCTACATATTGAAACTCATTATAATTATCAACTGGTTCGGCATTAACAAAAGATAATGCTAAAGTAAAAACGAATAAAAATAAAAATAATTTCTTCATCATAAAATTAACCATCTACTCTTTTTTATATTCTTTCTTTATAATTTCTATAAACTTTGAAAAATCTTGCACCTTAACAGAGGCCCCACAAGCCATATCATGACCCCCACCGTACCCTTCAACCTCTTCAAGGGCCTTTTGGAGGACCATTCTTATTGGTTTACCCTTACTTCTAAGACTTAAACGAAAGTCTCCATCCTTCTCCCTTCCAATAATAATTACTTCACTCTTCAGTCTATGCAATAATTCATTTGATAAGTTACCCGTGAAGCTATTCTTATCTTCCACATAAGTGTAAACATAAACTCCCTCATCTTCTTGAGACAATGCATCTTTTAAACAAATTTCATACTCTCTATTTATCCTTTCATATTTATCATAAATTAATTTCCCGACCTCATTTTTCCTTTCAAGAATTTCCATTGGATCGTTTATTATTTCTAAACCATTTATACATTCATCCATACTTTCATTACTTCCCTTCATTATAAAAGAAAATATTTTAATGAACTTCCCAAATTCTGCATCAAACATTAATTCTGGAGGTGTTTTAGCGTCACCCAAAAGCTCAGGATAACCAAATTTTTCAACAATATCTTTTTCAGGCACATGCCAATCTCCAATAATTCCAACCAATGCAACCCATTCATTTTCTTCAACAACCCTATATGCCCAATAACTTGTAGGCCTATTATCTGGACTGTCGCCAGCCATAGGATTATAATAGTTTACGCCATCCCTTTCAACCAATTGATGATGGTCGATCCAAACAACGGGAACATTAAATTCATCCAATATTTCTTGACTTATATTTGGTTTGTCAAGAATAACAACCAAGTCAGGTTTATGTTTCCTATAAGATGCAGAATAAACTACACTAGATCTAGGGGAAGATTTAACGCATGTACCGTGGCCTTTTTTATATTTCTTTTTTAAAAGTAAGTAAGAAGTCAGTCCATCAGGGTCATCGTCAAATAAATACAATGGATTCTCCGCCTTCTCTAAAAAGCCCCTAATCTCCATAATCTGAGTGTCTGTTAACATAGCACACTATTCACTATAAATGTTTATAAATCATTCTACCTAGAACAGTCCATGCTCGAAGGGATCATAGTTTCAATGCCACTATGGCAAAAAATCTTAGGATACGTGTTCTTACTAATTGGGTTATTCATCTATGTCCAAACAAGCAAAATAAAAATAATGAATAGGTCAGTAATTCCAACAAAATGGAGAATTGCGCTAGCATTATTATTTCCATTAATTTTTGTTATTGGTATTTTATTCGGAGCAGTTATCTTTGGAACCTTAATTGTAATTTTAATAGCAGGAGCATTGCTTAGTATATTTACAGGCAAAAGGCCAAAGCTTCCAAAATTTAAAAGAATAAAAATAAATATTGTAAGGAAATAATTAATTCCTTACTTTTTCAGCACCTTTTCCTTTTCTTCTGAGTCCCCTTGACTTTTTAGCAGAAGAAGTCAATCCTCTATTGGATCTTCCAATGTGCTTTCCTTTTGTAATCCAATTAAGTTTCTTATCTTTCTTAATTGAAGGACTGTTAATGTCCACTAAAATTACATCATACCAAATATGTTTACCATCTTTAGCTAAAAAATAACTATTAAGAACTTCACAATTTGGATATTTTTTATTTGCTCTGTTTTCACAAACAGTTTGATAATTCATATCTAGAATCTTCTTCATTCTTCGAGTTTTAGATCTTCTACCTTTCTTAATTAAAGGTCTCTTTCTTCCACCTCTAAGAACTCTAACTCTTGCGACAATAATCCCTTCCTTAGCCCTATAGCCCAAACTTCTTGCCCTAGCTAAATTTGTAGGTCTAGCAACTCTAGAAACAGCTAAAGAACGTCTCCAATCTGCAAGTCTATCTCTTCTTAATTCAGGCGAGATATTTTTCGCAGTTTCTCTTATGTGTTGATACATTCCCATTTTATTGCACTTCCATTATTTTATTTTATAAGCAGTTCAGGCGAGTGAAGCCCACATTCCACTAAGAATTAACTTAAAATCAGCGTTTTAAAGCCTTTCTATTAGAACAGGAAAGTCAAGTACATTACTGCAGATGTAAGGAAAGCAGCGTTGTAGTGCATGAATATAGCCAATACTCCGAGTAAAACTATTTTTCCAATACTCTCTAAAATACCTCTAAAAACAACAAATTCTGCCAAATATCTCTTTTTTATAATTCGATCATATTCTAGTGTGTTGAAAGGGATTTCTACTAAATTATGCAAAAAAGCACCTACGATTGTGACTGCCGCCAATATCAAAGCACCAGTAATAAATATCCTTGAAAGCCAAATCAAAGAACATAAAACTCCCCCAATTCTTAAAATCTTTAATAATTTATTTCTGTTCTCAATTGATCCCAACCAAATTGCCCCAACTAAGGCGGCTAGTTCTGCAATCAAGAAAATTAAACCGAAGCTTGTATATGCATTAACCAC
Source organism: Candidatus Woesearchaeota archaeon (assembly GCA_018655015.1). Taxonomy (GTDB): domain Archaea; phylum Nanobdellota; class Nanobdellia; order SCGC-AAA011-G17; family UBA489; genus JABIKK01. Next base: position 1,057 of record JABIKK010000011.1, on the reverse strand, counting down.
TGAAAATAAAAATACTGGCCAGAACACAAGCTCCACAATATTATTTACTCCAAATGCCATAATCCTAATTGTAAATTTCTTTGGTAATTTTTGTATGTCTCTTAACTTACATCTAAAAGGTTCATGATAGCCTTTAGTAAACATCAAAGGCACAATACTAAATGCTAAAATTACACTAGCAAGTTTAAACAAAAAACCAAATCCAAATAATGTAATCATTAAGGCTCCAATAAAGGGGCCACTCATTGAAGAAACAACTATGATTGCATTCAAAAATCCAACTTCTTCACTTCTATGCCTTTTATCGGAGGATCTCACAAAATGAGTTGTAAATGGTATCCAATACATTGCCTGTGAAATTCCCAAAAAGAATGCTAAATAATTTAAATTTATTCCAAATGAACTTGAACCAAATAATGCCAAATAAAAGAAAATTGACATAGGAATGGTGACCATTGCAGCATTTTTCAAACCAAATCTACTAACAAATTTTCCTGCAAAAGGTGAAGTAACCAGATACCCCAACGCAGTAAAAAAATAAAACATTATAATTCCATCAAGACCCATTCCCAATTCAATAATTAAAAATATTGGAATAAAGATCCCAACCATACTCATTGCCAGTGTTCTCAGAGATAATGCGAGATACATATCCCTCAATTCCTTATTTTTTAGAATCATAGATACATAATGACTATGTTGTCTGTGAGTATGCATAGGTTAAAGAAAATTAGCTGGTTTTTAAGTATTTTTAAAGACCCACTCTGGAAGATATAGTCTCCCAAGGGAATATCTTTAAAAAATCACAAAATAAAATCTTAAAGTAGGAGTCAAAACATGATGAATTTTGTATTTAAAATGGTTCTAGGACTAGTATTCATTATCTTAGGTTTAATGCTATTAACATCGGCGTCATGGCTATCTGCAACTGTATCCTTGATAAAGGCATTAATAGTTATTTTTATAATTCTAGTAGGGTTCGTGACTCTATTTATGGGTCTCGCAGAAATAAAGGACAAACTCTAAGAAAAGAAACTACTTAACTTCATCTGAGTTT
>JABIKK010000009.1 GCA_018655015.1 Candidatus Woesearchaeota archaeon | reverse complement strand
GAACAAGTAGCCGAAGAATTCAAAAAAATAACAAAATTTACTAAAATTAATACTCTAGAAGTTTACGGCGGAGTTTCAATTAACAATCAAATAAGAAAAGTACCAAGTGCACATATAATTGTTGCAACTCCAGGTAGACTTTGTGACTTAATGGATAGAAGAGTTATAGATTTAAGCACAGTTAAAACAGCAGTTTTAGATGAAGCCGATCGTATGTTAGACATGGGGTTCATAAAAGATGTAGGATACATTTTAAAGAAAACTCCAAAGAATAGACAAACATTAATGTTTAGTGCAACTATTCCAAGAATGATTGAAAGATTAATTGAAAGGCATATGCACAAACCTAAGGTAGTTAAGATAAAAGATCAAGTAGATACTAAATTATTAAAACAATATTACTATGACTTGCCAACAAGTCAACGTTTCCATTTACTAGTTCATTTATTAAAAAATGAAAAATCTCCACATGCAATTGTTTTTTGCGCAACAAGAAGAGTAGTGGACTTAGTTTCTCGTAATCTAAAAAGAAACGGTGTAAATGCAGCAGCACTTCATGGCGGTTTAACACAAGCTATGAGAAAAAAAGTTATGACTTCTTTCCAAGGTAAGGATACAAAAGTCTTAGTTGCAAGTGATATTGCTGCAAGAGGTATTGATGTTAAATTACTAACTCATGTATACAATTACGATGTCCCAAAAACATCTGAAGACTACACTCATCGTATAGGTCGTACAGCACGTGCTGGTGAAGATGGTATAGCTATTACATTAGTATCTGAAAAAGATCATAGAGCATTCCAAGAAGTTTTACGTAATCCAAGTCTAAAAATTATAAGACAAGAATTACCTGAATTTGATATGGTTGAGTTTATTCACTCTGCTCCAAGAAGAAGACAAGCAACTCACCAACGTGGACCAAGAAGATTTGATTCTAGAAGAAGGCGTTAAAATTCAACAGTTGGTACTATTTCTGAACCTTCATCTGCTTCAAAGAATTCTTTTTCAGTATAACCTAAAGAGTTAGCAACCCATTTACTAGGTATTCTTTTAATCTTAATATTAAAGGATTTAACAGCATCATTATATCTTCCCCTTTCGGTTGATATTCTATTTTCTGTTCCTTCTAATTGTGATTGCATTGCTAGGAAGTTTTCAGTTGCTTTCAAATCAGGATATGCCTCAACAACAATATTCAATCCGCTTAAAACCGAGTCCATTTGTCCACCAACTTCGTTTAACGCAGTAGGATTTAATCCACTACCTAAAGATTGTTTTATTTGAGTTGCTTGAGTTCTTAATTCTGCAATATCTGCATGAGTATCAGCTTCAAAGTCTCTTGCACCTTCTACTGTTGCAATTAAGTTAGGAATTAAATCGGCTCTTCTTTGAAATTGATTTTCTACTTGAGCCCATTGAGTATCAACACTTTCATCTAATCTAATCAAACTATTGTAAATTCCAACCCACCAAAGAATTAGAACTAGAACAACAATGCCGATTCCAATCAGCCACTTAGTGCTGGTTTTCATTCCCTTTTTTGCCATAGTAATCTGTTCCCTAAGCTATTTTTAAATGTTCTTATACTTTCATTCCATCTAAGATTTGACCAAGTTGAGATAATAAATCAACTAGCTCTCTTACAGCCCCTTCCCTATCAGAAGATTCCTTTATTCTCTTTAATGCAGATATATTAATACCATACTCTTTTTCAGTAATATTCAGTATTTCTTCTATATCTTCTGGAACACTTTTTCCTTTCAAGAACAATAACCCATTTAACATAGGTAATAATGTGGGAATTGAGTTCTCAACAATTAACTTTAATTCTTTATTTGATTTAACAACCATATAGCTCTGTCTCAAATTAATTAACTTCGATCTAAATTCAAATTCCAACTGCCTTCTAATATGTTTTTTATCAAATTTCAAATCACTAAAAACATCTTCACCAAATAAGATTTTATGGTTTAATTTAATATTTAAAAAATCCAATGGAAAAACATCCATCCCATCCGTCAATTCTTCTTTAGTTAACAACAATGGAAACTTCTTAGTTTTTTTAAAATAATTTTGTAATGGAATTTTAGAATCATTTAAAACTTGAGAGTCTAATTTATTCAAAACAATAACCTCTTGCATATCACCCTTGCCATAATCAGCAACACATACTAAGTTTTCTCCAAATATTTCTTGAATTTCTTTTGTCATTTCCATTTTAATTAACTCCTCTTAATTTAAAAGTTTCCTCCAAATCCGCCTCCACCGCCGAGACCTCCACCGAAACCACCAAATCCACTAGATCCAAATCCACCACTTCCACCGTTCCATCTAGATCCTGGCAAAAACAATGGAATAAACATAAATCTATTTTTTTGTCCTTTCTTATTAAATATACTTGAAATTATACTTATTAAAAATAACCAATAAATCCACGATGAGAAGAAACTTCTAGATTGTTGTAAATAACTTGACCGGTATTGAGAAAGAACTTCTTCCTCACCATTTAGTATCCCTTGTACAGCTATTAACATTTCATAAATCCCTTTACCAAATTCACCTTCTTTAAAATTCGGTTCTAATATTCTAGTTCCTAATGTAACCTTAGAAGCGTCTGGGATCAAACCTTCCAAACCATAGCCAACTTCAACTCTATATTCTCTTTCATCCATTGAGACTAATACTAACAAACCATTATCTACATCTTTTTTACCAATACCATATTTCTCAAATAACTGCATAGAATAATCTTCTTTAGAAAGTCCTTCCAATGACTGCACCGTTACAACTGCAATTTCAACAGTTGTTTCTTGCTCTATTTGTTTAGCCAAGGAAGTTATTTGTTGCTCATATTCAGGACTTATTATATCTGCTTGATCTGTAACGAAGTCATTCAATACTGGAAAATCAACAGCAGAAACAATAGGTATTAACAACAATAGTAATATTACGCTAAATCTCATCACTTAACCCTTCAGATCTATGATTATTAATCTTTCTATAATTCAGTTAAATAAATCTGAGTACTCTTCATAGCCTTCTTCTATTAGCATATCCTTTGGAACAAATCTTAATGCTGCTGAATTTAGACAATATCTTAGTTTAGTTGGTTCGGGCCCGTCCATAAAAATATGGCCTAGGTGCGAATCCCCATACTTGCTCCTAACTTCTGTTCTAGGTATGAACCATTTATAATCCTTCAACTCAACTACATTTTCATGCACTAATGGTTTAGTAAAACTTGGCCATCCAGTCCCACTAACAAATTTATCTTTTGAGCTGAACAAAGGTTCGCCAGAAACAATGTCCACATAAATTCCTTCTTCTTTATTATCCCAATACTCATTTTCAAAAGCTCTTTCTGTTCCATCTTCCCTTACAACTTTATATTGTAATGGGGTTAAAATATTCTTAAGTTCTTCATTACTGGGTTTAACATATTTTGTTTCTGAGACATAAAAAGTATTATTTTCCCAAACATTATTCAAGAATTTGTCTCTTCCAGAATTACCCCTATAAAACTTATACCTTAATGGATTTTTCTTGTAATAATTTTGATGATATTCCTCTGCAGGATAAAAACTATCAAATTTAGTTATCTCAACAGTTATGTGGTTCTTAAATATTCCAGATTCATTTAGTTTTTTCTTTGATTCTTCAGCTAATGTTTTCTGTTCATCACTGTGATAAAATATTGCTGGTCTGTACTGTTTACCTCTGTCTACAAATTGACCCTCAGAGTCAGTTGGATCAACATGAGTCCAAAAAACATCCAATAATTCACTATAAGATACAATAGTTGGATCAAACTTAAGTTGTATTACTTCGGTGTGTCCAGTTGTTCCAGATGAAACTTCCTTATAGGTTGGATTTTCTTCAATACCGCCACTAAAACCTGATACTACATCTAGAACTCCTTCTTTTTTCTCAAAATCAGATTCCGTGCACCAAAAGCATCCTCCTGCGAAGGTAGCTAGCTGATATTCTTCTGCTATAATTTCTCTATTTTCAATTTCCACTTTTCCACAACCCACAACAAATAATGTTAAAGTAAGTAATATTAATAATTTCTTCATAAATTCACCTAGACTTCAAAAAGATCTTTCCCTTTATATGTTTAGCTAAACACTATTACTCGACAGTTACTGACTTAGCAAGGTTTCTGGGCTTATCCACATCCAATCCCATTAAGTTAGACACATGATATGCAAACAACTGGGTTGGTATAGTGTTCAATATGGGAGATAGAATTTCAATAGTTTTTGGAACATAAATCACATGTTCAGATAAACTTTCAACCGTATCATCTTTCTGATCAGTTAATGTTATTATTTTCCCGCCCCGAGTTTTAACTTCCTCCATATTACCAACAATTTTTTTGAAATTCTCAGAATCTGTAGCAACAAAGAAAACCGGCATTTCTTCATCAATTAATGCAATTGGTCCATGCTTCATTTCAGCAGCAGGATAACCTTCTGCATGAATGTATGATATTTCCTTTAACTTCAAAGCACCTTCTAATGCTGTTGGGAAATTAATTCCTCTCCCAAGAAATAAGAAATTCTTTGAATTAACAAACTCTTTTGCAATCATTTCAATCTCCTTAGAACTTTCTAATATTTTTTTACTTTTTTCAGGTAATTCATAGAGTGCTTCAATTATTTTTTGATCGACAGACAATCCTCTTTCTTGTTTAAGATAAAGGCCAAGTAGTGCAAGAGCAACAATTTGACATGTAAACGCCTTAGTACTTGCAACACCTATTTCTGGTCCAGCATGAATATATATTCCAGAATCAACTTCTCTTGTAATTGTTGAGCCCACAACATTAACAATGCCAATAGTTTTTGCCCCCTTCTTCTTAGCTTCTTTTATCGCAGCTAAACTATCCGCAGTTTCTCCAGATTGAGATATTACTATTACTACGTCTCTTTCATTAACTAATGGGTTCCTGTACCTAAATTCCGAGGCATAGTCCACTTCAACAGGGATATTTGTTATGTTTTCCAATAAATATTTTCCAACCAAAGCAGCATGCCAACTTGTCCCACATGCAACAATTACAATTCTCTCTATGTCATTAGGTGGGAAATCTATACTTAATTTTATTTTTCCATCTTTTACTCTACCTCTCAAACAATTTTCCAATGCCTTAGGTTGATCATAAATTTCTTTTAACATAAAATGGTCAAATCCGCCTTTTTCTATTTCTTGAACGCTCCAAGTTATTTCATCTACAATTTTATCAACTTGTTCTCCATTAATATCACTAACAACATAATGGTCTTTCATTATTACTGCTAACTCATTATCATTTAGATAAATTACTTTTTTTGTATAATCAAGAATTGCTGCAACATCAGATGCAACGAACATACCTTTATTAGAAATACCAATAACTAATGGGGATCCTTTTTTTGCTATAACTATATTATCTTCATCGGAATGAATCGCGGCAATTCCAAATGCTCCTGTTAAACATTTAACAGTTTTAGCCATAGCATCTTCCAAACTTCCAGAATAGAACTTTTCAATTAAGTGAACAATTATTTCGGAATCAGTGTCTGATTTTATTTTATGTCCTTCTTGTTCTAAAACTTTTTTCAAAGCACTATGATTTTCTATAATTCCATTATGAACTACAGATATTTTACCACTGCAATCCACATGTGGGTGAGCATTTAGTTCATTCGGTGCACCATGCGTTGCCCATCTTGTATGAGCAATACCCCTATTTCCTTCAAGATCATTAATATCTTCACATTTTTCTAATTCAGAAATTCTACCTTTTTTTCTTAATGTAATCAAAGATTTATTATTTACAACACTAATACCTGCACTATCATATCCCCTATACTCTAACTTTTTCAAACCATTTATCAAAATAGATTTTGCATTCTCTTCTCCAATATAACCAATTATTCCACACATAAATCTCCAGAATCTCACAAGTTTATTAATTAATTGTGTTTAGAAAATACATAAAACTTTAAACTTCATACTCTAAACCTTGAATACCTGTAAAATCTAAGGGTATTTGAGAGTTGGGTCTTCTACTATCGACTATATCTCCATTTTTAATCAAAGAAAAAGATCCACTACTATGCCCCAAACTTGAAGCTCTAACACAAAGTCCGCTTGCAATAGGAGACAAAGGACAATGAGAATTACAATGATAAATTCTCTGTTTAACACAACCCTTTGAGCCGATAACCCAAATCGCAGCATCAACATCTTCTGGCGGAAGTTCAAGAGATTCAAAGGCCAACCTATAAGATTCCTGTAAGAATTTTGAAATGCTACTCATATGAACATTTTCGCTAGATGCAGTTACACATTCAGTGTTAAGAGGTATAGCGGCCTTATGCCTATCAATTTTATTTTCTAAATCACCTGGATTAATTGGGGAAACAATTCTTCGATCATGTAACTCCATCATCAACAATCTGGAAAGTCCGGGCCCCCAACCATCAAATTTTTTCAGTCTATTAATTCCCTGTGCAACAGATATACCACTAATAACATTTCTAACATCTCCACCATATTGACCAATAAGTGCTCCCGCATTATTCCTATATCCTTCACCTCCACTCATGCCAGGTGTAACAGGTAATGCATGGTTAAAACAATCTTTTAATGCATCTTCAACTTCACCAATAGAACGATCAACAACTTCCCCAGGATTAAACAACCACCTAGTGCTATCATCTTCCCAGGCATTTATTGCATACTCTCCTAATTGGGTTGACAAAGAAAGCCTATCGAGTGCAACACGCGTAAAAATCCATCTTGCAGCTGCTTCAGGTTTTGCAACTTCTTTTCTTCGAGGTTCATATTCCAAAGATGAAGGCAAATTCCACTGGGGTAAAAATCTTCTTCTCCAATCTCCTTGAAAAAATCCCCTTCCTTCATGAACTGCCTTTTCAACAACTCTCAACATATGAAGAAATTTTGGATAATTCATAGATAATTTATTTCTAGTCATAATTGTTCCCCAACTAGAACCCATATTAAGTTATTAAAAAATTTTAGGTGATTTAGGTGTGAGATTTATAAATTGCCTCCACACACCCAATATATTCTCCCTATAAAGTAGTAACAAAAAGAAACCTTTTTAAAGCAATTTAGACCATTTTCTTCATGATTCATCCAGATTTAAGGTTTATAACAAGTAAGGGCTCACAATACCTCCAATACCCAGATGGCACATGGGCTAGAAAAAAGTACGACGATTCTAATCATTTCAAGACAATATATCTTGGGTCTATAAACCCTTTAGAAAGTGATGTGTATGGACCTTCAAGTAGAGATCCTTCAAGAAATAGATTCTCAACAGATCTTGATCATGAAGTTCTTTCAGGAATTGTTTCAGGATTCACACTTTCTTTTGAAAAGGGAAATCATCCATTAGGCATATTTTTTGATCCAGCAGATAAATCTAATTTTGAAAGTATAGCGAGAGCAATTTTATCTCCTTTTGGATTTCCTCGTGAACGGAGACAACCTTCTTTTGATGAAAACTCTGGAAGAATAATTCTCCCTGGCCGTAAACCTATTGAAATTTTTGGAAGACAACTAGACTACCATCTTGGGGATGAAATAACTGAAGTTTTCCCACTAAAAAAATGAGCACCGAAAAACATTATGCAGGAGATTGGGCAAAAGCTAAATCAAGAGATTTAGTAAGGGGAATGGTAGAAAGAACTTTACTAACTTTCCGTAAACCTCAAGACATTTCAGTCCTATGTTTTCCAGGAATTGATGCTGCAGAAGTTACAGAAGTTTATGATCCTTTAGGAATTCCAAGAGAAAATATTGTTGGCTTAGAAAGAGATCCGGAAATTGCAGAACAAATAGAAGCAAACTGCCCAGGAATACAAGTTGTTAATCAAAGTTTAGATGATTATATTGCAGGATTAGGGGGTCACAATTTTGGAGTCATTAGTTTAGATTATACTGGTGGGTTAAGTTTTGACCAGATTGATTGTTTAACTAGTCTTGTTAAGAAGCAAGGAAGAGATAATTTTGTATTACATGTTGCGAACTTAATTAAAAGGGATCCTCAAGCTAGAGACATTTACCATGGTGTGTCTGGTTTTTCTAGAATTTGCGAAGAAGATCAGAGATCCAATCCTACAAGTGTAACCCTTACAAATGCCCCAGAAGTAACAGAAAGAATTTTTGGACCAAGTAGTTCTTATGGTCAAGCAGTTGATGATTTTGATCAGCGTGCGAGAGCTAAATCAAATCTTTCGGAAGATAAAAAGAAAAGTTATTCATTGTTATTAAGAAGTACTGTTGCTGCGGGAGATTTAGAGACTGGAGTAGTTGATATATTCAATTTTTTTGCAGATAAAACTGCAATTGAAGAAGCAAGAAAACTAGAAGAGTCAGCATTCGGAGAAGTAACTTCCGAAGAACAATTTGACGCAAGGAATTTATTTTTATTGTCTAGGATGTCCTCACAAGGAGTTGGTGCAAAATTAAGTTATAGTCTCCAAGGCATCACTTGGAACGCAATTCAAAGAGCTTGTTTAAGAAATAGCATACGCGATGTAAGTGAGCATATGGTTGTTTTGAATGCAATAACTGAGGCTAACAAAGCGTATAAATTTTTCAAGGAAATAGATGCACGGACCTATTCTTATATTTCTGAATCTGGTGCCCCCATGGTTGGCGATGTTTATTTTCTTGCACATCCAAGAGAGGTAGTAAAGGCTGCTAGGAATATTGCTCAAGCAACAGGTTTCCCAAAGAATCTAAGAGTAAGAAATAGGTCTGCATTAAGCGGGTTAATCAGAAAGTATGTTAAGGCATCAGGAAAGTTCAGAGGAAAAAAGACGTTAAGTAAATTGAAAAAAGAATATGCTGAGAGAGAATTTCTCGGGAGTTCAGCAAAGCCAGTATTAACAAAAGCAAAAGCACTAGAAGAATTAGATGATGGTTTAACAACAGATCAAATTAGAGAAAAGTATAGGGGTCCAAAACTTAAATCTTTAGCAGCTTGGAAAGCATGGCAAACTATGAGGGCCAATGGAACAAAAGAACCAACATTAGAAGAAACAATTGAAACAAATGGAGATATAGAAACAATTACAAAAGAAGATGCAATTAATTTACTTAGTGAAGGAATACCTCTAAAAGAAATCCATGAAGCATATCCCACTTCATTCAAACCAGCACAACTAAGAGCATTCAAAGCACATATAACTATGGGGACTTATCCAGAAACTAGTCAATAGTCCTTCAACAAGTCACTACTATTCTGTATCTTTTTACCAAGCCCATCAACAATATCAATTCCTAATTCCATACAAATCTTTGCTTCAGGTATTTCATTAACAAACCTATCTCCACCTTTAGCAAAACACTTCGTACCACCTAATTTCTTACCTAACTCTTTAATTGATTCACAAACACTTGGATCAGTATCAACACTAATAAAAATATTATCAACAGACTTCAACTCTTTAACAATCACACATCTTTCATCTAGATCCATGAAAGGCTTAGAACCCTTAATCTTAACTTGTTCATCATTATTCATTATAACCCACAATTCTTTTCCAAGTTTCCTAGCTAGTTGTAAATACTCAACATGTCCCTTATGTAATGGATTAAAGTATCCAGAACATATAACAAAATCATAGGTCATATCTTTCCCATTTAAGAGGGACTTATATACATTTCCATCCACAAAATATTTATATACTATTTAGAAAATTATTGAACCAATGCGGTAGTAGTATAACCTGGTTATTACGGAGCGTTGCCAACGCTCTAATGAGGGTTCAAATCCCTCCTACCGCACTTAAATTTCTTTCAACTGCAAATTTTCTTTTTCTTGGATTTGAAAATCCTATAATCTCAAGATATTTTTTAGTAGATTTGCGAGAGATACTTAACATATGAAGGGGGTATTTCATTTTACCTCTAACTTTTCTTTTACTTCTAGTAAAGATTAAATTTTCTTTTACAAAGATTTCACTTAATTGGTTTATTGCAAGTTCAGATATTAATCCTATGCAAATATTTCCATTAGTACTAACATATCCGTCAGTATCCATTAATCCCCGAACAAAACCTCTCAAAAAAGAACAATCATAATCATTTACCTCTCCATTTAATGAGACGTTCAAGGTTTTATAGTTTCCAAAAAACAAGATTAATTTTAAAACATCATAGATTTTTCTACTTGACATACTAATTATTAAGCAATTTTCTTTAGAATATGTGCAAGCAGTTTTATTAAAAAGTTTTTTTATCAGACTTTTTAAGATATATGCATAATCAATATCGTCATTTTTATGAAGATATATTCTTATTCTATGGTGTCCAGTTTTTTCATTAAAACAGTAATTCCTGTCTCCTGAAAATGCTCCTACAAATTCTCCTAGCTCAAAAGAAGATTTATCAGGAATTGTTACTTTAGCATATTCTGAATTATAATACCTTTTTTTACTAGTCTTTACATTTAGTTGATTTAATTTATTGTCTAAACAATTCATAAGTTTTAATTGACTAAATACTTAAATTAACTTATCTGGAAAGAAGGTAAGTGTGACAAATGCCATTTATAGAATGGGTTCCATAGCATTAGAACTAACTAATTTATCTCGGCCGCCGCAGATTATGTTCTTTCTTATGCACAGTGCACTAAATGGTTTAAATGGACAAAATATATCTGTCCTGGGAGCACAAAATGCCAGAAGAAGACATATACGGAAGTAAAAAACGGTACGAAAAGTTCATGTCGAACATTGATGACCTAACAAAGTTAACATCTAAGGTTGCTAAGTACTACTGTAAGAACAAAGTTAATCTGCAATATTTTAGACAGTTTGGCAAAATCTTTGATAGCAGGGACACAAGTTATATTCGAAGACTAAGACTTCTTGGAACTTTAAGGATGTTAAGTTTTGCAACAACAAAAGATTTGAAAGATTGTGAAAGAGAGGATATCAATGAAATTGTTGCTTTTAGTCATACAATGAACAAAAGTCCAAAGACTAAATCTGATTTTATTAGGGATATTAAGTTCATGTGGAAACAATTATTTCCCGAGAGGGATGAACGTGGTAGAATTGACGAAATGATTACTCCTTATCCTGTAAGGCACTTATCTCCAAAGATTGACAAAAGTAGGGAAGTAAGAAGAAATGATAAGTTAACTCTTTTTGAGTATGAAAGAATAATAGAATACTTTAGTGATAATCCTCAGATTCAAGCATACATCACTCTATCTGTAGAATCCCTAACAAGGCCACAAGAGTTATGCTACACCAAAATATCAGATGTAGAAATTAATGAAGAATATGCAAAGATTTGGATTAGTTCGCATGGCAAGGAAGGAGTTAAGTTTTTACAGTGTATAGATTCATTCCCTTATTTCATTAAGTGGTATTCAAAACATCCTTTCAAAGGAGATAAAGATGCATACCTATTTTTTTCCAATGGAAGCAAGGATAGGCCAATAACTCCTGACAACATGAATAAAAAATTAAAGTTGGCTTGTAAAAAATTAAACATTGATAAAAAAATAACTCCATATTCGCTAAAAAGAAATGGTGTAACGTTTAGTAGACTGAGAGGTGATTCTGATGTAGACATTCAACATAGAGCAGGTTGGACTTCAACAAAACAATTACAAACTTATGATATGTCTGGGGCAGAAGATACTTTCAAAAGAGAACTTGCTAAAAGGGGCATGATAGATAAAAAAGAGTTCGAGGATTTATCACCTTCTACAAAAACATGTATCTGCGGAAAAACAATTGGGTTCTCTGAAAAAATATGTATCCATTGTAATAGATTGACTGATAGAGAAGTAATAAAGAGTAACAGGGCTGCTGAAAAAGAAATCATGGAAGTATTCTCTTATGCCGTGAAGCACCCAGAAAAGAGCTTTATTGACATTATGGACGAGTTTAGGAAGAGTTAATAACTTATAAATTTAATATTTCCCATGGATAGTGCAAATATAATTAGCAAAAAATTGAAAATCATAGATAACATAATCTGTTACTATGAAACTTCTCACAAACATTCTTGGAGCAATATTTCTGGAAAGGTTATCCCATTTGCATTATTTATGGTTTTAATTTGTTTTAATATGCTTTATTTAATGATAGATTATGTTAAGAAAGACTTTCCTTATTCCAAACTTTCAATGATTATTGGAGTAATTTTGGTGCTTATATCACTCGCAAGTATTAATCTATATTCTGACAGTCATGCAGAAAGGAAAATGAAGGCATTAAAAAAATGTTACAGACTAAAAGATTGTTTGATAAAAGGGGAGGTAAATAATTTACTATATGGAGAGGTAATTAATTGTTTCAAAAAAGAAACAGATTTAGTAAAAAAATCACAAAAAATCACAATTAAAGACTTAGAGTTAGAAAATAACTGGCTAAAAAAAACATTCTCAAAAAAAAGAATGAAAATTTCTGCCAAATTCAGTGCGATTGTAGGAATTACTTACTGGGCAACCACAGTTTACGAAAAGGCATTTGCTGACAATTCAATGGTTGCTGGAGCGATAGGGTTCTTTACAGTATTCTTTGTATTGTTGATAATTGGTGGCAAAATATTGGACACTATGTCTAAAGATTAAAAAATGAAAAAAACATTAATTATAACTTTAAGCATTGTAGTAATTTTAACAATCTTCCTTAACAATCAAGAACCAAGCTTAGAAGTAATTCCAATTATCAACGAGACCAATATCTCAATTCTTATAGTGGAAGAAATAGAAATTGTTGTTGTAGAAAACTTAACAGAAAAGTATGAAAAATTGGTAAAAGGGGCGAATCAAACTTATGGTCCCAATGCAACTTGGACTACACAAGAATGTTTTGCAGAATATTTTGTGTGTCCAAAAATGGAATATCTTGACTGCCTAATTCCAGAAAATTGGGATGAGGAGACCTATAACAACCTAGCTAAATTTTGTGCAAATCCTTGCAGAACATGGCTAATAGAGACATGTAATCTTGAAGGAATGGTATCCTAAATAATTAAATTTTCCTGATTTAGCTGTTTCCTAGAAAAACTTATATACTCTAGACTATAGGTTAGGAACATGAAAAAATCAATATTTATTATATCAGTATTTTTAATAGCATTTAGTATATCTGTTTTAGCTCAAACAGTTTCTATAACTCCTGCAGGTAACTCACAAATAATTAGTCCTTCCCCTAAGTGTGTTGTACCTCAAGATGGTCAAGTGTTTTCTGAAGATACTATTCTTTGTTCCGGAACATACTATTTGCCTAATGGATTAAAAATTCATCGCGGGGAAAATATGACTTTTGACTGCAATGGTGCAAAATTAGTGGGCCCACATAATAATTATACTCATGGGGTTAAAGGGATAGAATCTTATGTAAGTGAAAACATAGTAATTAAAGATTGTACAATAACTAATTACAATATAGCATTATATCTTTTATGGCCTAAAAACAATACAGTGATAAATAATTCTCTTTACGACAGTTATTATGGAATTTATGCAGCATTACAAAGCAGCAATAATTACTTTTTATATAATAATTTGACTAACAACAGTAATGGTATCAGATTCGAACAAACTGAAAATAATACTTTTGCATTTAACAGAGTAATAAATAACACAAGAGGGTTAGAAACAGATGATGTTGGAGGAATAAACATAACTAAAAATCTTTTTAGCGGAAATAATCTCGGTTTCAATATTGTTAACACTTGGAAAGGTCCAAATAATATATGGTTAAATGAGGTTTGGGATGTATCTAATGTTTGGGATGAACTAAACAACAATTATTGTGTGAATGGCCGAGACAACAACTACATGGGCAATTCTACAGGGCCACATTGTTAGAATTTATTTTTTAGCAGGCCTTCCAATATTTTTCTTAAACTTTCCTTTTGCTACACATTTTTGTTTTATCTTGAGGAATTCATTCCTTATATCACAAATTTTAATAAATTTGTAATTGTTCTTACAGAGGTTATTAACCATTTCTTCCAAGATATTATCTGCAATAACATATTCATCAATTCTATTGTCAATTAAGTAATCAGTAATCTTATCAACGTTCTTAAGATAAATATTTCTTTTCTTCAAATCTCCTTTTGAAATTTCAGGTTTAGAAGTAGATGATTGTAATGACTCCATGATAGATTTTCTACATCCCTCATTACAACTCCAATACAACATTTTAGTGATGTGGGATTTATCATTAAGAGGCATATCGTTCCATAGTTGAGAATAAAAATAAGGTTCGTGAAATAAATCATAAACCATCTTTCTAACTTTTAGTTTTTCACCTATTTTCAAAACAGAATAACTGGATAAAAACCATGAAAAATCCAAAAAGGCATTTTTACTAGAACAAAGCTTCATCCACTTGGCAGCAATCCTTCTTCTGTATTCTCCCTTCTTATGCTTCTTTTGGAGGTATTGTATCTCTTTTGGAGTTAAAAATGTCACAAAATATGTGGGAAGTAATTAACTTAAAATCCTTTCGATTTAGAGTTTCTATGACATTATCTGACTCTGTAAAGAAGGAAAAACAAACCATCGAACAACCTAACCCATCACTATCACAATTTTGGAATAATTTGAAGGAGGAACTAAAGACAATAAAAAATAAAGAAAAAGGAAACAAGTGTAACA
The DNA here is from genome assembly GCA_018655015.1 of Candidatus Woesearchaeota archaeon. GTDB lineage: Archaea > Nanobdellota > Nanobdellia > SCGC-AAA011-G17 > UBA489 > JABIKK01. The sequence continues at coordinate 50,223 of JABIKK010000009.1, read as the reverse complement.
ACTAGTTGAATTTTTTTTCTTTAAATGATTTAGTGTACCAACAATGATAGCTGGAGCTATGCCAAATAAAAACAAAGTACGAGTTGTAGTGTTCCTTGACAGGACATTCTATTCCGAAGTTGGTGAGATAGCAAAAAGTGAAGGAGTAAGCCGTTCAAAAATAATTAGGAATTTTTTGAATAGGTGAACTAAATAAGATGAAAAAAATTAGTAAATTTATTAGTAACTATACGGTTCCACTCAAAGGAACAAAACTAAAGATTATATTGACTATCCATTCAATGGATGAATCATTATTAATCAAACAAACAGACATATCAGATAAGTTAGGAGTGCCTAATACTACATTAAACTACCATTTTACTAAATTAAGAGAATGGGGATTAATAGATAAACAAAACAAGTTAACAGACAAATGTAAGAGGATATTACGATATTGGAAACAATGGGATAAAGATTTAGGGGTAAAACTAAGAGCACACAAGATTCAAATTGTAATTTATTTATCTAAACTTCCAAAGAATTTTGAAGACATTCAAGGTTATATGTTTACTCCTTTTTCTAATAATAGGTATTCCGGATTAAAAACAGAAGTACTTGGAAGCAAAGTTATGTTTTATGGGGGGAAAAAGGCAGTGGTGAAAATACCTGATGTGTATGGAAACGATGATGAAGAAATCATGATGGCCATAACTGAATTTATAACACAGATAATTCAAGTTTTAAAATCTGAATTTAATGGACTAAAGGTAGACAGTTACAAACCTGCAAGGTATTCCTGCATGCATGTTGCTATATTAGATTCAATAATAGCAGAGTCTTACATTGTAAAGCACAAACATAATTACTCAAATAGGGGTATTGCTGTAGATAAATCTCATGGTAGATACGAGCTTGAAGCTGAATCCCCTAAAAATTCTCTTGAAGACATAGAGGTCCTTGTAGGGTATGAAGACCTAGAAAAGGAGAAAAAACGCTTTAAAGATGAAGTAAATAAGTATGAATCCCCTAAGAAATAAGTTAGTATAATTCAGAGAGTTTGCATGGGTAAAAAGTAAGACAAAAAGTAACACATACTAACACAAAAAGTAAGATAGTTTAAGACAAAAAAAGGATTTAATGTGCATTAATCCTTGCTTAATGGGCATTTTATTGAAATATCATTTATACATCATTTTTAGCTCATTGACAGAAGAAATTACTTTCCTACTTGGTTTGATTGCCGAGAATGCAAGTAGTAAACAAATCAAGCCAGTGAAGAATTTTATAATTCCTTCTTCTAATGCAAATGTGGCTAATCCGAAGGTAAATGCAAAGCCAATTAATAAAAATGTAAGGCTTTTACTGAATTCATGCTCGAGCATTAATAGTTTCTCTTTCTTTACTAGGTTTCTTGAAGACGCCATATATTTTAACTTACGTCGTTATTACTTATTAAGGTAACGAAAGAAATATCTTCTTAATAATTAACATTTCTAATGCATTCTAGATTGTCCGCACCATGAAGATTATCACAAAAGTCTTCATTGCCATTGTTAACAGCAAGTCTTTTCCAACAGTAAAGACTTTTACTCATATCATCAACCAACTCACAATATTCAGGTAAATTAAACCTTACAGAGTATTCAGATTCACATTCATCAATATAATAATTTTTATTTGATAGGTAGGTAGTTTTTGCTAATTTAGATGTACACTCTTCAAGGTAATCTTCCCAAGGAATAACTTCTTCAACCTCTTTAAGCTTAACTTCCTTAATGTCTTCACAACCAAGGTTCAAGCAGGCATAGTCACTAGTTATTATTTTTGCAGAGGAACCATCCCTTAAATCTACTTGGAGTTTCCAATTGTACTTTGTTTCCCTATCGTCCATATAATTCAAGTAACCTCTAACTGATTCACCAGGATAAATCAAGTCTATCGAATCGATGCTACCTGTCAAAAACAGAACATTATTGTCCTTTTGTAAAAGTTTATCTCCATCAAGGATACTAACATCTAATGAAATCTTAATTACTGAATCACCCGTATTTTCAATAAATAAGCTAGGTTCATGAGTGTAATACTCTGAATCTGAAGGGTCTTCAATAATTAATATTGCAGAGTGTTTAGCTAAACCTGTGTCTTCTGAAAGTACTTCAGTAGTTCCACATTCTTCTGGAGAAGAAACAACAGAACTATCTGAACAAACATACTCCTTAGGAGAGCATCCAACTAAAAAGATTAAACTAATTAATAATATTCCTAAACTTAGTTTTAACTTCATTTTCTTAACAATGCCAAGAGTCCACCACTTATCAACAGTAAACCTGGTACAATATAGAATAAACTTATACTAATAAATCCTCCTATTGAAGCAATTGTCATAAACCAACCGCCTAGTTTTCTTTTACTCTTAACAAAAGCACCGCCAATTATTCCTAAAACAGAAAATAATATTGCTGCAAACCCTAAACCAATAATAGTTGAGCCACCACCAATTACTGAGTCAATACCTCCAACTACCATTGCAAAAATTCCAAAAGGGATTCCAATTAAACCGCCCAAAATACCTAAAACGAATTCTCCTGTTCTTTTACCCATGCTAACAATTCTTGGCATCCAGATATATAAATCTTGCTATCTATTGTTAGCATGAAAAAATACTCTTCTGGATTAGAAATTAAGAAAAAAATAGTAAATGCTCTTCAAAAGGGTCCAATTTCATTAAGAAAATTAGAAACAAAGCTGAATATAGGATATAATACTCTAAAACGTCACTCTGAAGAATTAGAATACTTCAAAATAATTAAGATTGAAAAGACAAAAGAAGGTTCTAAGAATGGCAGAGCTTACTTATTGATTAGTTTGAATTAAGTACTACGTGCTAATTTTTAAGTACTAACTTGTAGGTTTAAATTATGTCCAAATTGGAACCCCAGATATTCAATTTATTAGGAGAAGAAGATAGTTCATTTTCTCTTGAAGAATTAAGTGCAAAACTGCAAGAAATAACAGGAGTGCTAAGTGATAAAGTATTATTTAGGGTTAAAAAATTAATAAGTGTCCATAAGTTAGAAATAATCAATGGCAAGGTAAAAATTCCAAGGCAAAAAAAAGTAATTAGCAGAAAGATTGAATTTAGCAAATTATCAACAAAATTAAAAAGAAAATCCGATACAAGAGAATGTCTCCACCCAAATAAAGATGAATGTGATAAAAAAATAATTAAGGCACACTCCATACAAAATAACAAAATATTAAATAAAATTTCTGAAGACGGAGATATTATTCAAATTAATAACTGTGGTGCAGAACTTGTAGGTAGGGGAAAGGCGACTACATTTAAGGGTTTTTGTTCAAAACATGATAGTGCATTATTCCTACCTATAGAACAAATAGATTTTGAACCAAAGAATGAAGAACAATGTTTTTTGTACGCATACAGGTCAATAGCTAAAGAGATAATGGCAAAAAAAAGTGTCATATCTGAAATGAAAGAGTTCATAAAAATTAAAGGAAACAATTATCCTTCAATTAATAACTTGATAATGGGTAATGAGGTTGGCCTCAATGATTTAGGAAAAATAAAGGAAAAGTTAGACCATTGTTTAATCAATTCCAAATTTGGAGGGATTAAAACAAAACTAGTAATATTGGACAGAGATTATTCTGTTGCAGTAAGTTCTTGTTTTTATCCAGTATACGATTTTAAAGGAAAGATGATTAACAATTTAGAAGATTATAAATCCATTCCACAGCCAATGATTTTTACAATCTTCCCACAAAATGGAAAAACGTACATTTTACTCTCTTACTTGAGTAATGATTCGAAAATGGAAGAATTCACAAAACAAATGTCTGAATTTTCAGATGCAGAAGTAAATACTGTAGTAAATAATTTAATAGTATTGTACTGTGAAAACTTTGTCCTTTCTCCAAAAAAATGGAGTGCTATGTCCGAACAAGAAAAAAAAGAAATGACTAAGTTATTTAATGAATGTCCAGGGCTGCCATTACCCCAAGATTTAACTAAAAAAAGAAATTTCGATTTGTTTATTTAACTTGGCCAATACCGTAATTTGAATAATTTTTTGAGACAACACAAACTTATACCTTAATTGTGCCTTATTGATTCTGATAGATTTATATATTCATGATATCCTATAAGATTATGCCAAAAAAAAGAAATTTTTTGAAAGATATACTTTATGCAGTAGGATTCGGCCTTTTGATAATTTACGTTCTATTTCTTTTTGGAGGGCCCTATGAATCTGATATTATTGGAGTAGATAATATATATGAGGTTGTTGAAGATAAAAATGTGTTAATTGATACAAATGACTGTAAACTGCCTAAAGAGAAAATAGGCGTTATGTGTTGTATAAGGGATGACGAAATGCCCAATATATGTGCAGATGAAGCCGATGTATTTTTCCATAAAATTGAAATGACTGAAGAGATTAGCGAAAATAATATAATTTATTTAGAGGATATTATGAGTTTCCAAGAACCTCCAGGATATTATATTGTTAAGGATGTTAAATTTGGAGGTCTCGGTGTTCCTTATTATTACCTTGCTACAGATGATGCAGGATATGAATCTGTTAGTATTTGGATTGTTGATGCAGAAGAATTGTTTGGAGAATATTCTGTTCGTGACGGAATCCAAGAATTTCAGGAAGGGTTAGACAAAGGATTCGATATGATTGAAGAAGTTGCAGGTGTAAAAATTTTAGAAAGAGAAAATAGAATAATTAAAACTTCAAACGGATACGAGGCAGTGGTTAATGAACTAAAATATTATTTAGATGGAGATATATATTATACAAAAAATGTAGTATTCTTAGATAAGCCCTTACTCTTGTCTTTTGAAGCAACAACGGAACTAGTAGATTATGTTTACGAATTTGATGATTTATTAAATAGTATAACTTTTTATTAAAAATGAAAAAAGATGAAATAAGTTACGATTTGAAGTTATGGGGAACAATACTAATCATCATGGGCTTGCTTCACCAACTTCTTAGTGGATTTTTAAGTTCTAGCTGGGGCTATTTACTAATATTTATTGGTGCTTTGGCACTTTACATTAGAGAGAGAAGAATGTATCTCTTATTGGGTGCAATGATGTTTGTTGTAGGATTATCAAATACAGCTTTTGGGTCCGGCAGTTGGAATATTTATGGCGTAATGCAATTAGTGTTTGGAGTTTTAATCTTTAAAGATTATTGGAAGAAACAATGAAAGACAACAACTTCATTGAGAGACATCCATACATAGCAATTTTTATAGTAATATTGATATTTGGTTATTTTTACACCTCTCTTAGTGATAAGTATCTTGAGGAAAAATATGGCGAGGACCATGAAATACAAAATAAATTGATAATGGAAAAGATAGAAGAATTAGAACAACAAAAGAGTGAGAGCACACCTACCTATGAATATAGTAAAGAATCTGAAATAGGAAATGAATTATATGGGGGAGAAGTAGAACAACCTAAAAGTGACAGCCTTATTTGCAGCTACAATAAATACAATTGTGCTGATTTTAGTACATATTCTGAAGCAAAAAAAACATATGATGGGTGCGGAGGTGTAACAAACGACGTGCACCATTTAGATAGGGACGGAGATAATATTCCTTGTGAAGAATTATACTATGGGAAGAAATGGCAAGAATAAAACAATAATTTAACAGTACTTTTAAATTTCATTATGAATTATAACCTTCAAAACCGCAAGTTTCTATAATCCAACTCAGACAGGGTTCAACACAAAACTTGGCATAATCTCTATTGGGAAATGCAGGCATACATCCAAGAGACTTCCCTTTTACATCTGCAGGACAAATAAAATTCTCGGAAAAACATTCTTGTCTAGTCCAGTTTATATCAAATATCTTGCAACCATCACAAGTCTCATTAGTAACATGTTTAGGTTTTCCCTCTTTTGATTGTTCTTCAATAACATGTAAAGCATCTAATTTTGGAGAATCCGTACTTTCAACAGAATCAACAACGGCAGTTTCACTTTCAAATAAATCTAAAAACCAATGAAAAATACTTTGAAAAAAATTGTTCTCTTTTTCGAACAAATTGTCATCTGGTGAAATCTCTTCATTAGCTAAAGAATTATTAACTAAAACCAATGTTAGTAGGCCAATTAAGATAAAATACTTATTAAAACATATTAATTTCACAGATATCTGAGATAAAATGAATATTTAATCCTTTCTTAATTCTTAGGGGGGTCGGTTTTTTAGAAAAGATTAAATATCTCAAAAATGATGCAGAACTATGGGAAAAATAGCTGTTTTAGTTTTAATAATTCTATCTTTAACACTTGTAGGATGTAATTCTCAAGAGGTTTCAAAAATAGAAGAAAAACCATTAATTGTTGAAACAGAGGATGTAGAAATTGAAACTAAAGAAACTTCTGATGAAGAAATATTAGTTTATAATGAAACTATGATTCTTAAGTACGTCACTCCAGCACAAAATAAAAATCTTAATTCTTATTATTATGGCTTTGAAGATGTAGAAGATAGAATTTATTTAGAATTTGATAAATTAGGAATTAATGAAGAATATCCTTTTGTAAGAATCAAAATATCTGCAGATAATTACTACACTGCTAATATAATGCAAGAAAAATTTAGAACAATTCAATTAAAATATCTTAAGGAATATGGTGCAGATTTACTAAACTATGGTCCAAGAATGGGCATGGGAGGAGCATTCTATCCAGAGTACATCGAGGATTTATGGTTAGAAGATTATTTTGTGGATTCTTGTGAAGAAAATATTAGTACAAAAGAAACAAAGATTGGAAAAGAAATTTTTTATATTACTGAAGGAAAATGTTTGGGATACAACCCTTTACTAAAAGGCCAAGGATTATTTGTATGGAAAATTCCAGTATATGGAAATCCATTATTAAGAAAAGGAGTTTATTTCAATGAAGATATTAATATTAAAATAGAAATTTACAAATCTCGCGGAGACCTTCCGGAAAATTTTGAAAAGATGTACGAAGGGACAGATTTGATACCTAGCTGTCCTCCTAGGACAGATGAATGCGACCAAACTTGGCAAGTTAAAACAAAACCGATTCAATTTGAAATTTATAACTTCAAAAGCATAGATGTATACGAGTATACTTGTGAAGTATTCTATGATGAAGGAGACGAGCAAGTATACTCGAGAAAAGAGTGGTGCAAAGAGCTTCAAGAAATTTGTAATGATTACAAAGATAATGATGGAGATAAACTAATGGACTGTGAAGACTCTGATTGTTCTGAAGACCCATACTGTGAATAATGAAAAAAGAAACTAATAATGTTGGAAATTGGTTATTGATTACAATAGGTTTAATAATTATAATATCTTTTGTGTATATTAATAATGGGGATGTTATAGAAAATATTTTTAATTCAAAACTACAAGATATGGACTCAGATAATGACACCATCCCAGACAAATTAGATGAGCATCCCTTTGGAGATGGCAGAAAAATAATCAAGATATTTAATGAAAAAGAAATACCTATCGATTTAGATATATATGATTATTATAGAAATAAACCAAGGGTAGAGCATGGAGGAGAATATGTCACCATATCGGACCCGTCAATGCAGGTTATATTAGAAGACATGTTTTTTGTAAGAACATATGATGCAAGAGAAGTAAAAAAAGTTATGAGGTTCGTTGAACAGGTTAGTTACATAGAAGATGCCAAACTAAACTTTGATGACTATCCCAAATATCCCGTAGAGACGTTGGTGGAGCAAAACGGAGATTGTGAAGATACAAGCTACCTGATGGCAAGTTTGTTAGGTACACTGGGCTTTAAAACAATATTACTTCGATATGACGACCATATAGCTATTGCCGTTGACCCAATAAAATTAACAGACTTAGGGTTACCTGAAAGTTGGTTTGAGCAGACAGGGACAGAGGCTATTTTTGCACAAAACCCTTTGAAATTTGAATATAATGGTTCAACATATTTTTATGTAGAAACGACTGGCAAGAATTGGAAAATTGGAGAGGTACCAGAACAGTATAAGCATAAAGAAGCAAAGATTATTCCGTTAAATTACAATACAGATTGGTGGAACACAGATTATGCCGTAAAGACCAATTAAAAAGAATTAAATACTTCTTTTACCAACTAACAAATAGGCACTAGCGCATTAGAACTAACTAAGCCTTCACGGCCGCCGCACTCTTTAATTCCCTACAATGTCCCACATAAGTTTTAACCCTTTTTTGTACTGTTTCAAATCTAAGTCCTCAAGATAAGGTAACAGCCTCATTAAAGTTAATGCAGAATAATATCTTATTTTGTTTATATCTAATTTTTGAGAATATCCTTTTAGAATAAGATCAAACATGTCACCATGATGGGCAATATATAATCTAGAAAAATCAAATTCTCTTGGTCCAGAGATTATATCTGCAAAATCAAATATTCCCGAAACATTCCCTTTATCCACCTTGATGTTACTATCTATGTAGTCAAAGTGTAACAAGCAAAATTCTTCGGTTTTTTGAAGATATTCATGTTTACACAAATACTCTTCAATTAAAATCATCTCTTTTTTTGTAACAGTTTTATATTTTAAAAGATCTTTAAGCCTATCTTTAAGCCAATATTCATCGATAAACTCTTTCATAGAATTATATTTCCCTTGTTGGTTTTCAATAAAGCCCACCCCTTTAAGATTAATTTGGTGTACTTTTGCTAAGATTTCTCCCAACTGCAAAAATATTTTAGATGATTCAACTTTATTCAGCTTAACTCTTGATAATTCCTTTCCAGGAAGAAATGTTTCAAGAATACAGTCTTCAGTATGATACATTATCTTAGCAATTGGTATTTTCCCTTCCAGTTTATTATTTGCAAAGATCTGCCTATTAACCATTTCTTTATCTTTTGGAAATTTTACAACAAATTTACCCTTATCAGTATTAACAATTTTTACTAATTGATCTTCACCCTTAGAACTATCTACAATTTGATCAACATTACATTTTAAATTATCCCAAACTAATTTTTTAATTTTTTCTTCTGAAAATTTCATTCATCACCTTTTTTAATATTCAATAATATGAACAATTACTGAAAGATTATAAATATTCCTGTGAAATGAATCCCACCTTAAGACTTGTTAAGTCTTAACTCTGCCACCCACAACATCCAAAGCCTTTTATTCTAACTTTAAACAACAAATTTATGCAAACTTGTAGAATATTAGTCTCAGATGATGCAGTATTAGTTCCTGACTACGTAGCTATGTTCCATAAAGCACTAAGGGATGTAAGACATTTGTATGATGAGTCTCCACTAGAGAGATCTAAAAACAAATACACTGAAGAATATATCGAAAGAAACCTAGGCACTAATTCCAAAAACAGATTCGTAGCACATTTCACAGATGAATCATTAGATGGGTTACTAATAGAGGGGTTTGACAGTTTAAACGGAGAAAGAACAACAATTGATTGGGTTATTGCAGAAGTAAAAAGTAGAGGAATTGGGACACGTCTAATCAAAGATTGTATCGCTCGTGCAAAAGTAGAAAATAAAGATATGGTTGCATTATCGGTTTCAAAAAAGAACATTGAAGCCCGTAGACTCTACGAAAAATTAGGGTTCAGATCAGGCGGAAGTTCATTCAATGGAACCATGGAAGTGATGGGGTATTTATTAGGACGGCCGGTTTTTTAATTCAGATACTTCGGAGATATATTTTCGTCTCTATTGAAAAATAAACTAAATTTATAAATAGTTTAAGTTCTTAACTTATTTAAGATGACTTTAAATCCAAGACTAAACCCTGGCGTAGATCCAAAAAAAGTTAGGAAAGAAAGAGATCTTATCAAGGTAGACACTTTAATTTCTTTCATAGAGGAACAACCAGAATTGAATTTAAGTGGTATTGCAGAAGTGTTCAGAAGAACATTACAACCCGATAAAAAAAGAGAAATACCAAATTCTACAGTCTATATGGAATTAGCATCATATCACAGACAAATGACTCATGCATTTAAACACGATGATGGAAACACATTCTCAAATAGGCAAGGGGTTCTAAATCACCTATACGAAATAAAAGAACGCGCCGCTTAATTCTAAACTAAATATATTTAAAGAGAATTAATAGCAAGATTCTAAGGTGAAACATCACATAAATGTAAGAGAAAAGAAATAACTCAAATTAATCCTCATCGTCAATAAGAACTTCTGCTTGAGGAATCAAGAAAGCAATTACTAATGGTATCAATACAGCTCCCCATCCAACCAATAATGCCCAAGTTGGATATCCTTCGTAAGGGGTTGTAAACTCAGTATACAATTGGAATATTAATAATGTTAATAATATCAATGGAGTTACATATTTAATACAAACATCCCACCATTTACCTATCTGAAATTTGGAAACCCTATTAATGTATCTTCTTAACCTTGCAGTACCATAAACCCATCCAATCATAATACATTGTAAAATTCCAACAGTTAATATCGCAATATTAGTAACAAAATGATCTACAATATCTAAGAAATACAATCCGGCACCAGTCGTATAAATTATACCAAGTAAAAATCCAATAGAACAAATATAGAATGTCAACCTTTCACGCCTAATTTTTCCAAACTTATCTTTCAACGCAGCAGCAATAGCTTCAACAATTGAAAATGCACTATCAATTCCTAACATTAACAATGTCAAGAAAAACAACACCGAGAAAAAAGGAGCCCATGGCATCAAAGATAATGCTTCAGGAAATACAACAAAAGCTAAACTAGGACCACTAGCAACAACATCAGGCACACCCACACCTTTAGACATAGACATAAATCCTAATGTTGCAAACACAACAAATCCAGAAACAATACTAACTAATGAATTAATTACTGCAGTCCATAAAGCGTTTCCAGAAACATCTTGATGTCTATCATTAAAACTAGCATACGCCACCATCACACCAAAGGCTAAAGTTAACGTAAAGAATATTTGTGAAAATGCAGCAACCCATACTTGTGGATCAAGCAATGCAGCAAAGTTTGGGATTAAAAAATAATAAAGTCCAGTTCCAGCACCTTCCAAAGTCAAAGCCCTAAACAATAAAACAAATAATAATATAATTGGCACAGGCATTGTAATTAAAACAACCTTACCAACACTCTTCACACCTTTAAACACAGAGAAATAAATCATTAACCAAACTAAAATTAAAGCAAAAAACAACGGCCATTGTATTCCACCAAGTACTGCCGCAGACTCACTTAAGCCTAAAACATTATTAAAGAAAAATCCTTCACTATTTCCAGACCAAGCAACGCTTAATGAAGAAGCTAAATACTTCAACGCCCAAGCCATAACAACTGCATAATAAGTTATAACTAAAAATCCAGAAAATAAAGCCCACCATGCAACACCAGCAAACTGTTTCTTAACACTTGCAAATGCATCAACTGCAGCTCTTTGAATCTTCTGACCTAAAGCAAATTCTAATATCAATAAGGGAAAACCAATAACAAACAAAGCAATCAAATAAGGAATTAAGAAAGCACCACCACCATACTTATACGTTAAATATGGAAAACGCCATAAATTACCTAAACCAACTGCAGAACCAACAGCAGCTAAAATAAATACAAATCTAGATGGCCATCTTGCCCTAATCTTTTCAACCCCCATTTATTTATTTAAGCAATTAAGATATATAAATTTTGTCCATTTATAAACAAATTATAAAACCATTGTTAAGTTAAATATAACATTTTTAAAGGGAGATAACTAATGATAAGTATCAATTAAGGGGGGAGAGCTATGAGTAATGGAAATGACAATTCAATAACATTCATGAGAGTACTACTCGGTTTATTATTCCTAATTCCAGGAATTTCTAAACTAATGAATCCAGATATGATCATTGGCATGCTAGGTGGCCTCGGTTTCCCAAGTGCAGCTTTATTTGGATGGATTTTAATCCTTTCAGAAATTGTTTTCGGAATCGCACTTGTCGTAGGATTCAAGGTTAAATATGCAGTATGGCCATTAATAATCATTCTAGCAGTTGCGATTTTAACAGTCCACATTAAAGACGTTGAAAATCCAATGAGAATGATAGATATTCTATTCAGACTTGGAGCTATTGCAGGACTTAATTTATTAAGATACACCGGTAATGGAAGTTTCGCAGTCAGTAAAGAATAAACAAACCGGCGGTCCAACCGCCACATTTTTTCTTCATAAAATTTATATACCAGTTACAACTACAGAATGGTTCTAGTAATTACATGAAGTGTTTGATATGAATTTATTTAGGAATGGAAATGGTCATGGAGCTGAAAAGGCAACAAATAGTCCTTCGGTCCCAAGAAGTGTTAAATTTAGATTTTTTCTTCCTAACGGACAAAAAGACCTGACTGATCTTGTTCTATCTGCTTCATTACAAAGGTTAGATTCTGTATCAGATTGGGAATCAATGCAACCAGGTTTAAAAATTAAAGGAATCAACCCCAGAATAATTATCGAACATGGGTGTGCCCCCACCAGTATAGAAGTTGGCGGAAACAGATACACCTATTCAGCAAAAGATTCTAGGGCATTTAATACAAGGGAAGAACCTCCAAGAGCTTTTAAAGAATTTGGATATTTTTGCGTTTCTCCTCCAAGAGATAAACACTACACAAAAAGATAATTAATTCAAACAACTTTTAACAAAATTAAAAAACAATCCATCTGGCTTTTCTAATTTGGAAGTTAATTCTGGATGAGCTTGCGTTGCCATAAAGAATTTATGTTCAGGCAATTCTAATATTTGCATTATTCTTTCATCGGGCGAATAACCAGAAAAAACAAGTCCTGCATTTTTTAGTTTCTCTACATAATCTGGATTAATTTCCCACCTATGTCTAAATCTTAATCTTGCAAGTTTTCCATAAATTCCTTCAGCTAAACTTCCTTCTTTAACATTAATATCATATCCGCCAAGTCTCATTGTAGCACCTTTTTCAGAAACATCTTTTTGTTCAGGCAATAAATCAATTACAGGATTAGGTGTCTTGGGTTCAACTTCAGAACTATTTGCTCCACTTAAACCTGCAACATTCCTTGCATAATCAACAACAGCCAACTGCATACCATAACAAAGACCTAAGAATGGAATATTATTTTCCCTACAATGTTTAATCACATTAATTTTACCCTCAGAACCTCTTGAACCAAATCCTCCAGGAACAATTACTCCATCAATCCCCATCATCTTATGGTTAACTTCCCCATTCTCAACATCAGTTGTTTCAATCCAAACAGGCTCAATCTTAGTGCCTAAATTAGCCCCAGCATGATCTAAAGCCTCAATAACAGATGCATAGGAATCCCCTAAACTCGTATATTTTCCACAAATTGCAACCTTGATTTTCTTATCAGCTTCTTTCTCAAGAGTTTCTTTCCAAAAAGAATTATACGGCAATTCACCAAAACCAAAGTGTTCACCAACTATTTTACCAACACCCTCAGAGTGAAATACTTTAGGAATGTCATAAATATTATTCACATCTAGCCCAGTAATAACAGCATTCTTATCAATATCACAGAATGTTGCAATTTTCTCTTTTACATTTGGTGTTAAATGTTGACTACATCTTCCAATAATAATATCTGGATTAATCCCCCTACTTCTTAACTGGTTAACAGATTGTTGTGTAGGTTTAGATTTTTGCTCACAGACCCCAGAAGGAATAGGAACATATGTCAAATGCACATACAAAACATTATCTTTTCCAACGTCCTTCTTCAATTGTCTACAGGCTTCAATATAAAGTTCATTCTCAATATCTCCAACTGTCCCACCAACTTCAATTAACATAACATCTGCATTTTCTTTTCCACTGATTTCATGAAATTTATTTTTAATAAATCCAGTTACATGTGGTATGTACTGCACAGTTTTTCCAAGAAAATCTCCCCTTCTTTCCTTTTTCCTAATCTCATCAAACACTTTCCCCATAGTTAAATTCCATTCAGATTTACATTTAATACCTAAGAATCTTTCATAATGCCCAAAGTCCATATCAACTTCAGAACCATCATCTAAAACAAAAACTTCACCATGTTCAATAGGATTCATTGTTCCAGGATCAACATTCAAATAACCATCTAACTTAATTGGAACAATCTTTCTACCATCTGCTAACAAATGTCCAATAGAGGCAGCAGCAACACCTTTGCCCAGCCCAGATAAAACTCCCCCAGTAACAATAATAAACTTGCAACCAGGACTCATAAACATCCAAGAACAAAAGAAACTATTAAATGTTTATCCAATGCAAAATATACTTTGCTTTGCTTGTCTCAAAAGAGTATTAATATTATTCCCTGTAGGCTTCTTCAAAAGCTCGTCTAAATATGTTGCATTTCCTTACAACTTCACCAAATTCATCAGGAGTTATAGCTTGGTAAGGATCACTTTTTGATTTTAATGGGTTAGTATGGACTTCAATTTCCAAACCATCGGCACCAGCAGCAACTGCAGCAAGAGACATGCGTTCAACTAAAGAGCTTTTTCCAGTACCATGACTTGGATCAACAATTACATTGTGACAAACTGTATTGAGAAGAGGGACAGCACTCAAATCCAAAATATTTCCTTTTGGGCCAGGATTTGTTGCAGACCTAACACCCCTTTCACACATATAAACTTCTCCAGGATTCACAGGATCCATTTCAAGATAATTATATGCACCCCACCATTCATCAACAGTGTTACTTGCTCCTCTTTTTAGAATAACTCCTACGCCAAGTTCTCTTGCAACATTCCCAACTTCTTTAATGAGTGCAAAGTTCTGAGAATTCCTACTACCTATTTGCAAAATATCAAAATAATCTGCAAGTTTTCTAACGTCCCTTGTATCTAAAACCTCTGTAACAAGTGGTAAACCCACATTCTCTCTAACTTCCCCTGTCCAACCAAGGCCTTCATCACCCACTCCCTGAAAACTCCCAGGATTGGTCCTTGGTTTGTATAACATAAATCTAAGATGCGTAGCTCCCACATCTTTCACAGCCCTACCTATACTCATTATTTGATCTAAGCTTTCAACAGCACACGGTCCAGCAATATAGATTAGGTCCTTCACACCTCTTAGACACTTATAGAGGTATATAAATCCTAGTTTGATGCCTTATAACAATTTATAAACTACTAAATTTCCCTCTAAAAAATGAGAATAAAGCAGATCCCAGAGGACTTTGAAGTAGAGGAAATCCCATTAGTTAAGTTGAAGAAGAATGGGCCTTACACTATCTTCGAACTAAAGAAAAGAGATATAGACTTAGTCCAGGCTAAAAAAACAATTGCAAGAAAGCTAAAAGTTTCCTATAGAGAGATAGACCACGCAGGAATAAAAGATAAAATCGCAGTAACAACCCAACTAATTTCAATAAAAACAAACAGAACAGATAGGACAGACTTCCAAACCCCGTCTATTGCATTAAAAAAAATAGGATGTTCTCTAAAACCATTAAAAAGTGGAGACCTAAAGGGCAATAAATTTACAGTAACATTAAGAGATTTATCAAAAAAAGATGTAGAAAAAATAAAATCAAACGTAAAAAAAATAAAAATTTCTGGAATTCCTAATTACTTCGACTCTCAGAGGTTTGGAGAAGACCTAAGTAGAGAAGGGTTCATTGCAAAAAGATTAATGAAAGATGATTATGAAACTGCACTGAAGTTATATCTAACATCAGAAAATAACAGATCTTCAGAAAAGAACGAAGCACATAAGTTGATTTACAAAAGTTGGAATAAATGGATGAAATGTCTTGGACATTTACAGCCTTTCCAAAAATTAGATGAAGAAAAGAAAATAGTTTACTATTTAACAAGAAACCCAAATAATTACTTACAAGCGTTTAGAAAAATAAACAAACTAAAACAAGAAATATTGGTTTCAGCATACCAAAGTTACATTTGGAATAAATGCTTAAGTTTAATTCTAAAAGAAAAAACAGAAGAACTAATACCTCTGGATTATGCTGCAGGAAAATTACATTTTTATAAAGAAATAAAGAAAGAACAACTTAATGAAATTTTAGAACTAGAACTCCCAATGATCGCACCAAATACGGTAATAAAAGATGATTACACGAGGGCAGTAATAGAAAAGATTCTCTCAAAAGAAGGAATTAAGCAAGAAGAATTAAAGGTAAAAAAAATAGGGACACTATTCTTCAAAACAAGAAACAGAAAGTTAATCATCGTTCCTAAAAATCTAGAACTAATTCCCGAGGAAAAAGACGATCTAAATGAAAGAAAAACAAAGTTAGCTATTAAATTCGACCTAGAGAAAGGCTCATACGCTACAATCCTAATTAAGGCTTTAGGACTATAGATTTAATAACAACTAACACCTCTAAAAAAACATGAAATACTTAATCCTACTTTTCACATTAGCATTCATCTTAACAAGTTGTACAACAATTCAACCATCTGAACAAGCATGTACGTCTGAAGGAAAGATTTGTTCCGATGGAAGTGTGGTTGGAAGAACAGGGCCTAATTGCGAATTTGAACAATGTCCCCCTTTTGATGAAATAATATATGAAGAAGGAGAATGTACAAACGACCAAAGAAATGTTGATGCATGTATTGAAATTTATCAACCAGTTTGTGGATGGTTTAAAGAAACAACAAATTGTTTAGTTTACCCTTGTGCAAACACATATTCTAATAGTTGTAATGCATGTAAGGACGAAACTGTTTCACATTGGACCGAAGGCGAATGCCCAGAAGACAAAATTATAACTTAGAAGCGTATTCTATTACTTCATCAGAACTCATTAGCACTGTAGCTTTTCCATCAACAATTAGAACAGCTTTAGGAATGCCCAAATCTCCGCCAAAAAGTTCTCCAAAACTTTTACCTCTAGCTTCTGGAGCCCCACCAAGATAACGAACTTCAGCTCTTTCTTCTCTTGGAATATCAACAGGAACTAAAACATGTTCAAAATCTTTACCCCTTAAAGAATCCAAAGCCTTCTTACAGTAAGGACATCTTTCATCTCCAAAAAATATTAATCTTGCCATATCAAACAACCAGAATTAAGCTTTATATTTGTTTCCAAACACACCTTCAATAATTCTTCCAGCCTTTTTCAGCCCATCTCTAGCCTTTATTAATGAGGGATATAATTCTCTTTCACTTTCACTCAATTTTTCTGGAGTTTTTCTAACAAAAGGATATGCGTGGGTAATATCTTTAGCACCTTGGACAACAGCCGAATGAATATGTCTTATAGGCAGGGCATCTTGAATTGATCCATCCCTTTCATCTAAATATTTAATTACAAATCCCAGAGAATTCAAAGTAATTGGGGGAATAAAACTTTCATCAACATCACTATCCAATTCAGGTATGGCATCAACTAAAGTCTTTCTTAGAATTGCTCTTAGTTCAATAGTTTCTTCCATAATTTAATTCCTATCACCAATATTAGTTTAAAAACAAAAGATTAACATCCACTAGGCAATACGGCACAAACTTTCTTACCAGTCTTAACAGCATTATTGATTATTCCAATTGCTTCAGTATTTTTTACAGTGTGAGTTATGGGGTTCATTCCAGTATTCAACTTCCAACTAAGAACATAATCTTGAACTTCCTGACTAACCCTTAACAAGCCACCTGCACCAGTGCCTATCACAAAGACATCGGGGTTTTCCTTCAACAACTCAGAAATATGTGCTACTTTAAGGTCTCTATCTTCAAGGTCTTGCCAGTATCTAGCCCTATTACCTTGTATTTTTAGATCCCCTAAGAACTGCTTTCCTTCTACAACAAAACAGCCATATGTGTATTCATCTATCATCTCAATATCTAGTACTGGAAAGTTTTTATAGATTATTGTGATAGACATATACTCCTCAATTCCACTTGTTAAACATCTTAAATATTTCAAAATCAGTCAACGGCTTAACTCTATTGTGGGCAACATCATAGGATCTATACGCTGGATCGACAAGAGTAGAACCTCCGTATCTTCCAGAAAGATCAATCATAGCACAGGCATGATTAACTCTTTTACCAGTGTAGTCTACATCCACATTAACAAAACTTCCTCTAAGTCCTATAGTTCTAATCATCACCAAATAAAGTGTGGCCATTTCACCACAAACCCCTTCACGATCTCTAAAAACTTCAACACTGTTCCTATAACCTTGACGTCCTCGTCTCCTTTCACCATATTTTATATTTTTTACAACCCAGTCAAAAATACAAACAGCATTTTTACCTTTGCCCAACTCGGGATTAAACAAACTTCTAACTACCTGAGAAATTTCATTATTTAAAACAAAAGGCATTTTCAAATCAAATCCTCTATCAATTAATGCTATTTCATATTCATCTCCCCTTACACCTTCAACCGCCCCAACATCCAAGGTTACATTCTCTGTTTTAGTTTTTTCACGTCCAGAAATAAAGTTTAAATCACTAACGATTTTTTCCAAGTTCATTACAATGATCCTTTGAAGTTAATTGGTTTACCATAAAGCCCATTATGCTTAACAAAATCTACAATATTATCTATCCCTTCATCTGCACTAGCTTGAGCACTAAGCATCACACTTGCCATCCCGCTAACTGCATTGTTTGTATCCCTAAAACACCTATTCATGCTAATTGCTTGCAAGTAGGCAACCATCGTTTCTTCTAAATGCCTGCAATAATTATCCATTCTTTCCTTACCAAGTGCCAAAACATTTTTCATTCCGCCACACCATTCAATCAAACCACCAACTTCTTCAACTGCCCTTTCATTTTCAGTAATTAACATGCCTGCAATTTTTCTAGAATCTGCTGCACTACTACATTGTAACTTTGCTCTATCAATCAGTGCCTTCTTTGCAACTCTAGATATTTCAGAAGAACTTTCAACACCGTCATATAATATTTCTTTTTCACTTAATCTTTTTTCAACTACTTGATCCAAAGCTTCTTGAGATCCAAGATAAAACTGATTTCTTCTGATTAATTCATTTGAATAATCTGTAAGTCTGCCTTCTCTCTCAACAACATGGAAAAAAAGTTGACCAAAGTCTCTTGCATGTTCTCCAAAGAAATCACAATACTTTGCAACTAAACCTTCCGTGCTATAGCTGTTTAAACTTCTAGTAAAAATTCCCCCCACATTTAATAATCCAAAAAACCTTCCTTGCCCGAACTTCAAGGCCCTAACGAGGCCACGATTTAATGGCTTTAATCCACCCGCCCTATTCTTAACCCGTTTAATAACTTCATTAAATCCCTCAATGGACTCAACAGATGCAACCATCTCCTTATGCAATTCTGCTTCATGTGATTGATGTTCTTGCAAGGAACTTCTAAATTTTTCCAGGTTAAAATCACTCTTAACTAACTCTTCAAGCTCGGGAGTCATTAGGGCTACACTCCCACCACCATATCCATCAATACCAAAAACAGAGCGAACCGGATCATTCATTCTTTAACACCCCATTTACCCTTCAAGGAATTAACACAATCCACCATCCTGTCATCTTCAAGAACACCTTCAATCCTATACTCTAAATCGCCAAGTTGCAACTTTCCATTTTCATTCTTAATTTCAACCCTTTCACTTAATTTTTTATCAATCAAAAAAGGTTTTTCTTCATATCTTACTATGTCATAACGTGGATCTTCCCTAATGCATCCACTAACAGCATAACCGGAAATAAAAATTCCTCCATAAAACATGGCTCTACCAAAACCTTCAAAGAATCCCATTAAGGCCCACCCCCCAACATAAAGAACATAGCGTCTCCAAGATTTTCCCTTGTAAAATCTCTCATATCATAACCAGTATCTCTTAATTGTGATTTAACCAAAGAACTTAGTACATCATATCGTTCTCCTCTTGGCAAATTTTTCCAGCTAGAAACAAATGAGTCAACATCTTCAAGTCCGGTATATTCAATTAAATCTCCTCCTTCAAATCCAAAGCCTCTATTGTAAATTTCACTTAGTTCAATAAGGGCCCTCACCTTTTCATTCTCTTTAACAATTACAGGAGGTTTTTCTTCAGGGGAAATCACAGGATCAAAGTAACTGCTCTTAATCAATCCAGTTGCCAGAAGAGCGGTTAAGCCAAAACCTCCAAACCACTTTCCTCTCGAAAGTGAATAATCACCCAAAAATGTCATACTAGCTTTCTAGATCTAACTTTAAAGTGACTTGTTATATTTTTTCTGTAAATTTTATGAAATCTATTATCTTGGGAGGCCAATTTCGCAATATTTTCAAAAAGAAAAGAGTTAAATATATTAGGTATACCTAAGTATACTATGGTAAATAAAGAAATCACCACAATAAAACTCCATGAAGGCACTAAATCTCAGTTAGATAGATTTAGGGAATATAAAAATGAAAGTTATGATGAGGTAATTAAAAAAATGTTATATGTTTTAAAAAAAGCTAAGACGCATCCAGAACTAAGTAAAAAAGCAGTAATTGCTATTGAGGAATCAAGAAAACGAATAAAAAAAGGCAATTTTCTTACGGAAAAAGAAGCAAGGGAAAGATTAGGCTTCTAGATGTATAACATTATCTTTGATACTAAAGCATTAGATTTTTTAGAAAAACTTGAATACTCCTTATCAAGAAGAATTTGGAACAAAATAATGTCTACCAAGGGGCACCCATTACATTTCTTTGAAAGACTGTCCAAAAGAGAAGATTACAAATTAAGGGTTGGAGATTATAGGGTAATTGCAGAGATAAATAGTAATGAAATGACTATCCAAGTAACAATTATAGGTCACAGAAGAAATATTTATAAGAATTAAGATCTCTTCCGAAATAACAATTTATAAATAGATTCGCACCCCAATCAACCCATGACTAAAAAACACAAAGAGGTATTAAATAACATTCTATTAGATGTATCTCCAACAAAAAAAGATATTTCAAGACTTAAAGAAATACAAAAACAAATACTTTCAAAAATAAAAATACCTAACGCCAAAGCAGTAGTGGGCGGTTCAGGAGCAAAAAACACTTGGCTAAAAAACACACACGATATTGATATTTATGTTAAATTTAATCACAGCATATACTCAAAAAAATCAGATGAACTCTCAAACATTCTACATAAACATCTTAAGAAATCATTTCCAAGAATATCCAGAGTACACGGATCAAGAGATTATTTCCAAATAAACTTTCAAGGAAACACTATAGAAATAGTTCCAATTCTAGCAATAACAAATGCAAAACAAGCAAAGAACATTACAGACTTTTCATTCCATCATGTAAAATATGTTAACGCACAAACAAAGAAGAAACCAAAACTTGCAAATGAAATAAGACTTGCAAAAGTATTTGCTAAAGCAAATAAATTCTATGGTGCTGAATCCTACATTAAGGGAACATCAGGGTATGTCTTAGAAATACTTGTTTCAAAGTACGGATCATTCCAAAAATTCATAGAAAATGCTTCAAAGTGGAAATCAACAACTACTATTGGAAAAATAAAAGATGCAGAAAAATTAAACTGGGCCAAAAAACTTTCACCATTAATAGTAATAGATCCCGTTCAACCAGATAGAAACACAGCTGCAGCATTGAGCAGAGAACAATATAACAACATAATAAAATCCTCAAAGAGATTCTTAAAATCTCCTTCAGAAGCATTATTTGAAGAACAACCAATTAACATTAACAAATTAAAGAAAAAAGGCAAGCTAACTATTATTGAAGTTCAACCAGTTAAAGGAAAAAGAGATGTATCTGGAGCTAAAGCATTAAAGGCATTTGAATTCATAAACAAACATTCCAATGAGTATGAGGTAATAGACTCAATCTTCGACTACAATGAAATATTAACAACTTATTACATAGTAACTAAGAAAAACAAAATACCTATAGATTACAAACACTATGGTCCTCCAACAGACAACAAAAAAGCCCTAATTCAATTCAAAAAATCAAATAAATCTCCAATTAAAACAGATAGAAAACTAAAGAAGTATTATGTAATAAAAAAGAGAAAAACAAACGATATCCGCAACCATATCAAAGACCTACTTCAAATGGAAGAAGTAACCTCTAGAGTAAAGAGCATTGTACTTCTAAATTAGCGATATTCTAAGGCAAGTTTAAGAGTTTCTTTTCTTAGAGATCGAAGATCCTCATCACTAATTTCAAAATTTGGATTATCACGATTCAGAGTAGCATTTCTTTGAATTTCTAATACTTTTGGCGGCACTGGTAGGGTGAAACCTGAATACCAGTCAGCAATCTCAACTTCAAATTCGCTTAAAACATTAAGCAACTCTCCCACATTATCAGATGTAACTTCTGGAAATTTAATCCCTCTTTTGAAATACAGGGATCCGTGCATACAATGATCTAAGACTATTATATCTGAGGTTTTAAATGAATTATCTCTAGCATGGGCAATAAATTCTCTAGCACTTTTTTCACCTGTAACCAAACGTTTAATAGGGCCTCCAAGGATACTTAAATCGAGAGAATGGTCTTGCGGCTGTGCCAACTGTTCATTGTATAAGCTCCACTCTAATCCTTCCCAAACTCTGCTCATTGCTTTAAGACGTCTTTTACCTTCATATTTAACTGAAGCTTCACTAAGACCCTTTTTCCATGTGTTTGGATCTCCAAAATCGCCTTCTCCAACACCCCTATTACTAAAACGCCCAAAATATAAATCCAAAGTAGCAACGTCTTCTGACATAATTAAAATAAAATTTTCACATTATTTAAGATTAATTCTTATTCAAAATACTTCCAAAACCTATATATATCAACCAACCAACAATTTCTACAAGATGGGTGGTGCTAAAATTTATCTCTGTGAGAATCTAAAGATTAAACAGGTTTCTTTATTTGACTTTGGAGAGTTCTACAAACGTCTTTTCTCATGGTTTGAAGTAATGGATTATGATTTCTCTGAAAAAGGCTATGAAAAGTATGATATGGGTGGTGCAGATAATCTAAAGATTTATTGGACAAGCTCGAAGATGGTCGATAATTATGCTAAGTTTGTAATAGATCTAAACTTCTTCTTAATCGGAATGAAAAAAGTAGAAATAGAAAGAGACGGATTAAAAATAAAAACTGACAAGGGAACAATTGAGATGAGATTAACTGCATATTTTGAAAAAGATCCAAGTGGAAAGATGGCAAAATCAGTGGGTGAAACGGGAAGAAACTTATATGAAAAATTTGTAATTAGACACAAAATGGAAGATTACGAGGGACATTTGTATGAAGAACTACATTTACTAATGGATGAAATCAAGAGTTACTTAAGCATGCATAAATTCTAGAATGATTCACATCACTAAGAAGAAACAAGGTTATATCTTAGCATTAATAATTTTACTAGTAGATCAATTACTAAAATTATCATTCATAAGCAATAATAATTACATAACCAACACTGGTGCGGCCTGGGGCTTATTACAAGGATCTAATTTTTTATTAATAATCTTTTCATTTGTTGTAATATTCTACATCAACAGATACTTCTTATCACACCCACTAGCATTATCCATTCTACTTGGAGGTGTTTTAGGAAATTTATTCGACAGAATATTCCGAGGACATGTAATAGACTTCATAGACATCAAACTATTCAACTACCCTTTATTCAATATAGCGGACATTGCAATAGTACTTGCAATATTCTTAATAATCCTCAAAAAGAAATAACTACCAAAGATTTTTCTCTCTTTTTCCCATTTCAGATGCTTCCAGCCTTCTACTTAAATTATCAAGTCTGCTACTAATCAAATCTAACTTACTCATTATTAATTGAATATCTTTAGGAGAAATACTCCCAGAAAATCTTTCACCACTAACCTGAGGATTCATATCAGGAACATCATACTTTTCCATTTCATTTGCTCTCGAACCCCAATTCTGTCCCAAATTTGGATTATTTTGTCCTAAGTTAGGATTAGATTCTGCAGCTAAACCTGGATTATCCCAAGAACCTTGTTCAGCAGCCCAAGGATCACCTTCGGGTAGCATAGGTAATTCAGAACTAACTTCATCATGGCCTCGACCAAATAATTTACCAAATATCCCCATTTTAACACCTCTTTACGACAACATTTATAAGTTTCAGTATATAAAAGATTTTTGTAACAACCATTGAAGGAAAATTTTTATGCCAGAATTAAAAGAAGAGGAAAAACAGGAAGAAGAAACAGAAGAGGAAGAAGATTTGTTTGCAACTGAAAATCTTGTAAAAGGCAAGTTCGGTGGAAAGGCTAAATATCGAATTGTTATGGACTCTGCACAAACAGGTGTAGAAGCAAAGTACTTTTCTGTCCTAAGAGCTTTAACAGATCCGATACCTTTCGGAAGAGGATTAGTTGAACCAGAGGGGAAAATAATCAAAACAAAAGATATCTACACTGCAGGAGAAACTTCATCATACTGGGGTGCGGTTGAACAAAGAAAGGGTGCACAGATCGATAAGTTCCAACAAATAATGCAAAGTGTTGGTGGAATGATAAAAGCAATGTTCCAATTACTTAGAGATTTAAGAATAATGGAAGAACGATTAGAATTCTATGAAGACGCAAACAAAGGTGGAACCAGTTCGGAAGTGCACTTAAAATCAGTTTGGATTGATCAAGTTGAAGGTGGAATAAAAAATGTAACTTCAGTTTTAGGTTTAACCTCAGAGGTTGGATTTGCAGCTTTAGCAGATTTATTCTTCACAATACATCCAAAAACAGATTCAGATGTAGAAAGAGAAGTAAAAAAACTAAAAGATTCACATGGAATAAATAAAAAAGTAAGAGAGGTTTTAGGAAGAAAATTAAAACAATATTTAATTTGGAGAAAGAAAACCTACAAAGAACTTTTAGTTGGACAAAAATTCAAACTAGGATACTTAAGACAACATTATTCAGTAATTAGATTATACCTAAACTGGTTAAGGCCTTACTTAAAAAATATTAAACGTCTTCAGATGAAAACAGATGGTATTGCAACTGACAAAGATGTCCTTGCAGCATTTGAGACTTCAAAGGTTGAAATAGAATTCTTAGCAGTAAGAAGCAAATATGAAAAATCAACTCCAAGAGGAAAAATAACTAAGGATTTCAAAGATTTTTTCCCTATAACAAGAGTTAGAGTTAACTTTGTAGCAATGCCAGATATGTCCTTCCAATCAGATTACCAAAAAGGGGCAATCCACAGAGGCCAGACAGAAATATTAATTGATGGAATTGCTCTTAGCAAAGACCAACTCGAAGAGTATCAAAAACAATTATATGAATCAGATCTTGAATTACTTTCAGTGGTAGACTCATCAATAGAAGCACTAAGAGAAGAGTTGTCATACTACTTAGAAAAAGCTGGTGGTGCCTTTGAAATCCATAAAAAGAAGAAACCTAAAGAAAAGAAAGAAAGAATGAATTTGAGAAAGGGCTTCCTAGAACCGTTTGTAGCCCTAGGAGATTTCTTCAAGGAAATATCCGGTGTCGATCTTACTTTTAAAGGTAAAAAAGTAAACGAATCAGAAAAGGGCGCAGCTAAAAAAATGGCAGAAGTTGACTCTTACTTAGCTTATTACATATTCAAAAAACAAAACAAACTCCTAACAGAGTAACCAAAACAATTATTAGTTTTAAAATTATAATAATCACATGATTTTCAACACAGATTATTGGAATTCACTAAACAAGAAAGAGAGGGAAACAGTTAAACTAAATCCTTCTCAACTAGGTTACTCTCTAGGCGGAGACCCATTAAAGAATTTAAAAGCGGGAATTTTTATGGGAACCAACGACATGGAGCTAACCTTCTTTAATTCTCCAGGAAAAAGTCAACAAAAAGGATCTCCCGAAGCATGGACTAAAACCGAAAGACAAGAAATGAAGGAGTTGGCAAGAGTTAACGAAGTAGATGTTACAATTCACGCAACGCCAAATATGGGTGGTGGCGGAGGATCTTTCTCAGGTTTTACAGGACAAAACTTTTCAGACGAAGCAAGACAAAAAGCAATTGATGAAATGTCTAGAACTTCAGAGTTTGCAGCAGATGTCGCAGGTGGTGGACCTGTTGTATTTCATATAGATGGATTCCAAAGACCTGTTTATGATGCTGGTGTAAAAGAGGGAGCTAAAGAAGGAGAATTTGAAAGTTACAAAGAAGAAAAACAAAAAGCACCATTATTTTTCGTTGATAAAAAAACAGGAAGAATACAACAAATTAGTAGAGAAGACAGCGTATTTCTCCCAGTTCCAGTTCTAGATGACAAGGGAAAGAGAACAGGAGAATATGAATTGGATGATGATGAGAGATACTACAAAGTTGAAGCAAAAACGATTGATGATATGGAAGATGAATTCAAGAAATTAACAGATAAAGATCAAAAGAAATACAAAAATCACTTTAACTTTTTCTTCAGTGAAATAAAGAAACCCCAAAGCGAAGAATCCTATGCAAGAAGAGAAGAATATATGGATTCTACAAAAAGATTAGGCAAAAGAGAAAAAGAATATGGCAAGATGTTAAAAGAATTCCAAGAAGCAAAGGATGGTAAAGCCTCACAATCAATGATTCATGATATATTAAAACAGGGTCAAGCCGAATCAGCAAGAAGGGGAGAAGCAATTTCTTTAGAGGAAATGAAGGATATGAATGAAAATCCAGAAAAATTTCTTAAGGAAAAGGTAGAATATTACAAACAACAAAAGAAAATATTTGAAACAGGTGTAATCGGATACACAAGGCAGATTGAAAAAGAAGAAGAAGATATTGCCGCATATGAAGAAATTAGCAATTATGGTGTTGATAAAGAAGCAGATACAATTGCACAAGCCGCAATGAATGCGTTTGAAATTGAAAAGAAAAAGAAATTAAAAAAACCTTTATACGTTGCCCCAGAAAATTGGGCAGTTGAAATGTATGGTTCACATCCAAAAGAATACAGAAAAGTAATTTCTAAATCTAGAGATAGGATGCAGGAATATCTTCAAAGGCAAAATACAAGTTTAAGCAATCACCAAGCTGCAAAAATTGCAGAAGAACACATCAAAGGGACATTTGATATCGGTCACTTAAACATGTGGAAGAAATACTACAAGGCTAAGCCTGGCGAAGACAAAGATAAAGGCTTTGCAAAATGGATGGATAAAAACGTTAGGGGATTAGTAAAAGATAAAATAATTGGCCATGTTCACTTATCGGATAATTTTGGTTACCATGACGAACACATTGAAATCGGTGAAGGTAACACTCCAATTCAAGAATTCTTCAAGATACTAAAGGAAGAAGATTACAAAGGAAAGATGATCGCAGAGCCAGGAGGGCAAAGAGAAAAACAATTACACAGAGCATGGTCCTCAGCATTAATGGCGGGAAGATCACCAATTTACAGAGTTGATGGAACTTCTAAAACTTGGACAGATGTAGCCGGCTCTTACTTCGGAAGAACACAGTCACCAAGCTTTATTGTAGGAAGTTATGCTCCATCAAAAGATGATTGGACTCTCTGGTCCGAAGTACCATTAGAATAATTAATTAAAACCTTTTTTACTGCCG
Organism: Candidatus Woesearchaeota archaeon; assembly: GCA_018655015.1. GTDB lineage: Archaea > Nanobdellota > Nanobdellia > SCGC-AAA011-G17 > UBA489 > JABIKK01. Next base: position 22,639 of record JABIKK010000009.1, on the reverse strand, counting down.
AAGATAGTTTCCCAACTTTCTTTAAGTTTATTCTTTCTTCTTCTAACCCAGTTAACGAGTTTCCTATCAGCAATCATAACCCATTCAAACTTCCTTCTAAATCTGTTTTGTTTAACAAGTATATTATGTCTAACTAATCTAAGTCTCTCTTCTTTTTCTTCTTCTTTTTCTTCTAAATATTTTTCAGCTGATTCAGAAGGGGGAACTAATGCCCTCAATATCTTAAAAAATACAATAACTAATAAAAATATAAAAATTGAAGCGTAAAGTGTAATCCAATCAAATTCTATACTACTATAAACTAAAACAATACCAATAAATGAAATTACATCTATGAATATAGAACTACTCATCAAAAAAGAGAACCTTTCATCAATTGAATGGAAGTAATCTATAAACATCAAACTTAATGCAACTAGTCCCAATATTAAAACAAACAAAGTTTTGTAATAAGCTGTGCTTCCAAGATTGTAAAATGCATCTAATCCATACTGTTCATAAACATAAGTGCCTAAGTGGGCAGTAACGAAAAGTAATACAATACAATTAGCATAGGCCGTATTCCATCCAATTTGTTCATCCTTATTCCTTCCAAAATAAAGCTGAATTAAAAACAATGTAATCAATAATGGGATCAAAATCTCTAGGGTTTCTTTCTTTTGAATTGTAACAAAGATCATTTCTAGAAAACGAGGAAATATCTCACTCAGGAAATAATCCTTAGCAAATATCACATAATCTACAAATGTCACAGTACACCCCTCTAAAAAGTCAAATTCACCATTATTTATAAACATTTTTGTTTAAGGTTAGTTTTAAATAGCAAAAACAACAAAAAATACTAGATGAATCAAAAAAAACTAGGTGCTACCATTCTTGTATTTTCAATAATTATTGGTTTAGTTCTAATAAATTTCATAGTAGAAACAAAAGATTCTTCTAATTCAGAAGGGTGTTTCCAAACAGAAGAGTGTTCTCAAGCATCATTTGTACTAAACTCTTCACATTTAGGAATAGGATTAATTTTCGCAATGTTCTCATTAGCATTCTACTTACTAATATTTAGCAGGGGAGAAGAATTCTGGTTAAAAAAACTAGAACAACAAAAACAAGATCTTTCCAGCGATGAAAGATGGAAGATAGTCGAACTAATGTTAGATGAGAATGAATTAAAAGTAATCAAAGCAGTAAAAGATCAGCCAGGAATAACTCAATTCACACTAAGATTAAGAACAGATTTATCTAAATCTAAGTTAAGTGACATTCTTTCAAGATTTGAAAAGAAAGGAATTGTTGAAAGAAGAGCGAAGGGAAAAACCCTTTCAGTATACCTAAAGAGTGCAATTTAATCTCTAAGAACGGAAAGAAACTTAAATCATCCTTTTTTAACAAAAACAACCACATATACGGCAACAGTTCTAACACATAAGTATTAATAAACAAAAACTAACAAATTTTACATTAATCTCAAGAGAGATAGGAGAAATAAACATGAAAAAAAACAGAGGTAAGAACGTTAAGATCGAATTTAACGAATTAACCTTATGGAAATTAGGTACACTAGTTTTCGGTATTCTTTTTGTTTTAACATATTTTGGTGGTAACGGTGGTTCTGTTTCAGATGATTCTCAAGCAGTAGCTCCTTCAGCACCACAGGCAGCTCCTTCAGCACCATCTCCAGTAGCAGATGTAGATGTTGGCGATGCTTATGTTAAAGGTGATAAGAATGCAAAAGTTACAATCATAGAATATTCTGATTTTGAATGTCCTTTCTGTGGTAGATTCTACACACAAACATTAGGGCAAATCCAAAAAGAGTACATTGATACAGGTAAAGCTAAGTTAGCATACAAGCACTTGCCATTACCGTTCCATCAGAATGCACAAAAAGCTGCAGAGGCTGCAGAGTGTGCAGGAGAAGTTGGCGGCAATGACGGATTCTGGGATATGCATGATGCAATCTTTGACAACATGGCAATCCAAGCAGGAATTGCAGTACCAAACTTAAAAGTCTTGGCTGGAAATATTGGACTTGACCAAGGTGAATTTGATTCATGTCTCGACAACGGAGATATGGCTAGCAAGGTTCAATCACATGCAGCAGAAGCAGCTAAGTTAGGTGCAAGTGGAACACCCTCGTTCTTTGTGAATGGTGTTAAAGTTGTTGGAGCGCAACCATTTAGTGTGTTCAAAACAACCATCGATGCAGCTTTAAATTAAGGGGAGAAATCCCCCTTTCTCTTTTTTATGAAAAAAATTAATCAAGCTTGGACTTCAGTAAAGAGTATACTTTCCAGAAAAAAGTATTTCTTAATAACTATAAGTATAGCATTCATATTCTTTTCATTAAGTATTCTATCAAAGAACTTCAAATTAATGTTAACATTATTAACAAAAACAAGTCCCCCTGAATACTTTAGTTTAATTTTAGGTTTATACAAAGAAGGTATTACTGGGGGCCTTTTACATGCAACCGCAATCTTAATCTTAATAAGCATCCTTTTGGGGGTAACAATTTCATTGATAATTTTCAAGATTAAGTCCAATGGAGTAGTCAAAGGCAATATAAGTAAATCTGGAACAGTTGGGGCAGTTATTGGTGTTGCTGCACCAGTATGTGTGCCTTGTGGCATTGGTTTACTATCAGTTCTCGGGTTGGGAAGCGTTGTAGCGTTTCTACCTTTCCAAGGTATAGAGTTAGGAATTCTAAGCATTATTCTTTTGTCCTATGCGATAATTACACTTGGATCAAGCATAAAAGAATGTTCTTCCTGTCAGGCAAACTTAAATAATGTAAATCTTAGTAAAAAAAGATGAACGATCAAAAAAGCTTAGGAATCATTCTAATTGTTTTCGCAATATTTCTTATTATCATTGTTTCATCACTTAAAGTAAATCTTGATGAGCAAGGAGCATTCTTATGTGAAATTGTAGAATCTGATCCAACATTAGATATGGAAGAGTGTCCAGCACATAAAAACAATAGCCCCTCTTGGTTGATTATGATCGCATTTGGTATATCTTTCTTAATATTCGCATCCGGAATATACCTGACAACAGTTCAAAAAAAGAGCAAAAAAAAGGTGGACCTTTCAAATCTTAATGAAGATGAACAAAAACTGATAGGCCTAATTAAAGAAAATGAAGGTTCAATGTACCAAAGTGACCTAATCAAAGAATTAGATATTTCGAAAGTTCAATTAACAAGAATATTAGACAAATTAGAAAACAAAAAAGTCATTGAAAGAAAACGAAGAGGAATGGCCAATCTAGTAGTTCTTAAGTGAAACTAGTTTCACAGTTATATAGTTAAGCAGTTTCATCTACACTAATTTCACCAAGGTGGTGTTAATATGAAAACTAAAGTTAGTAAATCTGGGACAAAACCCAGAATTAAAGAAATAAAAATAAATAAGAATAATGCAGCTAGAGTATTATTGGTTGTTGCAATGCTTCTTATGTCTTTTAATGCATTTCAAATAAGTGCTATGAAAGATATGGGTTCAATGAGCATGGGAACAAGTAGTTCTGGTTCTAGCACAATAGCAAAACAAGCTAAAAGCGATATAATCCCTACAGGGGTCCCAAAAGTTTGGGGTAAGGAACTAGATTTTAGTTATGATGACATAGATCCTTATGATCCTGCAAGTGCAAATGCAGCTATTTCAATGCTAGGAAACTTAGATAGAACAATCACACTTCCAAGTGACTTAGTTGAAAGATATGTTCAAATACTTTTCAAAAGTAATGGTGGAATGTCTTGTGAGTTCTGTTGTGGAGCCAAATCAATTATATTTGAAAACGGTAGTCCTGCATGCGGATGCGCACACAGTTTTGCAATGAGAGGTATAACAAAGTATTTGTTAATCAATCACCCAGACATGAGTGACGAAGACATTCTAACAGATGTTGGAAAGTTAAAAGTCCTATTCTTCCCAGGAATCCATGAGTCCAAGGCGGCAGCAATGGAAGCAAAGGGAATCGATGTGAACATAATTGCATTAACCACAAATGAAAACAGAGGCATTGAGAAAGGTCAAACTTCTGGTGGTTCAATGGTAGGAGGTTGTTAAGAATGGCAAAAAAGAAACAAGTAGAAAATACAAACAATATACTTATTGGTTTGGCAATTGTCTTGATAGTGTTTTCAACACTTCAGGCATTTCAAATTGATGATATAAAAGATGAAATTGAACTGAATAATGCTCTTGGCGGAGTAAGCTCAGCTTCAAGTAGAACAAACACTGGCGCACAAGGGGCTACAAAAGCACCTCAGTCCGCACCTACAATGGTAGGGGGATGTTGATGATGAAAAAAGTAATCATCATCTCTCTTCTTCTTTCTTTGATGGTAATCATAGCTGGATGTAGTTCGGCACCCAAAGTTGACAATACGATCACCAATGGAGAAAAAATAACGGTCTACAAAGACAAAAATTGTGGCTGTTGTGGAAACTACGTTGCAGGATTAACCAGGGAAGGATTTGATGTTGAAGTCATCAATGCAGAAAACATGAATACAATTAAGAGCAAGTATAACGTTCCATTAAGTATGCAAAGTTGCCATACTGCAGTAATAGGAGATTACTTTATTGAAGGACACATTCCTTATGAAGCAGTTATCAAATTACTTACAGAAAGGCCAGACATAGATGGAATTGCAATGCCAGGAATGCCTTCTGGATCACCGGGAATGCCCGGGGCAAAACTAGCTCCTTTTGAAATTTATGCAGTAACAGATGGAGAAATGTCACCATATATGACAATTTAATTAAGATGAAAAAACTATCTCCTGGATTGCTATTGGCATTTTTAGCTTTGCCCAAAGCAGTCTCCGCTCATTGTCCCCTATGTACTATTGGGGCGGGAGCAGCGGCCGCAGGGGCAGCATATCTAGGAGTTAGCGGATTCATAATTGGATTATTTATTGGGGCGGCAGGACTTGCATTAGGATTGTGGACTTCAAAACTAATAAAAAAGAAATATATTCCATTTCAAAGTGCAATTATAGCATTAATTATATTCCTTTCAATAACAATTCCAGTTCTCCCTTTAATTCAAAGCTATTCATCAATATACATTTCATGGTTTGGAGATTACGGTTCATTACTAAATAAGACTTATTTGATCAACCTCTTTCTTATTGGAAGTATTTTTGGTGCACTAATTTTATCAGCAACTCCTTATCTCAGTAAGAAATTAACAAAACTTAGGTCTGGAAAGTTCATACCATTTCAAGGGATAATATTAACATTCTCAATTTTAGTAGTTGTAGCATTATTGTCTGAGGTAATATTATGATAAGTATATCAACAGTATTCACTATAATAATCTCTTTATTTTTTATTTTATTAATAGTAAAATCTCTCACAAAGAAGAATTTTTGCGTAATTTGTTTAAGCTTTGTTCTAACATGGGCTTATCTTCTATGTATGCTTTTCAATAATTCATTTGAGGATAAAGTTTTACTTGGAATCTTTATGGGGCAAACAAGTATTGGCATCTATTATTTGTTAGAGATTAAACTGAGAAAAAGATTTCATATTTTTAGACTTCCTTTCCTTTTGACATTAACAATAATTATCTATTCCATATTGAGTTATTCATCCGAAGTAATATCAGCAATTAAGTTAACAATCGCAATTTGGATTTTGTTTATGTTCATTTTTGTCTATAGAAAAAGTCCAAAAGCAAAAACATTAGCTAAAAAAATTATAGAGTGTTGTAAGAGGTGGTAAAATGAAAGAAAAAATAGCATATTCAATGATTAGTCTGATTATCATTGCAGGTATATTTTTAACATACCCTCAAATGCATGATATGTCTGAAATGAGCATGAGTGAACAAACAGAGAGCTTTATCTCTTTAAGAGAGTCAATCCAAGATGGAATGAGATCCCAACATAGATACAAATGTTGTTTAGAGAAGCCATGCACTCTTTGTATTGAAAAAACTCCTGGGCATGGGGAAGAAGCAGAATGCGACTGTCTCAGTGACATTATGAATGGAGTTCATCCTTGTGGAGAATGTATGGGCCAGATACTCGAGGGGCACGGAAATAAATTCCTCTCTAAATATTTTGCAAAAGCAATTGCGGAAAAGCTTGGTGAAGAACATACAGGCACAATAAAAGAAATAATAAGTGAAAAATACGGTATATCTGTGGGGGACCAAATATGAAGAAAATAATTTTAATTTTAAGTATGCTGCTTATATTCATGGTAGGCTGCACAACAAACACCTATCAAAATATTAATTCTAGAGAGTTCAATGAACTTTTATCTGATGAAGAAGTTTTTGTTATTGATGTTCACATTCCAGAGCAAGAGCACATAGAAGGGACCGATGCAATTATTCCTTATAACGAAATTGAAAATTATGCAACAAGTCTTCCTAAAGACAAAAACACAAAAATTGCAGTTTACTGTCGTAGTGGAAGTATGAGTGCTGAATCTTCACAGAAGTTAATAGATTTGGGTTACAAAAATGTATTCAACTTAGAAGGGGGAAGAAATGCATACGTTGCAGAGTTTGAACAATGATTAGGAACATTAAAGAAAAGTTAATTGGTGCCAGCGGGAGCATTTCTGGAACTGCAAGTATTTTGGGATCTTGGCAAGTATGTCATAATGTTTGTTTAGGGCTAATAGCTTTGTTAAGTTTAATGGGAATAACCGTGATTGGTATGCCGCTTGCATTTCTAACTAAAATTGCTGTACCTCTTTGGAGTGCCGCTGTCATAATACTTTTAATAACATTGTATATCTACCAAAAGAAGAAATGCATTTCTAGAAATTTGTTAATCCTAAACACTGGATTAATTATAGCAGGTACACCTTTCCAAGCCGTACAAGAATTTTCAATATATTTTTGGACAATTGGTGGAATAACTGCATTTATAGGAATATCTTTGTTCATTAAGGAAAAAATAGAAAAAAGGAGATTAAAAAATGACAAAAGGAAAAAATAATATTTTAATTTATTCGGTGGGTGCAATTTTAGTGTTTTTTTTATTTTTCACATTTAAGTCATATCTTCCAACAAGACAGTTAGAAGAAGAACACAACCAGATTAGTGGCTTCCCACCAATCTTAACGGGAACTACTGAAGATGGCGATGTTGCTATTGAGTTAAAACCACTAGAAGTATCAAAAAGTCTCATTAAGATGGAAGTCTCAGCAAATACTCATTCTGTAGATTTAAGCCCGTTTAATCTTAAAGAAATTATCACATTAGCTTCAAATGGAAAAGAATTTAACCCAGTTTCTGCACCACAATTGAGTGGACATCACGCAGCTGGAGAATTAATCTTTGAAGGAGATTTCAACCAGGAAGAGTTTACAATAATAATTAAAGAAATACCTTTAGTTAATGAAAGGATATTCAGTTGGTAAGGGGGAGTAAAATGAAAAATAAATTTAATGAAATGGCAATGGGGTACTCTGCTGCATTAGTTGGAGCTATTTCCATGCTTGTCTTAGGTATCTTTGGAAACTTAGGCATGTATACTGGGGCAGTAAGTATGATGCAACAATGGCACATGTTTTTCACACTAAGTGTTATTGGAATAATTGGTGGAATGATTGAAGCAGCGATAATTAGTTATGTGATTGTGTATTTATTTGCTGTATTTTACAATAGACTAAAATAAAAAAGGAGAATAAAATGTATGGATACAAGAAACAAGTAGAATTATCTTATGAAGACACAATTGAAAAAACCAAAGAATCATTAAAAGAGCATGGTTTTGGAGTTTTAACAGAGATTGATGTAAAAGCAACATTAAAGAAAAAGTTAGATGTTGATTTTGATAAGTACATAATTCTTGGTGCATGTAAGCCTAAATTAGCACATAAAGCCTTATCGGTAGAAAGAGATATTGGTTTAATGTTGCCTTGTAATGTTATTATCTACGAACAAGAAAACAATGTGTTTGTTTCAGCAATACTTCCTTCAATAGCAATGAGTATGATCGAAAATCCAGAACTAGGAGAAATTGCAAAAATAGTAGAAAATGAACTAAAAGAGGTAGTAGACTCAATTTAAACAAAATGGTATTTGGAATTTTTAAGAAAAAAGATCCCGTTTGTGGTATGAAAGAAGAAAAAGGCAAAGGTATTTATTTTGGAGGAAACTGGTTTTGTTCAGATAATTGCAAGGATAAATTTGAGAAGGATAAACCAAACAAACCTTCCTGTTGTCATTAAGTGTTTTAGACACGTTCCCGAATAATCAATGTCCAAAATGGAAAAAAATGTTTTAATCCACATAGAAGGAATGAGCTGCGCATCTTGTGTTGCAAAAATAGAGGGTGCTCTAAGTAAAGAAAAAGGAATATTTAACGCTACAGTTAATTTCTCCACAAAAAAAGCCAAAGTTGAATTTGACTCAGATAAAACAAATGAAGAGAAGTTTCTTAATATAATAAAAAAACTAGGATATTCTGGAGAAGTTATTGATGAAAACCAACCTACGGAAACACATTCAGAAAACAAATCACTAAAAAAACTTAAAACAAAATTAATCCTCGGAATAGTTCTATCAGTTCCAGTATTTATTCTTGGAATGTTTTTCTCAAAGAACCCAATTCCATATCAAGATTACATCATGCTTATCTTGGCAACGCCAGTTCAATTTTACATTGGATCACAATTTTACAAAGGGGCATGGAATGCCTTAAAAAATAAGACCTCTAATATGGACACACTTATAGCATTAGGTACAAGTGCAGCATATCTCTTTTCTGTTTACGTTATTCTAATTGCAAAAGAAGGACACCAATATTTAGAAGCAAGTGCCGTATTAATTACACTAGTTATTTTAGGAAAGTACCTTGAAGCAATTGCAACTGGAAAAACAAGCGAAGCAATAACTAAGCTAATGGAGCTAGGGGCAAAAAATGCCACAGTGATAAGAAATGGCAAAGAAATAAAAATTCCTATTGAAGAGGTTAAAGAGGGAGACAGAATTCTAGTTAAACCTGGGGAGAAAATTCCTGTAGATGGAATAATTACTTCCGGTCATTCATCAATTGATGAAAGTATGGTCACTGGGGAAAGCATACCTATCGAAAAAACAGTTGATGACTCAGTAATTGGTTCTACTATAAATAAGCATGGAAGTTTCATATTCAAAGCAACAAAAGTTGGTAAGGAAACAACACTATCAAGAATAATCAAACTAATAGAAGAAGCACAAACTAAAAAAGCCCCGATCCAAAGGTTCGCAGATAAAATTTCTTCCTATTTCGTGCCAATAGTGATTATCATTGCAATTTTAACTTTTATTTTTTGGTACTTTTTCACAAGTATGGGAACAAGCTTCGCTTTAATAGCCACAGTTGCAGTTTTAGTGATTGCATGCCCCTGTGCCCTAGGTTTAGCAACACCTACAGCAATAATGGTTAGTACTGGAAAAGGCGCAAAAAAAGGGATATTGATCAAAGGCGGAGATTCATTGGAAGCAGCCCACAAAATAGATTGCATTGTGTTTGACAAAACTGGAACTATAACAAAAGGAAAACCTGAAGTAACAGACATAGTTCCTTCAGAGATAACAACTAAAGATAAATTACTAACTTTTGCTGCAAGTATAGAAAATAATTCTGAGCATCCATTGGCAGAAGCAATTATAGAAAAAGCCAAGTCTAGAAAAATCAAACATAAAAAAGTCTCAAATTTCAAAGCAATTCCTGGAAAGGGAATAGTTGCAAAGATTATGTTAAGGGAGTATCATTTTGGAAACCAAAAACTAATGGAAGATAAACATATTGATATTTCTAGTTTCATTAATAAAATTAATTCATTATCTGAAGAAGGAAAAACTGTGATGATTCTTTCCGAAGAAAAGAAGGTCCTCGGATTAATTGCAGTCTCAGATGAAATAAAAGAAGATTCTGCAGAAGCAATAAAACAAATACATCAATTAGGCATAGAAACTTACATGATATCTGGAGACAATGCCAAAACTGCCTCAGCAATTGCAAGTACTGTTGGAATCGACAAATTCTTTGCAGATGTATTACCCGAAGAAAAAGCAAAACATGTCAAAAACCTACAATCTCTAGGAAAAACTGTTGCTATGATTGGAGATGGAATTAATGATGCTCCAGCAATCGCACAAGCAGATATAGGGGTTGCAATGGGATCTGGAACAGATGTAGCAATGGAAACGGGAGACATAGTCTTAATGAAAGACAGCCTTCTAGATGTTCCAAAGGCAATTAAACTTAGTAAAATAACCATGTCTAAAATAAGGCAAAACATGTTCTGGGCACTAATTTATAATATAGTGGGAATACCTATCGCAGCAGGAGTAATTTATCCTTTTACAGGTTGGCTACTCAACCCAATGATTGCAGGAGGGGCTATGGCCCTTAGTTCAGTAAGTGTAATTACAAATTCATTAACGCTCAAAGGCAAGAAATTATAGATATAATGGCCCCAAACACAATACTTATATAAATACAATTCTAGTTAAAATTAAAGAGGTGAAAGTATGTCTATTAAAGTTATATTAAAGGAAGGTTCAACAACTTCGGTAAAGAGTGGCGACTTATTTCTCCCAATAACAGAAGAACAGTACAAAAAGATAAACGCTTCACCAAAAACAGACTATGAAAAAGAAATTTCTTCAAAAATAGTAAAATCACAATTCTCAGGAAAATTCGAACAACAAACAAGCATTCACATTAAAAATTTAAGGATCCACTTATTCGGTTTGGGTAAAGAAAAGAAACTATCTACAGAAAAAGTTAGAAAAACAAGTGGAGCTATCGCTAACTATTCATTAATTCTAAAAATCTCAGATCCAATCATCTGTTCAGATATTCATGGAATGGATTCTACAACTTCAGCAGGAGCAATCACAGATGGAGTATTCCTTAGTTCATATAGATTTGATAAATACAAAACTGAAGACAAAGAATCAATCAAACTAAAAACTTTAACAATTTTAACAAACTCAAAAGATAAAAATATTGCTTCTTCAATAAAGAATTCACAAATCACATGTGAATCTGCAAATTATGTAAGGGACTTACAAATGGAAAATGCAGACGTAGCCAACCCATTATACTTAGAAAAGCAAGCAAGAGCTATAGCAAAGAAACATAAATTAAAAATTAAGGTTCTTGGAGAAAAAGAACTAACTAAATTAGGCGCGGGCTTAATATTAGCTGTAGCAAGGGGGAGTAAATATCCTCCGAGAATGATATTCTTAGAATACAATGGAAATCCCAAATCAAAAGACAAAACAGCAATACTTGGAAAAGGGATTACATTTGATTCAGGTGGATTAAACCTAAAACCTACAAAGGGCATTGAAACAATGCGGGAAGATATGTCTGGAGCAGCCGTAGTCCTAGGTACAATTAAGGCAGCGGCAGAATTAAAATTAAAGAGAAATATAATTGGAGTTGTTTCTTCAGCTGAAAATGCAATTGGAACAGCAGCATACAAACCAGGAGATATTTTCAAGTCATTATCTGGAAAAACCGTTGAAATTGGAAATACTGATGCAGAAGGAAGATTAGTTTTGGCAGATGCACTAACATATACTGAAAAAAACTACAAACCTACAAGAATGATAGACCTAGCAACACTAACAGGTGCAGTAGTTGTAGCACTTGGAGATTATGTTGCAGGTATGTTTGGAACAGATGATAAAGCAATGGCATCATTATTCAATTCAGGTGAAAAAACTTACGAAAGAGTCTGGAAACTTCCACTTCATCAAGATTACATTGACGAGGTAAAGAGTAACACAGCAGACATCAACAACATTAACTATAGCAGAAGGGCTGGATCTATAATGGGCGCAGCATTCCTTTCAAAATTTGTGGAAAAAACCCCTTGGACTCATATAGACATAGCAGGAACTTCTTGGTTAGAAGAAGAAAGGGGATACTATCAACCAGGCGGTACTGGATTTGGCGTTAGATTATTGATAGACTATTTGAGGAACAATTAGAATGAAATTTCCAATTAAAAGAAAAGAAAATAAAAATCTTTCAAAATACCTTACAGGAGATCTACAAATTTCTAGAAAGTTTGCTAAATCTATGTATCAAGAATTTGGTAAATTTATTTCATCCATGGTTCTATTCGGTTCAGCAGCAAAACATGTTTCAAACCCAAAGAGAGACATAGATATACTGATAATTCTAGATGATACCAGAATACAATTTACACAAGAGTTAGTTCAAACATATAGAATTTTATTAGAAAAAATAATTGCAAAAACAGATCCAAAAAGACTACACATTCAATCAATGAAACTAACATCTTTCTGGGAGTATGTTCGTGCAGGAGACCCAGTAGCAATTAATATTTTAAGATCAGGAGTAGCATTAATTGATACAAACGTCTTTGATCCATTACAAGCATTATTAGATCAAGGAAGAATAAGGCCTACACAAGAATCGATTTGGACTTACTACACTCTAGCACCTGCATCTTTAGACAGATCAAAACAACATTTACTTTCAGCTTCAATAGATCTTTATTGGTGTGCAGTTGATGCAGCACATGCAGCACTAATGTCAGTTGGAGAAATTCCTCCATCCCCGGATCACGTTGCAGAAATGTTACAAGATAAAATAAATGCTCCTCACCAAGTATCAAGAAAATCTCTCAAAACGATGAGGGAATTATATGCTCTATTCAAAGGAATAGTCCACAGAGATATTAAATCAGTTTCAGGAAAAGATTATGATGTTTACAAAAAGAAAGCAGAAGACTTTCTAAAAGAAATGAAATTCTTTATAGAAGACCAACATAAACATGGTCATAAAATTTAGTGCGTAAGTTTTACTTACGCTGCAAGGCCGTATTCTTTACGACTATCTTGACTTTTTAAAAGATGCAAGATGCCTTCTTGGTATCCTTGATGTTTACCAGCATTAGCAAGTCCTTTAACAGGTTTAACACCTTCTCCTAAAAGATCTCCAACTGAAGTCTCACTTAGGAAGCCTTGATGTAGAGGTTTAACACTATCTTCAAAATCAACAATCAATTGACCTATGTTTTGAAAAGCTCTTGGCAAACCTGCTTGCCTCTGGATTCCTCTCTGAAGTTCCATAGTAGCTTCCATAAAAGCTCCTCTGTTTCCCATTGAAGCAGATTCAAGACCTCCACGATCACTTGCACCAGCAAGGTCTACATAGATGTCTAACAGCTTTCCATCAAGTTTATTGATGTCTTTTCCAGCAATAGCGCTTTCCATCAAACCACTAAAGGATTGATATGCAGCGTCTACTTTTTGTAGTTTCGGCGATGTTATTGTTTCAGTCATAGTTGTTCACCCCATAATTAGGATACATATAGGTGATATAGCTCATATTTAAACCTTTCTATTTGACGTCACTAAGAAGTAACAACTTCTAAAGATAATAGTATTTATAAATACCACAAATTACACATTCTCAGAGGGCTAATATAACCAAAAAGGACCCCTCAAATAAAAATGAAACCTGAATATTTCGTAGTACACTATGCAGAAGTAGCCATAAAAGGCAAGAATAGGCCATTATTTGAGAGAATTCTAATTGAAAATATTTCTAAATCCATAAAGGGTCTAAAGGCAAACGGGGTAAAAAGAAAATATGGAAGAATAATAGTTAACCTAAAAGAAGACTCAAAAATAGAAGAAATCAAAGAAAAGTTATCAAAGGTTCCAGGAATTTCTTCATATTCTCCCGCACTAAAAAGTACACATGAAACAAAAGATATGGCAGAAAAAGCACTGGCATTACTAAACAAACCAAAATCATTATACATCAAAGTTAAGAGGTCTTTCAAACAACACCCATTAAAATCACTAGAAATTGCAAAAGAAGTGGGAACAATTGTTTCTTTGGAAAAAAATATCCCTGTAGACTTTGTTGAACCCGAAACAGTAATTACAATAGAAGTAATTGAAAGTGGAGCATACATTTACACAGAAAAAAACGCAGGAATTGGCGGACTTCCAGTAAGTGTATCTGGAAAAGTTATGGTATTATTGTCTGGCGGAATAGATTCACCTGTTGCATCTTTCTTAACATTAAAACGTGGTTGTAGAAATATCTACGTTCACTTTCACTCAGAACCTTATACAAAAGAGTCATCTAGAAAGAAAGTAGAAAAGTTAGCAAACATAATTGCAGAATATCAAGGACAAACTAGAGTTTACATGGTGCCATTAATTAACATTCAAAAAGAAATTATGCTTAAGACAGATAAAAAATACAGAATAATTCTTTACAGAAGATTCATGTTCAGATTAGCAGAAGCATTAGCATGGAAAAACAAAGCAAAAGCATTAGTCACAGGAGAAAATTTAGGACAAGTTGCATCCCAAACAATTGAAAATATTCATTCGATACACACAATAGTTAATCTTCCAGTAATCCAACCACTAATAACTTATGATAAACAAGAAATAATCAATTTAGCAGAAAAAATAGGAACTTTTGAAACATCAATAGAACCACACGACGACTGCTGTTCCTTGTTTTTACCAAAACATCCTGCAACAAAATCAGACCTTAAAACTGTTGAACAAGAAGAGTCCAAATTGGATGTAGAATCATTAATCAAAGAGGCTCTAAAGAACACAGAAAAAGTAACAATTAACCAAGATTTATAAATCATAATCTCTAAACAAAACTATGAAAAAAGGTGAAGTGATTTCTCTGAAGAATGTATGGAAAACATACCAAATGGGAGAAACAAAATTAGACGCAGCTAAAAACATTAACATCGATATAAAAAAAGGTGAATTTGTAGTAATTCTAGGTCCAAGTGGTGCAGGTAAAAGTACAATTATGAATTTAGTTGGTTGTTTAGATGAGCCCACAAAAGGACATATTTACTTGGATGGAAAAGATGTATCCCTAATGCACGAATCAGAATTAAGTAGAATTCGTGGACAAAAAATAGGATTCATATTCCAACAATTTAATTTAATTCCAACTTTAACTGCGGCAGAAAATGTTTACCTTCCAATGTCATTTCAAGATGTTGAACGAAAAGATGGAATGGTTAAGGCAGAAAAACTTCTAAAAATGGTTGGATTAGGAAACAGGTCCCATCACAAACCTTCAGAATTATCTGGTGGAGAAAGACAAAGAGTGGCAATAGCTAGATCAATGGCAAACTCTCCAAGTGTTATTTTAGCAGACGAACCAACAGGAAATTTAGACTCAAAAACAGGACAAGAAGTTATGGCCATGTTGAATAAAATACATGAAGAAGGCGCAACAGTCATTTTAATAACTCACGATCTAAATTTAGTAAAGCATGCAGAAAGAACAATCTTTTTAAAAGATGGAATGATAGAGAAAGTTAAGAACGGATCTAAAAAAAGAAAGGTGATGCACAATAAAAATAAAAAATAGCTTCTTAGTTTTATTACTTGTTTTACTTTTAGTTCCACTAGTCTCTGCACAAAGTTTACAGATTGGTTTGATTAATCAAGACCCCGATCCAGTAACAGCTGGAGATGTAGTCAAGGTTAGATTCAAAATAGAAAATTTATGGGAAACAACAAAAGACCCAGTTATTATTGAGATACTACCTGAATATCCATTCTCACTTTACTCCGGAGAAAAAGTAAGAAATCTTGGAGTACTATACGGAAGACAAACAGGAGTTGAAGCTCCAATTGTAGATTATAGGTTAAAAGTTGATGAAAAAGCAGTCGATGGAGATAACGAAATAGGCATAAAAGTTAAGGTTGGAGAAACAACTTGGGTATACGAAGATGATTTTTTCATAGAAGTTGAAAATGAAGAAATAAGATTAAGAAATTATATTAGAAGTAGTAATTTAATTATTCCTGAATCAAAAGGAAAAGTTTCAATAGAGTTTGCAAATGCAGGTGGTTACGACCTAGAATTTTTCGAAGTATGGCTTCTTCCATCAGATGATTACAAATTACTTTCCACAAGTAACTACGTTTACATTGGAGATATAGATTCCGACGATACAGAAAGTGAGGAATTTGAGATTTATGTTCCAAAAGATGTAAGAGAGGTAAACATTCCAATAAAGGTTTCATATGAAGTCAATGATTTCGAATATGTTAAAGAAGAAACATTAACACTCCAACTACTTAATTCTGGAGAAGCAAAGAGTATTGGATTAATAAAATCCGACACAGGAAAAAACGTTTTCTTGGGGATAATAATCGGTCTTGCACTTCTATACCTATATAGAAGATACAGGAAGCGATGAAGAACAATTATCTAAGAGTTGTATATTCTTCTATTAGACAGAAGAAATTAAGGAGCTGGCTCACTTTAATTGGAATTCTAATTGGAATTGCAGCAGTAATATCTTTAATGACTCTTGGAGAAGGTCTAAGAACTGCAGTAACGGGACAGTTTGATTTACTAAACCCCGATGTACTTCAAGTAAATGCAGACGGAGTTTCACAAGGTCCTCCCGGAACAGGTGTAACGAAACCTCTTGAAAAATACTACATTGATGACATTGAAAGTATAAATGGTGTAGACTTCGCAATGGGTAGAATTATAGAGGAAGCCCAAATGATTTTCGAAGGAAGAAGTTACTTTGGATACATTGGAAGTATGCCAGACAATATTGGATTATCCGACTTCCAAAAAATAGCACAAGTGGAAATAGAAAGGGGAGAAATGATTTCTTCTACAGATACTTCTAAAATTATGGTTGGCAACGACTTTACAAAATCAGACGCATTTGGAACGCCAGTTGAGTTGAGAGATGCAATAAAGGTTAATGATAAAAAATTCAAAGTAAAAGGCATAATGAAGAAAAAAGGAAGTTTCGTTGTAGATAAAACAATTACAATGAATGAAGAGGTTATGCGCGAAATGTTTGATGCAGGAGAAAGATATGATGCAATAGCAGTGAAAGTTGAACAGGGTGCAGACATGAACATCGTAAAAGAAAGGGTTGAAAACTACCTACGTAAGGAAAGAGATGTTGATGAAGGTGACGAAGACTTTTCTATAGAATCTCCTGAAGAAGCAATGGAATCATTAGAAAGCGCATTATTCGGAGTTCAAATTTTTGTTTATTTAATTGCAGCCATTTCAATCATCGTTGGAGGCATTGGTATTTCTAACACCATGTACACTTCCGTCTTAGAGAAAACAAAAGAAATAGGGATAATGAAGGCAATTGGTGCAAAGAACTCACAAGTATTATTTTTATTTTTAACAGAGTCAGGTTTATTGGGTCTAGTTGGAGGTTTTCTTGGATTAGTTGTAGGTATCTCTGCAGCATTCGGGTTGGCAAGGGTAGGAAATAATTTCATGGGCGATGGCCTAATCTCATTAAACATATCAATTACAATGATTTTGTTAACACTTTTATTTTCATTCTTAGTTGGAGTAATATCTGGAATAACACCTGCAATGAAGGCAGCTAAATTAAAACCCATTGATGCATTGAGGTTCACAAAATGATTAATCCAGAATTAATTAAAACATCATTATCTTCAATAAGAAAAAGAAAAGCAAGAAGTGCATTAACAATAATTTCCGTCTTAATCGGTGTAACTGCAATTTTCGTATTAATTAGTTTTGGCCAGGGGTTAGTATCATATGTTGATGATTTTTCACAAAAGATGGGAGATGATAAATTATTAGTCCAACCAAAAGGATTTGGTTTAGGGATTCCCATAGAAACCAATGTAGTATTCACGAATAGAGATGTTAACACAATAGAAGATACTTTCGGAGTAGACGAAGTAACTGGAATGTATTATGAGATTG
This sequence comes from Candidatus Woesearchaeota archaeon, assembly GCA_018655015.1. Classification (GTDB taxonomy): domain Archaea; phylum Nanobdellota; class Nanobdellia; order SCGC-AAA011-G17; family UBA489; genus JABIKK01. The sequence continues at coordinate 4,897 of JABIKK010000009.1, read as the reverse complement.
CAGCTGTAGAATTTGAAGATGAAGAAAAGTACGTTTTTGTTATGGGTTCCGATGTTAAGGATCATAGGGAATTATTTAATGAAATATACAATATAGAAATATACTCTGGAGATGATTTAACAGGAAAAGAGAAAAAAGACGCAGTCTTTGGTTACAACTACCTAATAGAGGAAGACGGAGCTTATCCAGAACCATTAGAATTAAGAGATAACGTACTAATCAATGGCATTCCTATAAAGGTTAAAGGCTTCTACGAAGCAATCGGGAACCCTGTAGATGATTACAATGTTTACTTAACCAAAGACGGATTTGAGAATTTATTTAATCCAAAAAGCTACCAAGCAATTTTAATTAGATCCACAGAAGGACAAAATCCAATTTTAATTGCAGAAAAAATAAAAGAAGAATTAAGAAAGTCACGTGGACAATCTAGAGGTAATGAAGATTTTGATGTACAAACATTTGAACAAGTTATTGAATCATTCACTTCAATCTTAGTAACCATTAATGTAGTCCTTGTATTAATCGCACTTATCTCTTTAATTGTTGCAGGAGTTAATATTGCAAACACAATGTATGCTTCTGTATTAGAAAGAACAAAAGACATTGGAGTAATGAAAGCAATTGGCGCAAAGAACTCTAACATACTTTTAATGTTCGCATTGGAATCTGGAATACTTTCTTTAATTGGAGGTGTATTAGCAGTTGGTCTAGGAACAATTATTGCACTCTATGCGGGAGTAGTTGTAGAATCGGCAGGTTATGGTTTCTTACAACCAGCGTTACTTCCATCATTATACATTGCATGTTTAGTATTTTCGTTGTTTATTGGAATTGTCTCTGGAATGTTCCCTGCATATAGAGCATCAAAAATGAAACCCGTTGATGCATTAAGATATGAATAGACTTTTATAACAAAAAAACAAATTTTTCAAGCCCGGCAGTGTGGTCAATACGACTAGGTTCTGCCTTGAGTGAATATTGAAGTTAATGTCGGGCGAAACTCTTTATGGTTCAATAACTTTTTTAACAGATTCTGTAACGCATTTATTGATTAATTCATCATTAAAATCAATATTGCTAATTTGGTGAATCAGCCACTGTGGCAACCCTTCTAATGTAAAATTTATTTTAAACTTTAAACGATCCTCTCCCCTCTTACTGTACTCAAAAATACTTGTCTTAAAAAAGCAAAATTTATCTGCCCAGAATAGATAATCTGCTGCATTGTTCAGATCATAATTTTTTGAAAACTTATCTATTTTCTTGAAAAGATTTCCTTTTTTATCTCTATCTCCTCCAACTTCGTGCCTAATAATAAGATAAGAAGCATCATGAATTAAGTCTATGGGCAGACTATTATTTTCTATAGAAAAAATTAAAGCAGAATTTCCTGAATGAATCATCTTTCTAAGAGGGTAATCTTTTTTAGAACAATTTTTAGTATCAACTTCCAAATGAGGATATATTCTGTCTAAATCATGACACAATGCTGCAATTTTTAGAGCTTCGGGAGCATCGCCCTTTTCATTTTCTTTCCAAAAACTAGTTACTACTTCCACAACCATGTAAAAATGATTTCTATCCGTCTTTCCTTGTTCAGTAGAACTATAAGCATTAGAATATTCCTGACTATCTAATTGTTTTTCAACAACCCCTACAACCAAATTATAATTTTCTTCGTTCATTTTTCACCTAGTAACCTGGTGGCTTCTGTTAAATGAGGTGTGGTCCTACCCTCAGATATACTTTCCTCCAAGTCATCCCTATTAAAAAAACACCTATCCTTTAAAAAATCATCTGGAATTGTCTTAGATTCAAATAGAGTAACATGGAGGCCACAAATTTCATTTTCAAATAGATCCTTTACACGAAACTCGCCAAGAAATTTAGTCACCATCTCAGAAGGCATATTTCTCCTGAGGGTTTCTAAGTAATTCAATCCAAGCTCTACATGGGTCCCAATTGTAGTAGTCCATAAAGAGGAATATCTTTTCTCAGAGTTTGAACGTTTTCTGCATAATATCTCTCCCTGGGAATTTACAATCAAAAGATGTGCAGACTTATGTAGTAGCCCTTCATTGTGCACTAAAGCTTTTTCTAAAACATCTCCTTCATATAATTCTGTGCCTTTATCCCAGTTATCTACCTGCCTGTATGTTTGGATTTTCATTTAGATCTCCAAATAACTTTATGATAATAATCGCTTCTAGCAGATCTAAACTCATGGAAAACCCCATAATCATTGGGTGAGATTTTATCAAAATCAACACTACCAAATAACCTATCAAAGCCATTAGTAACTACACCACTTCTTTCCATTTTATCAGAACTTTTAGCATAACCTTCTATCATTAAACCTATGTCGTGTGCAGGGGGACTATCTATATCAACAAAACCTTTTGAAGTTAAACCCTCCCGAAAAAATATTTTTCTAAGGGTAACATATTTTTCAAGCATTGTTTTTCGCATAGATTCATCAGTTTTAATCCACGAAGGATGCAAAAGCAATGCTAAGTCGTCCAAACAATGTACAAAACGATTGCATGATGAGAAGTCAATATGGAACATTTTATCTGAGGCCTCTTCAACAACATAATTTGAGGCTATTGCATCTCTGTACAACACGACTGGACTAGGTGTTGAGTTTCCTCTGGAAAAAAGTTCATGGAACAAAGCAAGATCGCGCACAAGTCTAGTTATTTGTAGTTCATCCTCGAGACCAAGAAGAGTTTTCCCCCTTATCCTTTTTTGAGGAAGGACAAATGTTCCATCCACAAGTAACGGAACCCCATATTCGGGTATTCTAATTTGAATAAGTCCATTGTTCCTAAAAGCCTTCGCAACAGAAAGCTCCATCTCAACATCTTCAATAGAAGCGTGTTTTTTGAGGGCCCTATCTCCCAAAATCGAAATTCCTTGCTTTGATTTATCTACCATTTTAGCTTTGAAAATCATCCAACTTGCCCGGACAGTAATCTCCTGTTGGTTCTAAATTTGATAAGTCTCTCATCCAAGGGATAAAGATTTTTTGTCGTTCTTCATCAGTCATTTGACTAACACGGTAAAAAAGTTTATTTAGTTCATGGGGCTTACATAATGTAGGACATTCAACACATCCAGAAGAATTTACATTTCCGATTATTCTATTTCTAAGATCTCCTTGCCAGATCTCATCAACAGTTTGAGTTCTAAGATCTCCAATCTTATAATCTTCTAAAAAGTGTTTTTCACAACATAGAAATACTTCTCCAGATGGGCCAACCTCAATAAACCAACCTGATGCAAGACAACTATCGTAAGATTTTTGAGAATTTAAATCCCTCAACCTGTGATTGTATAACTTAGATTCAACACCTACAGCCTCAAGATAAGGCGACCCTTCTTCACGAATTTTTTTAAATGCATCTTCCATGAATCTTTGGTTATGTTGTGTCTCCCCGAAGTATTCTACAGCAGGAGTAAATCTAACATAATCTATACCTTCGATAGAATCTAGTTCAGAAATTTCCCTTGCAAAACTAGTTGCACTATCCGCAGTAAGGGGGTGAACAAGAAATGATAAGCCTACAACCATCTCCCTCTCACCCTGAAGTTTTAACTTTGCTAAATTATTTATGTTTCTTAATACAGACTCAAAACCCTCTTTGTCCCTTTCAGCACGCGTATAAGCTTGAAAAGACTCCTGGTCTCCACCATAGATACTCACCCTTACAAAAAGTGGGTCTATTTCTGCAAGTTCTTTAGCAGTGTCTTCCCCCATCAACCTACCATTAGTATATAATGCGACAATATTCCCATTTCTTTTTGCCCTCTTCATTCCTTCAAGTGTAACTCTTTTGTTTCTCAAAGGTTCGCCCCCTCCAGTAAACAATATATTTTTGACACCTCCTTCTGCAAGTCTATCCAATGCAATTTCCATAGTTTTATGAGACATATGCGTTCTATCAGAATTCCTATGTTGAAAGACTAAAGAATCTGAACCTGTAGATTGATCCATCCAAACTTCTTCCATCTCTTTTGGCACAGTATAAGAACATTGACTACATCTGAAGTTACAATTTAAAGTTGTAACAAATTCTGCAGTAACTGGTCTTATTCCTTGAAAGTCACCACCAACAACTCTCTCTAAATTCGGTACGTTCCTAACCCAGTTAGGAATTAAAACTCTCTGTTTCCTTTCTTCAAATTCATCTATAGGTATTTTCAAAAGTTCAACTTCTAAGGGAATGCCTTTTGGGCTTTTAGAATTGTCATGCAAAAAAACCTTCGAAATATTTCCTTCACCAAAAAAACTTTCCAAAGAATCTTCTTCTAAACCTTCTACAAATAAAAAATACTTGCCTATGTTTCCAGGATCGGGTTTTTTTAAAACTTTCATTTATCAACACCTTCACCCTCATTAAAACATAGCTTTACAATATATAAATTTAAGTGTTATATTTTCTAAGTATTTTCTAAACTTCTAAAGCACATCAACATCACAGCAAACCTTATAAACCTAAAACCAACATTTTGTTCCACAACATTCAGTGTGTGAATGTAATAAATCGCGGCGAATAGAATTTCTTATCGTCAGTTTTATACATAGCACTGAGAGTTATCAAAATCAAGGAATTTAGACGGATTAGTGATGTTTAAATTCACAATGAGTACTCAAAAAAGTATGATGTAGGTATGAATTGGTAGATGGTAGCGCGAATAAGACTTTTAGTCTTAATACCTAAAAATAATTTAAAAAAAATCAGAATAATAAGATCGTACAATTCCCGTTGATCCTGCGGGAGGTCGCTGCTATCGGAATTCGAATTAGACATGCAAGTCAAGATCTCTTCGGAGGTCGGCGAAAGGCTCAGTAACACGTCGATAATCTGCCCTATGGTCTGGGATAACCTCG
>JABIKK010000003.1 GCA_018655015.1 Candidatus Woesearchaeota archaeon | reverse complement strand
CAAATCAACACTACCCCAGTTCTTTATTCCCAAATAAATAACTAAAATTAAACCACCAAATTCAATAAATGTAGAAACGGTATTGAACCAAGCAGATTCCTTAATACCTGTAAAGTTGATTAAGGTCATTAAAACAATTAAACCTAATGCTGCAACTATGGTGGAAATACCAACAATCTTAATGAAATAGCCTGCAAAACCTAATGAAACAGTAGCGGCACTAACAACTCCTGCAGCTAGAATCATCATACTAACAAAAAAAGCAAGTTTGGCATTGAATGCTTTCTTAACATAATCATATTCGGCAGCATCACCTTTAAACATAGAAGTTAATTCAGCATAACTCAACCCTGAAAAAGCAGCAACAATCGCAGAAATTAAAAACGCTAACCAAATTGCATTACCTGCTCCAGCAGCAGCAACCCCGATTAAAGCATAAATACCTGCGCCTAAAATTATCCCTACACCGGCAATAGTTACTTGCCACAAGCTCAGTTCTCTACTAAGTTTCACCATCTTTTTATTATTCCTATAACTTCTTAAATAATTTCTTAGCTTCTTCCTTATTTAAGCTTGACTTAAATGACAACATCTCAACTAGATGAGGTTCAAGTCTAATAATATCTTTAGAAGTTATAATCCCTAACAATTTACCTTCGTCGATAACGGGCAAATGTTTAATATCCGAATTTCCCATTAATAGAATAGCTTCGTAAATATCTCTTGTACTTTCAACAGAAATTAATTCTTCACCTGCAACATCCCCAACTTTTTCAGTCTTAGGGTCTTTTCCTTCAGCAACAACTTTTCTCGCGATATCTTGTTCTGTTAATATTTTTGTCGGAGCATCATCTGTAGTGATAATCACACTTCCAACCTTGTTCTCACTCATTATTTTTGCAACTTCAGAAACTGTAGATTCAGAATCCGCAGTGTGAACCTTTCGTTCCATAACTTCATATATTTTATATCCCGTGTTCATAAAAATAAACTAACTTGTAACTATTTAACATTTATTGATATAGAAAATATGTTAAGATTCCATACTGTAACTATTGGACGATAGTTAATTCAGAAAGATTTATATAATCTTAGGCTTGGAAAAATTTAGATGGCAATTGACACTGATATAGACAGAGTATTATTCCTAGGAATTCCCTTAGACAGGAAGTGCGGGGTTTCAAAAGCGAACCTAGAACTAGCAAGGGCCCTGTCAAATGAAGGTGTGGCTGTTGATCATGTTTCTACATGGCCTCTTACAGATGATTTCAAATTCACCTCATCTACAGGAGAAACAAAGGATTTCAAAAGCATTGACGACCTTCTTGGTTTTCTCGGACAATCAAGCATGCAACCTGATGTAATTCACTGCCACAGTTGGGCATGGGCGCCACAATCTCAAATAGATGGTGAGGGAATAAAAAAAATAAAAAATCGTTTTGATGTTGGTGTAGTCCATACATTCCATAGTTATCTCCCTGTTGAACAAACTGCACAAGAAGAACTGTTGCCTTACGCAGATAGAGTGGTGCATCTCACAGAACAAGGAGAGGCCGCATTTTGTGAAATTTTTAGAAAAATGCCGCACAAATTCCCCAACCTAAGGGTTATACCCAACATAGTTCAAACGCCAGATTGTTCTACGGAAGAAGTTAATGAGGTAAGAAAAAAAATAAGTCCAAATGGAGAAGAAGTTATTCTTTATGTGGGAAGATTTTCCCAAGAAAAAGGCACAACAGAATTAACGGGCGCTTTTGATAGAATCTCTAGAAAGTATGGAGATGTTAGATTAGTTTTAATTGGAGAAGAAACTACTCCTCATGGTGAAGAAGATCGTATGAGGAAAAACCTTGCGAGTTGCGTGAATAGGACAACTTTTACTGGTTGGTTAGACGAAAAAGATGTTGCATTGTATCAAAGGGCAACTGCAATTAATGGGATTGAAATAGCTCCAAGTTATCATGAAGCTTTTTCTTTAGCAATATTTAAAGCACTTGCTACAGGATGCCCTGTTGCTGCATCAAGAATTCCTACTCTTAGAAATTTATTACATCTAGACTCAAAACAACCTTACGCAATACCCATCAGAGGGGTAAGTCCTGAAAAAATTTCAGCTGCCTTTGACTTCTTCAGGGAAAATAGAAATGAGTGTATGGAATTGACAAGACTGGCTCAAGAAAGAGTTACAAAAGATTACTCTCCCGCAAACGTAGCTAGGCAATGTTTAGAAGTTTACAATGAAGTTCTATAGATATCAATAACTTTTATAAGGGCGTTAAAAACTATTCTTCCACATGCGAGAGTCCCATAGTCTGGTCAATTGGGCAGGACTTAAGATCCTGTGGCTTAGTGCCTACGAAGGTTCGAATCCTTCCTCTCGCATATGCCGCCGTGGCTCAGTGGTAGAGCGCTTCATTGGTAATGAAGAGGTCGCGAGTTCGACTCTCGTCGGTGGCTTTAGTTCTAAAACAAACTAGAAATCTCTCTTCTTAATTCAATTGAAGCTAATCTATCTCCTTGATTACCATTCCTTGAAGATAAAACACTAGTTCTATTTCTCTCTATCATGTTATCTCTTCTAAATGGATAGCAAGTATTCCAAGAAGGCCTACTTAATGCTTGAAAATCAATTTCAAGATCTTTATTGTCTCCATAATCTTTAGGTTGTGCAAGTCCCAATCTTACGTCGGAATAACCTGCTCTTTCAAGCACTCTTTGGATAGGCCTCATTGAGTTTCCTGAATGTACGCAACCATCAAATAACATAATACTTGATTCTTTATCTGAAGCTAATCTCCTATATGTTGAATCAAATTCTTCAACTACTTCATTCTCACTTCTATTTTGAGTATTATATCCTTCAGGATTAGTAAAATATATTTCGGGAGTAGGTACTCCAGGAAATTTTTTCTTCCATGCTTTTTTTAATGCAATATAGCCCGGTCTTGCAGAGCGGTCAATAAACATAACTCTATTAATTCCTTCTTTGAAGAGGTGATGTGCTAACATCCTACCAATTATTCTTACTTCAGATTCAGCCTTAAATGTTCTAAAATTTTTAGGATTCATGGACAAATTTTTAATTAGGCCATATTTAAATGTTTTTATTTATTTATTACTCTAAAGTGACTACTAAACAAGCATCTACATACTCCACTTACCTTCTTCGTCAAGAAACTATATCTATCTCCCTTCCAAAAAAACAAAGGAGGAAACAAAATGGAAAAGCAACCATACAAATTGAGAATGTCTCTAGATCAGTATATCAACAAAACACATGATAACTGGTCTATTTTGGAGGACTTCGGGGTATTCTTTTAGCCACTTCTTCTACCCCTTCCTCTTTTTTTGAGTTAACCTTAAAAATAAACCTTTTAGAGTTAAATCTATGAAAAACTTAAGGGAAAATTACTCAAAACTAGCAAGTCGGTTCAGCCTACCTCCATACGAAGAGTTAGACAAAGACTTTGAATTGCTTTATGCAAGAGAATTGTTTGAAATAAACAGACCTTTAGTTTTTGTTAGAAGAAGAATTTGTGATAAAATTGGATGGACTTGCGGAATGCTACAAGGTTTAATTCAACCAAACCCTGGATCAATGTTAAGTATTGAAGAATCATCTTTCTTTACAAAGGAAGAAAAACAAGAAAATTTCGTCAAACTTCTAAAAAATTTAATGTACTTCACTAGAAAATCAATAACTCTAGATTTGGAATCAACAGATGAAGAAGAAGCAGAGTTCATCAAAGAAATATGTAATAGGTGGAATGAAGTAAAACCAGAAATAAAGAAAATAGCTGAACAGCTAAAAGAAGGCTGGAAGAACGACAAAGAATCCAAGAAAGCAAGTCATAATCACTTAGGATAATTTAATAAGTAATTCATATTCTATAGTTCCATGAAAAAGGGGCAGATATACATCCTATCAGTCTTAATTATAGGATTTCTATTATTTACAATTATAACTCCTGCAAATTTTATTCACCAAAGAATTGTCGACGATGACTTTGAAGAACTATCAAAAAACTATCAACTAGAAAGCTCAAAATTACTAAACGAACTATTAAACAAAGAAGGAACAGACGGAGTAAAAATTAACAACACATTTCTTAACTTCACAGTTTCATTTACATCATATTCTAAAACAAAAAATCCCAACTTCGGTTTGATTTATGCATTTCCATATGATGATCAAGTATTCATAGGGAACTATGCAGACACAGGTATTACTCTTCAAACAGTTTACACCTCTAAATATCTAGACGGTTGTTTCAGTGAAGTAGATACTTCGATTTCACTATATGGCATTAGTATCTCTGCACCAGGAATAACTCCTTCGTTATATAACAGCTGCATAGAAGTAATTGATTACCCTCGGGATGGAATAATTAATTTTACAATACCTGCGGTGGAAGGAATTAACTACAATTTCCAATTACAAGAAAAAAGATCGGACATAATAATAGTAAGCAGAGAAGACCTAGATGAAGATATTAAAGTGTTCATAAGCGAATAATTAATAAACAAAAATACAATCAAATTAAAGTGAGATTAAACAAAAAAGCAATCACTCCAGCAATAAGCTTTATTCTATTAATTGGATTAGCCGTAGCAATGGCAGGAATAGTAACGGTATGGATTAAATCCACAGCAGGAGAAACTTCTGAAAAACTTGTAAGTAATGTAGACAAAGATATGAGATGTACAGACACATCATTCAACGCATACGAAACAGACGGATTTACACAATGTACAGATGTAACCCTCCATAATAGGGGATTTTTCTCAATTCAAGCAATAAAAGTCAGAACGGATAACCAAGTGGAAGATATTGAACTCTCAACACCATTAGTCCCACAAGAAATTAGAACAATAAGCTTAAATATTTTAAGCCTCCCATCAAATAATAAGATAGGACTTATTCCAATTATATCAGTCAAGGAAGAACTCCTTGCATGCATGGCAAAGGAAATATCCATTGAATGCACACCATAAAAATGAGATCAAAAAAAAGAAAAGGTGTTTCTCCGATTATAGCTACTACAGTTCTAATTGGATTTACAATTGCAGTTACATCAATAGTTCTCTTGTTCGGAGGGGATATTCTTGAAGATGTTCAAAAGAAACAAGGAATTAATTTAGAAAGAACATTACAATGTGATGCAATGCATTTCAAGGTTACAGGTATGGCTAGTGGAAGAATACAAGTATCCAATGACGGTAATGAAGACATCCATGCATTCTTAATACGTTACATGGGATCAGATGCAGAAAGCATAGACTCACATCACCGAGTTAGTATTCCTCAAGGAGGAATAGGAGAAATTATTGTTTCAGGTGGTCCAGGTATAGGCGTTCTAGAAAAAACAAAGATCTACGCAAAATCTGCAGCAGGTCCAAAAGGCAACATCATCTGGGGAACTTGTGGAGACACAGAAACTACAGTTACAATTGCACAATAGTTAAGTTTAATAATAGAAAAGGTTGAATAAAAGAAGATGAGAAAAAACAAAAAGGGGATTTCACCGTTAATCGCAACAGTTCTATTAATCGGTTTTGCAGTTGCCCTAGCCGCAGTCGTTATGACTTGGGGCTTAGATTTTATTAAAAACACTGCAGAGGCTACAGAAAGTCAAACTCAAAATACTTTAATCTGTGCTTCAGATCTTTCTTTTACAATTTCAGATGTAATTTCTACAGGTTCAGATAGGAGTATTACTGTCGATAACAGGGGCCAAGTTGATATTAAATCCATAATTTTTAGAATATATGGAGATTCAGGAGTCGACACAGTTGATTCAGCCAGTGGAGTATTAAATCCTACTGCTATACCTAAGTTCGGTGTAAAGAACTTCGTAGACAATTCAACATCAACAATATTACATGATTTATTAGAGACGGCAACAAAAGTAGAAGCAGTTGCAACTGTAGCCGGAGATGCAGGCGAAGAAGATATAGTTTGCCCACAAAACATCCAAGAATACAACATTCAATAATTTTCTTAAATATTCATGACATCAAAAGAGAGAAAAGGCCAGATTTGGATTTCTGCAGTCTTGTTTATTTCGTTGGGGATAGTAATTATTTCATTAATTCTTGCAGCAGCAATTCCAATGGTTAATAGAATCTCTGATAAAAATACAGTTGTAAGAACTAAAGAGATATTACTAAAAGTAGACGACGCAATCAAAACAGTTGTAAACGAAGGTCCAGGTTCTCAAAGACAATTAGATCCATTAATAATCGATCGCGGAGAATTACATATCACCAACAATACTTACAAAATTAGATGGCTTATGGAAACTGAAGCAGATTTAATGGAACCAAATATAGAAATTGTTGAAGGCAATATTAAACAAAGATTAAACACTACAATAGTTGAAGAAGTTTATGAAATCAATCTATGGGTTGAATCAGATAGAATAAACATCTCATTAAACACTCCATTCACAAGTCCATTCAAAGGAGAATATATCATAACAGTAAAACATACTGGAGATTTCACAGCAACAGATGATAATCCCATAATAGAGCTAAAGGTAACATAATTTAACAAATTCTACAATAAGAAACTATTAAAAATCCTAAACTTCCCATATCTATACTAGTTAAAGAAAGGGGTGTAAGTGTGAGTTTATTGAATAAAGAAAGTCCTTCAATTCCTGCTCCAGCTCCAGAAGTAGAGTTCAGGATAGAGAAGGCAAAAGACATTCCAGTTTTACCCGATTTCTCCAATAAGAGAGAGATTGATGTAAAGTACCCCCTATTAAGTCCCCATTCTTACGTGCACATTCATTGGGATGAGAATGAAAAGGAAGTTATGTACAAAGTAATGGAACCCCCATTAAACGAAGAAGAAGAAAGAATTCTACACTCTTTAGAAAAGGGCATTGAAGAATTAATTAACATTAGTTTCATTAATATCAAAGAAGAATCAGCAGTAATATCTTACTTAGAAAAAAATGCAAAGGTTCTATTGTCCGAATTAGGAATTAAGCTTCCAAGAGATGTTTTCATGAAGTTAATGTATTATATTTACAGAGACTTCGTTGGATTAAACAAGATTGAATCCATGATGCATGATTATTTCATTGAAGACATAGAATGTAACGGTTCAAACACACCATTATACATTGTACATAGAAAGTATAGAAACCTAAAAACAAATGTAACATTTCAATCAAATGATAACTTAACTAGCTTTGTAGAAAAACTAGCACAAAAGTGCGGAAAATATATTTCATACGCAACACCTATTTTAGATGGAAGACTTCCAGATAAAAGCAGAGTTAATGCAACTTATACACAAGATATTTCCTCAAAAGGTCCAACATTTACAATACGTAAGTTCACAGCGGAACCTTGGAGTCCAATCAAACTAATAGATGTAAAAACTGCAAGTCCAGAATTATTAGCATACTTATGGCTGTTAATAGAATACGAATCAAATATTGTTATAATCGGTGGTACAGGATCGGGTAAAACATCATTCCTAAACAGCATTGCATTCTTTATGCCTCCTCAATCAAGAATTGTATCAATAGAGGACACACATGAGCTAAATTTACTCCACACTAACTGGCTGCCTTCAGTATCACGTGAAGCAACAGGTGTAGGTGGGGAAAGTAAACTTGGAGAAGTATCATTATTTACCTTACTGAAAGCAAGTTTCAGACAACGTCCAGACTACGTAATAGTTGGAGAGATAAGGGGCCAAGAGGCATTCGTTCTATTCCAAGGGGCAGCATCAGGACATCCAACAATATGTACTATGCACGCAGAAGATGTTGAAACAATGATAAGAAGACTAGAAACACCTCCAATTAGTTTACCTCCTGCATTAGTTGAAACATTAGATGCAGTTTGTGTTATGGCGCAAACAAGAATAAGGGGCCAAGAAGTGAGAAGGTTAAAAAACATTACAGAAATTATGAAGGTTGGAACAAAAGTTGGATCTTTAGATAAAAACACACCATTTGTATGGGATCCACAAACAGACAAGTTCCTTTTCAAGAAAGAAAGTTTCATTTTCCAAAAACTAAAAAAAGAATATGGTATGAAGGAAGAAGAGATAAAAAAAGAGTTTGAAAGAAGAACATTACTTCTCTGGGAGCTTTACAAAAGAAAAATATTTGGATACAAGGAAGTCCATCAAATAATAAGCGCTTATTACAAAACTCCAGAAGAAGTTCTAAGGCGATTCAACATTAAATAATCAAGATGCACATAAGCTCAATAAAACAAAATGCTCAAAGTATAATTGATGCATATGAAACTTACACTAAAGCAGCTCTTGCTCCCAAAAAAGATAGTAAAAAATTGGCAAGATTAAAAAAATATATTCTAAATCTTTCTGAAGACATTTCTAAAAAAGCAGAGGAGCTGAAATTAGATGTCCGTTAGCGATAGTGCAAAAGAGATAATAACTCTTGCCTCAAGATTTGAAAATGAGTCTAATCCCTCTGAGAAGGCCAAAATACTAGGGGACATAAAGGATGTAAGTAATAAAATAAAAGAAGAGATTTCTTCAAATGAGTCACCCACATACTACGAAAACGTAATACAAAAAGCCCCACCTTCAAAAAAAGTAGATCTTACTACAAAGAAAACAGTAAAATCTACAAAAAAACAGGTTAAAACAAAAAAACAAAAAGTTCTCTCACCTAAAAAAAGAAAAAGATTACTAAAGGAAATAAATGTTGATGAAGATGATCTAAAAAGAGTTTACAAAACAAAAAAGAAAAAAAATCAAGAAGATTATGATTTTACAGTTTATGTTCCAAATCCATATGGTTCAATGTCAAATAGATTCTTTGGAGAGCTTACAGATAGATTACTTAAGAAAAAAAGTCCAATAATAAAACACCTTTCAGATTCAGTTCAAGTTTCTGGTATGAATATCCTATCAAAAACATATGTTAGCATGGTGTTATTTTCAACATTCTTCGGGTCTATGATTCTTGCAGTATTAGCTGTACTACTAACTGCAGCATCAGGGTTACAAATCCCAATTGTAATTCTATCAGGGTTATTTACATTACTTGCAGGTGCAGCATTAATCTTTGGAATTATGTATGCATACCCTGCAGCCGAAGCCGCAAAAAAATCAAAAGCAATTAATAATGATTTACCTTTTGCAATAATCCACATGGCTGCAGTCGCAGGATCAGGCGCACAGCCAATTGCAATATTTAGATTACTCCTAAAATCCGATGAATACAAGGGTTTAGAGAGCGAAGTAAAAAAAATCGTAAACTTCGTTAATCTATTTGGTTATGATTTATCAACCGCATTAAAAAATGTATCACTTAGAACGCCTTCAAAGAGATTAAAGGAACTTCTAACTGGAATTGCAGCTACAATTGAGTCAGGCGGAAGTTTAAAGTCCTACCTAAGTAGTGTTGCAGATGATTCAATGAATACTTACAGATTAGAGAGAAAGAAGTATGTGGAATCTTTATCAACATATTCAGATATTTATACTGGAGTTTTAATCGCAGCACCATTGTTGCTAATGGTCACACTAGCTATAATAAATATGATGGGGGGAACGATTGCAGGATTATCAGTTGCATCAATTGCATGGTTTGGAACATTAGTTGCATTACCAGTAATTAATGTGTTATTTTACTTATTCCTAAATATGACACAACCAGAAGATTAAGATGGTAAAAATAAAATTCAAAACATCGTACTTGCTAAGCATCATGGCAGGAATAGTTTTAATTGCACTAGATGTAGTCTTACTACTAAAAACAAGATTATTCTTTCCAGTTTTAATTATCACATTACTACTCTCAAGCTTACATTTTTGGATAGATTTCTTTTCAGAGTTAAAAAGACAAAAAGCAATTGAACTTATGTTCTTAAATTTTACAAGAAGTTTGGTGGAATCAGTTAAGTCGGGAGTATCAATACCTAGATCCATTCAAAACGTCTCTAAAAAGAACTACGGGCCCTTAACACCCTATATTCAAAAACTTGCACACCAAATAGAATGGGGGATTCCAACCAGAAAAGCACTTCAAACATTTTCTGAAGATACAGAAAACAAGGTAATCAAAAGATCAATTTCTCTAATGGTCGAAGCAGAACAATCTGGTGGAGATATAACAGATATTCTTTCTTCAGTTGTTGGATCTGTTGTAAGTATAAAGAAGATGAAAGAAGAAAGAAAGGCAATGATTCATTCTCAAGTTGTTCAAGGTTATATAATTTATTTTGTATTCATAGGAATTATGCTTGCATTAGATTTATGGTTGTTCCCCCAATTAGGTAAAACCTCTGCAGCATCAGCAGGAAGCATTGGGGGTTTGGGTGGAATATCTTTAGGAGGCGCAGGTTCATTTGACTTAGGGCCAGTATTCTTCACACTAATAATAGTTCAGGGATTCTTTGCAGGAATAATGATTGGCAAGTTCTCAGAGGGAACATTAAAAACAGGATTGTTACATTCATTAATTATGATGGTGTCCGCAGCATTAATTATAACGACACTAAAAGGTGGAATTTAATGAATAAAAAAGGATTAGCATATGTTGATTGGATAATCAGCTTAAGTCTGTTTATTGTTACAGTTTTAATGATCTTTGCATTTCTTCGCCCAGGTATAGTGCCTACATTTGAATCAAAAGATTTGATAAACATTGTTGAAAAAAACTTCTTAGAAGAGAATTCATGGGAGATGGTTAGTATTCCGTTAGCCATAAAAAAGATAGAGAATAGGTCCTATTCTGTTGTTTTAGAGCATGTTGACCAAATAAGCGAGTGGAAATTCATAGGTTATACTTCAACCCAAGATTTAGATAACTTACATTTAGAAATAACAAATACTTCTTCAGAGATATCAATAACTTGTAAAGTTGGATACTATAATTGTAAAACAGAAATAAGTTCTGGTAGTCCTTCAACTCCGGGGATTTATGCAATTTCAATAGAAAAAGATGTAGTTAGCGAGGATAAAGTTTTTGAATTAGAAGGCAGATGTTCTTTAACAGGTGCACCAGATTCATGCGACTACACCTTAGGGTCTAAAGAAATATTTAAAGGGTTAAGCGAACGGAGAATATATCTCCTTGTAAGCGAATTAATATCTTACGCAGACTTAAAAGAAGATTGGAACTTTCCAGACTCAAGAGACTTTTCAATTTATCTAGATTATATGAATGGAACTTTAATCAAGGCAACATCGCCAGAATTTGAACCCTCAAATCAAGCCAATGTGTTCGTAAAAGTAATATCTATGTCAATCTTAGAATCAAACGGCGAAAGAAAACCAGCAAAGGTGAACATTAGAGTATGGTGAATAAAAAAGGATTCATAAGAACACTGGAAGCGGTTTTTGCAGTTATACTTTTGTTAACAATAATCTACACAACAACCCCTAGCCAGGAAATAGACATTTCTAAACCAAATATCATAACTCAAGCACATTCTGTAATTTTCGCAGAAATATCAACAAATCAAGATCATAGAAACTGCTTACTTAACGAGATAGTTACTCATGGGGCCCTAAACAATGCTAAAGGCCAATATTCTGGATCCACAGTACCTCACATATGTGTACAAGAAATAAACAATTTCATCGAACCCTTCACTCCACACGGTTATGTTTATTTAGCAGAAGTATGTAATCAAGCAAAATCCTGTCTAGGTAGAAACATACCTGCAGAGAAATCGGTTTTTGCAGAAAGCATTATGTTGGCATCGGATAATCCAAAAGTTTTCAGAGTTTATTTCTGGGAAGAATGATCTTCAGCAACAGATTTTATAGCCTTGCACAAAGAATTTATTATTTCTTTATCTCCTACAAGACCATCATTAATTTCTACAACAACAGCATACTCATTAAATTTCATAACCTCTGAATCATGTGTGACTCGTATTATGTCTTTCTTTAAAGTATAAGGGTTGTTGTAAGTTACATGGTGTCCCATTTTTTCTAAAGAACTCCCTAAATTTTTAGCCACCTTTTCACCTTTATTAAAAATAATTGCAAAATCCATTTCCCTTCTTTCATTTTCAAAACAATTCTCCATAGTATGTATAGAAAAGTAAAAACAAACTCCGTGCTTTTTCTCACACTCTATTAATAAATCATGCAATTT
>JABIKK010000001.1 GCA_018655015.1 Candidatus Woesearchaeota archaeon | reverse complement strand
TTGTATGTCTCTTAACTTACATCTAAAAGGTTCATGATAGCCTTTAGTAAACATCAAAGGCACAATACTAAATGCTAAAATTACACTAGCAAGTTGAAACAAAAAACCAAATCCAAATAATGTAATCATTAAGGCTCCAATAAAGGGGCCACTCATTGAAGAAACAACTATGATTGCATTCAAAAATCCAACTTCTTCACTTCTATGCCTTTTATCGGAGGATCTCACAAAATGTGTAGTGAATGGTATCCAATACATTGCCTGTGAAATTCCCAAGAAGAATGCTAAATAATTTAAGTTGATTCCAAATGAATTTGATCCAAATAATGCCAAGTAAAAGAAAATTGACATTGGAATAGTAACCATTGCAGCATTTTTTAAACCAAATCTACTAACAAATTTTCCTGCAAAGGGTGAGGTGACCAAGTATCCCAATGCTGTAAAAAAATAAAACAATATAACTCCATCAAGAGCCATTCCCAACTCAACAATTAAAAATATCGGAATAAAAATTCCAACCATACTCATTGCCAATGTTCTCAAAGACAATGCAAGGTACATCTCTCTTAGTTCTTTATTATTTAGAACCATATGGACATAATGATTATGTTGTCTGTGAGTATGCATAGATTAGAGAAAATAAACTGGTTTTTAAGTATTTTTAAAGACCTATTCTGGAAGATATAGTCTCCCAAGGGAATATCTTTAAAAAATCACAAAATAAAATCTTAAAGTGGGAGTTAAAACATGATGAATTTTGTATTTAAAATGGTTCTAGGACTGGTATTCATTATCTTAGGTTCGATGTTACTAACATCGACATCATGGCTATCTGCAACTATATCCTTGATAAAGGCAATAATAGTTATTTTTATACTTCTAATAGGATTCGTGACTCTATTTATGGGTCTCGCAGAAATAAAGGACAAACTCTAAGAAAAGAAACTACTTAACTTCATCTGAGTTTTTATTTTTTCTAATAATTGACTTCTAACCAGTATATTATTAATATCAAAATTTAATTCATCTAATATTATTTTTCTTCCTTGTTCAATCATACTTTCTCGATCATTAAATATAAATTTCTTAGTGTCCATTGTTTTTTTCATTGCCTCCCTAACAACCCACACTCCTAGGCCAGCCCAATAATCTGGAGTTTCAAACCTCAAGACTAATATGGAGGCTTGTTTTTTATTTTTCTTAAGAGTCTCCAATAAAGGTAACCTTGCAGCATAATAACCGCCCACACAATTAGAAGCATAATTTTTACGTCCGTTATAACTTTCATAGTCTGTTGCAACTGTAATTTCTCCAACTTGATTTCCAATTGTAGGGTTCCAAGAACTTCCAGGCAAATACATTTCAAATAGTTCATAAGAAAATACTTCTGGAAATAAAAACACTAAGTAATAATTGCCTAAGAAGTTACCATAATAAAGAGAGTAATCCTCAATGATGGAACAATCCTTAACCTTCTTGATTAAGTTTTTACCAATTATATCATCTACAGTTGTAATACTCCATCTTGTTGGAACCAATCTACGATTCTTACCAAGTCCCATTGTTCCCAAAGATAACAACTGAGATAACTTTTGATCCTCTAATTGTTTTTTATACAAATAATCTACTGCATCTGCAGCTTTCAAATCAGTATCACTAAAAACTTTATCAACAGATCTTTCAATTTTTGTGTTCTCAACAATTTTCACATTTTTTAAATCGGCAGGAGAACTAACAGGCTTAGAAACTCTATCAAATTTCAAACTTAATTTAACTTTCTTTTTCAATTGAAATTCCATATCCACTGCTTTCTTAGCCATTCCAACTTCTTGAGAAATATCTAAAAATTTTCCACCAGTTTGACCTCTAGGAGAATGAACGTTGCTTAGGAATCTAGAATTAATTAAATTTCCACGAAAATCCAATATTTCTTGAATACATTTACTTTCTTTAACCCACCTTTTATGAGAATCGTATAACTCTACATCTTCAACTCTAACAGGTGGTGCCAAAATTCCTACATTAACATTAGGATATTTTAGCTTTGAGCCTACAAACACAGTTGGTGGAGAATTAGAAAAGAATTCACTGCTACTAACATCCTTAATCTTTGGCTGAGGAACACTTTGATAAGCTCTAGATAGATCCTTCTTCCCATATTTTAGCTTGTGGCTTGGCAGAACAAATTTTCCTTCCATACAGTTCTAATGGCTAAATGGACTTATAATATCTTATCCTCCTTACAATATAAATGCGGTAAGTACAGAAACATTTTTAATGCCTTTTAAAAATAAAACAACATGGCAATCTTCAGTTTTACGGAGTTAGTGCATTTAGTGATTATGACAGCTGCTATTGGATACATCCTAACGGGGTACATCAGAAATCCCTCAACAATTAACAACATACTAACACCAAAAACTTCATTCAATTGGCAAGATTTCAAATTCGCAGTCTTAGTGGCAGCCCCAGGAATCATTCTGCATGAGTTGGGTCACAAATTTGTCGGGATTGCTATGGGCGTTTCAGCAGTATTCTCTATGTCTCCTTTGGGATTGTTTTTAGGAGTATTTCTAAGATGGATTAGTAGCCCATTCATAATCTTCGCACCCGGTTATGTTAGTTTATCTGGCGCATTAACACAAACACAAGTATTCTTCACGGCATTTGCAGGTCCATTCATGAATCTGTTATTGTTTTTAGTAGCGTACCTAATTTTGGATCGAAAGAAAAACCTAACGAGGGTTCAAGCAGTTGCTTTACATTTAACAAAACAAATAAATTTATTCTTGTTCCTATTCAATCTTATACCCTTCCCACCGTTTGATGGATATAAAGTATTCACAAGTCTATTTGGAATTATTTTTTAAAAACTCTTCCTAGAATTCCTTTTTTAGGTTTTGGAGCCACTTTTTTTACTGGCTGTTTGATTGTTTTTTTGGTAGTTTTCTTTTTAGGAACTTTTTTAGTAGTCTTTTTTACAGACTTAGTAGTTTTCTTTTTAGGGGCTTTCTTTGTAGTTTTTTTCGTAGTCTTTTTAGGTGCAGTCAAGGCCCTTTCTGCTGCAGCAGCCTTCCTTGCTTCAGCTCTTAACTTATCTTTCTCAGCTTTTTCTTTTGCAAGTTGTCTATCTGTAGCCCTTGCAACCAACTTTCTATGGTGGTCGAGAGCTTCCTTAGCGATCTTAAGAGATTCTATATCCTTCTTTTGTCTTTTAGTTAATTCCTTTCTTCTTTTGTTAGCATCTTGTTCTTCTAGTATTTCTCCACAACCCTCGCATAAGAATTGTAATTCCAATGCTTCCTCTTCATTTAACTTTGTTCTACAATATTTACATAAATAATGTCTAATGTCCTCTATACTTTCCAATTCTTTCTTAGCATCTTTAGTTTCCCTTGTCTTCATATCAACAATTAACTCAACTGCCTTAGGCTTTTCAAAAGTCCAATAATAAATATACCATCCTTTAACTTTGTCTTTCTTACGAGTAAAACTAACAAGGTTATGTTCTTGTAATCTATAAATCATATTTCTAACTTGGTTTACAGTAATCTCTAGCTTCTCAGCTATTTTAAATTCAGAAACATTTCTTCTTTTAATGAGGACTTCAAAGAGCTTAACTGTGTCTGCTCCAGCAACACGTTTAACAAGCTCAATAAGTAATTCATTAGGAACATTCATAGTAAAATCATAAATTGGGAGGCCTCTTTATATACTTTATGCATTGCAA
>JABIKK010000002.1 GCA_018655015.1 Candidatus Woesearchaeota archaeon | reverse complement strand
TTATTGAACGATACAAAGGTTATTGCAGTAGTATGTAATCAATGGGGTGATACTGGTAAGGGGAAATTCTCAGATTATTTTGCATCCCAGTGGGCAGAAGTAACTGCTAGAGGTACTGGGGGAAATAACGCAGGTCATACAGTTGTAGTTAATGGTCAAGAAAGGATTTTTCATTTATTGCCTGCAGGAATAACTAACGATTGTGATGGACAAATAACTGTATTGGGTAATGGAATGGTTATTGATGTTCCAGTTCTTATTGATGAGTTAAATGATTTAGATTCTGAGGGAATGAGTTATGATAACCTTCGTATTAGTAAAGATGCTCATGTAATTTTACCTTACCATATTGAGAGGGATAGGGCACGACATCAATCTCAAGCAAATGGTGGAATTGGTTCAACAGGAAGGGGCATTGGTCCTAGTTATACTGATAAGATAGCACGAAGAGGGATTACAATTGGAGATTTATTTGATACTGATGTTCTTGCAGAAAAAATAGAAAAAGCGATAGCCTCCTATCCTGAACAAGTAGTAAATGTTGGAGAAGTTATTGATGAAGTTGTTTCTTATAGAGATAGGATAAAACCTTTTGTTAGAGATACTGTTTCAGATATGCATCGTTTTGTTCGAAAAGGAAAAAGAATATTGATTGAAGGTGCCCAAGGTTTATTGTTAAGTGTTGAACATGGAAGCTATCCATATGTTACTTCTTCAGACTGTTCATTAAACGGTACTGCAAATGGTGTTGGTTTGCCTGCAACTGCAGTAGATTTACCATTAGGTATTGTTAAGTTTCCATTTATGACACGTGTTGGTGCGGGACCATTCCCTACAGAACTTGGTGGTGCAAGATCAGAAATTTATTGTGGTGAAGATGGCCATACTAAACTTCAAGAATTAGAAAAACATGGTATACCCTATGAAGTTGTTGGAGATGAGGTTTCTTATAATTTGCAACATGGGAGGATTACTTCTATGATGAACTCAAGTGATCCTTTTACTCAAGGAATTGGAATTAGACTTGCGGCAAGAGAATATGGTGCAACAACAGGTCGTCCTAGAAGAACTGGTTGGGTTGATGCAGTTGCTGCGAAATATGCTGTAGGGGTTAATGGGCCTTTGATGATACTTACTAAACCAGACTCAATAGCTGGAGCTGATGAATTTAATGTTTGTTATGGATATAATTCTGGGCAAATAGTAACTGATTTTAATAAAGATGAAAGATTCTTACGGGGAGTGACTCCGGAATTAAAAACTTATGAAGGTTATGGAGACATAATGGATGTCAGAAGAAATAATGATTTGCCTACAAGTTTGCAAGAAGCTGTAGGGGATTTTGAACAATTTACTGGTGGTAGGGTTGTAGCTGTTTCTGTTGGACCCGATAGAGAAGAAACAATTGTGAGATGATAAAGCCTCTACAGGGATTTGAACCCTGAACCTCCGTCTTACGAGGACGGTGCTCTAACCATTGAGCTATAGAGGCAAAATTACTTCGTTAACTTCGTCGTAATCTCTTCTGAAGAATTCGTTTTTTGACATTTACTACA
Organism: Candidatus Woesearchaeota archaeon; assembly: GCA_018655015.1. GTDB lineage: Archaea > Nanobdellota > Nanobdellia > SCGC-AAA011-G17 > UBA489 > JABIKK01. Next base: position 4,257 of record JABIKK010000002.1, on the reverse strand, counting down.
TACAAACTTTTTGCTCTTCCCCGAACCTACGTAAGTACCTAGGGGCTTCTTTAGGAAGATATACTCTGCTTTTCCCTTGCAAATATCACATTTCATGGAATTTTGTTACTCTAAAGCTTTTTAAATCTTGTTTTAGAGGTAGTGGTATGACTGATTATATTGGTGGACAGGCGCTTATGGAAGGCGTAATGATGGCAAGTAAGAATAAGGTAGCTATGTCTGTTAGGAAAGAAAACGGTAAAATAAAGACTAAAGTTGAAAAAAGAAGTGGTATTTCTGAGAAGTTTAGGAAGACTGTATTCTTGAGAGGATTAATTTCTTTATTTGAAATGTTGTATATTGGAACTAAAGCTTTGACTTGGAGTAGTAATGAAAGTTTAGAAGAAGATGAACAAATTGGTGGTTGGGGAATGTTCTTTATGTTATTATTTAGTTTTGCAATTGCAATTGGTTTATTTATTGCCTTGCCTTTATGGTTGAGTAAGTTTGTTGCAGAAGAAAGAATTTGGTTCAATGTTGTTGACGGGTTGTGGAGAGTTGTATTGTTTGTTGGTTACTTATGGTTTATATCTAGATTTAAAGATGTTAAAAGAGTATTTGAATATCATGGTGCAGAACATAAGGCAGTTAATTGTTATGAGGCTGGAAAGATTTTGACTATTAAGAATGTTAAAAAGTTTTCAAGAATACATCCTAGATGTGGAACTTCTTTTATTTTTATTGTGTTGATAATTAGCATTGTGTTGTTCTCTTTAATCTGGAGCGAGAGTTGGGTTCTGAAGTTTTTGTATAGAATATTGTTAATACCTGTGATTGCTGCAGTTAGTTATGAGATATTGAGGTTTAATGCTAAGTATCCGAATAAAATTATGAGTTTCTTGACTACACCAGGACTATGGTTACAAAAAATAACTACTCAGGAACCCGATGATCGTCAGTTAGAAGTCTCAATTGCGGCCCTAAAGGCTGCGAAGTAGGCTTGTAATTTTTTCTCTGTAAAAGACCCTTTATTTCTATCGCCATTAAGTGTTGTTGACCAGTATATGGGCTTGGGTCAACTGGCTTTAATGTATTATAATCTACGCCAGCAAAAAGACATGAGTCCTGATCAGAAACCATTTGATTAACATTCTCCATTATCTTACCTCTTTCCCTTAATGATAAACCTCTCCATTGATTAAGAAGTAATAACCTATCATGATTGTCTAATAACTCGCCAAAAGGCTTAGCTAACGTTGCTTCTAAACTAATTTCTTTCATTGTGTGTCTCCTAATACTCTATGCCCTTTCGAGCGAGAATTCCGCTGTCATAAGGGTGTTTTACCCCTTTTATCTCACTAACGAGATTTGCAGCATCTTTTATTTCTTTCGGTGCGTCCCTTCCAGTGATTATTAGTTCTACATGCTTAGGTTTGTTTTCAATTAGTTTAAGTGCGTCCTTAATTGGGATCATATCTCTTCCTAAAACACAGTTTAGCTCATCTAAAATAACTACATCATATTTTCCAGAATTAACTATTCTTTCTGCGTGTTCAAAACCAATTTTAGAAGGATCTGTTTCAACTTTATCTGAAAAAAATACATATCTTTCTTCATCCGTTAGGAAGTTTTGTTTCTTTTCTTTTGCATCAAATGAAACTATTTTTAGTTGTTTTTCTTGTAGTGCGTCTTTACCAAACTGAACTAAATGGAAATTGGGAAGATATTTTTGTATTGCAAACATTTCTCCTGTGTCTCCGCCCTTCATGAATTGAATCATGTAAACAGACATGTTATGCCCTAAGGATCTTAGAGCTAGACCTAATGAAGCCGTAGTTTTTCCCTTTCCATCGCCAGTATATATCTGGACTAAACCATTTCTTTCTTCATCCATTTTACATAGAATTTGATTGTAGAACTTGATTACTTCTGCTTCCATCTCTGTAGATTGTTATTCCCTTGCAATTGCTTTTCCATGCGTGTAAGTAAACCTTTTCAATGTCTTTCATTGTTGTTCTGTTTGGAAAGTTAACAGTTTTGGATATTGCATTGTCAACTGATTCTTGGAATGCTGCTTGCATGTTGATATGCCATTCTGGTGCAATATCATGTGCAACTGTAAATACTTTCCTTAGTTTTAATGGAATATCCCTTATCTTTCTGATTGAAGTTCTGTTAACAATACTATCAATTATTTCTTCTTTATAGATTTTATTCTCTTTCAAAGCATCTTTAAGATTACCATCAATGTAAAAGAATTGTTTGCCCCCCATTACTCTTTTTACGTAACTTATTGCAAACAGGGGTTCAATACCTGCTGAACAATCTGCAATCATGCTAATTGAACCAGTTGGAGCAATGCTTAGTCTTGTGGCATTTCTCATTTTTCTTTTAGCTGCATTTTTTGCTAGTTTCCATTGCGTGTAGACTCCTCTTTTTTTAGCTAGTTCATGTGAAGCGTTGTCTGCTTCTTTTCTAAAGAATTTTGCAAGTTTTTTACCCATTTCTACTCCTTTTTCTGAGTCATATGGGATTCTTAGTTTTGCTAACATCCCTGCAAAGCCCATTATACCCAACCCTATCTTCCTGTATGCTAGGGATTTTTCTTTGATATCTCTTGATGGATAGTTATTTTGGTCTATTGTGTTGTCTAAGAAATGAATTGCTGTGTGAATTGTTTCTCTAAGTAATTTCCAATCAACTTTTTTGTCTTCTGATTCTATTACGAAATTGCCTACATTTATACTTCCAATCATACAAGATTCATTACTTAACATTGGAACTTCAGCACAGGGGCTTGTTGCAATTATGTCTTCTTGTCTTGATTTATTATCTTTATTTATTCTATCTAAAAATATAATGCCTGGTTCCCCATTTGTCCATGCTGAGGCAATTAATGAATCCCAAATAAATCTTGCATCTAGAGTTGAAACCGTTTCATTTGTTCTTGGATCTTTTAGTTCCCAGTCTTCATGTTTTTGTACAGATTCCATGAACTCATTAGTTATTCCAATTGAAATATTAAAATTAGTCATGCTACTCTCTGATTCTTTTAATCTAATGAAGGTTAAAATATCTGGATGGTCTACACGTAGTATTCCCATATTTGCACCACGTCTGGTTCCACCTTTTTTTATGGCGCCCGTTGCTTCATCAAAAACTTTAATGAATGGCACTGGTCCACTTGAAGAACATCCATTTTTACTGATTTTTGATTTCTTCTGTCTTAGATTTGAAAATGAAAAGCCAGTTCCAGCCCCTGTTTTTTGTATGTTCATTGCTAGGTTTAATGTTTTGAAAATGCTATCTAGGCTATCATCTACAGGAAGTACATAGCAAGACACTAGTTGTTGTATTTTTGTTCCTGCATTCATAATTGTTGGAGAATTTGGTAAGAAATCTAAGTTGAACATAATTTTATAGAACTCTTCTTCTGATTTCTTATGGTTCCCTGATTTGTAGTTTTTGTCAGCAGATGCAATATTTTTTGCAACACGCCTAAACATTTCATTTGGTGTTTCTATAATCCTTCCATTTGAATCTTTTAACAAATATCTTGCTTTTAGTAATCTTATCGCATTAATTGAAAGTTTGTTTTTTTCTTTACTTCCTATTAGAGATGCTTTTTCTTCTCTTAGTTTTGTTTTTGAACTTCTATAAAGAATAAATGCTTTTGCAATCTTTGCGTGGCCTTCTTCAATTAATACTTTTTCAATTGCATCTTGGAAATCTTCTACACCAGGATTATCTTTTTTATTGAAGTTTTTATTTAACTCTTGAATTACTTTTTCAGAAAGTTCATTTGCAAGCTCTTTCTTTCTTCTGCCTACGGCTCTTGCTGCATTTAAAATTGCCTTGGGTAATTTTTTCTCATCATACTCTACGAGAGTTCCATCTCGCTTCTTAATCTTGTCGAAACTAGGTATTGTGTCCATGTTTTAGAGAAGAACCTTGAGTTTAAATAACTTTTACTTATGTTTAACCTTGTATAAGAGGGTTATTCACAAGTTTTGACTATTCTTCCGTCTTCGATAGTTATCTTACAAGCAGATCCCTCTTCGGGCTTTTCTTCTGCTTTTTCTGGAGACTTTTCTTTGTTAACTTCGCCTATGTTCAACACTTGATTATCTCTGCTTCCATCCCTGTAAGTAGTTATACCCTTGCACCCCATTTTCCATGCAGTTAGGTAAGCACTTTTTACATCATCTAAAGTTGCAGAATTTGGAAAGTTAATTGTTTTAGAAATTGAAGAGTCAACATTTTTTTGGAATGCTGCTT
>JABIKK010000013.1 GCA_018655015.1 Candidatus Woesearchaeota archaeon | reverse complement strand
CTTTATCTTTACATAATATACCAATTCGTTGACATAGTATTTGCATCAGATAAAACAGTTACAATCACAACTAAATGTAATGTTTGGCAAGCTCCGACTGGAGGAGATAATTGTGAACTTTGTCAGGAAGATGGGAAAGAATGTAGTGAATATAGGTGTAAAAGTTTAGGTCAAAGTTGCAAGATTGTTAATGGAGGTGGAGAAGATGAGAAATGTATAAGTGCAAATGTGAATGATGTTAATCCTCCATATATTGATGTAAACAAAGAGTTAACTATCCACTTAACGGATGGACTAACTAATGTTAATGAAATAACTGAAGCTAAAGGAAAAGGATTTGAAATTGTTCCAAAAATTCCACCATTTACTGCAGTAACTTTGGTTTTAGATACTAATGAATTTTCACAATGTAAATATGATGTTGAACTTGGAAAAAACTATGACGAAATGGTTCAATACTTTGGAGATGGTGTTTACGATAAAACGCACGAAATGTTATTTAGTCTACCTGGAGCTTTAGCTGAGCCAGAAGCTTTGAAATTAACAAATGGTGGAGAGTACCAGTTATATATTAAGTGTCAGGATGGAAACGGTAATCAAAATGATGCAGATTATTATGCTAAGTTTGCGATTGATGATGGTCCTGACTTTACACCTCCAATTATAGAGGTTACAAGTATCATTAATGGGGCTTATGTGCCTGCAGGCATCAACGAGACTGATTTTTCAATCTATGTGAATGAACCTTCTAATTGTAGGTGGGATGATATTAGTGTTGCATTTGATGATATGTATAATGAGTTTAGTTGTACAACTAGTCCATTCCCAACATCTTCATTGTATTATGGATTGTATGAATGTGAAACTACTTTAACTGGAATTGAAGATCAAAGAAATAATCATTATTACTTTAAGTGTGAAGATAAACCAATGAAACCAAAAGAAGAAAGAAATGTTAATATGGAAAGTTTTGAGTTCTTGTTACAAGGAACTACAGAGTTAGGGATAACTAGTGTTGATCCAGATGATGGGGAGGAATTGAAGTTTAATAGTCCAATTTTGAAAGTGATTACAAGCGGAGGCGCATTCGGTAATGGAAACTCTTATTGTGGATATAACTTTGATACTCCTGGTTGGGAAAATGGGATAGAGTTTTTGAATACAAATAGTAGTGTGCATGAACAACCTTTCTTTAACTTAACTGCAGGAGAATATAATATTTACATCAATTGTATTGATGTTGCTGGTAACCTTGCGAATGAAACATCTGAGTTTAGTGTTGTTGTGGATGTTAATCCTCCACAGATCCAACAAATTTATACTTCACCTGGAATTGTACATGTTGTAACTGATGAACCTAGTACCTGTGAATATAATGTGGAAAGTTCATTCTCGTATGGTAATGGTATTCCAATGACTGGAGTACTTACTGAAGAACATACTGCAAGTAGAGAAGGAGACACCTATTACTTAGCTTGTACAGATTCTTTTGGAAACATTGGGAATTATGTCGTGTACCTTTAGTTAGTTTTATATAGATTCTATCCTGTTTTTCAATTGGTTGTTAATATGAAAAAAAGAGGTCAAATAGCCGGTATGCCCTTCGTTTACATTTCTGTGGCGGTAATGATGGCTTTAGTTTTGTACTTTGGATTTACTTCTATGGGAAAAATCTTTGATGCAAAGGAAACTACTGAGATTAGTAAATTTGTTTTGGATTTAGAAGATGATGTTGGGATAGTTTACAATTATGATGTTGGAAGTAATAAGAAGTTTAATTCTAATGCTTTGCCTAAAAAAGTAACTTATGCATGCTTCTTTGATCCTTCAAGAGGGATTGATTTGGACAGTGGCAGTTTGACCGCGATGGACAGTCAATTATTTTATTATTTAGATACGAGTCTTAAGGATAATTTATTTTTAGTTCCTGTCGATGTTACAGGTGCCCCTTATCCAGATTATTATATAGATAACTTGAAGCTGAAAGATGGGATTGTTAATCCTTTTTGTATTCCAAATAGTGGTGGTGTCGAATTTGTTTTGGAAACTTATTTAGAAGGAAATCAAATATTCGTAGGAGTTAATATATTATGATTAAATCTAAGAAAGGTAATACTCATTTATTGTTTAAATGGATTTTTGGGGTGATTGCTGGTGCGATAATCTTGGCCTTTTTTATTAAATTCTCTTATGTCCATCTATCTGGAGAAAGTTTAATTGAAGGAAATAGAATTTTATTAACTGTGGATAATAAACTTGATGCTTTCGGTGTTAAAGAAGGTACGGATGTATTTGATTTGAAAGGTGAGTTTAACTTAGGTTTTGATTGCGGAGTTTTGAGTTCAGGTACTCCTGAAAGTAATAATTTCTTTGAAAGGAAGACAGATAAGATCATATTTACACAACCTAAGATAAATGAGAGATATTTCTCCGTTTGGACTAAAAAGTGGGAAGCACCTTATGGGGTCTCTACTTTTTATTATTTGAAAGATAAGAATTCTGTTATTTTATTTGTTGGTCCTTCTAGCAGCTCTGAAGATTTTGTAAATTTTGTAGGCAGAATACCTAGTAATATGGGGATTCAGGCCGTTGATACTACTCAATTTAATCCTGGAGATTTTGTTTCAACTGCTAGACAATCAAGCAAGTTTACAGTTGTTTACTTTGGGAATCCTACTTACGATTGGAGTACTTTGAAATCACAGTATGGGAACTTTGGAGATTTAGAAGTTGTAGTTGTGAATTTGAATGAACACATTGCAGAAGTTTATGATACTTACGGGAACAAGGAAGACGTATTTTATTTTGGTGATGAAATGTTATATGGTCTGATCTTTTCTGGAAGTAAGTTTAGTTGTACTAAGGAAATCGCAATGAATAGATTTAATCTTTTGACAAGGATTCACTTAGAAAAGGTTGGTAGAATTATGAGTAAGGAAAATAGGCCTGTCTGTGTAGATTTGTTGAATGAAGCTAGGAAAATGTTAGAAAATTATCAGTTCGCATTAACTAAAACTGAGTTGTATGATTTATTAGAAAAAGTTGGAAGACAGAATTTACAGCTTGAAAGGGAGGACTGCCCGACAGTTTACTGATGATTAAAAATAGGAGATCACAAGTTCATGTTTCTGAAACAATTTTAGTGCTGTTTGTAGTAATTGTTATTTTAATGTTAGGAGTTGTTGTTTATTTTAAATTCTCAGTAGAAAAAAATAAAGACTTGGCAGAAGAATTGAGCGAAGAACAAGCGACAATTATGCTTGCAAAAGCTGTTGGATTACAAGAGTTAAGTTGTGATGGCACCGGTTGTATCGATACTGCGAAATTTCTACCTTTCAAGAGGGTTCTTGGAGAAGATTTTGATATGTATAGGAGAATATTTGGAAGAAAGAAAATAACTATCACTGAAATTTATCCAGTTCCACATGATTCAGCAATTGACGTAGAATGTGACGTAATAAAATATATTCAAATGGAATATCCTGAGAATTGTGGAAAATGGACGATTTATGACTATAACCCTGAAAATGAGCTTGGAGCCAAGATTTCAACCATTGTTTCATTGTATTATCCCGAATTTGATGAGTATAGGGTAGGAAGGCTAGAAATAGAGCATTATGGGGATATTAGAAGATGAAAAGGGCACAATCTGAGGTCGTAGGTTTATTGGTCATAGTAGTCATATTGATATTTATGGGTGTTATTTACTTAGGATTTGCTAATTTGGCTGGGAATGGCTCCTTGTCTTCTCAAAGGGCGGGAATGGAGACCGAAAACGCTCTTAATGCCCTCGTTAGGGTTAATTTAGAGGAATATGACGGCAAAACTGTGCAAGATTTAGTTGTTGAGTGTGCTAATAGAATAGACTGTGATACTCTTGGATATGCTTTAAACGAGGTTTATGGAGCTATTTTGAGGCCGGGTACTGATTTTAGCTTTTGGGCAAAAATGGAAGAAGAAGAAATATATTCGGTAGGGGTGTGTTCAATAGGCGTAGTTTCAAGTTATGTTTTTGTTAGGGATGGAAATTATTATGAGTTAAGACTAAGATTATGCAACGAGTGATTACTCATGTGTAGTTAATAATTCTCTGTTAGTTTTGGGTATTTGGCCTTTCTGTTCAGAATCGCCTGTATTACTTGAATTTCGACGTTTTAAGCAAGATATAGAGTCTGTCATTCGGAAATATTTATAAACGGAATCAAGGTATTTCGATAAATAGTAATGACATCAAATAGAGATAAGAGTCTAAAAAAAGACGATACAACTCGGCAAGTTGCTGAGTAAATTGTTTAATAGTTAAACATGGAGGTTTAACCAAATGCAAAGATTAAAAAGAGCAGTTAAAAGAATTGCAGCTATTGGAACTGGTGTTGCAATGCTAGGTGCTACCATGACTGGTGCGCTTGCACAACCAGACGTAGCGGATTATCCTGCACCGTTCATTGTGGATGGAAGGGATTCTGGCAACATTGCAATTGTTGTTGGAGCAGATGCAAAATCTGCAGATACAATCGGTGCTTTAGATATTGCTAAGCAATTGCAATTCGATAGTAAAGTTTGTGTAGCCGATCCAGGATCATCTGGCGGAGTTTCAGTTTCCGGGGATTCGGTAGAAATTTCAACCCCTAGTGATTTACTAGAGTTGAGAGAGTCAATTGGTGACGTAAGAAACACATTGACAGATGTAGAAGTTGCTGGTGGTGGATTAGCTGGTGGAAGAATTACAACTGATGAAGGTTCAACAGAATTTAATCAGTACTTAAGATTCTTTGATAGCACTAATGCTTTAGATTTCGTACCAAGAGTAAACTATACAGAGAATGAAGGAATCGCTGATGGATTTGTTGGTGACTATTTATACATTAAAGATAGTGACGATCCTACAAATATATCTACTGCATTCTTTGAGTATGAACTCGAATTTGAGTCTGGGCTAGAAAGCGCAGTTTCTTCTGGAACACTTCCTGATTTGGAAGATGAAGAAGTTCTCATTTTAGGTACAACTTACACAATTGTAGACACAGTAGTAGACACTTCTGCTAATGAAGTTGAGTTAACTTTCCTAGGTGGAGCAGTATACGATGTTCTAGGTGAAGGAGAGACAAAAACATATACAATTGATGAACAAGACTTCGAAGTTACAGTTATGATTATTGAGGATGTTACTCCTGCAACTGTTACCTTTGAAATCAATGGTGAGATTACAAAACAACTAAAAGACAGTCAAACAACAACCTTGGATGATGGAACTTTAGTTGGTGTTAGTGATATTGTTTTGAACGAAGCTGGCGAAGCTGGTTCAGGAGATATCGTTGAAATGTACTTAGGAGCTACAAAATTAGTTCTAAAAGATACTGAATACATCGATACTACTTTCGTACAGAATGTAGAAATTGATAACGAAGATATAACTAACGCAATGGTTCAAATTATTGCAGCGGAATTATCATCTGCAACTAAATTAGAAATTTCAACCATTAGATACAGATTGTCGGCTGACGCTTTAAATGGCGACGATGTATGGGTAGAGCCTGGGCACGGTGTAAGAGAATACTTAGACGAGCCTCAAGGATTACTAGGTACTGAATGGGATATTAGATACGAAGGACTTGATGACGTACAAACAAGTATCATGAAGTTTGATCCTAGCGGAGATGATGAGTATAAACTTATCTTTGAAAACATGCAAGGACTTGTATACAATGTACCGTTTATGACCAATGAAGGTGGAACATTCAAATACGGTAATGATGATAGAGACTTTGTTTTCGAAGAGGGAACATACGCTTCTACTGGATTTAACGTTAGTACACAAATCCCGACAATTGGACACTTAGACTATTTTGTATTAAGTGACGTAGATGAAACCAATAACTATGATAACGAGGCTATTTCCCACGTTATGAGGTATGGTAACTACGATGCAAACAACAAAGAGTTGAAGTTTGAAGATATGGCTACAGGTGACGTAAAGCTTGTAACTTACTCAACAACTAGTCCTGCAAACGGAACACTAGGTAGTGGAGATCTAAATGTTGGAGGAACAACATACAAAGTTTATGTTGCTAACGCTTCCGCAGGTATCCCTCCATTAATGGTTGATCTGGATGCTGACGCAACTGTAAGTGCAGAAGAAGTTAGGCTTACAATTAACGGTGGAGGAATCGTTGATTTAGGTGATCATGCAAAATCCACTGGTGGAACATGGAATGTATCTCCTGGTGTAGAGGTTAACAACTGGACAGGTGTATGGTCTAACACAGGAGAAACCATGAATGGCACAGCTATCGTTAATCTAACTACCTTGCAAGAGGACTTTGATGAAGATGGACCAGAAACCGTTGGTGCTACAGATAACGAGCATACATGGTTTACTGTAAGAAACATGCCTGGAAATGAAATAGGAATTAACAAATCCGACGTTAAATCTAATGGAGGAATAAACTCCATCTTGGAAGATCAGGACAATAATGACTATTATTCTGGTATGACAGACTACGGTGCTTTGGTAACATTATACGATGCTTCCGCATCCGATAACCCAGAGACATTAACCATTGAGTACCCTCTAAGCCAAAGAGGAGCAAAAGTATTTGTAACCTTTGGTGAAACCACAACAACAAAGACCGCAGCTGGTGAGTCATGTACAGTAGCAGACTTAGCAATTGCAAACTTGTTGGATTCAGATGTACAAAACCCAGCAGACTATAACTTGATTATAGCTGGAGGACCTTGTGCGAACACTATTGCAGCTGATCTATTTATGACATGTGATGCTTGGACATATGGTCCTGGTGAAGCAGTTATAACTATGGTAGAGAACGGCGATAATGTAGCACTCTTAGTAGCAGGAACTGATGGTACAGATACCAGAAGAGCAGCTAAGATGTTGTCAGATTACGCTGACGAGGAACTATCTGGAAGCGAGGTTATGGTTTAAATCTAATCTCTGTGTGGCTCAAAGCCACACAATTTTCTTTTTTTTAATGCATTATAGCAAGATATATAAACCGATATTTTCTCATAAGTTTTATATTTGGAGAGACAAATGATTATTGGATTCAACTTTAAGAAATTAAATATTGAAAGGAAAAAGCCTTTGATTAAAGGCATGAAGGTTGCTTATAATTTGGATATTAGTAATGTTCAAGATGAAGTTTTTCCACTAGCAGATAAAGGTCAAGGAGTTTTGACTTTTGACTTTGATTATTCTGTTGTGTATAATCCAGATATTGCTGAGATAAAGATGCACGGCTCTATTAACTATTTACTTCCTAAAGATGAAGCTAAGAAAGTTCTAACTCTTTGGAGTAAAACTAAGAAGCTTCCAAAGAATGTTTCCATTCCAGTGATAAATAGGATTCTTGATAAATGTAACATAAAGGCTATGGAGCTTGAACAAGACTTGTCTTTACCTACACATTTACCTATGCCTTCTGTTGATGTTTCTGGAACTAAGAAGGATAAGGATTCTGATAAACACGTAGGTTAGTTAAAAAATGAGGCGACAAAAGAAACAAAAGAAGAGTAAATTATTTCTTCCTTTTTTTATTATTTCAATTCTGGTTCTGAGTGTTTTCGGAGTTATGATTGGTGGATTAACTCAAGAAGAAGATGCTGTGAAGTATAATGATATTTATTTTAGGGCCAATGAGGGTAGCTATTTGTTTGAAATAGATAATGTCCAGTATGGTACATTGAATGGACCTTTAGATGTGGAAGGATTCTATGATGACCTTCCTCCAGAGTTTTTAGTTGATCTTAAGGGATCTGAGAAACTGTATTTTGATGTTTCCGATAGCTCTGCTGCCTATATGAATAACCTTTATTCTAATTTAGTGAGACTTAGACCTATTTCTTTAGCTTGCAGTGAGGAATATAAGGATGAAGAGCAATGCTTAGATAAGCCCATAAAGTCTTGTGATGATTTCTTTGTGAAATTTGAAGTATCTGATGAAAAGGAGATTAGCTATGATGGTTGCTTTATTGTAAAAGGTAGTGCTGGATACTTGAATGGTGTGTCTGATGTTATAATCATGGCTTATGCAGGTGTTTTTGATGAGTGATGAAGTTACAGCAAAAGAAGCTATGGAGAAAGTAAGAAGTTCTGAGAGAAAGTTAGGTCTTGTTACTGTGGTGTCTTTAGTACTCCTCGTTTTTATTGGAATTTTTTTATTTAATGCTAGTAGCTCTAGTGTTGATAGATATTACTTTGAGTATGAAGGTATAAAATTTAATCCTTCTAAGAATGGTGTGGGTTTTGATATGCTATTCTTTGTTAATGAGGCAAGCTTTCCTACATTGATGACTGTTAGAAATGATCCAAGAACATTGGAAGATATACCGATTGATGCTGATTATGTGAGGGGTGCTGTTGCTGGAAAGAGTGTAGGGTATATTACTGAAGATCCTTATGATGAGTTGACTGGTCCTACTTTGGTTGCTGCAAATGAGCTTGCTATTCCTTTGATATTTTTATATGGTGCAGAAGTGAATAAAACTTTAACAAGAACTTCTGATGAACTAGGTATCGCTTTAGAAGATCAAGTGGTTAAGACTTGTGAAGATTCTGATGATAGGACGCTAGTTATATTACAAAGACTTGGAGACGAGACTGCTGTGTTTGAAGAAGATGGGTGTTTAGTCGTTCAAGGTGGAGATTCTGATGAGATGGAAATAATTAGGGCTGCTGACAGATTGTATCTGACTATGTTAGGTATAATGAGTTAAGTTTAAAAGTTGTTTAATTGAAGTATAGTTACTATTGCCGCAATCGCATAATCTGGTATTGCACCGGCCTTGAGAGCCGGGCCCTCTGGGCATCCTGGTTCAAATCCGGGTTGCGGCGTTTTTATTGAGTGGTTAGATTCATCTCTCCAGTTTTTATAATTTTTAATATTTTTTTAACCCTTTTTTCTTTAGTTTCTAAAAGTTTGGCACGGATTATCCATCTGTATAACATCTTTTTTTTTAGAGGGGGCAAAATCAAGAAACTTCTTTTTTAATGCTTTATTTTTGTTTAATTCTTCCTTGAGAATTTGTGGCATATTTGGATTTTTAGGGATTCCAAAATCTAGATTTGGTTTTTTTAACCCTAAATTGTAATACTTCATTCCCCTTTGCGTCATTCTACCTTGTTGGATTAAATTCTTTGCATATCTTTGGGTGTTATCACTCCAGTTACTTTTTTCAGTTCTTTGTGTAAATATTCTTAAGTATGTATCTTCATCCAACCTTTTTGCAGTTGTATCTATCCATCCAAAACATATAGCTTCTTCAATTTGTTCTCTATGAGATGGGGAAAGTCTGCCAGTGTGCTTCTTATAGATCTTGATTGCAACCTTCTTCTCAATAGAGTGGTTTTTTACTAGCCAATCTCTAAAATCTTCTTTTGTTAGAACGGTTATTTGTTTCATTTTAATATTTTTAGAACATTTTCAGGGGGCCTTCCAATAACTGCTTTATTTCCCTCGATTATTATTGGTCTTTCTAGGAGAATCGGGAGTTTAATGATTAGGTTGATTAGTTCTTCTTCTGATAGTTCTTTAGTTTGGTATTCTTGAAACTCTATTTCCTTTGTTCGAATAATCTCTTTTGCATGGAGGTTCAATTTAGCGAGAATTGTTCTTAGTTCTTCTTTTGTTAGGGGAGTTTTCAGATATTCAATTATCTTTACATCCTTTGCTTTAGCAAGAACTAATTCTAAGCTTTGTCTACTTTTACTACATTTTGGATTATGGTATATTGTTATCATTCTGTCTATAAAAAATTAAAAAAAAGAAAGAGGTGGAAAGGAAGAATTTTACTTCTTCTTTCCTTTGATTAATGCATATCCAATTATTAGGATGATCACAATCACAGCAAGTGTAACTGTTAATCCGCCATTGGCGTCTGCATATTCTGCTGTATCTTCAGTAGCGGCTGTTGTTTCAGCTGAAGCTTCATCATCTGATGCTTCTGCTTCTACAGGTACGCTGATTTGTTTGAAGGTTAGGTCTGCCCAAGCATTTGCGAATAGCTTGTGGTATGTAACCTCAAGATCTGCAATACCGTCGCCATTTACATCTACTTCTGAAACTTCTCCAGCGTTAATTGTAACGTCGAATGGTTCTGAAGAGATAGTTAGAACAACGTTGTCTCCAGTTGCAGTTTTAACTTCTATTCTATGACCTTCTCCACTGATGTCAAATGTGATTGCAGCATTAGTCTTCATAAGTCTGCTTTCACCTTCAGTAGTTAATCTTCCTCCAGGGGATACAGTTCCTGATCCAATTTTGATTGTACCTACAGGATTTTCCCACCCTTCAATTGCAGCTACACCAGTTCCACCAGCGGTTGAACCAGCTCCTACAACTATAGTTTGAGTTGTGAAGTTTAGTACTTTCTCTAGTGTCTTACCAGCATTATCTTGTGCAAAACATTTAACGCTGAATTCTCCAAGCCTTTGTAGTGAAGAACCAGAAATGGTAGCAACAACTTGTGCAGTTGTGTTCTTAGATAAAGTTAGGTTATCACTATAACTAGATAAACCTGGGTACTTTATGGTCATGTAACTTTTACTTACATCTAATGATGAACTAGCATCTAAGAATGTACAGTTAACTTTTACATCTGCTCCATAGTCAGATTTCAAAGAACTTGTAAGGTTGGTACCATCTGTCTCTAAGAATTGTATATGTCCTGTTGGCGCAGTAACATCCATTTTATTCAACAATACGTTAGTCCTGTTAACGAATGTAATTCCAACAGATTGATTATCATTAGTAGTTATATTAATAGTATAATTACCATCTGCGATTGTTCCATTTGCTACAGGTATTGTAACTGCAATATCTGTGGCATTTCCGGCCGTAATATTAGTTTCTGTAAAAACGGCTGTGCCCGGTGTTGTGGGTGCATGAACTATTAGTGTATAGTTCGAGAAATTAAATGCATCCGTGATTGTTGCCGTAAAGGATATGTCCGCAATATGGAATGTATCCGTTGTCGGAGCCGTTATGGTAACTGTTAAGGCTGATGCGAAAATCGCGCCTATAATCACAAATAAACCTATTATTAGAAGGTTCGTAACTTGTTTCATATTCATAATCTTTCCACCTCATATGGTTGTTTTATCTTGTGTAACCTATAAGTTTACTTGGTAAATGGGCTGTGTTTTATATATAAAGCTTTCTGAAGAATAAACGCTTATTTACCCTTTGACGGGAGTATATAAGTTTTTTAAATGGCTTTTTTTCTTGTGTTTGTCTTTTCTACTAAATATAGGTCTAAGAATATAGTCATAATAGATAGGATTAATGGCCCAATGATTATTCCTAGGAAACCGAAGATCTCTATTCCTCCGAGAACTCCTAGAAGTACGACTGCAGGATGTATTTTTGCTCTGCTCCCAATTATGCTTGGACGTATTAAATTATCAATTGTGCTAATTATGAACATTCCATAAAATAGTAATCCTAGCCCATTAAATGTTTCCCCAATTGCAAGTTTAAATATTGCTGCAGGTAACCAAACTAAAGCTGCACCTACGAATGGAAGGATGGCTACAATAACAGTAACTAACCCCCAAAGTATTGGAGAGTTTACACCGAAGATCCAGAAACCAAGTGCACCAACTGCACCTTGAACAAAAGCTGTAACAATCATTCCGTAGATTGAAGCGTAGATTACGTTGCTAAATCTTTTTGCTAATTCTTCTTTTTGCTTTGCTTTTAATGGGATATGCTGTCTAAGTTTTTCTACTATAGATTTACCTTCCATGAATAAAAAGTACATTAAAAACAACATCACAAATAAACCTAGGGCCTTTTTTGGCAAACCAACTACAACTTCAGATGTGCTTCTTGCGATCCCAAGTGAAAGTTTGTTCAAGTTCTCTGAAATAAACCCGCTAATTTTAACATCTCCTCCGAGATATTCTGCTGTTTTTTGTTCAATACTTGAGAGATCTAAATCTTTGGTATTATGGAAAAATTGTACCGATTCTGAGATAAGGGCATTTGCTGCAAAGAAAATCGGAATAATAATAATAATAACTACCAATAATGTGGTTAATAACGAGCTTAGTTTTTTACTTCTTAGTTTAGTTTTGATGTTTTTGTAAATTGGATAGAATATGTAGGATAGCAATACAGCCCCTACGATGGTAATTATATAGGACTTTATGAGATATATTGAAAGCAAGATGATCCCTATAAAACTGGCTAGAAAAAAGTATTTGGAGTAATGTTCTATGCCTTCCTTTGCCATGTGTTTATAAACTCCTCAAATGCTTATAAATGTTGTTGTAATATGGGTTGGAGATGCATTTATGGAGAGTAGGTAGTTTTATATTTTGTACTTTATTTTAGTTTGGTAAGATGACTAAAGAAAAAATTGTTATTGGATTTTATGAAGACGTTTTGATAGATGGAAAAGTTATCAGGGCTAAGATTGATACTGGTGCAGGAGTAAGTAGTATTGATAGTAGTTTAGCCGATGCAATTAAAGTTGGTCCTGTCATTGGGCGTGCAGCAGTTGTTAATACGCATGGAAGAGCGGTTAGACCTGTTGTTATGTTAAAAGTTGAGATTGGCGGAAAGACTTTAGATGCAAAATTTAATATTGCTATTAGAGAACATTTGAGATATCCGATATTAATTGGAAAAAATATTTTAAGACAAGGATTTATCATTGATCCAAAAAAGAGACTTAAGAAAAACGGAAGGAAAACAATTAAAAAAACTCAGGATCTGCAAAGTCAGGATTAATTTAAAATGAAACTCTGTGTTGTCAGCCTTGGTGGAGAAAGTAGCAAGTTGATTGCTAAAGAAGCAAGGAATTTTTTTGATGATGTTAGTGAAATTGGTTTAAAAAATATTGAACTTTGTTTAGATGATAAAGGCTTTACTGTCAAAGATCATGAAGGCGAACTTGAAGACTTTGATGCTATTTATGTTAGGGGGAGCCATAGGTATATCTTGTTACAAAGGGCCTTGACTAGAGCTTTGTATAAGAAAGTTTACATGCCCATAAAACCTAATGCATTTACATTAGGACATAACAAATTATTAGGTTCATTGGAAATGCAACAAAAGGGGATAAGTATTCCAACTAGTTTTTTTGTGTCTAATTCTAAACAGGCAAAGAGCTTGTTAGGGGAAGTTAACTATCCAGTCATTATTAAGATACCCGAAGGTACGCAGGGAAAAGGCGTTATGTTTGCTGATTCTGAAAGCTCTGCAAGATCTATGATTGATGCACTTGAGGCATTCAAACAACCTTACATAATTCAGGAGTATATTGAGACTGGCGAAGTAAAAAGTGAAGATCTTCGTGTTATTGTTGCGGGTGGAAAAGTTGTAGGCGCAATGAAAAGAATTTCTCATTCGGCAGATGTTAGGGCAAATATTCATGCAAGTGGTAAGGGTGAATCTGTGCAGTTAGATCCTGATGTTGAAAAAATGTCTGTTAAAGCTGCGAGGGCTATTGGTGTTGATATTGCTGCAGTTGATATCTTGAAGGGAAGGAAAGCTTCTGTTATTGAAGTTAATTTAAGTCCAGGATTAAAAGGAATAATGAAATACACTGGGAAGAATATTGCAAGGGATGTTGCAAAAGCATTGTATGATAAGGCTGTAGAATTTAAGAAGAAAAAAGAATCAGAACCAGTAAAAACTAAAGTTTCTGATGAAAATGGCTTCGATGAACAGTATATTGAATCTCATATTGAAAGAGGTTCGCTTTGTTTACCTAGATTCATTACAAAAGGTGTTGGTTTTGTGAATGGAGATGATTTAGTTGTTAAGTTAAAGAAAGGGGAACTTAGAATAACTAAACATAATATTCGGAAGGAAGAGGAAGATTAATTCTAAACTAAACTTATATAAACGTATGAACTGTAGTTTAGATTGGTGATTTAACTGGTATTAGAATCTTTGACTTCTCCGCAGAAAGCGGAAACGAAGCCGTGGAACTTATTTTTTTTAGGAATGATCTATGCTACAATGGGTGTATTTTTATCATTATGGGTATTTGAAGAACAGGCAACAATCGTGATGGTTCTTTTGACTGTTATTGCTGCGGTTCCTTTGATGTATAATACTTTGAAATTTGAAGAAAAGAAAGATATTGAAATGGAAGGAGAAGGAAAGTTGTTGAAGGAACATTCTAAGGCATTGATGGCTTTTATGTTTTTATTTTTAGGAATGGCAGTTGCTTTTTCTTTATTATACTTAATTTTACCTGCAGATACAGTGGTTAACTTATTTTCTTCACAAACAAGTACTATTAGCGAGATAAATGCAAAAGCAACAACTGGTCATGAGGTCATATCTGGAAGTTCTTATTCGGAAGGACTTTTATTGAGAATATTTAGCAATAATGTTAAAGTTATGTTGTTTTGTGTATTCTTTAGTTTCTTTTATGGTGCGGGTGCGATATTTATTTTGGCATGGAATGCTAGTGTGATAGCTGCAGCTATTGGAAATTTTGTTAGAACTCATCTTAGTTCATATGCGACTGAACTTGGGATGGTCGGTTTTGCAGGATATTTACAAGTTTATGGTCTTGGGTTGGCAAGATATTTTATTCATGGGATTCCTGAAATTTTATCTTATTTTATTGGTGGTCTTGCAGGTGGCCTGATTAGTGTGGCCGTTATAAGGCATGATTTTTCTACTAAGTCATTTGGAAAGGTTCTCAGGGATGCTACAGATTTATTATTAATAGGTATAGCCTTACTGGCCGTTGCTGCTATTGTAGAGGTTTATGTGACTCCTAGGATCATTTCTTTTTAGATAGTAATTCTTTTAAAAGATGAATAGAAGGTTCGTTGTATGGATTTATTATTTTTATTGGTAGGCATTGTAACTATCTTTGTGACTTATCACTCTTTAGTTTGGTTGATATCTTTCTTAAGAAAAGTTGGATTAATTGTTAAGGATCAAAATAAAAAAGATAAACCTCTCGTTCCGTTGTCAGGTGGCCTGGCCGTTTTAGTTGGTTTTTTAGTTGGTTTATTTTTGTATCTAGGCGTTAGTTTATTTTATGATGGCGGATTATTTGGTGTTTTAGAAGGTTATGATCTATCTGTAATATTGGCCTCAGTAATTGCAATTGTTTGGGTTACATTAATTGGCTTTTTTGATGATGCGTTTATACATGGTTCTGGTGAGAAATCACTTGGTCTTGGGCAGTGGCAAAAACCACTTTTGACTTTATTAGGGGCTTTGCCTTTGATGATTGTGTTGAGTAATAAAGTTAGCTTTTTTATTCCTTACTTTGGAGATATCTCCGTTGGTTGGATTTATCCTTTGATATTGATTCCAGTTGGTTTTGTTGGTGCTGCCAATATGGTAAACATGCTTGCAGGCTTTAACGGACTTGAAGCAGGTATGGGTGTTGTTTATTTATTGTCATTGGGAACATATGCTTATGTGCATCAAAGCTTTGTTGCTTCATTAATTGCATTTGTTGCATTATTAGCAGTTTTAATATTCTTTTTCTTTAATAAAATTCCAGCGAAAATACTTCCTGGTGATTCCTTAACTTATTTTTTAGGTGGAACTTTGGCGACAATTGCAATTGTTGGTGGACTAGAATTTCCAGCGTTGATTATTTCAATTCCATTCTTTGTTGAGTTCTTTTTGAAATGGAGAAGTAAGTTTTCTGCTGATTCTTTTGGTATTTGGATTAATGGTAAAATCTTGTCTAAACATGAAAAAGTTTATTCAATAGCTCACATACTTACTAAAACTGGAAACTATACTGAGAAACAAATCGTATCTTATTTAGTTATAATGCAAGTTGTATTTTCTTTATTGATCTGGATTATTTAAATTGAGATCTTTGTCTTGAGTGTATTCTAAATTGTTTTTTAATGCGATGTATGCCTTCTGTAATTCTGACCCTGTGTCTGCCGCATGTTCAAGTTTAGATATTAAGCCCAATCTGATTAAAGTATAGAATATTTCAATTGGGTTCTTTCCAGTTATTCTTTTTTTAAGAATGTTATCTGGAGAGCAGTATCCTACTTCGATTATTCCTTCTTCTTTATTGGCTTTTATTAGAAAATATCCCTTAGGATCGTTGGAATACTCTTCTGTGGAATATTCAGCTTTTACATTCTCTAGATCGTCAGATATGGTAATATCTTTGAAATACCCTTCTATTGTTTTGTCTTTCATGTTTTTCTGGTTTCTTGCCTTGTTTTTAAAGGTATTTGGCAACAGTTAGTTATTTAAATTGCATTTTGGTTGACATATCATGAAGCTTAGTGGTCTAAAAGAGAGAGGTTTTCCTGTTTTGAATTTTTTGAAGAAGAATTCTACTGCTATTGTTTATGTTATTACTGCTGCGATAATTTGGTTTGCAGCTCGTATGAGGACTTTAAATCTTGGGTTTTTGAAAGATGTTACAACGGGCAAGTATATTCCTATGGCATTGGATCCTTTTCTGTTTATGAGGTATGGAAGAGAATTTGTTGAAACTGGTTCTTTCATGGCACATGATTTTATGAGGGCTGCACCATTTGGCAATCCTGTTGATGTAGGTGTTAAAATTATCCCCGTTGTTACATCAATGTTGTATAAAATAATGTCAATTTTTAGTGGTTCTGCAACATATGAACTTGCCAATGTTTTGTATCCTGTAATCTTTTTTGTATTGTCCATGATTGTATTTTTCTTTTTGGTTAAGAAATTATTTAACAAATATGTTGCAATGATTTCGACTGCATTCCTTTCATTCATACCCTCATTTTTATATCGAACAACTGCAGGTTTTTCTGACAAAGAAGCATTAGGTATCTTCTTTATGTTTTTGACATTCTACTTGTTTACTTTTTCATGGGATGCTAAGACTATGCAGAGAGCTTTGTTGTTTGGTGGTTTAACCGGAATCTCAACTGCATTGATGGCCTTTTCTTGGGGAGGATTTAAATTTATATTCCTTATATTCGGACTGTTTGCTTTAATCGAGTGGTTCTTACATAAGCTTAAGAGAAATGATTATTTAGCTTATTCTTCTTGGTTAGTTGTTTCATTATTGGTATTGGTTTCAACTAGTAAGTATGCTTTAACTGGATTCTTGAGGTCTATAACCTCAGCAGTTGCAGTGTTTGTATTTGTATTATTTATAGTTGAATATCTTTCTGGAAAGTTTAGTTTAATGGATAAAATAAAAAGATTTGTACCTAGGCATTTGCCAGATTTTATATTGAAATTAGTTCTTGCAATAATTTTAGTCGTGCTTACTTCTACAATCTTATATGGTCCTTCCTTTCTGTTTAGTCAGTTTAGTCAAGTTGTAGATGGTCTTTTACGTGCGTTAAGTGGCGGTAGAGTTGCA
Organism: Candidatus Woesearchaeota archaeon; assembly: GCA_018655015.1. GTDB lineage: Archaea > Nanobdellota > Nanobdellia > SCGC-AAA011-G17 > UBA489 > JABIKK01. The sequence goes on along the minus strand of JABIKK010000013.1, from coordinate 100,404 downwards.
TTAACTGTTGCTGAACAAAGAGTCCCCTATGTTATAGAATGGTTCTCTGAAATGGGGAAACTATTTTTCTTTGCTTTCTTCATTGGTTCAATTATGTTATTCTTTAAAATGATGGAGCCTGTTAAGAAAGGTAGAAAGGCCTTAACTACAATGTATGCTTTGTTTTTAGTTGCATTTATATTTAGTAGATATTCTGCTAGTTCAATTTTTAATGGAGACACATTTATTTCTAGTGTATTTTATATTGGTTCATTGATAGTGTTTGCATTAATTATTGCAGTGTTATACATTCGTGCGCATTACAAAGATTTGGATCTTGTTAAAAGGATATCAGACATTGAAAAGAAATACATTTTTGTTTTTGTTTGGTTTATTGTGATGATTGTAGCTGCAAGAAGTGCAATAAGGCTTTTGTTTGTATTTAGTCCAATTATTTCTCTAATGACTGGTTATTTTATTTATAGTTTGTATGAACATTTTTTGAAAGTTAAGAATATTTTTTATAAAATTGTGTTTGTAGCAATTATATTATCTTTAATTATATTGCCTGTTAATGGATCTTTGTTAACTTTTTCAAAGGCAAGTTATGGTGCAGCATCACATTCGGGCCCTAGCTACAGTCAACAATGGCAATACGGTATGCAGTGGGTTAGAGAGGATACGCCAAAGGATTCTACATTTGCCCACTGGTGGGATTATGGTTATTGGGTTCAAACAGGTGGTGAAAGAGCAACCATAACAGATGGAGGGCATCCTGTGGGTCATTGGGATTATTTAATGGGGCGACATGTTTTGACTGGACAGAGTGAATTAGAGGCCTTAGAATTTTTATATGCACATAATACTACGCATCTTTTGATGATTAGTGATGAAATTGGGAAGTACTCAGCTTATTCCAGTATTGGCTCAGATGAAAATTATGATCGTTATAGTTGGATATCTACATTTGTTCTTGATGGATCACAATCTGTTGAGAGGAGGGATGATGTATTGTTAGTTTATACTGGTGGGTCTGTTTTAGATGAGGATCTTATATGGCAAGATACTGTTTTACCTGGAAGGTCTGCAGGTATCGGTGCATTCTTATTGCCTATGGCAAGGGATGGAGACCAAGTTTCATTTTCGCAACCATCTGCAGCAGTTATTTATAATGGAAAGCAATTCGATGTACCTATTAATTGCATTTATTTTAATGGTGAAGAAATCAATTGGCCAGGTGAAGAAGGTCTTAATGGTTGCTTGAGAATTATTCCAGAAATAGTAAATGATAATCAACAGGATCCTTTTGGAGCTGCGATGTATATTAGCGAAAGGGTTAGGAGAACCTTGTTTTCAAATTTATTTTTAATGGATAAAGAAAGTGATTACTTTAAGCTAGCCTATCCAGATGAAAATGCATGGCCTTTGGCATTATATGGTGGAAGACTAATAGGGCCCCTCAAGATATGGGAAGTTAGCTATCCTGAAGACATAGTTCTTAAAGAAGAATATTTAGCGAAAGAATAATCAGGAATCTATTTAAACTCTTTTTAAGGTAGTCAGAACTATGATTTTGATAGTTATTGGTACTCGGGCAGAGTTGATAAAAACTTTTCCTGTGATGCTTGAATTGGATAGGAAAAAGATTCCTTATACTTTTGTACATACTGGACAGCATAGTCTTGGTGACTTATGTGATAAATTTTCTGTCAAAAAGCCAGATGTTATTTTAACTAAAGAACCTAAAGCAAGCACTAAATTTTATACTAAAGTCCCAAGGGCTATTTTTTGGAATGGATGGGTGATTTTTAAGCTTTGGAAGTTGTTGTTAAGAACTAAGAATCTGGATTATGTACTCTATCATGGGGATACAATGACTACTGCTGCAATTGCTATTGCTTCTTCCAGGTTATTGAATCCTTTTAAGAAATATAAGAACGTTCATTTAGAGGCTGGTCTGAGAAGTGGTAAATTGATGGAACCATTTCCTGAAGAAATTTCAAGGAAAATTGCAGATAGGTTTTCAGATATTTTATTGGCTGTTTCTGAGAGATCTAGAAAAAATTTAGAAAAAGAGCGGCATGGTGGAAAAATCATAACCGTAGGTAATACTGTTGTGGATTCTATTGATATTGCATGTAAGCTTGCTGTTAAAGCGAAGATTAAACCGTTATCCCAAGGAAAATTCGCGTTAATATCTGTACATAGGCATGAAAACATTAAGAATAAAGATAGGTTGTCTAAGATTGTTGAAATTCTTTGTTCTTTGAAAATACCCTCTTATTTTACATTACATGATAATACAAAAAAACAGCTTATTGATTTTGGACTTTATGATCGACTAGTTAAGAATAAGTTTGTTAAACTAATTGATCCATTAGATTACATTAACTTTTCTTATCAGATGAAACACTGTGAAATACTTGTTGTGGATGGAGGTTCTATTCAGGAAGAAAGCTTGGTTTTCAAGAAACCTTGCGTATTGTTGAGGGAATTTACTGAAAGACAGGAAGGCCTTACAACTGGTTTGAATTTTTTAACTAAACTGGATGTAGAAAAGAGTAAAACATTAATTGATGAAATAATCACTAAAGGTATTAAAGTTAAGAAATTTAAGAATCCTTATGGTGGAAGTGGAGTAAGCAAGGAGATTGTTAAGTGGTTAAAATGAAAACAATTGCTTTTATTGGGATTGATGGGTCGGGTAAAACTACTGTGATAAGGGAAGTTTGTAAGGGTCTTAAGAAGAGGGGCAAAACTTGTGAAGTCCGTTATATGGGCCTTGGAAGGGATTATGCCTTTCCTTTAATGAGGACTTTTAGCAGTTGGTATTCATCGTTTAAGCATAGGCCGAAGAAATCTAAAGATAAAGAAGTAAAGGAATTTGATAGAAATAATTATAGAACTAGGAAGCTTCCTTGGTTATTAATCCAGTATCTTGAGTTCTGGACTAGATTTATTAAAAATAAGTTTATACGTGCGGATTACTTATTGTATGATAGATACTTTTATGATGGTTTGATATTGTCCAACGATACTAATTTTAAACTTCTGAAACTTATTACACCCAAGCCACAAAAATGTTTTTTAATTCATGCTTCTAGTAAAGTTATACTTAAAAGAAAACAAGAGGCTAATGCAGATAACATAAATAATTTTTATAAACAAGCTAAAAAGTTAGGCCATTATGTTGATTTAGAATTTGTTGATAATGAGAAAAGTCTAAAAACGGTTGTTAACGAAATATTGGGGAAGGTGTAAAATGAAAACTGTCCTAAAAAATGTTTTCGAAATGTTTTCTAAAGAAAAGATAAACTATGTAGTTCTTAGGGGCTATTCTACTTTTGATGATGGTAACGATATAGATATTTTAGTTGAGAATAAATGTAAAGTTAGAAATTTATTGAAAGAGCTAGGTTTTAAGAAAAGAGCCGACTTTGGTTATTACTTAACATTTAAGGGAGAATATTATCTTGATTTAAGGGTTAAAGTTATGCCTTACCAAGGTTTTCCTTATGCTTCTGCTAGAGATTTATTGAGTCGGAGGAAAAAAAGATCTTATTTTTATACGCTTTCGGAGGAAGATGAATTAATTCACCTTGTTTTGCATTGTGTAATTGATAAAAGACATTTCTCTGAAAAGCATTTAGTGAAAATAAAGAAATTAGTTAAAACTGCTGACAAAAAAGTAGTTCTTAGTGAGCTTAAAACGCGATTGGGCGATACTGGGGGAGAAGTTTCTTCCTTGTTGTATAATGGAGATTTTAATGGTTTGAAGTTATTAAGGAGCCGTTTGATGATTAAAATGGTGACTCTCAAAGGAATTTATAATTGGTTAGTGGTCCATGGAATTAGATTAGTTAGGAGGATTTTTTGAGATGAACCCTACATGGTGGCCGTATTGGATTATTTGTAAGCTAAGAAATAATAAAAGAAATCCTGTTATTGTTAATTTGAAGAAGATTGATGTTAATAAGGAATTTAAATTTTATTTACATAGTGATGATTCTGGGTTGTCTAAACATTTGAGGGTTTTTGGTTTTAGGGAGCCATTGAACTATAAGTTCCATTGTGGATTTGTTAAAAATTCTGATGTTATGTTGGATATTGGTGCCAATCTTGGTTTTTTTACAATTTTATCTAGTGCTGCTAAAAAGATTTTTTCAATAGAACCTTTAGATTGCGCGCTTCCAATCTTGAAGAAGAATGTTAAGGAGTATGGAATTTCTAAAAAGGTTGAATTTGTGAATATGGCTGTTGGAAAAAAAGGAAAAGTCTATTTAGAAAAAAATGAACAATTAAACATCTCTAAGATTGTTGATGTTAAGAATAAGAATACTATTCCTGTTAAAAGTGAAACTCTAAAATTCTTTGTAGATAAATATAAAACTAATTTTATTAGGATGGATTTAGAAGGTCATGAGTATGAAGTTTTGTTTAAAAAAATTCCATCTAAAGTTAAGAAGATTTCATTAGAATTTCACACAGACATTCTTGGAAGAGATAAATCTACAGATTTAATGACTTATTTCGAAAAAGAAGGTTTTGTTGTTAAATATCTCATAGAAGACTTACCTTTGAGATTGTATCCTTTCCATGGTTTTCTCAAACTTACAGGTTTGATTAAATTATTCACTTTTGTTAAAACCGATCTTAGACCTTTGGATAGCTTGAAGTACATCTTTAAGGGTAGGGCCTTGAAATACCTTCTTTTGGAGAGAAAATAGCTCTTAAAAAAGCATTTAAACTGCCGAGTTTGGACATTTTAGCGTGGGAGTCTTGAAATGATAAAAATTAAACAAATCTTTGGAGCGCACCAAATATATCAAGAAATTGTGAATTATCCACCAAGAGGTGTTGAGTATTTGGGTGTTTCTGGACAAACTAAAAAAGGAACTTATTACAAACATAAGAAACTAAAAGAATTAGCTAATGTTCTCTCTCAAGCAATTAATCTTCCTAGAGTTATAATGGTTAAGCCAGGAGATTATGACTTGATCCATACTTCCAGAGGTATAATTCCTTTAAATAGAAAACCATGGGTTATGGATGTTGAACATTTTTATTCTTTCATGGGACTTCATTCTAAAGCTGTCGAAAATAAATTAATTAAAAAATTTATTGAGTGGAAACTTGGATCTAAATATTGTAAGGCGATATTATGCCATTGTGATGCTACGTTACAAGGATTTTTGAAACATTTTGATTGTAGGAAGTTCAAACATAAGTTAAAAGTGCTGTATCCTTCTGCACACATAAGTCCTACTAAAACAGAGAAACATGAGAAAATAAGAATTCTATGTGTTTTGAGTTTGTTTGAACAGAAAGGTGGGATTCAAGTTCTTGAAGCTTTTTCTAGGTTGGAGAAGAAGTTTAATAATGTTGAACTTTGGATGCGGGCTGATGTTCCAAAAGAGATACAAAAGAAATATTCATCTAAGAATGTTAAATACACTAATTATTCCAATAATATTATCTCTCGTGAAGATTTGATAAAGAATGTTCATGCTAAGTGCGATATTTTTTTGTATCCAACTTTATGTGATAGTTTTGGTTTTGGTTTGATGGATGCAATGGTTGCAGGATTACCAATAATTGGGACGAATTTGTTTGCCGTTCCAGAACTTGTGGAAGATGGCAAAACTGGTCTGATTGTAGATATTCCTGGTTATAGTCTTAAAGAGAATTTTATTCAAGAATATCCAGTTTCTAAGCTTGTTGGAGATGCAAATGAAAAGTTTATAGTCGATATGCATTTTGCAATGGAGAGACTTGTTAAAAATGAAGCATTTAGAAATAAGCTAGCTAAGGCCGGTTTGGACAAAGTTAGAAAAGGGGCACTTTCTATTCCAGTTAGAAACAAGCAATTAATAGAAGTCTATAATGAGGCTTTGAAATGACTCTTAAAAAGTTGAATTCTGAAGGTTTGACGAATGTGGGAATTCAAGAGACTATTGAATTTAGAGATGCAGTTACTGATAGTTATGGGAATTGTGAGCCTTATTATTATGGGGATGTGAAAACTAAAGTTGAAAGTGTTTTTCCATTTGTTTTAGTTAAGAGTAAATTATTTGGGAATAGGATGATATCTGTTCCATTTTTTGATGTAGGTGGTTTTTCGGGGAAGTTTGATTCTAAAATTTTATCCTTGTTAATAAATGAGTTGAATAGTGATTCTGTGGATAGTGTTGAAGTTAAGATTGATAAATCTGATGGGAATTTTGAAAAGGTTAGGAACGATTTGTTGAAAATTGGATTTTCTGAGGAGAAAGCGAAGCATCAGTTTATTTTGAAATTATCTTCTGAAGAAGAGATGTGGAAAAAATTCCATAAACATACAAGAAATGATGTTAGAATGGCAATGAAGTCTGGAATGAATTTAGTTAGGATTGATTCTGAAAAAGAGTTAAAAAGTTTTTTCAAGTTGTATGTTAGAGAAATGAAGAGATTTGGTACGCCTAATCATTCTTTTGATTTTTTCAAGAATCTTTTTGAGAAATGTAATGGGGGTTTCTTTGGATTGAATTGTTATAAGGATAAAAAACTTGCAGGATCATTGATTTTTTTACATGGTGGTGGAAAGGGCAATGTTTATGTTAATGTATCCAATAATTCATTTAGGAAGTATAGGCCAAATGATTTGTTGTATTGGGAGACCATTAAATATGGGATTAAGAAAAAATTGAAGACAATTGATACCGGACAAGTTGATATGGATCATAAAAATGGTAGTAGGGAATGGAGTATGTATAAATTCAAGAATAAGTGGTTATGTGAACCTTTTGAGAGGATTAATTTTGTTTTTCCGTCACAAACAAGAGGGATTTCCAAGGGAGACAAACTTAAGGTTTTTAGAAAAGTTTGGCGTTGCTTGCCCCTCCCACTGATTAAGCTTATTGGGCCTAAAATCCGGTCTCAGTTAGGTATCTGATAAGATAAATTTATAAGCTATTTAGAGGTTTTTTAGTTATGTCTAAGAATTTTAATATGTATGATTCTGTAAGATTTGATGAAATGATTAGGCTATTGGGTAACTTAGATGACAAAATTGTTTTAGATATTGGTGCCGGTGAGACTTCAGTTTCTGCAAGAGTTAAAACAAAGAAGACAATAAGTTTGGATGGTGTGGCAAGTCTTAAACCTGATCTTGTTTGCGATCTTAATGAAGGTAAACTTCCGTTAAAAGATGGAGAAGTTGATGTTGTAATTGCTGGTGAGATTGTAGAACACTTATTCAATGCTAGGAAATTCTTAGAAGAATGTTATAGGATTCTTTCTCCTGGAGGTGCTTTGATTTTATCAACACCAAATATGGTATCTTTGAAGAATAGACTAAGGTCTTTGTTTGGAAAAATTCCAAGACATGCTTGTTTTCCCATAGATTATCCATTTAAGGAAAAGTATGATATGCAAAAACACGTAAACGATTTTACACTTTTTACATTGCGAGATTTGTTAGAAAAAGTTGGTTTTAAAGTTACAAAAGCATCAAGTAGTGGTTTATTACTTAAGAACAAAGCCATTTTATCTCCTAAATTTATTAAGGCTTCTTTTGGAGAAGTGTTGGTTGTTAGAGCTGAGAAAGTTTAATCTTTTTCTTCTATATGTCCTCTACTAATGTACTCTTCATCACCATCTAAGTTTACTTTTTTCTTTGCTCTTAGAGTTAATCTTATTTCTGCAATTCCTCCAATTAAAGAACCAAATCTATCCGAAATGATATAATTTCTGTTAATTAACCAGTCGAGTATTTTCCAAAGGAAAGGATGTCTGTCATGTGGGGAATATTTTAATCTCTTTTTTACTACATCAAATTGTTTGTTGAAATAGTCGAATGTTATGGAGGTGAATGTTTTGTAGTGTTCTGGGCAACTCCAACTCGTAAACCCGGTGTAATGGGGAACTATGATTTTTACTTTTGCTCCATCTTTACAGACTCTCCATATTTCTTGCATTACTGCACAAGTGTCCGGTAAGTGCTCAATTATATTTTCTGCATATACAATGTCAAATTGATTATCTTCAATTGGCCAAGGAGTTTTTCTTAAATCCCATACTACATCGGGCTTTGCTGCAGGAGCAATATCTATTGTGAACTCTTCATTATTAGAATGATGCCTTATGTCTTCCGCACCTAGATTTAGTATTCTTTTGTTAGTCCTTATCTTTTTCGGTGTTTTTGCCATTTGAATCCTTTTTAGGTTTCTGAGGTAGATTTAAAAGTATTTCTCTATCTTGGAAGTTTATGAGCTTCACCTTAAGAGTGGATTTGGAGTCCCAAAAGGGAATTTCTAAGGGTTTGCCTAATCTATTAGATCTTCTAGCTAAGCATGGAATTAAGGCTAGTTTCTATTTGACTATGGGCGGAGAATCCAATATATTTGAAATTTTAAAGTATCGTGGGGCTGTTCCTGGTGCAGGTGAAAGGTCAATCAATGTCTTCAGTTTTATGGATAAATTAAGGATGGCAATTCATCCAATTGATTTTGTTAAAAAGAATAAATCCCTTTTGAAAAGAATTCTAAAAGAAGGTCATGAGTTAGGCATTCATGGATGGAAACATAGGAGATGGACTAGGGGATTAGAGAAGATCGATGTTGATAGGGATGTTAAATTAGCAATTAGTAAGTATGTTTCTTTATTTGGAAAGAACCCTGATTCTTTTTGTTCTCCAGCATTTAGAACTAATCAAAGAGTAGTAGACGTGTTAGACGCTAGAGGAATTAAATTTGTTAGTGATTTCTTTGCTAAGGTTCCTGCAGTTGTAGGTGGTACTAAGATGGTTAATGTGCCCGTAACTATTAAGGGGGAGATGAATACTCCAATTATTGAGCATTTAGTCACAAAAGGATATTCTGATGATGCAATATTTGAATATCTTGTTGAGAATATAGAAAAAAAGAAGTTTTCAGTAATGTATGTTCATGGGATGTATGAATGTATAGAGAAGATTGATTTATTGGATAGGGTATTTACATTTGTTAAAACATCCGGAATTGAGGTAAAAACTATTAGGCAGGTAGCTAATGAAAATATTACAGATAACTAGTAGCTTCCATCCAATTATTGGAGGGCAGGAGAAAGTTGTTCTTGAAACCGCTAAAGGATTTGTTAAAAGTGGTCATGATGTGACGATTTTGACAACTGATTTATTTTGTGAAGATAAAAATCTCCCATCTGAAGAGGTCATTGAGGGGGTTAAGGTTATTAGATTAAAAAATAAGTATTCTTTGAAAGGGTATGGCTATTCTTCTGAGGCCATTGGATGGTTCAAAGAGAATTGGAAAAATTATGATATTGCTCACTCCCATGGATATAATAGATTTTTGAGTGAATATGCTTTATTTTATTTGAGAAATAAAATTCCTGTTGTTTTTTCTGCACATGGCTTTATTCACACTAAGAAGAATTATTTGTTTAAAATTTTACATGATTTTACTTTAGGTAAATTTGTTAGATATGCTAGTAAGTGTACGGCCCTCACTAAGATGGACTACAAAGAATATTCTCGTTTAGGTGTTTCAAAGAATAAAGTAATTGATTTGCCAAATGGTGTTGATGTTGAGAAATATAATCATCCAAACAAGAAATATATTGCTTCTTTGAAGAAAAAGTATGGGCTGAATGGTAAGACATTGCTTTACACAGGTAGAATTCATAAGAGTAAGGGTTTGAATTATGTTTTGGAGGCAATTAAGGAGATTGATTGCAAGCTTCTAATTGTTGGACAAGATGTAGGATACAAGGAAGAATTAGTTAGAATTTCTAAGGAGTTAAATATTGAAAATAAGCTTGATTTTGCGGGTTGTTTGCCCGATGAAGAATTCATTGCATCCTATTATGCTTCCGATGTTTTTGTTTTGTTTTCTGAATGGGAGGGATTTGGTATTGTTGCAATTGAAGCTATGGCTGCAGGAAAACCGTTGGTTGTGAGCGATAGAGGTTCTCTTCCTTTCGTTGTTGAAGATGGTAAGACTGGGTATGTTGTTCCCTTTGAAGATGTTGGTGCCTTGAAAGAAAAGCTGGGTTTATTGTTGGATGATGCAAAAAAAAGAAATGTTATGGGGGATGCAGGGAAGAAAAATTCTAAACAGTATGCATGGGATAATATTATAAAGGTTTTATCTAAAGTTTACAAATCCTTGTTGTAAAATGAAATTTAAAGATGTTAAGGGAATTGGAATCTTACTTGAGAATTATTTAACTTATGAAGGCTATAATCTTTGGCATTTAAATGAGGCTGGATTGTACAATTCTTTCTTGAAGGAGCCTAGGAAAAGAAATTTTTTTGAAAAGAAAAAAGATACTTTGGTTAGGTTTGCAATTAATCGGAAAAGAAATCAAAGATTTAAAAGAAAGTTTGTAGATAAGGAAGGCGGGGATGAAATTTTAATGGTTCCATATGACATGTCCCATGTTAATACATTTTTATTTTTATTCAAAAAACTTAAGGGAGTTAGGGTTATCAGAAATGACGGTCCTTCTGCTCAAATTACACGACAAAGGCTTGATGCAAATAATATCCCATTTGCTAATTTAGATAATTTTCTTTGTGAAAATATTGAAGAAATGATTGTGGATGCAGGGACTTTTTTGAATAAACAATGGAATCTTATCCAATCAGATATGGATCTTAAGAAAAAGCTTGGCGAGAATTATGGGTATGTTATGGATGTTTTAGAGTATTGTATTAAGACTAGGAAGATGTTCATTGAGACAGTTCGTAATATTGGATTATTTAGAGAAATATACTCGAGGGAGAAATATAAAATTGTTTTAGTTTCTGATGATGTTAATGCTACCGGTAGAATTGCTTGTTTAGTTGCTAAGGAATTTAATGTACCTTCTTTGGTTATACAGCATGGGCAGCTGCAAGGAAATCCTGTTGGAGAAGTTAGTGCAAGCTACATGGCATTGAATGGTGAAAGTGAGAGGGAGCTTTTGATGTCTGAGGGGGCAGAGGTTAAAAAGTTGGTTGTTACTGGTCAGCCGAGATTTGATAACATATTTAATAATAAATTTGATAGGGCTACTTCTTGTAAAGAACTTGGAATTGATCCCAGTAAGAAAGTTGTTATCTTTACAGCACAGAGACCTTTAACTGAAGGAGATATGACTCGTACTGCATTGGACTGTTTTTTAGACACTGTTAGGAATATTGAGAACAGAGATAATTATGAGTTTGTGCTTACTATGAGGGAAGATATGAGTCTTGATGATTTACCTAAAGATTATAAGGAATTAAACCTTAAAGTCTTAATTGGTGGAGATATTCATAAAATATTGGCTTCTTGTGATGTTTTTACAACTGCATTCTCAACTGTTGCAATTGAAGCAGTTTTATTGGGTAAACCTGTGATCTCCGTGAACATTGGTTTTGATGAGTTTGTAGATTACACTGGTGAAGGGGTAGGCTTCAGGGTTCAAGATGCAAAAGATTTTACTCCCAGATTGGAAGAAGTGTTGAACAGTGAAAAATTTAGTAAAAGTTTTGAAATTGCTAGAAAGAAGTTTGTAAAGAATTACAATTGTTCTGATGATGGAAATTCAACTGATAGACAGATTAATTTAATTAATAAAATTATTAAAGGTGGGTAATTATTTTTTTGCTTCTAGTTCGAAATACATTTCATATGCGGGAAATAGATTTCTTAGAAAGGTTTCTTCATAGAAAAGACATATCTTTTGATGTATGTTGAATAATGGTTCGATTATGAAATTCCAAGGGAGATACCATTTTTTAAGGAATATTAATTTTCTTTTTTTAACTTTGAAATTAACAGGGTTCTTTGTTGTTAACATACTTTTTTCATCTTGCTCAAAATCTGTGAAACTATCATACCTAAAGAATCTTCTGTGAAATTCAAAGAAAGCAGACTTACCTGAGAAGTATGGGACTTTAATTACTATCTTTGCCTTGGGTTTACATATTCTATAAATTTCTTCCATTACAAATTCGAATTCTTTTACATGCTCTAGTGCGTGTTCGGTGTAAATCTCTTCAATAGTGTTGTTTTTGAATGGAAGTCCGTTGTCTACGTCAATTACAAGATCTACTCCAGCGTAAGGATATAGATCGATTCCGAAGAATCCTTTTTGTTTTTTTGACCCACACCCAATTTCTAGTTTACGGACGTTTGATTTTTTCTCCATATTTCTATGCTTTTCTGAAGACTATTTAAATCCTTCTTGGAGGGGGAAAACCTTATTAATTGGTTTTATAGCTTGTTAAACGGTGGATTTTTAAAATGACTGAAGAAAATGGGCTTGTAATTGCGATCATTCCTGCGAGGGGTGGGTCTAAGACTGTATTAAAAAAGAATGTCAAAGATATGTGTGGTAAACCTATGATTGCTTACTCTATTGAGGCAGCAAAGAATTCTCCTAAGGTCGATAAGGTTTTTGTTTCAACTGATAGTGAGGAAATTGCTGAAGTTTCTAGAAAGTTTGGGGCGGAGATTGTTTATGAAAAAGAAGAGAATATGGATCAATTTGATTTGTATAAGGAATCCTATTTAGATTATGCAGTTCAAGAGATTGAAAAAACTGGTATTAAAATAAGGCTGATTGCATTTTTACAATGTACATCTATATTTAGAGATAATAAAGAGATAGATGAAGCTATCGCAATGATCGATGAACAAGAGTATGATTCTGCAATTACTGCATTTCCTTCATTTAGATATTATGGCCAGCTTAAAGATGGTTGTTATGTGCCTTTTAGGAAAGTTAGAGAAAGAAAGCAAGCTATGGAACCCTGGTATTGCGATAATGGTGCGTTGTATGTGATCAAAAGGGATCTTTTTGATCAAGTGAAAAACAGGTATGGTGGAAGGATTGGACTTGTTATGATGGAAGAGGTTAATTCTCTTGAGATAGATTATCCTTATGATTGGTGGTTAGCAGAACAATTAATGACGAGAAGAAAAGAAGGCAAGACTCGGATGGATTTTTAGTAATTTATACGGTCCATGAACGGTCCTTTTTAAATTAATTGACTACAACATAGAAATCTTTATAAACTACTGATGATGCAGGACCGTATGCCAAAAGAAGGAAGCACATCAATAACCGTACCTCGAGAATTTGCTGATAGAGTAGCAAGTTATGTTAATGAAGGTTCTGGGGCCGTTAATAGTGTTCCACAAGCTATTTCTCAAGCGTGGAGCGATTATGAGTTTAGAAATTTAGAGACTAGAGGACCAAAACCAGTTAGGATTGGAAATAAAATGATTGGTCACGATCAACCTATTTTTGTTATTGCTGAAATTGGAATTAATCACAATGGTGAAATTGAAACTGCTAAAACAATGATAGATCTTGCAGTTGAGAAAGGTTGTGATGCAGTTAAATTCCAGAAAAGAACACTTGATGTTATTTATACTAAAGAATTTATGGATGGTCCAAGAAAAACACCTTGGGGCACAACAAATAGAGAAGAGAGAGAACAATTAGAGTTTGGTGAAGAAGAATACCAAGAGATAGATAGGTATTGTAAGGAAAAAGGAATTATGTGGTTTGCATCCCCTTGGGACGAAGCAAGCGTTGACTTCCTTGAAAAATTCGATGTTCCTTGTTATAAAATTGCTTCTGCAAGTTTGACTGATAGAAACTTATTGAAAAAAATAAAATCTACAGGTAAACCGATTATATTTTCTATAGGAATGACTAATATGGAAAAAGTTGTTGAAGCTATGAAGATTCTTGGTTCCGAGAATACTGTTTTGTTACATTGTACAGCAACTTATCCTTCAAAGGATAGTGAATTAGATATTAATGTAATCCACACATTAAGAAAACATTTTGACTGTCCAATTGGATTCAGTTGTCATGCTCCAGGAATATGGCCTGCAATTGTTGCTATGGCTACAGGTGCTTGTGTTATTGAAAAACACATTACTCTTGGAAGATCCATGTTTGGATGGGATCACGCAGCTAGTATTGAACCTAAAGCTTTAGGAGATATTGCTAGAGTTGCAAAGAGGATTCCGATTATGCTTGGAAATTATGGGAAAAGAGTTCATGATTCTGAAATACCCATTATTGATGATCTAAGAAGGGTAGACGACCTTTAATTTATTTCAGTTCTAGAGGTTAAAATGAAACTAGCTGTATTTGATTTGGATGGTGTATTGAGTACTGGCGAAATATTTTCTAAAGATACTACTAGGGCTATTTTGAATGGCGAAAAAGAAAATCTAGATAGGTGGAAAAGTTTTATGACCAAAAAGGGTGTACCTTGCGTTGCTGTTACTGGAAGATCTTTAGAAATTACGAGGGAATTACTTGGCTACATGGATGCACTTTCTGTTTGTGAGCATGGAACAATGATTGTTGATCCTAAAACTGGTAGAGAATATCATATTGCTGAAGGAGATGACCATTTTAGAAATCTTACTGGTGCAAAAAATAGGTTGGAAGAATTTATTCATCACGCTGGGCAGCATGATGAATTCCTAGGTGCAAAATTTGATGGGGCTGAATTGACTAGGATGAGAGATAATTTACATATTTTAACTTATGAGTTTAATAGTCCTGATGGAGAAGCATTTGCTAGAAGTCTTTATTCTGAAGTGGTTAAGTTCATGTCTCCCGAGTTAAGGTCAGATCTTGATGATGGCCGTCTTGTTGCTAAAACCTGTGACATGGCTTTAGACATCATCCCTGGCGTAAGTAAAAAGGATGGATTAATACATATTCTTGGAGAGTTGGGTGTTGCTACTAAAGATGTAATTATATTGGGAGATTCATACCATTCCGATGGAGAAATGATGAAGGGTGTTCCAGATGGAATTTGGATTTGCCCTGGAAATGCCGACAAAAGATTAAAGCGGGCCGTTTCTTCTAGAGGGGAGAGGGGCTATGTTGCAGAAAAACCATTTTTTGAGGGTGCTATGGAAGGCTTAGAGTACTTTTTAGGATCCAGTTCTCCTTCTCAGAGTTAAGTTTATTAAGCTTCTTTTTTCAAGAAGTTCTATGAGTAAAGTATTATTTATTTGTGGGAATCCGCCGCATCCAGTTCATTCTAGCTTTGCTAATGCTATTGGTGCTGATTTTTATTATCTCCCAGATGGAATGGTCCATGGATTGATGAGTTTAAGAAAAATACCTAAAGGATATGATATTTATTTTACAGAGGGTTTGTTTAATTATGCAGTTTTAGCTAGGAAATTTGGATTTATTAATAAGTCTTCTAAGATAATTAATTTATTTGCTGATCCAAGATTGTTTCAATTGGTAGATAATAAAAAATTCAATTTTGATTCTTTGGAGGTTGAGAAATTTAAGCCTTGGAAGAGAAAGGTTATTCTTAAACTAATTAAAAAGATTGATGGCGCAATTTGTTTGGGACCATTACAAGAAGAACTCTTTAGAAAGGTTGCACCAAATGTTCCAGTTGAAGTAGCCTATTCGTATATTAATCGGAATGATTTCTTTAAATTCAAATCAGGATTAGATAAAAATAATATTCTGTTTGTAGGTGGTGGAGAAGATTATTATTGTAAGGGCTTGGACTTTTTAGTTGAAGTGTTTTTGAAAGTTAAGGAAAAGTTTAAAAAAAGTAAATTGTTTATTGTTGGTGGTAAGTGGGACAATTTTAAGAAAGACTGGCCCAATGTAGAGTTTGTTGGTAACCAAGACATTGAGGGTTTGAAGACTTATATGAAACATTCTGCATTGTATTGTCATTTTGGAAGGGGCGATGCATTTCCAGTTGCAGCTTTAGAATCTATGGCTTCAGGAATACCCTGTTTTACATCCGACACAACAGGAGTTAAGAATGTTGTAGGTGATATTTCTAAGGAGTATGTCTTTTCTTTGAATGAGAGGAATAGGGCAATGAAAGTTATTATGGATTATTTTGATAAGCCTGTTGTTGCTAAGAAGAGATTAGGAAATAAATTTTCAGAGGCGGCTACATTTTTTAATGAAAAGAATTGTATAAATCTTTTTAAGGAGAAGTTTTCACTGTTAGTTAACAAGATTAAGGAGGACAACTCTTGAAATGGCATCTTTTAACGTTTTTAGATTATTGAAGTATTGGAGCTCTCTTTTGCGTAGTAAGTTAAAGCCATTGACTATTCATACTGAAGCTGTAGTGATTGATTCTATCTGGGAAGAAGTTAAGAATAAATCAAATTCTGGAAAAATTCACAAATGGTATGTTATGACCCCTGCGAATTATGATTATTTTAAGTCTTCTTTTAATGTTAAGTTGTCTAAAGAGAAAGTTTCAAAGATTTTGAAAGAAAGATACAAATGGATGATCAATCATGGGCAACAACTTGAATTGCACATTCACCTTAGTATGTTAATGAATATGACCTTGGCTGAACAAGAAAAGATGATTAATGAAGCAGTTAATTGGATGAAGAGTGAGTTGAATGTAGTACCTAGTGAGGTTGTAGCAGGTTGGTGGTGTTATGATTCTAATACGCTCAAAGTTTTGAAGAAGCATAATCTAAAGTTGATTAAATTTAGTGATTACGATTCTGAACATGATTACGAATGGGGATTTAGATCTAGGGTTTGAGGTGATTGTTATGTCAAAGAATCCAAAAATTTCAGTTGTAACGCCTGCACATAATGAAGAGGAAGATATCCATAAGGCTCTGGATAGTGTTTTGAGTAGCGGTTATTCAAATTTAGAATTTATTATTTCTAATGACGGGTCTATAGATGGGACTGTTGAAGTTGTTAAGAGCTATATGAAGAAAAATAAAAATATTAAATTGGTTGATCATCCAACTGGAACTTCTGCTGCTGCTGCTAGAAACAGGGGTGCTAAAAAGGCAACTGGAGAAATTTTAGTTTTTTTAGATGCTGACACAGGGATAAGTGATGGTTTTTTACAAAGTATTGCTAAGAATTTTGAAGATAAAAGAATTGATTCTGTTGGGCATATGAAAGAAAATACATTTTCAAATTTGTTATCTAGGCTTGTTGCTCTGTTGGGAAGACCTTCTAAAGAAGTTAGAGAAATAAAAGATGGTCAAATTATTAAAAATTATATTGGTTATAATCCGTTTGTTATAAGTAGGAAGGCTTTTTTAGATTTGAAAGGATTTGATGAAAAAATATTTTATTATGAGGATGAGGATCTTGGTAAAAGATTCTTTTCTAAAGGATACAAGGGAGTTTGGAATTCTAAAATATTGTTTTACTCTGAACAACCTGCTGATCTCAAGGGTGTTTATCGCCAATGTTTGTGGTCTGGGAAAGGCATTGCTTCCATGAAAGACAAAGAAAGACAAAAAAACGAAATAAAATATTCTGCCGCTAAGCTTGCATTTATGTTTGGTCCATTTGGATTGTTATTTTTTAACATTTACCTTGGGGCGTTTTTTATTCTAGCAGCTTATGCTTTAACATATTTTTATGCTTTAAGGGCTAGCAAAAGCGTGTTTTATTCCTTTTTGATGGTTCCAGTAATGTATTTAAGGAATCTATTTGAATTCTATGGTATTATGAGGTATTTAATTAAAAAATGAACTCTGTGAAATTTTCAGTTGTAATTCCTGCACACAATGAAGAGGAAGTTATTGCTAGGGCGATCGATAGCGTTCTTTCAAACGGTTATGTAAATAAAGAAATTATTATTTCTAATGATGGTTCTACAGATAAGACTGAGAATATTGTTAAAGGTTATATGAAGAAGAAGAGAAATATTAAACTGGTTAATCACCCAACTGGAACCTCTGCTGCTGCTGCTAGAAATAGGGGCGCTAAAAAAGCAACTGGTGAAATTTTAGTTTTTTTAGATGCTGATACTTACATGAATGATGAATTTTTTGATTCGATAATGGAAATGCATACTTCGAGTGTTGACGCTTATATGACTATGAATAGGCCTTATAGGGGCAATTTTGTTAGTAAAGCTTTAGCAGGTTTGGTTGGGCCTTCAATTAAGAGAAACTTAAAGGATGGTTCTATATATGATTTAGAAAATTGTGAAATTGCTGGTGCTATGTTCTTTTGTATTTCTAGAAAAGCTTTTGATAAAATCAATGGGTTTAATGAAAATACTTTTTACTATGAAGATAATTTATTCGCAAAGAAGTTTTATGAGGCAGGTTTTAAATCTAAATTGGTTAAACAAGCTAAACAATATTTTGAGCTTCCGACTTCTTTTTCTGAGTTCTTTAGACAGTGTAAATGGATTGGAAAGGGAATAAACACCATGGTTGATAAAAAATGTAGAGTTAAGTACAGTCTTTATTGGTTAGTTAAATTTGGTTTTATTCTTTCACCTTTGTTATTTGTAGGCAATATGGTAATGTTTACAAAAGCCTTGATTTTTACTTTGGTTGTTGTTTATATTACATTACTTTGGAGAAACAAGAATCCGTTTTTATCTTTATTTACATTACCTTTCTTGTATGTGAAAATAATCTTGGTTACAATTAATATGGTCAGATTTTTAGTTCTACCTTCTAGAAGGTCTTAATGCTTTTATTTCATCTACTGTCACGCCTTTAATTATTAGTAAAACTCCAAAGTAGATTAGAATCCCTACTGGAATTTCTATAAGTCCTAAGATCGGATTTAGATTTATGAGTTTATTGAATAGAATGATTGCAATTGCCATTACTGAACTAGAGATGAAAAACTTTATTATTGGTAATTTCAAAGGCAGTATATTGTGTGCAGTATAGTTTTTTGATGCTAATGCAGCTAAGAGGAAGACTCTGCTAAATACAGTTGCTATTGCTGCACCCATTAGTGCATGAATTGGTCCGAGTTTAATAAGATATGAAATCAGTATGTAGTTTAATGCAATGTTTAGGAGTGCAGAAATTAATATGAATTTTGCAAGGAATTTTGTGTTTTCCTTTGCCTTTAATACGCTTGAGTGGAATGCGATTAAAGGAGAGGTTATGACTAAGGTTGATAGGATTATTAATGGCGCTGTTGCTAAAATGTATTCCTTGCCGTAAATTAGTAATGTTGACTGTCTTGCAAGAACAATTAAGCCTGCTGCAGCTGGAATGGACAGCATCATAACAAACCTTAGAATGTCTTTAGATGTTTTTTCTAGACTTTTTTGATTGACTTGCGTGAATATTGGGAGTATAACGTCCCATATTGCGAAAAATCCTGGAATTGCTAAAGCTAAACTTAAAGCTGCACGGTAATAACCGAGAAATTCAGGTTCAACAAACTTGCTCAACATTAATGTGTCCATTGAGCCAAAAATAACAAGTGTTAGACTTGCAAAACTTAGATGTAGTAAGTATTTGTTTATGCGTGGTTTTTTGATTTCTTTAATTTTTCCTAAAATTAAGTCTTTATTTTTTCTTAACAAAACTAAAATGTATACTAATGCGATTAGGGCTGCTAAACTAAATGCTACAAAAATTCCAGATATTTTGTATGAAACGGGGAGTAAGATAACTGCTACAATGGACAATATTATTTTTGATAAGTGATAGATTGTAGTGATTACTGGTACTCTGCTTAGTTCTTTTAGAGAAACGAAGAGATTGTAGAACATGTCCTTCATTGAGGTAGTTATTATATACAATGTAGCAAGTAGGATTGGTAAAAATATTGCTGGTTTTTCGAAGAAGTTGTATGCTAATGGTCTTGCTAGAATTAAAAGCAATAAAATAACTATGGACATTACTAATCCTTTTACCTTCAATAGATAACGGAAATTTGATCTAGCATTTACTCGATTGTTTTTTTCTTTCAAAGCTTTAGGAATGAACATTAATATTCCGGAACTTGTTCCTGCATCTGTTAGGACCATCGCAATTAACGCAATTGACAAAACTAAGGAATAAAGTCCAAAAAGTTCTGGTAGAAGAAGTCTAGCTATTACTATTGTAAAGATAAATCCTCCAAGTTTGGCAATTAATGCAGAAAAACTATTCCACAGAGAATTTCTTAAAATAAGATTGCCAATACTTTCTTTTTTCATAATAACCTCGTTAATGGTTTAATCTACTCTCTTTCCGTAGACCATGCCCTTGGAAGGTTTCCAGACCATGAATCCATTTTTGATTAAATATTTAATGAGGTCTTCTTTTTTATATCCTTTTACATTATGGCATTCAATTGCAATCTTTTTAACACGCTTTATGACATCGGAGGGACAGTTTAGGAGTGTTTCATATTCCGCACCCTCAATATCCATCTTTAGAAAACCTACTTCTTTGATTTTATTTTCTTTCAAAATAGATGGTAAATTGATGGACTTTACTTCAATGGATCCCTCTCTTTCTGAGGTTGTTAGTTCATCGAACATTGAATTTCCACCACTTCCTCTGTCGTGAAGGAAAAATTTTATTTTTCCGTTTTTACTTGTTACTGCTTCGTTATAGGGTTTGACTATATCTTGCAGGTTGTTTAGTTCTATATTTCCTTTTAGATATTCAAAGTTTTTTGGTGAAGCTTCATAAGCATAAACTGTAATCCCTTTTCCAAAGGTTGTTGCATAAGTTGAATAAATTCCTATGTTTGCTCCCAAGTCTAAAACTACGTCTCCATCTTCGATATTGAAGTTATTTCTGTTATAGTTATTGCAAACATAAATTTCTTTTATAATTGTTATATCACTGTCTACTTTTTTGTTCATTATGTTAAGTTTTAATCCGTTTCTAAATTTTAGAAGTAATCGTCTTTCTTTGTTGTATAGTTTAGTTTTAATTAAAGAATACCAATTTTTTATATGTTTGCTGTAATTTATAGTGCCAGTTATGCGGTCTTTTATGTATAGTTTCATTTTACTTCACCATCTTTTCAATCATTGCTGCGAAAGCAGGTCTAGTGACAAATACTCCAATTGTAACTCCTGCTATGGTTGTTAATGCGAATCCCTTGATTAAACCTGCTCCTGCGAACATAAGTGGGAACATTGCAACTACTGTAGTTACATATGCACTAAATATGATGAAGAATGCCCTCTTTATTTTTTCTTTCCAGTTTAAACTGAATTGTCTTTTCTTTAATACCTCGTCCGTGATAATTATTTGGTCATCAATACCTGTTCCCACTGCCGCGATTATTCCTGCGATTGCTGCTAAATCCAAATTCCATCTTGCTAATGCTGCAAATCCCAGAATGATTATTACTTCTGAAACACTGGTTATGATCATAGGGATAACAATTTTAAATTTCCTATATCTTATGTAAATTACCAAACCTACAACTAAGATTGCAAGGATTCCTGCAGTGAAGGCATTTTTAATAAACTCTTTTCCCATGGCTGGACTGATTGTATCCATCTTTACAATTTCTAATTTCATTGGTAATGAACCAGTAATTAGAATTGTTTGCAGGTTGTTCATGTTTGCAACTGCGTCTAAATATGCTAGGTCTTCTGTGGCCCCATAACCTGGGCCCGAAATTGAAATTTGTGTAGCTTCTTGACCTTTAAGATCTGAGGAGATTAATAAGGTGTCAACTAATTTTTCATCTAAGTATAGGTCTAATGGTTTTTCTAAGTAATTCCCATTTGTAGATTGGTTTACTTCTAGTTTGCCTGTTATGTCTGCATGTTTTTTGGCTGCATCTGATGATAATGAGATTGAGAATCTAAAGTTACATGCTGCTTGTTCTGGTCCTATTGTTGAACAGGACTCTATAACTGCACAAGAGCCGTCGTCTCTACATACATAAGGTACGTCTCTCTTTCCACCTTCGAATACAACGTCATCGCCTATCTTTGCTTCGAAGACACCTTGTTTTGAGATTAGGTCTCTTACTTCTTCTCTTGTTGCACCTGCGATTTCAATTAAAATGAAGTTCTTTCCTTCAAGGTCTTTTGCAGGCCTGATTTTAATATCTGCAAGACCATACACATTTAGGCGTTTATTCATTACGTCGATAATGTTGTTGATGTCTGATAATGTGATTTCTTCATCTGATTTTGGTTCTAGAAGAACTCTTGTTCCGCCTTGGAGTTCAAGTCCTTTTTCAATGTTTGATGTTTTTGCTGCTTGAACCGAAATTCCTAAGTCACCTGTACTAAGGAATGCGTATTCATTTTGATCTGTCTGGATTATTACTTTAATTTTTGGGATTATTTTAGATTTGATTTTATTGAAGTTTTCTGGAGTTTCAACTGGTTCATTGTTAATTGAAATTAATTGGGCGTTTGGTTCTATTGTTACGAAGTCTTCTGTAGCTATTATTGTCAGGTTGCTGTCTACGGAGAATCCTATGGATGATGTTGCCTCATAGGTAACTTCGCCTTTTGTAGTGTCAATTGTGATTTCTTTTGGTTCGGGTCTTAGTTTGTCTATTTCTGTTTTATAATCTGTTAAATCCTTAATTTTAATTCCATTTATTTCTAATATTTTTTCTCCTGCTAGCATTCCTGCCTCTAATGCTGGTGAGTCCGAATTAATTTGTTTTATTTCAACACCCTTTGCTAAAGGGGAAGGATCTATCATTAATAGGGAGATAAATAGGAAGAAGATTAAAATCCAAACTCTGACTCCAAATAGCTTTGCCATTATTTCCCACCTTCCTTTTTAGCGTATAATGCTAACATTGGCGCGTTTAAGAGGTACGTTAGGACTACGTCAACTATTAATCCAATAATTATGATTGCAAACATTTGTTTTAGAACTAGGGATGTTGAGACAAGGTAGGCTACTCCTAATGCTGCTACAGTTGTGACGGTCATTGTTAATCCTGTTTTCATTGAGCTGAGAACTCCTTCCCAAATTGTTCCTTCTCTATTTTTTAGGATTCTAGTTGTTAGTAGTACGTCTGTATCAATTGAGTACCCGACTAGTAATAGTAATGCTGCGATTCCAGCTGAAGACAACCTCATGTTTAGCAAGTTAAGAATTGTTAATGTAATTGTTAAATCTCCAAATGCAACAACTACAACTGCTAATGAAGGAATTAGTTTTCTAAAAGCAATAAATATTGTAATTGACATGAAGATTAATGCAAAAAGTAATGCCTTGACCATTTGTGAATAGAATGAATCACCTAGTGAAGAACCAACAACTTCAATTGATAAGTTTTCTTCAGTTAGTTCGATTCCAGTTGCCTCTGTAATTCTTAACTTGATTGCGTCTTCGTCTATTTCTGGAGTTTCTATCACGACACCTATTTCTTTAGATGTTCCAAACTCTGAAAGTTTTCTAATTGATATTTCTGTAAAGTCTTTTTTTAGTGATTCTTCAAGTTTTATTTCGTCTATTGATTGTTCTGTGTAAAGTGTTAGAGTCATTCCCCCACTAAGAGAAACATCTTTGTTGATTAATTCTCCAGTTTGAGAGTATGCTGTGATTAAGAATATTAGGGAACCTAGGATTAGTATGAGTGGTAGAATCATCATCTTTTTCTGATTCTTCTCAAATAGGTCTTTTAATTTATGACTCATGGCGTGAAATTGTGTAGTTCGTATTAAAAACCTTTTTATTGGGGCTTTCATCAATATATTTAAATAGTTTAAAAGGGAGTTTAAGAATAAGTGGACTTTTTAGTCTATTTGGTGAAAAGAGGGGTAAATTGGTTGAATTAAGCAGGGTTTTAATTGTTGTTGGGATATTCACACTATTTTTTGGATTAGTCTTAGCTGCTGAAACAACTGAGCCAGAGTCAATTGAAGTAGTTTTAGACGGGAACAATACTAATCAAACTCCTTCATTTATGATTGGCGATGAAATAATTTTTGATTTGAATATTAATTTGACTGGACCTATTTTAACAAACACTAATCTAGTTGGTTCTGTTGCAGACTTTGAAGTTTACCGAGCACTAGTCGATGTGTTAGATCATCAAAGTATTTACTATAATGTTGATACTGGTGCGCGAGAATTAATTAATCCTACTGGACAAGCAGACTTTGCATTTAATGACGCAGGGTCACAAATAATTTATGTAAGGGTGGATAGTAATACTGATACATTTAGTAGTTTAGATTTGGATGTTTCTGGTTTGGGTGTTCCTTCTCCAAAAATGCCTTATTTAGATTTTGGTGCAGATGGTAATATTGAATGGCAATTCTTTGGAGATTTAATTGGATATGCAAGTGACTTTATCCTTTCGGATACATTGAATGAAAATGATGATGGGGAGATAATAATAACTGATGATAATTCTAATTATTGGTGTGAGAAGATTAATTTGCCTTATGCAAGAGATGTACAAGTTCATGCAAAGTTAGAAGAGTTAGATATTGGAGAAAATATTACTGCAACAATTATTCAATTGTCTAATCCTAGTTGTGTTACTGATTGTGATGGTTATGGTGGTCAATATGTTTGTGATTTAGAGCCCGAAGGTGCAGGAGCAGAGTATTATGGATGTGACGTTAACATGGGATACGCCATAGAAGGAGAGTTTTTGGTTTGCGTATATAATAATGTGGAAGGTAGTGGGAGTACGCAACATGCTAAGCTGAGAATAGAAGGTAATAATCCTAATTCTGCATATACTTGTAACTTTGCTGGAGATAAGTATTCTTGTGATTCTGAAGGTTCAGATGATTTTTTAGTCAAAGTTAAGATGGGAGAATATACTGAAGTTTTGAATGGCCAAGCTAATTTTATGGCTGGATTGGTTAATAGTTATGAGGCATTTATTGATGTTTTGAATGCAGAGATTGAAGATTGTTTAGAGTTAACTAATGGTAAATGTGCGGTTCCGCTAGAAGTTGGAAGTTTATCTGAGGGAGTTATTTCTCTTGAGAACTTGTATATGGAATACCAAACTGGAAGTGGTTTGAAGTCAACAGATCAGTTTTACATGGGAATGAATTCTGAAATAGGGAGAATCACAGAGATCGGTACTATTGATTTGGTTGCTTTGAATGGTAGTGAAGTATTGGAAATGAGCACTTCAGGATTGTTATTGTTTACTCCTTTTGTTAATGAGTCTGGAGAGTATGAACTTAATTTTAGTTTAGATCCCGGACCTTCAACTAGTTTAGATATTGATATTGGTGGAAATGTTTCTGGAGGATTTAATGAAAGTAGTGTTGAAGGTTTGATAAAAGAGTATATTACTTTCTTAAATTTGCAACAGAATAGTTATGGGGATGTACTGAGTGCGTTTGGTTTGAGTGAAGAAGTTGCTTCTGCATTAACTAATTTGAATGGTTATTTAACCACTTTTAATTCTCTAAATATATCTAATCAAACAGCGATTGAAGAATTCAATGATGGATTGGACGATGAGTTGGATACTTTAGTTATGGGTTTGCCTAAGGTAATTAATGTTCTTTCTGAATTAGAAGAGGTTGTGATTGTTGAACCTAGTGACGTTACATTGGATATGGTTGCAACTGAAGACGAAAGAGAAAATGCATATTTTATTCAAGAAGACTTCAAAATTAATGCAATAATTAAGTATGTTCAAGTTGAGTTATTTGATGGGTCTATGATTGAGGGTACTTCAGTTAGTAAAACTATTAGTGGATTAGGTAGTAATTATTATGTTTATGAGGTAATACCTACCTCAATTGTTTTAGATCCTAAGAATGAGGTTACGTTTGAAGGATTTACTTTGTATAAAGAGGGTGTTGATGCAGTTTATAGAAAAGATGTTCCTTCTGTTAGTGGTCTTAGTTATTCTTACTTTGTAAATAGAGATATTTCCTCTGGGTTTAACGAATTGAAAACTATTTTGGTTCCTAAGGGTGGAATTATACCAAGGGGATATGAAACTGTTCCAGTTTGTGGAGACAATAAATGTGCAGTCTTAGAGGTAGACGGTGAGAAGATTTATTTAGAAGACGCTATTTCTTGCCCTGAAGATTGTGCGAAAAAAGCTAATTGGTCAGGAATATTAATAATCTTTTTTATAGGAATCTTAATTATTATTGCAGTTACTGTTTATTTTAAATTCTTTAAAAGTGGTGCTGGAGCTAAAGGTCAAACTAGGAAGGCAGTTCAGTTTGCTAGTTCAAATGATGAGGTTGAGTTAAGGAAATATGTTTCCAAATCACTTGTAAGTGGAATTAGTCGTGAAAAAATAATGAAAACTCTTTTGGAAAGAGGGTGGAAAAGGGAGCAGGTGGAATATGCATTTAAACCGAAAGTTTCTGGTAAGTAGTGGACTTTTTTTAGTTCTATTTTCTTTTAGTGTACTTGCTGCATGTAATGAGGGAGACTCAAGACAATGTGGAGAATATGATAAGGGTGAGTGTAATTACGGGACTCAGTATTGTGAGAATAGTAAATGGGGATTTTGTTTAGGCCAAACATTGCCCGATGATGAAGTTTGTAATGATTCTAAAGACAATGATTGTGATGGTTTTATTGACGAGGGTTGTGATTGTAGTTATGGGGAGAACAAAACTTGTGGTCCTTTAAATGAGACTGGAATCTGTTCTTATGGTTTTGAATTTTGCACTGAATATGGGGAGTGGGCCGGAGATTGTGAAAACTCTACACTGCCTAGTGTTGAGAAATGCGGAATTGGTAATGGGAATAGTTTAGATGATAATTGTAATGGTGTAGTTGATGAAGGTTGTAGTGTTGCTCCAAATGGTGTTCCTGTAACATGTACAAATAGGCTAAAGGATGCAGGTGAAGATGGGTTTGATTGTGGTGGACCTTGCGATGCCTGTAATGTTTGTACTGATGGAATATTGGAAAGGGATGAACAAAAAATTAATGTTGATTTAGGCAATGGAATAGTTAGTGATTGTGGTGGTTTGAATTGTCCTTCATGTCCAACTTGTAATGATCATGTTATGAATCAAGGTGAGGAAGATGTTGATTGTGGTGGACCTTGTAGCGTTTCTTGTTTTGATCCACAGAATGAAGATGTTGATAATGATGGATTAACTTTATCCATGGAATTACAGAAAGGAACGGATCCAACAAGTTTTGATACCGATTTTGATGGGATTAATGATGCGGTTGATCTTTATCCATTATGTCCAAATAATTTTTGTGATGAGTTAAGAGGTGAGACTTCTGAGAATTGTCCTGAAGATTGTGGTGGAAAGAGTGGTGCTGGATGGATTGTTTTATTGATAATAGTTGTAGTGGTTGTTGCTATTGGTTTGTTCTTCTACTTCCAATTTAAATCATCCGCTAAGAATGTAGGTGGGAGAGAAGGAAAAGCTTGGAAAGGCTTTGGACCTACTGAAGGCGGTCCTAAAGGAGGACCTAAGAAACAGAGTTATTCAAGATCGAGAGTTTATGCTAGGCCCACTACTGATAGGAGGAAGGGCAAACAACATGAGTCTGATACTGAAAAAATGTTGAGAGAGTCCGTTGAAGCTATTCGAAAGAAGTAGTTCAAGGAAAGTTATATAAAAAGTTTAGTTTAATTTGATAAAATGGCAAGATTAGCGGTCGATTTACCACGGATTGCAAAGTATGTTAATGCAGGAATAGTTGCACTATTAGTTTTATTTTGGTATTTAGGGGTTAATGTTTCTTCAGGTTATCATATTGGTTCTGCTATTTTTTTAGTTTTATTTTTACTTAATTTTTATTACAGGCATATACAAACTAAACATGCACTTCTGAGAAACTTTGGAATAATCGCCCAAGCTAGATATATGATTGAGAGTGTTGGTCCCGAGCTGAGACAATACTTGTATGCTAGTGATGTTGAAGAGAAACCATTTAGTAGGGCTGAACGGGCTGAGGTTTATAGGAAGGCAAAAGATATTGATTCTTCGGAAGCGTTTGGTTCTTTGTTGAATTTTGATGATGAGGAAATAAAATTAAGGCATTCATTATATCCTGTTGATAAGAAAAATATGAAAAAGTATTCTTTAACCTTTGGAGAAGAAAGAGGGATTAAGAATAAGTATACTATTGATAAACCATTTATTGTAAGTGCGATGTCTTTTGGTGCATTGGGAAGTAATGCCGTAAGGTCTATCGCCAGAGGTGTTAAGGCTGCAGGGATACCTATGAATACTGGAGAAGGTGGTTACCCCAAGTACCATTTGATGGAAAAATGCGATTTAATCTTTCAAATTGGGACTGCAAAATTTGGTGTTAGAAATCCAGATGGTTCTTTGAATGGTGATAAGTTAAGGGATTTATCAAGTAAGCCTGAAATTAAAATGATTGAGATTAAGTTTTCACAGGGAGCTAAACCTGGGAAGGGTGGTTTGTTGCCTAAGGAAAAAATAACTGAAGAAATTTCTGAATTAAGGAATGTTCCTATGGGTCAAGATGTTATTTCTCCGCCACACCATATTGAGTGTACTACTCCAAAAAATACTGTTGAATTTATTAAAAGAGTTCAAGATTTTTCTAATTTACCTGTTGGAATTAAAATGTGCATTGGTTCTGAATTGGAGTTTAGAAATTTGATTAAAGAAATGAAGAAACAAAAAGTTTTTCCTGATTATATTTCAATTGATGGGGCTGAAGGTGGAACTGGTGCTGCACCAAAAAGTTTTATGGATAATGTTGGAGTTCCATTGTTTAGAGCATTACCACTTGTTCAAAGAATTTTAGTTGAAGAGAATGTTAGAGATAAGTTGAAATTGTTATGTGCCGGGAAATTAATTAATCCTGGGAAGCAATTGACTGCGATGGCTCTTGGTGCTGATGCAGTTTATACTGCTAGAGGTTTTATGTTTGCTTTAGGTTGTATACAGGCCTTACAATGTAATAGAAATACTTGTCCAGTTGGAATTACATCACATAATCCAAGATTTCAGAAAGGATTAATTATTCCTGATAAGGCTAGAAA
This sequence comes from Candidatus Woesearchaeota archaeon, assembly GCA_018655015.1. Taxonomy (GTDB): domain Archaea; phylum Nanobdellota; class Nanobdellia; order SCGC-AAA011-G17; family UBA489; genus JABIKK01. The sequence continues at coordinate 71,787 of JABIKK010000013.1, read as the reverse complement.
GGTTGCTAATTATGTTAAAAATTTAGAACATGATTTCTATGAGTTGTTAGCTTCTACGGGATGTAAATCTGTGAAGGATTTGACGCCTGATAAAGTGTATATTCCTAAGAACGCTCCTTGTGTTAGGAAATAAGTGCGCCGGCCGGGATTCGAACCCGGATCAAGAGCTTGGAAGGCTCCTATGCTAGCCATTACACTACCAGCGCTTCTGTCCAAAAAAGGCGCGATGTTGTTTTTAAAGATTTCTCAAGCTTCTAGTTGTATAATTCTTTTAAATCTTGGAGTAGTGGTTGTTTTGTAGTGATATTTAATGGTTAGAAGATCTCTTAATACTGACAGTTTGAAGGTTCTCGAGGATTTAGCAGTTTCTTTTGCAGAGCACACTCATTCTGGAAGAAAGAATGGTTCTTTGTTTTTTGGCCAGGTTCTCACTGCTGAAGAAGCTATGGGCTTGCTTGAGGATAACGCAGATCATTTTGATGGTATTTTTCTAGATAGTTGCCGTAAAAGTGCTGACAATCCTAAATTAACTCTTCCAGATTACCATTTTGTTTTGTTCCGAGATAAGGGGGAAGGCAGAACAACTTATGCGAAAATTCATTATATATTGGGGAAAGGTAGAATAGAAGTTTATTAGCGGACCCGACAGGATTTGAACCTGCGACCCTTTCCTTAGGAGGGAAATGCTCTATCCAAGCTGAGCTACGGGCCCTTGTATGAATTTCTTGTATTTTGAAAAATGTCTGTTATTTCTACATCCTATTTCTTTCATCCATTTTTCTAATTGTTTTCTACCTTTTAATTTTATCTCAGGTCGATCTTTTCTATTTTGTACCTTAAAACCCTGTTTTAAAAGATTATCTCTAATTTGTTTTAGGGCGGGCCTGGAAGTTATGCTGATTGAGATTGTAGGGTAAGGTCGTCCGACTGGAGTTTTATCGAAATATATTGACCCGTCTGTGTCGAATATACCTCTTATGACATGTTTAACTTTTCCCCATTCATTGTTTATCTCTCTTTTAATTTTGAACTCTCCCTTTTTACCAATTGGAAAATTAAGTTCTGAGTTTAGGTACTTTACAATTTTTTCATTGTAGGCTCTTAGTTCAATAGTATTTTCTAACTTTTTCTTTCTTATTGTTGGATGAATGCCAAATAATTTCCCTATAGTATGGGAAAGAAAATCAAAATAATCTTTATCTAATCTAGAATCTCCACTAATGCCTAGAAGATAGTATGGATACTCTTTGTCCTTCTTTTTATTGATATATCTTCCAATCCAACCGTCTCCAAGTAAGGCTCCGTATAATTCTAAAAATAATGGATTATTAATTTTCTCTGGAGAATTGATCATTAACCTTATTGGACTGTTATTTTATAAGTTTGTATAAGAAATTCCAGGAATATTTTCTTATTATGACGTTGAAGAGTCTAGAACGTACTTTATGATTGCTAATGCCGTATTTTTTGGATTGTGTCTAAGAATTTCTTTTTCCAATATTAGGTTTTCCTCAATTACTTTTGTTCCTAAGTTGTTTAGACTATCTTTACTGTAAGTTACTATTTCTGAACCTTCTTCCTTGTATTCCTTTATTAATTCCTCAGAAGGGGTTTTCTTATTTACAATTACGCAATCTACCTTTTTGTATTTTAGATATTTGTTTAATATTTCTATGAAATTTTCTGTTTTGAAGTTATCTGTTTCTCCCATTTTTGTCATTAAATTTGATACGTAAATAATTTTTGCATTTGAATCTCTTATTGCTTCAGGTATGTTATTTACTAGAAGTATTGGAACTATGCTTGTATAAAGATCTCCTGCACTGAGTATTATGTGTGTTGCTCTTTTGAGAACTTCAACTGTTGGCAAGTATGCTGTTGCTTCGGGCTCTAAATGAACTTTGGTTATTGCCCCATGCTTATTACTGTTTAAATTATCAATATTTGTTTCTCCTCTGAGAGAAATTCCATTTTCGTATTCTGCGATTAGTTTAACTTTATCTAATGATGCGGGCAAAACTAAACTTTCATTTGTTTGAAAGATATTATTCATTTCTCTTATTGCGCCTTCGTCAGAACCTGTGATTTTTGCTAGGGCTGTGTAAATTAAATTACCCAGTGAATGATCTTTTACAGATGGACTATCTTTGAATCTGAAGTTAAGAAGTTCCACCATTTTTTTAGATGATTCTGATAATGCCGCTATATGTCTTCTTAAATCTCCAGGAGGGAGTATTCCAAATTCGCTTCTTAGAACTCCACTTGAGCCACCGTCATCTGCAATTGTAAAAATAGAAGTTATGGTGGCTAGACTAGAGAATTTTTTTAGACCTCTTAGTATCGAAAAGCATCCACTGCCTCCTCCGAGGACTACGAGACTATAGGGTTTGTCCATTTTTAGGCCTTGACTTCTATTTCCCCATTCTTTTTGCTAAGAACCTTTAGAATGTCTCTTCCTTGTACACTCTTTTTATTTATCTTAATTTCGCCTTTTTTACTTGTAATTGCGGAAAGGATAAATTTGCCATTTGTATAGATTTCAAGGGTTTGCCCAGGATCAGAGTAGAAGACTAGGTTTTTCTTATCTTCTTTTAGAGAATATTTGACATTATTTTTCTCTATTTTTAGTTCTCTAATATCTATTCCAATACCTAGATCCTTTTCACATTTTTCAATGTTCTTTCCTGCACTACCAATAACCTTTGCAATTCTATCTTCTGGAATGTAAACAACTGCCTTTGAACTGCTGACAACTTCTGCCTTGACTGATGGGGCGTATTTTAAGAAGTATTTTACAATTTCATTTTCAGCAAGTTTCATTGCACCTGATTTTTTTGTATCAGATGAAATTGGAATTACAACTGTTTGTTCCCCATAACTATAGATCTCATAATCTAATTTATTTGTTTGATAGTCTCTTACTTCGATTATAGGTCTTGCTAGGTCTGACTCAGTCATTCCACTTGGAACCTTAACCATCATTTTCAATGTTAGAACTTTTTCTATTTTACCTGCTTCCATGAAGATGATTGTGTCTACAACATTTGGAATAACCCCGGTGTCAAGACGTGCAATAAATCTTTGAACTGCATCAATAGCTTGTGCGGCATGTAGAACTCCGATCATATTCGATCCAGCTAATCTTAGATCAGTGTATAATGCAAAATCTGGCGAAGACCTCATTTCATCAAACAAGATATTATCTGGTCTTGAAAGGAATAAGATATCATGTATCTCTCCCTCACTAGTAAAGTTCTTGGAGTACTGTGTGACTGAATCGGGTAATTGTAGGTCTCTAGGAGATTCTACTGTTTTTACAATTCTATTGTCATTTACATACCATTCAGCTATAGCCTGTGCTAGGGTTGTTTTACCTGATCCTGTTTCTCCACAGATGATTATTCCTCTTGCTTTATGTTCAATCCTCTCTGCTAATTCTTCTGGAAGTTTATAGTCTTCTAGATCTAACTTAGTTAAAGGGTGCACGATTGTTATTTCCCATCCGTTTGAAACAGGAGGTTTTACAATTACAATTCTTAAATTTTGATATTGAACAACCGTTGTACATCTCTTTGAAATTTCAGTGTAAGATTTTTTATCTAATCTTGTTTTTTCAATAATCTCTTGTGCATATTTTTGCATTTGTTCAGGAGTTATTTTAGTTTTACTAACTTTTTCTAAATTCCAGTTACCTGGAGCTCCTTTTTTTGCCATAACATAGTTATTTTCTTTTAGGTGTAAAGACATTGTTTTATCGTCAATATACTTTTCTAAAGTTAATTCTTCTTGGTATTTTACAATTTCAATGTAATCTACTTCTATTCCAAGTGCCTTTCCAGATTTAGATTGTACTAGATCTGCGGTGATTAATGTTGCATCGTTTTGAGAAGCTAATTCTCTTATGTATGCATCTATTTCTCCAGATTTAGCATGTCTTATCTGATGTTCAGATGGTCTTTCTCCAACGAAATTGAGTGTGACTTTATTTTTTTTACAAAGTTCTCTAATTTCTTGTATTTCTTCAAGGCCAATTAGACCAATTTCTTTTCCCCGATTTGCCTGATTTTCAAGCTCCGCTATTACTGCATGGGGGATTAATATGTCTCCTTCAGCAATCTTCTTCTCTTTAATCTGAGTAGTAGGAATTTTTTCAATTATCGCAGATGTGTCTACGACATATTTTTTCATTATTTTTTTCATTTTTTATCTCCGAAACCCTTTTAAAATAGGGTTTACTATTAGTTTAGTACTAGATAATACGTAGAATAAGCAATACAAGTTATCTAGTACAATGGTTTTTAATACTTTCTAAAGAACACTAAGAATGCTGTATGGCCTAGAATTTGATGTTTTGGGCGACATATTCTATCTTGGACGACCCATTCTCTTTCTATTGTTTCTATGGCTTTTTCTAAGATGAAATTGTATTTTTTTGAGGCTTTTATTATGCTTTGCACTTGAGTTATACTTGGGAGATAGCAGACTAAATAAGCACCTGAATTTAACGATGATTCTGCATGTTTTAGGATATTTTCTGGGTCTGGAAGATCTAAGGTTATTAAGTCTAAATTTGTTTCGTCGATTCCTTCGGAGACGTCTTTGTTTTTTATTTTTACTTTTGGCGCGAGTTTTTTTAAGTTGCCTTTTGCTAGTTTGAAATGCCCAGTGTTTTTTTCATAGGTTGTTACGTTGTTTGTGATGTTTGCTAAATATGCTGCTAAGAATCCTGAACCAGAACCCGCATCTACAATTTTACTTTTGGAATTAATTCCTGTTTGTGCAATTATTGTTCCAGCGTCTTTTGCATTTACTGTTGCTGGACCTGGCGTTAAGTCATCCAATTGATCTTGGAATTTTGCATCAAATTTAATTAATTCTTTTTCTATATTGCTCTTTATTTTATTGGATCTATTTCTTATATCTGATTCTTTTATGATTCCATCTTCTGTGTGTAGGTCTCCAGATTTCCAAAAAAATCTTTTTCCTTTTGTGTTTGTTAGTACTTTCATTTTTTTATGAATCCTAGAATCTTTTTATTTACTTGTTTTCTATATTTATCTAGTATGAATACATGATATGATTCTGGAATTGTGATTAGCTCTTTTCTTTTAGACTTAATATGGTTTATAATGTATTCTCCACTTTCTTCAATAGTTAATTTGTCATTTTCAGTCTGCATCACCAATATTGGTGTTTTTATATTCTTTATGCACTTTTTAGACAAAATTACTATTTTTAAGCCCTGGTGGATGGACCTTAATGCAACCATTGGATAGGTTGTTCTTCTTTTGTTAATTTCAGTAATGTCTATGTCATATTTCTTTTTTTGAAATAGTTTTATCCTTCTAATTATTGGGAAAAATAAGTATCTTTTTATTTTTTCTTTTCTGAATATTATTGGAGAACCAAGAGTAACGATTCCTTTGATTTTTTTTGATTTGTTTGCAGATATAATAGCAAGATTTCCGCCCAAGGAGTTACCAACTAAATAGATTTCTTTGTATTCTTTTTCTAATTTTTTGATTGAATCATTGACTGATTCTATCCATTGGAAATGTTTAGTAACTGCAAGTCTTTCTGGGGATGTTCCATGTCCTGGTAGAAGTGGTACATAAACAGATATATTGTTTCTTGCTAATAAGTTTCCAAGCTCTCTAAATTCTTTTGGGCTACTAGAAAAACCATGTATTAATAGTGCAACCTTTTTACCTCTTTTTTTTGAAAATGATTCAGCACCTTTCATTGCAGTGATTGGTCCAGTTATTTTTCGTTTAATTAGGAAAAAGTTAATTTCATTATACACGCTTAACAGTGCAAAAAATCCGATAATGTATCCTATCATTTTTTAATAATGTGGGAGCAAGGATTCGAACCTTAGTAGGCACTAAGCCAATGGCTCTTGAGGCCATCCCGTTTGACCGCTCCGGCACTCCCACAGGTAATTTAAATTTAGAATATTCTTTCTTAAATCTTGTGATTTAATCTTTTTTGATTTAATTCTTTAATCAAAAGATTTATAAATAATTTTGATGTTATTTGAACTATGAGCTTTAAAGAGGTTTATTTTTTTAAGAGAAGTGTATTTGCATTAATGTTCTTATTTGTTATGTTATTTAGTGTTGTTGCTGTTTCAGCTTCGGTTACAGATGTTACACTTGATACGCCTTCAGCCGCTACTACATACATCACTGCTGCTGCTGCTGTCACTACTGGGGCTACATTTACAGGTAATATGGCAGGTAATGCAACATGGTATATATCTACAGATGCTGGCACTACATGGACACATGTATCTAATCATTCAAACAGTTCAGCTAATCAATTGTTATGGAATTTAACTATAACCGCGGCTAACTTTTCGTCAGATGCAAATTATACACTAAACATTACAGTTAACAATGGGACTGGTGATTTTACTGCAACATTAGCAAATATTCAACTTTTAGATACAACTGCACCAACAGGACACATACAATTTAAAGATACTCTTGGAACTAATTTGACGACTTCTTTGAAAATAGACTATGGGGCTGAGATGGTAGTTAATTGTACATTCACAGATGCTACGTCAATAATAGATATTAGTAAAAATTACATGAGTGTTAAGCTACCAGGATTATCTTCATATACTGAAAATTTAACGTTAACAAAAAATACAACTGCACAAGTTGTGGCAACTGTTTCTGGAGACCTTACGAGAAGAGAAGGGGAACTTAGCATTAAGTGTTTCGCACAGGATAATGCAGGAAACAACTTAGAAAAGATATTGAACTTCTCAACTCAAACTCTTGTTCAGGGTGGAACTTCACCTTTTGTAGATCCAAACTTTGTTGCACCTATAGCTAAGAAAGTTATTGGTAAGGGAACAATGGAAGATTATGCTGGTAAGTATGGCTCATTGCCTGAACAAGGTGAAGCAAGATTAATTAAAAAATTAGGTGGAATTAGATTTTTGCTTGCTGAAGAGGAGCATGAAATTAAAGTTGAAGAAATGGGAGATAGTTCTGTAACTTTGTTGATTTCTAGCGAACCTTTTACAGTTAGCCTTGAAGTTAATGAAACTAAAGAAATAGATGTTAATGCAGATGGCGTAAATGATTTAGAAATATACTTACATAAGATACATCAAAAGTCTGCAGATTTAGTCTTTAAAGAGATATCTTCGCCTGCACCTCTAGTAGAGGAAGTAATAGAGGCCCCTTCAGTTGAAGATGTAACTGATGTTGTGGAAACTCCTGAGGGAGAAGGTGAATTTGGATGGCTTTGGACTTTATTGATTTTAATAATTGTTATTGTGGTTCTAATGGTTGTAGTTCATAGGATATCTGGAAAAGGTAGCCCTAGTGGTGGAAAAGGCCCAATTAAGTTCACTCCTAGAGATCTAGGATCTAGCAAGGATGCTTCATCTTGGGGTCAAAAATCCGATAATTCTGCTAAACCATTCTACTGAATGTAAAATTTTTAAAGGCCTGTTGGGACTTATTTCGAATGGCAACTAATCCTGGTTTTGATTTTCAGAGATCTGAAGAAGAGTATAGGGATGCCGATGGTCCCAATGAGAAACTGAATGCTCTTAAGAAGATGCTCAAAACTGCACCTAAGCATAAATCTAGTGAAAAATTGTTAGCTTCTATTAAGGAAAGAATATCTAAACTAAAGACTACTATTGAAAAACAAAGTAAATCTAGTGGGAGGGGTTACTCTCCAACGATAAAAAAGGAAGGTGCTGCGCAGATATGTCTTGTGGGAAAAACTAATTCTGGTAAAAGCAAGTTATTGAATGATCTAACTGGAACTAATGTCGAGGTTGCCGATTATAAATTTACAACTAAGAAACCAGAAATTGGAGTAATGGATTATCATGGAATAAAAATTCAGATTGTTGAGATTCCAGCCATTGTTGAAAACTTTGAAGACAGTGTTATGGGCCCCACTTACAAAGGGATATTAAAGCAGGCAGATCTTATGGTTTTTTTGTTTAGGGATGTTAAAGACAAGGGTTTTTTGGATAAAGAATTATCTGAAGTTGTAACTGAGAGGGCGATATACAATGATCAAGATGTTAAGAAATTTAAAGATGATCTTTGGCGCAAGTTGGGAATAATTAAAGTTTATACTAAACAACCTGGGAGAGAAAAAGATCTTCCCCCTGTAGCTTTTGCAAAGGACTCAACATTAAGAGATGTTGCTAAAAAAGTTCATAAGGATTTTCTTAAGAGTTTTAAGTATGCTAGAGTTTATGGGAAGAGTGCTAAGTTTAAAGGGCAAACTGTTGGTTTGGATCATGTTCTAGCAGATGATGATGTAGTGGAGATACATATGAAATGAATTCTTCTGTTGTGGAAGGATATTCTGAAATAAAATCTGTAGTTTTAGATAGATTAGATACGTTTTCTAAAATTAATGATAAAGAAGATATTTTTTATGAACTTTGTTTTTGTTTATTGACTCCCCAAAGTAATGCTAAAAGGTGTGCTGAAGCTATTGAAGGAGTAAAGTCTTTGGATTTATTTAATTCCACTGTTGATTCTGAAGACATTAGAAATATTCTAAAGACAAAAACTAGATTTCATAATAATAAAACGAAGTATGTTTGTGAACTGAAAGATTTGTTTAATACCCTCTGGGAGAGTTTTGACTTAAGTGATAAATCTATCAACTCCGTTGAAGTAAGGGAATGGCTTGTAAAGAATGTAAGGGGTCTTGGTCTCAAGGAGGCGAGTCACTTCTTAAGGAATGTAGGATTTAGAGATCTTGCAATATTGGATAGACATATTTTAAGGAATTTAAGAAATTTTGAAGTAATTGATGAGGTTTCCAAAGGACTTACAAAGAATGAATATCTTTTAATAGAAGAAAAATTTAAGTTATATTGTATGAATTTAGGCATTAGCATGGATGAATTAGATCTTTACTTTTGGTATAGTGAAACTGGAGAAGTGTTCAAATGATGGATATTAATAAAATAAAGATACAAGAAGATACTACTGAAGAGGATTTGAAGAAGTTTAGAGAAGAGAATTCTGAAGAGGAAACTGCTTTGAGAAGAGATAAGGTAGTTAATGCTGTGTTGGTTAAAGATGGAAAGGTTTTACTGATAAAGAGGGGACATTTCCCCTTTAGAAATACCTGGGCTTTGCCTGGAGGCCACATTGAAGAAGGTGAGACTGAAGAGAAGACAGTTGTAAGGGAAGTGAGGGAAGAGGCCGGTTTGGATTTTAAGCCTAAATATTTTGGTAGTTATGAAGAATTTTTTGAAGAAATTGGTTTTTGCGCGTATACTTCTGTGTTTTCTGGGGAGCATAAGGGTGAACCTACTATCGAAAATGCGGAAGAAGGAGAGATATTAGATATTAAATGGTTTGGACTTGATGAATTGACCGATCTTAAGATTGGTTTTCAACATAGAAAAATCATAGATGAATACTTTGGAACTTAAACGATAAGTATTTAATCTTTTAAAACTGGGGTGATTATAATGGCTGTAAGTTATGTCGGACTAAATTCTTTAGATGGGATAGATCGTGAAAGGTTGAAAAAGGTTGTTTCAAAATACAACTCTGATATTCGTAGATTTGGTGCAAAGAATAATTTAAAATTCCATGTGAAAGTTCATGAAGTGGGAAGTAAGGTGAGATATAGTTTTAGGGCGCATCTTAATTTTGGAAAAGAAACTTTAACTTCTGAAGTTGAGGGTTGGGATTTAAGAAAAAATGTTAATTCTGTTATGAAGAAGCTGATGACTGCAATTGAACACAAGTTCCATTTAGAAGGACAGAAACAAGAGAAATTTCATCCAAAAAAAGGTAAAGATGGATTTGGTAAGAGGGTCAAACTTAAGCTTAAGGGTTTGGTGAAGTTTATATGAGCTTTAAACAAGTTATATTGGTTAGATCTGATTTAAAAATGCCTAAGGGCAAGTTGGCTGTGCAAGTTGCACACGCTAGTGTTGAAGCTGTTCTTGGTTCAAGCAGTGATAAAGTTAATTCTTGGAGACGAGAAGGGATGATGAAAGTTGTTCTGAAAGTTGTTGACGAAGTTGATTTAAGATATTACTTAAAGAAAGCAAGGGCGCAGAAAATAAAAACTGCTATAATTACAGATGCAGGTAAAACTTTTTTTGACACTAGTACAACTACTTGCTGTGCAATCGGACCAGATATAGTGGAAAAAATTGATACCGTGACTGGCGGACTGAAGATGATTTGAATGGTTAGTATAAAAGAATTACTTAAGATAACTGGAATTCCAGTTTTATTTGCATCACTTTGTTGTTTATCACCGATAATACTTCTTCTATTTGGTTTTGGAACTGTTAGTTATGCGGCCTCATTGACAGATGTCTTATATGGTCAGTATAAATGGATATTTAGGTTACTTGGTTTGATTTTATTAACAATATCACTGATTATTTATTTTAGGAAGAAGAAAATATGTACTATTGATCAAGTGAAAAGGAGAAAGAATGAGATTGTAAATACTGTTCTAGTTGTTTTGATTTCTGCTGTTGTAGCCTATATTATCTGGCTTTATGTTATTGTTCATTACTGGGGCGTATTCTTGAATATTTGGTCTTAACTACTTACTGCACTTACTTAGCTGTTTAGATTGTTTTATCTTCCATGTTTTCATTATTACGCTATGATGAACGTCGCTCTTGCAAGATGTTTGGCTAAACTTTGTGGAGATGGCCACATTAGTCCTAAATATGCAAGGTACAACAATACTTGTAAGGCTTTGCTTAGTCAATTCGAAAAGGATCTTATTGAAATTTTTGGAGAAATTCACCTTACTTATGGCACGGTCAACTCAGGTACATCCTTTGTGCAGTTTCAGAGAAGGGCGCTCATTGAGTTTTTTTTTAATTATCTTGAATCGTTTGGATGTAATAAAATAAAGATTCCAAAAAAAGTTCTAGAAGCTAACATTGGTATTAAGCTTGCATTTATTGGTTCTTTTTTCGATGATGAAGGTTGTGTTGGACTAAGATTCAGTCTGTCTGAAAATGCATGGAAGAGGAATGTAAATTTTTATTCTAATTCTTATGGAATTTTGAAGGAGATTGGTGAAATTCTTTTTTCTCTAGGCATTTCATGTAATCGTTTGAGGAGGAACAATAGACTGAAAGATGACACCTGGGTTTTAGGAATTACAGGAAGAAGAAATATTTTCCTCTTTAGAAAGTACGTTCCTCTAACACATCCTATGAAACAATATATTCTTGATTTGATGGTTGAAAGTTACAATGCAACTCCCTCTAAAAATCCTGTTAAATTTGCGGATTTGTTAAATAAATTAGAAAATAAAAGGGACAACTAACCAAGGTTCCCACAACAAAGTGCAGTACAACTTGGAACGTGAGCTTGCTTAACTTGCTGTGTTCGGAATGGGAACAGGTGGAACCAAGCTGCCATGGTCGTCCTCAATAATTTTATGATTTAAACGATTTATAAGAGTTTTGGCTTGCCTTATCTTATCAATAAATCAAAGATACTATTCATTTTAAGCCATCCTGCAAACCCTATTCCTAGGAGTAGAATCATTAGAATTAGAATGATTAGAACCTGAATTAGCTTATTTGTTTCTGTGATCTGTTTGTTTGTTTTCTCTAGGCTTTCTTGTGAAAAACCGTATAGTGTATTCCCTTTTTCGTCTTTATATTCCATATTAAAGCCTCCAGATTGTTAACCCTCTCAAGTGGTACAAGGGATATTTAAGTCTTTTTCTTGTTGCTTTTTAAACATTGTCTATAAGAATATAATTTTCTGGATCTACTGGGGAGATTAGTCCCTGGCTCATGTCAATTAAACAAAATTCTTCAAGTGCTATTAGATTTCTTGCAACTGTTATTTTTATTGCGCCTAATTTAGAATAGAAAAACCTTGGTTTCTCATCATTAACACCCACTAAATCCCAAACTCCAGGAGTTTGTTGATTGTGACCGAGTAGTTTGTCTAATGCTAAGTATGCCTCAACTCCAGCACCATAACTTTTGTTAAAGTAATATGCCCCATTGATTAAGTATCCTGCTTCTCTACAACTAAAACCTTCTTCATCGTCTGCAATTCCCATTGGGCCAATGGACTTTCCATTAGTATAACTTTTTTCTGATAAAATCATCAGCGTTCTTGCGTCAATTAATAAGAGTAGAGCTTCTTTTTCTTCGGTTGGATTTTTATTTGCAGAAAGTGCAACTTCTTCCCTAAGGGCGGTTAAGTCTTCAACAAAAGGATCAACATTTTTGTAATTTATTAGTTCGTCTGGAATGCTTTCTGTCTTGAAGCTTGTTTCGTATTTTTCATCTAGTTGGACTATTTCATTGTAACCTTCTTCGAATGTAAAGTCTCGAACTGGTGTTTGATTTAATACTAATAGTAATATTATCAGAATTATCGCTGCTCCGATGATCAAATATACCTTTTTTTGATTATTTCTCTTTTTCATTATTCTTGACCTTTAATGGGGATTTATAATCTTTTCTGTAATAAGTTATTTATATGGTTAAATGTTGGGTTTTGTATGGCTAAACGAATAGGAAATGTGAGATCAATTGCACTGGAGAGAATTAATACTTTGTTTTCAGAGGCTTCTTCTGAGTTTAAGAATCACCCTGAGAGAAGTCATAGATATGTTAAGATTGTTTTAAGACTTGTAGCTAAGGCGGGCGTTAGAATTCCTAGGAAATTTAGATCAAATTATTGTAGAAAATGTAAGATATACCTTTCTTCAGGAGTTAATTCTAAAGTTAGGACTAGAAATGGAAAGTTAATTGTGTTTTGTTCGAAATGTAAGAACTATAGACGTATGTTATTAAAGCCTAGAGTCTAAAGAAACTGAAAGGTTTCCTTTGTTTTATTATTCTTGTTCTTGGTTGAACTTTATGAGGCATTAGTTCTTTGAATAAATTGAACCATTCTTTTTTTTGCCATTCTTTTTCTTTTTTTAGCATGTATGAGAATCCTCGTTTTTTAAGATCTTTTTCAACTACCCCTCCTTTGTGGGGATGTTTGTGTAATCTTGGTAGGTGTGAATGAAATCCGTGGGAGTAATGAACTATTTCATGTGCTATTGTTAATTTTATTACGTCTTCGGGTACTTGTAAATCTTTGAATAATTTGTTAATTACTATCTCACTTTTTTTATCTTTGGTGGTGGTTATGTGTCCAAATTTGTTTTTCCACTTGCCTTTCCACCTTATTGATACGTTCTTCTTTTCTACATCTGGGAAGAATAATGTCCAAATTTGATCAAATCTTTGCTCAAGCCACGTATCATCTCTCATTTTTTAGTATATTACTAATGAGATTAAAAGGATTTATGTGAAGGAATATTTATAAACTTCCTATTGCCTTCTGATTTAGGTGAATATTAACATTTCAGTTCAAAAGAGGCATATGTATCTTCTTATCATTTTAGTGTTAGCCTTTGGAACTATAGTTTTTGTACAAGGTCAGGGCGTTAATAATTATGGGCATACTGCTGATCAAATTGAAGGCTTAGATGGACTTTTTACAGGGATGGTTGCTATGTTTGATACGGATTGTCCTACTGGTTGGACGAGGTATACTGAATTAGATGGAAGATTCCCCCGTGGTGATGATGTGGCTAATGTTGGATTAGTGGGAGGAAGTAATGAATACCGAGTTCACACATATAGCACTGGTGCTGATTGTTGTAGTGGGACAGTTAAGGTTGCAAAAATTAAGTTAGAATGGAAGGACGAATCCAGCTCTGAAGTTGGGACGGCAGATGGGGCTTGGAGATCTGGTCCATGGGCAGTTCATGATCCTGCGTATACCAATGTAGTTTATTGTAAAAAAGATTAATTTATAGGTTGAACTAAGAGGTTTAATTTTATTAAAAAAATTCTAAACTTAAGCTTTCTTAAACTTAGCAACTGTGTCTATTAAGTCGATGTGACCTAAGAAAATTGCTTTGCAGCAGTATCTTTCTAAACCCACGTCTTTCATAACCTTCTTTGGTTCTTCGCCTTTCTCTGTTCTTGTTTTATACTCTTCCCATAGCTGTGCAATTGGTTTGCCGCATGAAAAACATCTTATTGGTATAATCATTTTCTATCTCTTAGAGAATTGCCTCTTTGCCCTTGGTTTTGAATCGTTAGGTTTGTGAGGTTCATTTCTTCTAGTATCTGCGATTAGTAAGTGTCTATCGTAATCTATGAAATCTTTTCTTAATTGTGCGTCTTTATTTGAGTATGCGTAAATTGACTTTGCAATGGCTAGCCTACAAGCTTCTATTTGGCTTTGTGAACCTCCACCTGCTACCTTTAAGTCAATGTTTACTTTCTTTGAGAAGTCCTTAGCTATTTCTAAAGGCTCTTGTAATCTTAATCTTGATATTTCCGGTTCAATTGTTTCAATCGATTGTTTGTTAATTCTAACTATTCCTTTTCCATCTTTAATTGTTGCTCTAGCTACTGCTTTTTTTCTACTTCCGGAAACGTTTATTGTTTTCATTTTTTTCTACCAATTAGCTTACTAACCTCTGCTAAACGAATATATTTAAGAGTTTGCGTCTTTGTGATGTTTGCGCCCTTTACTTCAGTTGTGGGCTTGTCTTTTAGTTCATCAGGAATTCCTAAATGACACTTTACTTTTTTGAATGCGATCATTCCTCTTGATTGTTTGTAAGGTAACATTCCCCTAATCATTCTTCTTAGTAAAAGATCTTCCCTTCTTGGAACAAATGGTCCTTTGTATGGATGACCTCTTGCTTGTCTTTCATTTTGTTTTGCCATTACGTTACTCTTACTTCCAGTAATCATAACTAATTCTGAATTAATAATCTCAATATCGTTCCCAAATAAAGCTTGCTTTGCTGCGAAACTTGCAAGTCTTCCAGCGATTAAGTTTTTTCCATCAAGTATCATTTTAACAAATTATTCTAACTTTACTCCCTTTTGGATTGTCTTTCATAAGTTGATTAATTGAAGTAGAATCTTTGATTTTTTTAGTTGCTTCTTCTGAGAATGCCCAAGCTGCAACCTTAACTTGTTTTGTTAAAGTTCCCATTGAAAGAACTTTTCCAGGAACTAGAACTGTTTCTCCATCGTTGGAGTGTTTTTGAATTTGATGAATATTTACTTTTCTTCTATTTCTTGTTGATTTTTCTAACTCTGTAGCTACTCTTTTCCATAGATTTACTTTATTAGTAATACTAAGGGTTTTTAGCTCTTTGATTAGAGACTGTAAATTTGGGTTTGATGGTCCAGTTATTTTCATTTTATTTGATTTAGAACACGTTTGTGCTCTACTGTTCGCTTACGCTTGCAGAGTAATTAGTTTGTGAATTAACGATTTATAAATGTTCTGGTGGGTCAGATTGAACTTGGGGGTTTTCTCTTCTGCCTTTCATGAATTTTTATAGATAATATTGAAAATTTCATCAATAATTGCATGTAGATGGTAATACTTATAAATATATGTTGGAGTATATAATTCTCTAAACTTAAGCATTTTAAAGGGTTTTGAGTTGTAGGCAGATGAAATATGGAAGAAGTTCAAATTAATGAGGACGTAATGCGGAATGCTGTAAGGGACCTTTTTGAAGCGTCAGCAGGGGATAAATCGATTCTCAAACCATTTTTTTATAGTGCTCTCGACCCACGAATTCATCCACTCCATTTACTTATGCCCCATATTGAGCGGAGCTATTGGCTTATGGCAGATAAACCTGAATCTTTGAATGTGACTCACTTACATGTTCCAGACCAAATAGCGGGCCAAGGAGAATTTATACAGCCAAATGTTGTGGATCAATATCGTGATTTCTTAAAGGAACATCAAGGCTTACAACTAGTGGGGATGTTGCATAACCACCCCTCTAATTCTTCTAGGAGTGGAACGGATATTGAGCAGCTAGGTTCATTAGAAGGGTTACTTGGTGAACCAATGTTAGGCTTTGTTTTCTGTAATACGCTTTTGTATCAAGTTGAGCTAGCTAAGATTTCATTGTATGAAACCCATTTGTGCAGCGGAGATTCAGATTATTCGCCGACGCAATCCGAAATGGAGCTTTGGATTAAAGATAAGTCATCATCGAAGAAATTTTCGTGTGCGCTTGGACAGATACTGGGAGTAGACTTGACAGATGCACTGCATCCAAGGGAAGAAAGAAAAGTACCTGTCGTTTTTGATCGTAGGGGGCGTAATCTTTCCCCAAGTAATCTTAGGCAGATTCTTGTTCCCCATTATGTGGAGCGATATATGGACAATATCGATAAAAATCTGGAAGCTTTTGATTCTCGTGGCGTTGCTATTCCTGTTCAAACTGTTAACGATTACAAAATCTAGTTGTTGTTTGAACTCATGATTCTAAATTAGAGGGCTGTGTTATGTTGGAAGTTATTATGATTTATGCGGAGGACAGGATTCGAACCTGCGCAGGCACTAAGCCACTAGGCCCTCAACCTAGTCCAATTGACCTAACTATGGGACCCCCGCGTAAGCGTAGCCAATTATTAATTTGTTTTAAGTCTTTCTAGGATTACTTAAGCTTCTTAACAATGGTCTCAAAGTCAGATAATTTAGAATCAAAAACATCTATTGCTCTTGTGAAGATTTCTCTTGGAGGCAATTGTCCCCATGATTCTATTGTAAAAATAAAGTCTTCCTTACTGGAATTAACTTCAATTCCATTTTGTTCACAAATGTTTTCATAGGATTCAGTCCAGTTTGTTAAATCTTTGATTTCTAGATTGTTTCCTTTCTTAGTTATTGCATCTGATAATTTTTCTAGACATGCGGTTGTGTTGCTGTCCTTTGTAACTACTAATTCTGGAACTCCTCTATAAACCGCTAATGCGGGTGTGAATTTTACATGTTCTTTGCCCTGACCAAGTCTTGCAGTCATAATTAATTCAATGTCTTGACCTTCAAGAAGTTTAACAATTGGCATTTTATCAAATGCAGGAACTACTTTTGGATCTGTAGACTTAATGTCTGAAGCAAACACTGTGCAAGGTCCTTTAGCCTTTAGTGTCATTTTTAATTCGTATTGTGCGCTTTTTGGAACTTCTGTTTTTTTACCTTCCCAAAGCTTATATGATTTTAAGTCTGTTTTAATTGGAACTAATCCTAATCTATGTGCTAGAACTTCATCGTATAATGCAGAACCATTTCTCTTTATTTCAACATCATGGATTGCCATGGTTGGAACGTAAGCTAAAATGTATCTTCTAATACTGTTAGCTATTGAAGGGTTTATTTTAGAAATTTTAAAGATTGATCTAGAATCGTCTTTCTTAAGAACCTTAATTTCCATCCTTAAACTCTCCTTCCTCTCTTACCATGCTTTTTTCTACATCCATCTGTAGGAAGACCGGTTACGTCTTCGATAACACCGATTCTTATTCGGCTTCTTGATAATGCTCTTACTGCAGCTTGTGCTCCAGGACCTGGTGAATTTGGACCGTTGTGTCCTCCGGGTGCTCTGATTCTAATATGTAATCCGTTTATTCCTTTTTCTCTTGCTTGTTCTGCAGCTTGTTTTGCCGCCGCCATTGCTGCATTTGGTGAACTTTCTAGTCTATGTGCTTTTACAACCATTCCACCTGATGCTTTTGCAATTGTTTCTGCACCTGTTAAATCTGTAATATGAATTATTGTGTTGTTGTGACTGGAGTAAATATGTGCCACTCCCCATCTCATTTTATCATCACTCATTGTTTAACCTCTTGAGTTGGTTGTTCAACTTTAGTTTCTTTAGGTTGTTCTGGAGCTTCAACTTTTTCTTTAGTAGGAGCTTCCTTTGGTTTCTCTTTAACAGGAACTTCTTTTACATCCACTTTTTTAAGGTCTTCTTTTCTCTGAATGTTTAATTCTGGATGTTCAGAGTCTTTGAATTTTGAATTTTGTGAATATTCCATTTTTGACTCTTCTGAAATCTTAACTAAGTAAGAAGGAATATTTGTTTTTTTCTTATTGATTGTAATATGTCCGTGAGAAATCATTTGTCTGGCTTGTCTGCTACTTCTTGCAAGGCCTTTTGTTAATGTGACTGATTGTAATCTTCTTGCAAGTAATTGTCTTACGTTTACTTCCAAAACGTCATCAAGTGTAGCTCCTTCTTTTAGGACACCCCAGCTTGCTAGTTTTTCTAGAAGTAATTTTTCTTCTTTTCTTGCTTGTTCACTTCTGTCTGCGATTAGATTTTTTGCTTGTGTTTTTAAGCCTCTTAATTTAGAATTTATTTTCCAAATTTCTTTTTTATTTTTTAGGCCATATTCCTTTGTAAGATTTTTTTCTTCAGCTAACCTATCAGCTTCCCATGGGTGCGACGGTCCATCATATTTACTTCTAAGTCTTCTTACAGTTCCCATTTTACTTCTTCTTTGCTCCTGCCTTTTGAGCTCCCTTCTTTACTACGCCAACAACGGTTCCTCTTCTGAAGTTACCCTTTGTTCTTTGGCCTCTTACTGGAAGATTGAACATGTGTCTTACTCCCTTGTAAGATTTTATTTTCTTCATACGTCTAATATCAAATTCTTTTGTAAGTTTTAATTTTGGACCTGTTAAATGTTTATCTTCACCTGTGTCAAAGTCCTTTTTTCTGTTGAACATCCAAGTTGGTACACCCTCTGGATTTTTAATTTTATTTTCAATTGACTCTTTAGTTTTTTCATCCATGGTCCCAATTTTACCAAATTTGTCTATTTTTAGAACTTCACAGATTGCGTTAGAAAAAGCTAGGCTAACACCTTTGATTTTTGTAAGACCATATAGGATATTCTTCTGGCCTACAATGTCAGTATTTGCCAATCTTATTAAGTTCTTAATCTCTTGAGTCATTTTATTTGAGAGTTGGGCGGAAGACTATTTAAAAGCATTTTGGTCTCTAGTTGCCCACAAAGAGCCTGTGCTTATCTTCTTCGTTTAATTCTAGTATAATTCTCTTTATGATTGCACTTTCTGGATTTGGCATCAGTTTTACTCTTTCCTTTAAGTCTTTGAAATTCTCAAATGGCTTTTCTTCACGCTTTTCAAGTATCTCCCACATGTGTTTTTTACCTATACCTGGGATTAGTTCTAACTGGTGTCTTCTTGCATTAATTGGTCCAGCTTTATTGAAGAATTCTATGAATTTTTCTTCTGATGCTGTGACTAACTTTTTCAGTAAGTCTTCTAGGTTCATCTTAGCAGTTTGGGTTAATCTTAGGAAGTTGATTCTCCCAGAAATGTGATGTACTTCTTCTCTCTTACCTTCACCCATGTAAACTTCTTGTTCGAATTTTAAGAAAACTCCTTTTTTAGGAACTATCTCTAATAGAATAAAGTGATTAGCACCCATAGCTTGAGCTACAGCTGTCTTCATATGTGCAGGTCTTGTATCCGATGGATACCCGTTCGGAAGAAAATCTAGGATTATAGCTTTTTCTTCTCTTACTATTCTGTTCATTTATTTTTTGCATTCTACTTTGTTATGCAATCAACAATCTTTTTCACATCTTCTTGTTTCAAAGTTATGTTGTCGTTTGCGAGTATTATTTTTACACTATCTTCATCCTCAGGCATTAAGTTCGCAAGATTAATTATTTGTCTTTCCTTAACTCTAGGAATATTAAGATCTGTTAATTTTTTTTGTAGGTCTTCTACTTTTTTTATTTGTTCTTTTCCAATGGTTTCAAGGAACTCTTCTGCTTTTTTAGTTCTGAACCCTGGTTCTTCATCTTTCTTTCTATGCTTTTTAACTATCTCTAGTTTCTTTGCAACCTCTGCGTATGTTAGAGGTGTTTGACTTTTTATTTCAATTTCTGCCATTTTATAGTTTTTTTAGATGCACTGGATGTGCAATGATTATTTTTTGTTTATTTCCATCTTTGAATTTGACTTTGTAGCATGAACCGTTTTTTTCTATTACTTCTCCAGTTTTTCCATGGAATCTTGGGAAGTACATTCCCTTTTGTACAGCGGGCTCTGCTTTAAAACAGACTTTATTTCCTGCCTTTAGTTCTTGGAAGTACTTTCTAATACTGATCTTCCCTTTTTCTTTAGGGCTCTTTCTCAGTTTACTTCTTGTCTTTCTTCTAAATCCACCAACTCTAGTTGCCATTGTAAAAACTCCGTAAATCTTGTGTTTAGGTATCTGGTATTGGTTATTTGGTTTTATAAATGTTTTCTTCGTAGAAATCTCTACTTTTTTGATTTTGGGTTAATCCCTTCTAAGGCCTCGCTTATGGCGAAGAAGATGTTTCCCCCATCTACATTTGATGTCAATTCTCCCGATTTTCTGGAAAAATTAGCGTTAATATTGAACTTTTGGTCTTCTGTTTGATTAAGTTCAAGAAGTAATTCTGTAAAATCTGGATGATCGCTCGTTAATTTCTTTGTATAGTTCCCTACAATTTTCTTTACTACTATGAGGGTTGCTGCATCGAGTTCACTGAACCCTTTAAGCTTAATATTTCCGCCTAGTTCTATCATCGTGTTGGTGTTTTATGGGTGGTTAAAATGTTATAAATAGCTTTCTAAAGGTTTTTTGCAAACATTTATAAGTGATTTTCTGCTTTGAATTGTATTGAAGAGGTTGTTTTGATGAGAGAAGAGCATCGTATATTATTTCCAGCGTTTTTAGTTATATTTGCATCATTTCTGGCATTTAATATTGATGATTTAAGTTCTCCTTCTGTTGCAGATGTTGTTAGTTCTTTAGGGCCTGGAAGTGTAACGGGTATGGTTGTTGAAGAGAGTGTTGCAGGGGCTTGTGGCGATAAAGATGTTGTTGGTTTATTTTTGAAAAATAATTCTCATATTTCTATGATTGGTTCTGGAGAAAGTGTGGATTATTGTGCCGAGTTATCATTTAGTTTAAGAGTTGATGGGCCTACGAGAAGTTGCTATGCTGATAATTCTAATTTAATTGCGTATATTTCAAATGGGTTAAGTATTTCTTCAACATTTTATGAACCCAATGGGATTGAAACGGTTGTCGACACAAATAGTTTTACAACTGCTTATGTTACGGATGCAATGAGTCATTGTATAAGGGAGATTGGTGGTAATGGTCTGGCCGAACATTTTAGTGGAACTTGTGGTACAAGTGGAACTACTCCTGGTGGAGCTACAACTGCTAAGTTTAATTATCCTGCAGGATTAGTTTTAGTTAGAGATGTTTTAGTTGGAGATTATTTTTATGTTGCAGATAGAGATAACCATTGTATTAGAAGGGTGTTCTTGAATGATGGGAGTGTTTCTGGAGCCTTTGCAGGGGCTTGTGGTACAAGTGGGACAAGCGATGGAATTTCTGGCGCTGCTAGATTTAATCAACCTACTGGAATTACGGTTGGTCCTTCTGGGAATTTAATTGTTGCAGATACGGGTAATCACTGTATTAGACAAGTCGGTTTGGCTGATGGAGCCGTTACAACAATTGCAGGTACTTGTGGTGTTGAAGGTGATTTGGCTGGAGTTATTGGGCCCGAAGCTAAGTTTAGCAATCCTACTGGTGTTAGTTACAATCCTTCTGAGAATTTAGTTTATATTGCAGATAAAGATAATAATCGGATTAAGAGTTTAGACATGGTCAGTTTTGGAGTTTCATATTATGCTGGAGGAGTTGGCGGTTCTGTTTATGGAGCGGGTTTCACTGCACCTTATGCATTAACTTATGATATTGCTTCAGACTCATTATATGTTGCTGATACTAATAATCAAAAGATAAAGAAAATAGATGTTGCTGGATCTACAATAAGTGATTTTGCAGGTGATGGAACAACTGGCTTTGTTGATGGTCCACTTTTGAGTGCTAAATTTTCACATGTTAGAGGTGTAGATTTAGATGCATTTGGAAATTTATTTATTGCGGATTCTTGGAATGATGCAATTAGGGTTGCAAATGGTAATGATGTTAGTACCTTGGCTGGAAACGGAACTGAGGGTCATGCTACTGGGACTTTGATTGGAGGAGGACATATTTATGCTCCCGAATCAACAGATAGTGAATTACCTCCGAAGGGATATTATCAAAAAGTTTGTTATGATAAAGTTCAGTGTGACACAGTTGCTGGAAGTTCTGATTGTGGCGCAAAAGAATGTTTACTTTCCTTTGGTGATGGAAACGGTGGAAATTATAATGTTCATGCTGCAGATTGTAGTTATTTTTCCAATAAATTATGTTGTGAATATTTAGAGCCTGGAAGTGTTGGAGAATGTGGTGACGGTGTTCAAGAAGGTGCGGAAGAATGTGATGATGGAAATAATATTAATGGGGATGGCTGTGATGAATTCTGTAAGATAGAACCTTTTGTTGATACAGATGGGGATGGAATTGAAGATGCTCTTGATAATTGTGCAATTACACCTAACTACGGCTCTTTTGGAACTTGTATAGATGTTAATACTTTATCTAATCCAGAAGGAAATGTTTCAACTTATGCTTGTGTAGATGATGCAGATTGTGCAGGTAAATCTGTGAATGTTAATGGTGTCGATTATGATGTTGAACATTGTGAAAACTCTCAAGATAATGAAGATGGAAGTACTGGTTCAACTACTGGAGATCCTTGTGGTAATGCTTGTGATATTGATTCAAATGATAGGAATACTTGTTTAGAAACTGGTGATCAAGGTGGTGGGGGTAGCTCTGAATGTACTCTTGCATTACAAGGTGCTAGCTTTAAGTGGAGTACTTTGACTGCGGAAAGAGGAGACAATGTTGTTTTAACTTTAGATTTAGATGGTGATGATCGATGTAATAATCTGGTCTTTGATGTTGATGTTATCAATGAAGATACTCAAGAACTTTCAGTTGTTAAACCTAGTCCAATAACTGTTTCTGGAACTTCCGGAACCACTAATTGGACTTCCGAGAATAATAATCCTGGACCTGATCCTGATGATGCTAGATGGAGAGCCAAGGGCTATAACTTTGGTGGCGGAATTGCACCTCCTAGTGATTTGTTAACTGTTACTGCTACAGACAGCTATTGTGGAGATAGTAATATTGATCCTGGCGAACAATGTGATGATGGAAACACTGTTAGTGGTGATGGTTGTACTGATACTTGTTTGTTTGAAGGAATGAGTGGTTCTGGAAGTGGAGACGGTTGTTCTTCTTATTGTGTTAGGGGCACGGCAGTGTGTACTTCGGTAGGAGTTGCTTTCTGTGGTGATTATGATGGTAATGGTTGTAATGAATTAAGTAATGAAGTTCAATGTGCTAGTGGCGAATCTTGTAATCCTGATTTTGGAACTTGTGTAGCTGATATTTGCGATGTTAAGAATTATCCTGATGTTGTAGAACCAAGCTGTTCTTCCTTAGGTGGAGGATACGCATGGGTTTGTGGAGCTTGGACTGATTGTGAGAATGGCGAGAGAACTAGAAATTGTAACTCTTGTATTACTGGAGTTTGTTCAGTTGATCCATTAGAAAGAGTTGATTGTAGTTTGGAACCTTCTGTTAAAGGTCCTGTATTTGGTATGTTTAGTTGGGTTCTTGCAATACTTGCATTGATGTTATTTTATATGTTTAGATCGGGCAAGTTAGAAGTGGAGATTGTTAAAACTTAAAGAACATGGTTAATCGGGGTGTATGATGGGGTGGTTTAGGAAATTACGGGATGTGAACAAACCGAGGCTTGTTCAAAAGTCAAATCTACTTATTTCTGATTTTATTAGGTTTAAAGGTAGCAGAAAAGAGTCTGCGAGGATAAAACTGTTAGATTTCCTACGTAGGGTACGTGCACATTTAAATGAACTGCAATTACTGGCGACTGAAATTGAAAGACTTGATACAAAAATAAAGGCTGGAATGGCAAGGTTAGAAAATATTAGGACCCATCCTTATGGTTTTAGTGAGGATAAGGTACTTCAAGCACAAAGAGATTACTATTCGGTTAAGGATTCTATTGATAAACTTTCTGATAGAGCTAGATCGCTTAGCTATAAGTTGAGATTGTGTACAAATCGTTGTGGCATTAATGATGCAGTGGATATCTTGAAGAGGATAGAGGCCGTTCTTAAATCTAATTAAGTGCTATATTTTATAATTTTTTAGAAACGTAAGGTCCGTCTTGTTTGTATTTTAAAATTTTGTTGTAGTATTCTCTTACACCTATTCCTGAAATAACTACCATTTTGTTTTTATCATAATCTTCTTTGGCTATTTTTTCTGCTTCCTGCATTAATTCTTTTCCATATCCTCTATGTTGTGATTCTGAACTCGTCTTTGGTTTGTTTTTTAGGTCTAGAGATGTTCCGAATACATGTAGTTCTCTGATTCCTGCAGTTTTGTCTGTTATTTCTTTTCTGAATGGTTTGTAAGGGATTCTTAGTCTCGCATATCCCAATAGAATATCATTTTTTGTATCTTCTTTTGAGATAAAGAATTCTGTTCCGTTTGAAGCTTTGTATTTATTTATTTTTGTTTTCACATGATCTAAACTAACTTCTCTATTTTTTGGTTCTCTACATCGAATACATCTACAATTTTGTTTAGCCTTGTGTAGTTTTTGTTGTATTAGTTGCCTCAGATTTGTTTTATCGACACCGGCTTCCGTCATGAATGTTGGGATGTCTCTTTGAATTCTCATTATTCTGCAGTATTCTGGAATTTCTTTTTTTATTTCGATTATTCTTTTAGTTGCTTCTTCAGTGTTTATTGGTTGGAATTTACATTTCTTATAATCCTCATAGAGGGGTGTTCCGGCCATTACAAGGCAGGGATAAATTTTTAGTGAATCCGGTTTGAAGTCTGGATTTGTGAAAAGTTCTTTGTAGGTATCAATGTCTTGTTTTTCATTTGTTAGTGGAAGCCCCAACATCATGTGGTATGTTATTTTCATTAAAGAGTCTTTTAGAAGTTGAGTTGATTTTATAGCATCATCAACTGAATGCCCTCTTTTTACTTCTTTTAGTACTTCGTCTCTTAGACTTTGTAGACCCAACTCTACTCTTGTGGTTCCAATTCTTAACATCTCGTTTATCTCATCTTTCATAGAACAATCTGGTCTTGTTTCAATTACTAATGCAATACATCTTATTTTTTTATTTTCGTTTCTTCTTTGTTCTTCTTCCAGGGTGGTCTTATTTTTATTTTTTAATTTAGTCATCTTTTCTTGAAGTTCCATTTCTCTTTCTGGAGAGGTTATTTTTCCTGGAAGCATGAAGAACTCTTTGAACTTTTTCTCTTTTAGTTTTCCTTCATTTGTGAAGAATTCATCTGAGAAATCATTCATTGCCTTCATTGCAAACTTTATGAAATCATCCCTGTAAGTTTTTGGAAAATTTGGAAAAGTCCCACCCATTATTATTAGTTCAACTTTTGAAGGATTATGTTTGAGAAGTAGATAGTGTTCTAATCTATTGAATACTTGTAAGTATGGATCGTATTTATTTCTAATAGCTCTTTTTACTGCAGGTGCTCCATCAGTATAACTTTTAGGAGTGTTTCCAAATATTGATCCTGGTCCGCCTGGACAATATGTACATTTTGCTTGTGGTGGACATGCTATTGGTGCAGCCATTATTGCAACAGGGGCTACGCCCGATATTGTTCTAACTGGTTTGCTTTGAAGAATGTTTTCTAGTTTTTTTCTGTCTTTTTCAGGTATTGTTGATAGAATTTCTGCATTTTTTGGAACTTCTGATAGGTGGAACTCTCTAGCCAATTGATGTTTAGTTTTGTTAAATTCCTCTTGAGTTTTGAAGCTCATTTTGGATAGCTTTAACATGAATTTCTTTTTTTCCATTTTTAGAAGGGTTTTATGGGTTTTAATAGCTTTTTGGAGTATTTGAAAAAGGTTTAAATAGTATATTTGTGTTGTTTTTGTTGGAGAGGTAAGATGGAAATTAAAATTAATGTTCGAAAGAAACATATGTATATTCTTAGTGTTTTGATTGTAGCAATCGGAAGCATCCTGTTTGTTCAGGGACAGGGAGTTAATAATTTTGGACATGATTCAAATGAGCTCTATGTTACTGTTGGTGGTGTTGATATGAGCTTGAAAGAAGCAATAAACAATGGAAAGTTAGTTACCTCTGATGATGTTGCAAATGGACTTGGTGTTGGTCAAACTTGGACTGACGTTAAGGCTAGTAGGTCTTTGGATACAGATTATACTAATTCGGGAAGTAAGCCAATTATGGTTTCCGTAACTACGTGGAATCCTAATCCTAATGTGAATGGTTGCGAAATTAGTTTTTATATAGACAGTGAGCGTGTTGCAAGAAATAGCAACAACAATGACAAGTACTCTAAGACTTGTCCAATTTATATCCTTGTTCCTGCTGGTTCAACATATAAAGTAACTTCAGATCCTTACAGGGGACATGGCGGGATCCAACTTTGGCATGAGCTAAAATAAAATGGAACTAAAAATAAATATTGAAAAAAAGCACATGTATATTCTTAGTGTTTTAATTATTCTAATTGGTGGAATGTTGTTTGTTCAAGGACAAGGTGTTAATAATTTTGGACATGATTCCGAGGACATTTATGTAGATGTTGGGGGAGGAGTAATAAAAACTTTACAAAGTGCAGTCTCTGATGGGGACTTTGGTTCATTAGTAACTATTAATGCAATAGAAAAAACTTTACAAGAAGCAATAGATGATGATAGTATTGCGACTTCTGATGATTTAGTTAGTTCGGGTAGTGTTGGAGTAGGTCAAAATTGGGCAAATGTTGAATCCTCAAGGGCTTCAAATGTGTTGTATACTAATAATAAAGATAGGCCCATTATGGTGGTTATTACTGGTGATGAAAGTTATAATAGTATGGATGGCTGTGAATTAAATTTTTATGTGGATTCTAAAAAGGTTTATGAGGGTAGGGGAAGTTATGCAAGTTGTGACATCTCTATAATTATTCCTTCTGGTTCAACATATAAGGCTCACTTTGTAGAAGGGATGATTCATACTTGGTTTGAATTAAAATAAAATGGAATTAAAGATTAATATTGAAAAAAAGCACATGTATATTCTTAGTGTTTTGATTATTTTAATTGGAGGAACCTTATTAGTTCAAGGTGTAGGGGGCAATACATTTGGACATAATGCTGGTGATTTATATGTTAATTTAGGTGGGTCTGAAAAAAGTTTACAAGAGGCTATTGATAATAATGAGCTTGGTGGCAAGTTTGCTAAGGCTAGACATGATATTGATGATGTGACCGAGGAATATACAACTAATTTAGAGAGGTACCATATAACTGCGACTGCAGCAAATTATGGTGGGACCAATAAGGAAATAGATCATGCGATCTTAACTGACCTTTGTGGTGATTTTGATGGATGCGAGGTTAGGATAGGTATGACTCAATGGACTGCAACATATCAAAAAGAAGCAGCTAATCGCGGACCATATATTTTGTACTATGCTCCAAGTAATGGAAGATGGAGATTATGGGATAATTATGGTACTGATGATGACGGTACTACTCAGCACGTGTTTAATATTTGGAGTACTTGTTTTTTTTACAGATGGTGAATTTGATAATTATTCTGGAAGGGGAGACAATAATGAGGGATTCAATTTATTAGTTTGGAATAATTTCCGAGGAACAAGTAGAACTTGTGAATTAACTTTGATTGATTAACAATAGACTTAAATATTCTTTTTCTTTAAATTTCTTGCAGGCTAGGCCGGGGCAGTAGTCGTGCCTTGTAACCACAAATCGGCTTTAGGGTGGGGCTGAAGCAGTCGAGAGGATTGGACTCTTGGTATTGGTCCTAAACCGTACTAAGAAACTTTGTCCTAATTGGTTGGTAGTCTTGAGAACCAGGTCAGACCCTGACGGGAGCAGCCTTAATCATTGTTATCGGTGCTTTTAGGGTAACGAAGTGGAGGAAAGTTTGGGGTTAGCCAGTATTGGTGTTTGATTCCATCTTCTGCGGCCTGTATTTATATTTCCATAAGAGTGTTAGCTTCAGTAGAAATTTCTTTTAGGTTGAGTATTATTAGTTCATACATTCTTTTTACAATTAATTCATATAGTGATTCTTTTAATGGGCCTGTGCAAAAAGGCATAATGCCTTCCATGTCTAATACATCTTGTTTTCTCATTTCAGACTTTGACATTGTACAAGTCATTGATTTTCCTTCTAGAAGTGTTACGTGTTCTGAAGGAGTTCCTTCTTGAGCCCTGTCAAATTTGATGAATAATTCACATTTATTACTTATTGTTGGATTTATTTTGTAGTAGTAGATATTGTTGTTTCTTGAAGTGTAAACTTCTGCAGGTCTACAATTATATGCTTTTTCTGAGAAACAAGTTTGATCCGTTCCACAATACTCCCTTGTGAATCCAGAATAATACGCACCTAAGAATATTGTACTAAGAACAAGTAAAAGAATAATAAAGCGCGACCAATTTTTGTATTTCTTACCTTTAGCATATTCCAATGTATGCCCACCTCTTGATTAGTTTAATTAATCACGCTTAAATAAGTTTTGTTCATTGCTGAAGGTCCTTTCTTGTTAGAACCTTCACTCTTGAACGCACATCCTTCAAATAGGATTTTGTACCTATTAGATATTTGATTCTTGCAACTTCTGCAGATTCAAGGATGTCTTTTGTAAGAGACCCATCAATTAATATTGTATTTGCGGATCTCCCTATATCTTTAATTGTTGAACCAATCTCTTTGGTTGGAACTTTTCCAAGTACATTGGATTTCCCGTCAAGAAGGTATGCTTCTTTAGAACCCTTAAGTTCATCCATTAGTTTTGTGAATTTTTCTCTTTGAGCTACTGGAATTCTTAGAGGTCTGTCAAAACTTCGTTCTCTTGGTTGAAAATCTCTCCTTTCTCTAGGTTTGAATTCTCTCCTTTCTCTAGGTTTGAATTCTTTCCTATCTCTTGAAAATCTGCTAGTTCTCTCTCTTGTTTGAGGTCTAGCTCTTGTGTCTGTTCTTCTAGATCTTTCAGAGAATTTTTGATTTGGTGTTCCTAGATTGTCAATTGCAGTTTCAAACTTTATCTTGTTTCTAAGAGCTTGGTGGATCTCTTTGTGAGTTATTTCTTCAACTTCTTTTCCATCCGGTGCTCTAGCTACAAACTCAATTTCTGCAACTGCTTTAAGTTCTCTAAGGATTAAATCTCCTCCACGATCTCCATCGAGGAAAACTATGACTTCTTTTACCTTTGAAAGACTGATAACTGTTTCTGGAACTGAAGTTCCGTTCATTGCAACTGCGTTTTTGATATCATATCTTAGTAAATTTATTACATCTGCTCTTCCTTCAACAAGAATTACTGATTCTGAATCCTTTACTTCTGGTCCTGCAGGTAATTTGTCTTTACCATATGAAACAATATCTGCAACTCTTACTGCGGTGGAAACTTTCTCCTTGATATCTTTTGAATCTGGAAGAGTTCCATGAGTTAAATTACTTAATAGTGCCTTTGCCCTATCAATAACTACTCCTCTCTTTGCAGCTCTAACATCTTCAAGCATTGTTACCTTAACTTTTGCGTTACAAGGCCCAATTCTCTCAATTGTTTCTATTGCTGCAGCGATAAGTGCTGTTTCTGTTTTATCTAATGAACTTGGAATACTAATCGTTCCACTAGTTTTACCGTCTTTACTTGATAATTCTACTTCGATTCTACCTATTCTTCCAGAACTTTGTAGTTCACGGAGTTCTAGGTCTGAACCTAACAGGCCTTCTGTTTGTCCAAAAACTGAACCAATAACATCCGGTCTGTCTACCATGCCTTCAACCGCAATTGAAGCATGTACTATATATTTTGCTGATACTAAACTTATTTTTCCCATTATGCGCACCTCCATATATTGCGCTTTCTATTACTTCATATCAAATTACCAAGAAATAGTTTGAAACACTCTTGTTTCTTTCTAACTTCGTAGTTTTTAACTACTTAGCAACTATGGGTCAATTGACCACAATGATTATGATGTGCCCTTAGGCAATAATCTTATCTCTTGATTTTATTGATTTTTGAATATGATATATGATTTAGCCCACAACTAACTCCCAAGTTCATTGCTTGACCTCTTCGTGCTCAATTGAGTGATTCCGAAGTGGGCAGTAGAAAAATATATGTTTAACCCCTTATATACTTTACTTTTTAAGCTTAGGTGCGTTAAAGAAGTCTTTTAACATGTTTTTAAGGTCTTTTAGGTCTTTTTTACACTCATTACAATCTGCATCAAACCTTCCAGGGGCTATGAATTTATCAAAGCATTCTCTGAGGAATCTGTTTAAGAATTTTCTGCTCCATACATCATCATAATCTCTCAATATGTAGGAATCGATTGAAATTGAAACTTCTCCTTCCTGCATTACTTTATTTTTTGCTTTTATGTTCTTTATTCCTGTAGCATTTATAGTTATGTCCAGGCCTAATTTTGCATAATCATTAACTTTTTTCTTAAGTTCTAACACAATTGTAAGGGTTTCTTCTCCATGGTCTCTATCACACCTGTATTGTTTTTCATCTAAATCGTATCTATTTTTCTTTGCCCAATTACAAATCTCTTTGTAAACATCGTTTAGTTGAAATAGTCCTTTGAAGGATGTTGTGTTCCCTCTTTCTATGAAATCTGAGTATGCCATGTTATAATAAGTGCTTTCTTACCATGTTTAATAGTTCTTGACCTTGGTCAAGTAGCTCATCCTCCCTATCACTGAGTTCTTGCTTAATAATAAACTTTTCGTAAAGATGTCTTTGGAGTTCTCCCAATTTTGATTTTTTAAATGTGGGTGTTCTGTTACTTCCAGAGTAATTCTTTTCAACTCTTGTCATTAACCTATAATCAAAGTTTCCTTTCTTTACTTTTCTTTTGTCTACAATTACGTCAATTTGCCCAACTACTATTATTGTAACTTCCATGTAAAACTTAACATATTCAGTTATCTCTTTGAAACACCTAAAAACAATTTTCATTTCTTTTCCACTAGAACTTATTTTTTCATCGTGTTGTTTGTCATCAATATCATATCTTAATTTTCTAAGATGGGCTTTAGTATCATCTATAATTGCCTTTAAGTCGTATAGTCCCGCATATCTAATTAGGCTAAAGCCTCTTTTGCTTCCATGCTGGTATAATTGTGATTTGGATTCTTTCCCCATTTTATTTTTTACTACCTTCTTTTGTAAGAATTATTACGTTCCCTCTTCCTTTCTTTATTTTTTTAACT
Organism: Candidatus Woesearchaeota archaeon; assembly: GCA_018655015.1. Lineage (GTDB taxonomy): Archaea > Nanobdellota > Nanobdellia > SCGC-AAA011-G17 > UBA489 > JABIKK01. The sequence continues at coordinate 40,666 of JABIKK010000013.1, read as the reverse complement.
AAACCTTTTGATTCTAATTCTGTGATCATTAGAGAAACCTTGGCTTCACTTGAAGGGAATCTTTTTCTAATGTCTTTTTGTGTAACCCTTCCACCTAATTCTTTTATGAATTTTAGAACCTTTTCTAATTCCTCTTCATTTTCACTTTTTATTTCTGATTCGTCAACTTCTTTTATGAAATGTCCTTTTGAGAAATGAAAGTAAAGAATGATTAATATTATTGCGATTATTGTTATTATCAGTCCAACATTGCTGCTTTCTTTTTCTAATGAGAATCCACTGTCTAAGTCTTCAAATTCATTTATATCCTCATCTAGAATTCCTGGATCGAGTGAGGGTGTTAAAATTAAGTCTATTTTGAAGTTTCCTTCTTTGTTTATTTCTATTTCTTCTTCAGATTCATAAGTTGCATCTAACCCATAAAATGTGGCCGTGATTGTGTACTTTCCCGGAGATAGTTCAAAAGAGTATTCTCCATTTTTTGATACTGAGGTTTGTTGGGGAATTGTATCTATTGTAATTACTGCCTTGTCTAGTTCTTCTAAGAAAATATCATATACTGACCCATGAACCATTGCAGCACTAGCTATTGGTGCAAGTATTCCTATGAAAACTACTGTAAGAATGAAAATAGGTACACCCTTTTTATTTTCCATGTTTAGACTCCTTGTGGGCAGATATAAAAGCTTTTCCTGTAAGATGTTGATTAAAGTTTCTTAAAGCGTCTCTAAAGTATCTTTATAAATAATGTCTCCAGACTTGATTTATTCATTTAATGGAGGATTCAAATGAAAATGAAAAAGTTATATTCGATAATGGTAATATCAATGTTCATAATTGGGATGCTGCCCGCAGTTTTTGCCCAAGAAATCATTGATGTATCAGATAGAGTGAATGTTCAAGCAATAGATTCTACAGGAATTCAAGCGGCTCCTATGCCAGGTGAAGTTGAAGGACCTATTGTATTAAGACCGATTAGTAGAAATGTTGCAGGTGGACCTACAACTACAATTGGTACTGTTGATACAGATTCTGTTGGCATTGAAAGAAAAGAAAACAATGTTGAGAAGGAAAGAAGAGAAAGAAAGGTTAATAATCTCTTTAAGAGAATGAAGGGTAACGCAAAGAAAACTTTTAGAGAACTTGAGGGAGAATGGAATCCCGAAAAGGCAGATAAATTAGTTAGATTTGCAGCTCATCTTAGTGGAAGGGGAAGCGATGTTGCCTCAAGAATGGTTGAAAGGTTGGAAAACAATCCTGATTCAAAGTTTTTAGAAGCTCATCCTAATGCAATCGAAAAAATTTCTAATCTTCAAATGGAGTTAGATAGTTCTTATGCTATTTTCTATGAAGCGTTAGATGGCGAAGATCTAATGACTGAAGAGGAGTATAGAGCAATAGTTCCAGAATTAAAGGAACTAGGACTTAGCATAAGAGATCTTTCAAGAAATCAAGATGTTAGAGATTTTGTAAAAAACAATAAACAAAAAATTATTGAAAGATTAAAAGCTAAACATGCTAACAGGCCTGGCGTAAGGGCAAGTATTGAAAGACTTGAAAACGCAGGAAGCTCTAAAGAAAGAGAAGAAGCAATGGAAGAAGTTAGAACTTCCGTTATTGAAGTATCTAGTGATAGGGTAAGTGTTGAACTTGCTGAAGATACTGCTGTTGCAGTTTAGTTAAAGACATAATGAGGGGTTAATCCCTCTCATCCTTATTTAGAAATGCTTAAATAAGATGATGAACTAAAATGACATATTAAATAAGGTAGGTGTTGTCAATGAAGAAAATGGGATTAATTATTGCTTCCTTGGTACTCTTAATATTCCTTGTAGGTTGCTCTTCTGGAGGACCTAAGGACACTGGAGCACCAGAGGCGCCCGCACCGGAAAGGGACTCAGACACAGGAGATTTGGGTGGCTTAGAAGGTGATTTAGAAGGTCTTGATGATCTAGAAGGTGATCTAGGACTTGATGATTTAGAAGATTTAGGCGAAGAATTTAGCCTATAATCATCATAAATTTCTTGGTCTTTTCAGACCATTTTTTTATTTTTTTACCACTATAGGATGATGAATAACCCAAAGATTTTTAAAGGATGATTTTCTATTAATATCTACATAACTGGGGATATACAGATGATAGTGAAAGAAGAATTACTGAAAAAATTAAGGGCTTCATTTGACCTTAATATCTATGAAGTAAAAATTTGGACTAGCTTACTCTGTAGAGGCGTGGCCACTGCTGGGGAACTAAGTGATATTTCTCAAATTCCAAGAAGCAGAAGCTATGATGTTTTAGATTCTTTAGAAAAGAAAGGTTTTGTAATGATGAAATTGGGTAAGCCTATCAAATACATTGCAATTGAGCCTACAGAAATCATAAGAAGAATTAAAGACCAAGTTAAAGAGAAAAGCAAGGCTAGAATTGAAGAATTAAGTAATATTAAAGACGAGTCTTTGTTTACTGATCTTAATTTGTTATACGGCCAGGGTGTTGAAAAAGTAGATTCTACTAATTTATCTGGATCTGTTCAAGGAAGAGATGCAATTTATTCTCAATTAAAGGGAATGTTGGAATCTGCTAAAAAAGAAGTTGTAATTGCAACTACTGGAGAAGGCGCTTTTAGAAAAATGAAGAAATTTAAGAGTGTAATCGCAAAATTAAAAGACAAGGGCGTAAGTGTTAAAGTAGCTGCACCTGTTGAAAGTTTGGATGGAATTTCTAAAGATGTTAGAGAATCTGTAGCTTTTAAGAAAGTTGAAGGTTTGGATGCTAGATTTTGTGTAGTTGATAGGAAACAAGTATTATTTATGGTTTCAGATGACAAAAGTGTTCATGAAACTTATGATTCTGCAGTATGGGTAGATGCTCCGTACTTTTCAGAGTCCTTTAGCACAATGTTTGATGCTATGTGGACTAAAGGTAGTTCTTTGAAGTAACTTATGCTATTTTCGTTAAGATCTATAATTTGAATTAATGCGTATATTTTTTTTAAGATAAAGTAATTCTTTCTGAAGAAATAATTAAAAAAATTTGGGCCTGTATTGCAGACCCCTTTTAGTTAGAATCTTACTTTCGTTTTCTTCTAACTGTTCTTTTTCTTGTAGCTCTCTTAACTGTCTTTCTAGTGGATTTCCTTGCGGTCTTCCTTGCAGTTTTTCTAGCTGTTCTCTTCCTTGCAGTTTTTCTAACAACCTTTCTAGCTGCCTTTCTAGTGGATTTCCTTGCGGTCTTCCTTACAGTTCTTTTTCTTGTAGCTCTCTTAGCTGTCTTTCTTGCAGTTTTTCTAGCTGTGGATTTCCTTGCGGTCTTCCTTACAACTTTTCTAGTTGCTCTTTTCCTTGCGGATTTTCTTGCAACTTTTCTTACTGCTTTCCTTACAGTTCTTTTTGCTTTTCGTTTCATTTGTTCCTCCGTTCACAAATTAATGTGAACTTAGTTTATTGCAACTACAAAATACTGTAATTGTATTGTGTAATTACTATGTTGTAACCTATATGTTGGTATTTAAACCTTTTGTTTTTGTTTTTTTGTAAACTTTTACATAAAATTAAATTTGTTAAGAAAAAAAAAGAAAGGGCGTGAATTTAATCACGCAGTTTCTCAAATTATGCAGTTAGTGCTCTGTATTCTTCAACAGCACTTGCATGTATTCTTCTTGTTTCAGGCGCAGCTTTATTTTTAATAAAACTATTTACGTTCTGTGAAAGAGCGTATGCATCCTGATGGCTATTAACGTTTGACCATGCGTTTTGTAGCTGTTCGTATTCAGCTTCTAACTTAGCTTGATCAATTTCCATGTTACTGATTAGTGTTCTTGCACCAGCAGTATCTTTGTTACCTCTAGCTTCAACATCATCTACGATTTCAGTTGTTCTAAGGATAAGTCCATCTACGTTTCCAAGAATCCATTGAGCTTTACAGTTACCTGCTCTACCCAAAGCAACATACATTGAACCTCTAAATTCATCATTGTAAAAATTTCTCATTTTACTTAATACTGAATTAAGGTCTTCTCTTGTTGCTGTTTGAGGATCTAATGCTTGAACATCAGCCTTTAAGTTTTCAGCTTTAGCGATAACCATGTCAAGATAGTCGTTACCTTTGTCGTTATCTATACAAGTGTTACCCACGCCAGTCTTTAGGTTTTCCATTTCATCTTGGATTCCGTCAAGTAAGTTCACTAATTTGTTTTGAACTTGTTCAGCGTCGTCTCTTGTAATTTTGTTTCTACTTCTTACTAGATCTAGTGTTTTTCTAACGTCTTGGGCTAGAGTCTTCACATGATTACTAGTCTTGCCTATCTGGTTCTTTGCCTTTTCAGCTTTAGCTAAAAAGTTTGCATTCAATGCTTTTGCGTCATCAGCAGGACCTGCAAATACAGCTGGAACCATTGATACCACGAAAAGTGAAAGCACTAGCAAAGCACTTAGTTTTTTCATTGTGTTTTTCATTTGTTTTTCTCCGTTTTCGAAACCCCCGTTCGAGGTTCTGATCATTATGCCACATCTTGTTGTGACTTGATTATTGATTGTTAGAATTTGTTTATAAATAAACTTGCTACTTTCTTTAATTAGTAGTTCATTTTACTTTATTTCTCTTTAACTAGGTTTTATTTTCTTTGGAATTTAGAAAGAAGGTTATTTTGAACTCTTTTCCTTATTTTATACTAGAAATGGGATTTTAATCAAACACATTGGAAAGTACATGAATTACTCATCCCAATATCTGTCCATTGATATGGACTGGTGCATGTGTTTCCTGTTCCCGTGTTGGATGGAATTGCTGCCACTTGAGCTACATCGTATAGGCCGTTGTAGCAGAACCTATTAGTTACGGCTCCATGGAATTGAGTATTGGGCCTAAAGAACATACCGAACACAATGTTGTCTTCTACTACGTTGTCGAGTATTGTATCATTTTCTGATTCTTCTATGTATATTCCTGCTCTGTTATCTGTGATTGTGTTATCCATTATTGCTGCATATCTTGTTCTTTTTGCTGCTATGCCAATCCTATAATTTTCAATATTACAGTTTCTTATGGTTACTTCTTTCTTCCCCTGAATTGCAACACCATAGTTAATTCCACTTCCACTTATAGTATAACCATTACAATCTAATGTAATCTGGTGTTTCTTAATACTGAAGCAGGTTGAAGCCGAAGATACATTGTTTCTTAGTACTAAGTCTTCGTATATTGGACCACAGTTTGTAGGTGTTTGTGTAAAGTTGGATTCGTACCATGCGACTAAACTCCCAGTATAATATCCGCTTGCTCCAAGGATGTCAATATCATTGTCATTGTCAAAGTCAGCGGGTTCTGTCCAAATCGGACCACCACTTCCACTTGTTGATGCAACGAATTGTTCTGCCCATGATGTTCCTCTTCCATTAGTGTTTTCAAACCAAGAGATCTTCTTATCGTCATGTGACCCACTTACGATGTCCAAATCCCCATCATCATCTATATCTGCAGGTCTTGCGGATGTTGCCGCATCCATTGTTGTTGAGATATCATTTCTGATCCATGAAGGAACTATGTTTCCATCATTTTCAAACCAAATTACACTATCATCTAAATCGAATGCGCCAATAATATCCAAATCCCCATCTTTATCTAAGTCTTCCGTGTAGATTGACCAAGGTCCATTAATGTTTTGTGCAACTACCCTTCGTATCCATGAACGTGAAGTTCCATCATTCTCAAACCAGATTATTTCATCAGCAAATCTTGCTGCAACAACGATATCAATATCATTGTCATTGTCAATATCACCTGCATGAAGGGCCCATGGTCCAAATGCGTTAGTAGTGATGTTTCTTTTAGTCCACGAAGGTGTTGAGTTCCCATCGTTCTCATACCATGCAACTCTGTCTTCTCCAGATATTGCAGCTATTACATCCATATCTCCATCTTGATCTAAGTCAGTAGAATGTACGTATTCTGCTCCATAAGCACTGTCTGTAATTGTTCTTGTGAACCAGTTAATTGGATAATTTCCATCGTTCTCATACCATTCAACTCTACCGTCGCCTTCAAGTGCACTCACTAAATCTAAATCACCGTCACCATCTAAGTCTGCTGAATGAATTGAAGTTGGTTTGTCTACATTTGTTGAGATTACATGGTCGGTCCAGTTAATTGGATAATTTCCATCATTCTCAAACCAAATTACTCTATCGTTGATTCCGTTCCATGCTGTTGTAACTAAATCCAAATCACCATCACCATCTAAATCAGCTGAATGGGCCGATGTTGGCCCCCATATTACTGGGTCTTCAGCAATATTGTTTGAACCCCAACCAATTGTTGGATCAATTAAGAATTCCTCATTAGGTTTTAGAGTTTTCTTTATTTCTATTGAAATGTAGTTTTTATTGTCTTTTGAATGTGTGTAGACTTTATAATTTAGATTTGTGATATCTTCGAAGTCATAATAGACGTCTTCGAAATAAAGGACATGTCCTGCCAAATCTGTTTTCTCTGGGGAAAGTCTGTGTTCAATTGAGTAAGCTTCGAAGTATTTCTGTTTCTTTTTTATTTGGTATTCCTTGCTATCCCATGTTACTTTTTCTGCATTAATCTCATGGTTAATTGTGAAGGTTACTTTTTGTTTTTTGTTTAGGTTATTTGTTAGTACGTATGCTTGTTTTATCGGGGGTTTGTTTGTTGTGAATCTTCCAGAATCAATTTTTTCATAAATTGACTGAATGTTTAATGATTTAGAATGATAGTTTGTTATTATTTTGTTTACATTTGATGTTTCTGTTTGAACGAAGTCTTCTTTTGAGTTTATTTCTATTTGAATGTTATTTATTCTGTTAAAATGTGGGAAATGATGTATTGCATTTGAATCATCAATTGTTCCTACTTTTGTAATTGTTTTTTCTCCTATTTCTTCAAGGAGATCTTCAAATGGATTCTTTGCCATTGCACTTACTGAAAGAATTAAGATTATTGCTATACACGAAAATATTAAGGTTTTTTTCATTTTTATATATACTCTAACCACTCTTTTCTAGGAGCTACGTGAGTTTAAAAGGTTTTTCTTAATATTCTTAAAATTAAATTTAATTCTTAAAGGTAGTTTCTATATTTTTTGCGAATTATAGGATATTAATCAAAAAGTGGGGGATTCCTTTGGAACTTTTTGGACAATCGTTTACCTCAATGCCCCTTCTTTTTGTAGGAGGTAGTATGGTATTTGAAGTTTTTTTAACGGAAGAATATGCAATTGATAGATCTGAACAATGTGAATGTATTGTTGCTTTTTATTAGAATTTTACTGGAAAAAGAAGCGCCGCGACCCGGATTTGAACCGGGATGCCCAAAGGGCCTAACTTTCCAGGCTAGTGCGATACCAGATTACGCGATCACGGCAAGCTATCTTGGTGGATTTACTTTAATTTTTAAGACTTTCTTTCAGTTATAACTGAAAGTTGTAACTCAATAATTAGTCAATTTTTGCAACTGATATATACATTATAGAATGTTTACTAAATATATCAACAATCTTTAAATAGAAATTTAGGGTTATAATACTTGATAAAGATGGGGCACAAAAATAAGTGCTGTAATCTTGCAATGAAACCTTTGAATGAGTGTCAAAGGGACTCGGTCCTGGCGAAGATTCTTAGGGTAGGAGAAAAGAGGAAGAAAGTTTATGCTGTTGAGGCAGCAAATGAGCTTAAGGAACTAAGAAAAAATGGATATGATGTGGACAGCTACTTTACGGTGTTTTGGAGTTTCATTGAGAGATACAGCCTACGGGTATGAGTAAAGAAAGAGGCCTAGTTTATTCTATAGAGTTCTATCTGTAATGTTTTTTATAAAATATGTATGGGTTTGATTACAGTAGACTTTTCGCAAAGTATAACATAAGTTTTATAAATAAGTAAGATATTCTTACTTTATGGAAATAACTAAATTAAGTACTAAAGGACAGATTGTAATCCCTGAAAAATTACGTAGTGATTTAGCAGTTGGAGAAGCTTTTGTAGTTATAAAGAAAGAGAATCTTCTTGTTTTAAGAAAGATAGAGGGTTTAAGTAAAATTGAAATTCAAGAATTAGAAGAATTGCAAAAGATATGGAACGAAATTGATGAAGGGAATTGCAAAACATCTACAAAAGACGAGTTTATTAAAGAAATGGAATCTTGGTGATTTTAGTGGAAAGAAAAATAACACTTTCTTCAACTTTTTACAAACAGGTTAAACGTTTAGATCATAAACTTAAAGTTTTACTTAAGAAACAAATTCTCAAAATAATTGAAAATCCTCAAGTTGGAAAACCTTTGAAATATCTTAGGGGAGAAAGAGTTCTTTACTTAAAACCATTTAGAATAGTTTATTCGTATGTTGGGAATAAAAATGAAATAATCTTGTTGAAATTTGATCATAGAAAAAGAGTGTATAAATAATTATTCAATTAATTCAATCTCAATATCGACGTCTTTAGGAATCGGAACACGCATAACCATTCTTAGTGCACGTTCATTATCTGCTAGGTCGATAAGCCTTTTGTGAATTCTCATTTCGAACTTATCAAAAGAAGCTTTACCATCACCACAAGGACTTTTTCTTGTAGTGTGTTTTAGAATTTGAGTTGGCAATGGAATTGGTCCAGATATCTTTGTTTTTGTGGACTTAGCAATATCTTTAATATCTCCACAGATTTGATTTAATTCTGGGATACTTGTACTTGTGATATTTATTCTTGCTTTTGCCATTTGTAGATTTATTTCTTAAAATTGAATATATAAGGTTTTTGATAAAAAAAGAATGTGGATAAGGGTTTTACCCTTATTCCTTCTTAACTAAGTCAATACACATACCTGCTGCTACTGTAGCACCAGCATCTCTAATAGCGAACTTAGACATGTGAGGAATTTCGCTGAATTTCTCAATTACTACTGGTTTAGTAGGTTTCAGTTGTACAACTGCTGCGTCACCAGTCTTTAATGTGTCTGGTTTCTCTTTTAGAACAGCACCTGTTGCAGGGTCTAGTTGTTGTTTCAATTCTGTGAATTGACAAGCTACCTGCGATGTGTGTATGTGGAATACTGGAGTGTATCCTTGTGTAACAACAGTTGGGTGATTTAGAATCATAATCCTTCCTGTAAATTCACTTACAACAAACGGCGGGTTTGCTGCGTCACCAAGTACGTCTCCACGTGCGATATCTTTCTTACCAATACCACGTACATTGAATCCAATGTTATCTCCTGGAATTGCTTCTTGAACTTGTTCGTGATGCATCTCGATAGATTTTACTTCACCAGGAACTCCTTTACCTTCTCTTCCAGGTACGAAAACAATTTTTTGTCCAACCTTGATTTTTCCAGTTTCAACTCTTCCAACAGGAACAACACCAATACCTGAGATGTTGTAAACATCCTGGATAGGTAGTCTTAGTGGAAGCTCAACTGGCTTTTCTGGCTCTTCGAATAAATCGATTTGTTCAGAAACAGTTGGTCCAGTGTACCAAGCCATGTTAGTACTTTTGTTAAAGATGTTATCTCCTTCAAATGCACTTGCTGGTATGAAGCTAACTTTTGCCGGGTCGTAACCTGCAGTTTGAACTAACTTTGTTAGTCCTTCTTTAACTTCCTTGTATTTAGCTTCATCGTATTTTACTGTGTCCATCTTGTTAACTAGAACACATAATTGGTTAACACCAAGTGTTTTTAGAAGCCACAAGTGTTCTTTAGTCTGAGCCATAGCTCCTTCAGTTGCTGCTACAACTAAGAATGCTACATCAGCCTGTGAAGAACCTGTAATCATGTTTTTAACGAAGTCCTTGTGTCCTGGAGCGTCAATAATTGTTGCTTCATATTTTTGAGACACGTACTTCTTGTAAGAGAGATCAATTGTAACCCCTCTTTCTTGCTCTTCTTTCAAGTTGTCCATAACGAAAGCGAACTCGAAACCAGCTTTTCCAAGCTCTTGAGCCTTGTCTTTTAGTTTTCTCATAGCTTGCTCATCTACGTTTCCTGAGTCAAACATGAGTCTACCTACAGAGGTAGATTTTCCGTGGTCAACGTGACCTACGAAAATTACGTTTAAATGCGGTTTTTCCTTTGCCATTTTTGATTATACTCTCCGATTAATGTATTATAATGAGTAGGAATATAACTAAAATGTGGTTTATAAAGATTTTGGTGGGTGCTATTTGCAGAATGGGCTATTAATGATCTATAATAAATGGTTTAAGAACCTTTTTAAATCAATATTGCTGTTGAATATTGGTGCTTAGGAAAAAGAGGATGGTTAAAAAGAAAAAAGCACAAGCTTTTGATACGTTGGCCTTATTGGGTCTTATCTTACTTGTGGCTGTAGCTGTGTTTTATTATGCTTCTGAGACTTCTAATACTAATGCGATCTATTTGAGTGATACTGTTAAGACTGTTGAGAATACTGTTGAATCTTTGAGTAATTTAGGAGATGGTAGTGCCGATACGATTGTTGTGAGAACGCCGAAAGGTATTGAGACTGCTGAGTTGGGTGATTGTGATGTTGTTCAGGGGGAAGACTTGAGATGTAAATCTATTGAAATTATTTTTAGTAATCAAGAAACTCATTTGTTTGAAATGAATTATCCTGTTTGGGGATCTTTAGGATTTTTCTTTATTCCTGGAACACATTATGTTACTATGGTTAATGATGGAGACAATCAACAAATTGTTTTCCAAGAATGTGGTGATGGTTTAGTTACTGGTGGCGAGCAGTGTGAAGCTTGTCAAACTAATTCGGATTGTAGTGGTACTGACGGCAGATGTAAATTACCCGGGCAAGGTGGAGGTCTTGGACAAGCTTCCGGAGGAGCAGTTGGTGGTGGAACTGGCGGTGGCCAGAAATGGGGTTATTGTACTTATGGTGGTGAAGGCGGATGTGTAGATCCTAATCTTTGTAGACAAGCTAATGACCCGAATGGATTTGGTTGTTATTGTGAATGTGTGGATGATGAAGACTGTAATAGTGGAAGTTGTAATGTAAATAATGATGTTTGTAGTGGTTGTGAAAATAATGATGATTGTGATAGTGGAGAGTATTGTAGTTTAGGAAGTTGTCTTGATTGTGATAAGGATGAAGATGGATACGAGTATCCTTGGAATTCTGCTTGCGGTAATTTGGATTGTGATGACGCAAATCCTGATGTTAATCCAGATGGTTCAGAAGATCCTGGAGTTGGTATAACTTGTAATGATGGATTAGATAATAATTGTAATGGAGATATAGATTGCGAAGAGTTAGCTTGTTCTGGTGAACCCCATTGTAATACTGGAAGTTGCAATCCTAATGGAGTTTGTGAAGTTGGTGAAACTTGTGGAAGTTGTGAAGTTGATTGTGGTAAATGTTGTCCTGCGGACCTTTTAGATTATTGGAGAGTTGAAGAAGGAACTGGCGCCGTGACAACCGTTTCGGATAATGGTGTTGATGCTACACTAATCACTCGTCCTAATCCTCCAAGTGAGCATCATTGGAATGCTTATACTCAAGGCGGAAATGCAATCTTGAATCAATGGGCAATAAGATTTGATGAAACTTCTGGTAATAATGATGATGATGCATTGAGGTTTGATGATCCTAATTTTGATTGGGCTGCCAAAGATGCAGGAAGTATAGAGTTTGTAATGGATGGAGTAAAAGGTGATGGAGTTGATGGAAGGGAAATATTTAGATCATGTAATACTGTTGCACAATGTAATAACAACAATGGTTTTAGTATAGAATTTGATACTAACGGTTGGATACAAGTAAGGGCTAGAAATGGGGCCGATAGTGTAACTGTGGATGATGCCGGGCTCTGTAATGGTTCTACTTATTTATGTTATGTTTTGGTTACTTGGGAAATTGGTCAACCTTTGAAAATTTATATAAACGGCAATTCTGCAATTACTAGTTCTACCTCTTTGAATGCTGGACATAAAGATGTTTTTAGAAGTCCATATATATTTGCATTGGGCGAAGGCGTTGATTCTTTTATTGGTAATATTCATCAATTTGCATTCTATGATGCAGCTTTAGCAGATAGTAACTTTGGTGTTTATACTGCTGTGACTGGTTCTGAGTTTGATGGATTTTTATGTGGGTCTGGTGCACAATGTGGTGATGGTGTTACTAAATGGCCTGAAGAATGTGATGATGGAATGCATTGTAGTATTGATCTAAATTCTTGTGTTACTGCTGCTGATTGTGGTGAAGGACAAACTTGCGCTCCTATGAGTGGAGATGGATGCGATGCTAGTTGTAAGAGTGAGAATGTGCAGGTTTGTGGTAATTGGATTGTTGAAGGTAATGAACAATGTGATGATGGGAATGTTATTCCTGGAGATGGTTGTGATGAAGTTTGTATGATTGAAGAGTCCTGTGGAAATGGGGTTGTTGAAGGGATTGAAGAATGTGACCTTGGACCTGAGAATGGTGTTACTTTAATTTGTAAAAATGATTGTACCTATGAAGAACTAAGTTGTTTAGATCTTACAAGTTATTGGAGATTCGAAGAAGAAGTTAATAGTGTTCTTTATGATCTAGAAAGTTTTAATCATGGATCTTTAGGGACAGCTACAAGGGCAAAGAGTATTATTGAATCTGAATTTATCTCGTTTGATGAAAGCACAGATACTGCTACATTACCATTACCAAGCCAAGGACTTAGTGCAGGATCTTTAGTTTTCCAAGTTTTACCATTTCCAATTAGTAATATTGGTGAAAGAGTGATTACAAATGATATGTTTACTGTAGACCTTATTCCATCCGGTGCACCTGTTTATGATCAGAAAACTTTACATGTTGAATTTGGTTCAGATCCTAGAAATAGACAAATTCTTGAGATAGATCAGTTAGACCTTAATGTAACTTGGTATGTTGTTTCGGTTGGATGGGACCAGAATACATTTTATGTTTATGCTCATAGGCCCAATGTTGGACCACTTTATAACTCAGTTACAATAAACAATCCATTTACTGTTATGGGAGACTTAACTCTTGGAGATGGGCCTGTTAGTTCAACTGGCAGTTTTATTGGGTTTATTGATGAATTTGCAATTTACTCAAGAAGATTATTAGATGACGGAGAATTTTATACTTATAGGATGCACACTGTTGCGAGAGGCGAAGGTTCTTCTTTATGTGGCAAAAAGACTTGTGGAGACTCATCTATTAATGGGTTCAACTCACTTGGTGTTTCTGAACAATGTGACTCTGAGTTAAGTTTTGGAAATCTTGCTTGCAGTTTGCCTGGAACATTGGTAGGCGGATCATTAAATGATTGTAAAGAGATTACTGGTGGAGGAGTTTATTGTGGAGATGGTGTTGTTGAAGGTGGAGAAGTTTGTGATCCTCCTGGTTCTACTGGAAATTACAAGGATGTAAATTGTGGGACTTACACTTTGGACAATATTCCAAGCACTTGCTCTCCAAATTGTGATGAGTGGGTGGATGCTGATGTTTGTGATGGCGATCCTCCGGTTGATTGTGGGGATGGTTATGTTGATTTATTTAATGGTGAAGTTTGTGATCCTCCTGGATCCCTAGGAGACCCAATATTCGTATCTTGCTTCGAGAGTACATATCCAGTTTATGGAGTTTGTACCTCACAATGTGATGGATGGGCTTATCCTTATTATGCTTGTGATGATGAGCCTGGTGGGAATGGGGACTGGGTTTGTTTCTTAGCTGGAACATCAATTGAAACTCCCGAAGGTGAAGTAGCTATTGAAGATTTGGTTGTAGGAGATACTGTGAATAGTTATGATCTTGATAGTGAAGTTGTTAATAATGTATCTCAAGTGAGGACAACATTCAAGAGAATAGCTGATGGTTATTTTAATGTAACGTTAGGTGATAAAATCATTAGTGTTACTGGGGAACATCCGATTCATATTGTTGGTCAAGGTTGGACTAAAATTAAAGATGTTGTTGTTGGCGACATGGCTCTTTCAATTGAAGGTTTAGAAGTTCGTGTTAATCTAATCGAAGAGTTTGATGAAGAGGTTGAAGTTTATAACATTGAAGTTGAAGGAGACCATAATTACTTTGCCGAGAATATACTATTCCACAATAAAAGTCCAATGGCTTGCGATCAAAATCCAAAAGCAGATCTTAAATGCAAATCGGCAAATGTAGGTGGGATTTGTTCAACACTATTCTGTGACCCTGGACCTATGGATGATGTAACTGGGTTATTTCCTGACTTTTGCCCAGAGGGCAAAACGGCCCACGTTAGGTGTAGGGATGTTTATGTAAGATGTGATGCTGATTGCCAATGTAACTTTAAAACGCCCGGAGTCCCACCATCTTGTTTGACAACGAGTAATTGTGCACCAGAGCCTCCCTGTAGTTAGAAATTATTTTGTGTGCCAATGTTTTGCTAGTTTGTGGAACATGTCTCCACCTTCAGCTAGGTTCCAACTCGAAGGATCAATAGAAATATTATGTCTTTCAAGAGGGATTTCTTCTTCAAGGTGACTATTACGGTCTAGTTTTAACCCTAAGTCAAATGTCAACAAATGAGTTCCTTCATGCGCGATTAATCCTTTGATAGACTCAGCATCACAACTGTGTTCCGTTACACAAATTATATGGTTCTCCTGATCAGCTATACTAGATTGGCCCGTCCTTCTTCTCTTACCAAGGTCTATTCCATCTGCAACTAATGCAAATGTAAAGTAATCATCAGGTTTATCTCTTTTGAATTCTTCTAAAAAAGATTCGTATATTTTAGTGAAATCTTTTTCCGCAGATGAAACTTTAACAGTTGGATATCCTTTACTGAATCTTTTTTCAAATCTTTTTGCTAGATTTCCAAGGTGATCGTCGGATTTGTAGGTAAATCTTGGTTCAACATAACCTGTTTGTGGATGTCCTTCAAGAAATCTGAAAAGACTATCTACAACTTTTTCTGGATCTTTAATTGGGATTTTAGCTTCATCTTTTTCTTCTTTAGTTAACTTCTTTGAAGCAGTGCTTACACTTTTTCTTAATTTTGCAGGAGACGCTGGTTTGAATACGGAATCTAGTGCCCAAATGCCATGCTGTGCTACATGAGGGTTTGTTGAGGGGTTAACTGATAATAGGTAAACTTCAACGGCTAATCTTGAACAACCTTCACTTTTACGATGAACTTGCAAGAATCTTTGAGTCGTTTTTAGAGTTTGTATTGTTAAGTAATCTGGAAGTGTTTCAGATGTAACTTCGCTTGATGAAACTCTTTCTAAGTCACTGTGTAAAATATTATAAAGCGTTTCTGCAATTGTATCGACTTCTCCTTTGTTTTTGTTAGTCTTTCCTCTTTCAAATAAATATCCTAGTGCATCAATTGCATTTCTTCTTTCTAAAAAACTTGCACCTTCATCGCTAGCTAGATCTATTGTGCTTTGAAGAAATTTAGAGTGGTCAAGATTTTCATCTAAATGGTGAAGCACCATATATCTTACTCCGGGACTTAACATATTTGAAACCATTCTTGCAGAATAGTTACTTTCTGCTCCTAGTTTTCCTTGTTCTTCAAGTGTTTTCAAATTTTCTGGAGAATATCTTTCATTAAGACCAGTAATAAATTCAAGTGGTTGTGCTCTTGCCATTTCCACGTCCACTGACAATCTTGATTCAAGTGGAGCTGACGCTTCATAGGTTGTGGGTTCTTGAGTTTTGTAGGATGTGGCTACTGTTGGAGCTGATGCTACTAAAGAAAGTAATCCTACACTTACACTTTTAGCTAAACGAGATAACATGGACTAAAGTATATGCTAGAGGATATATATTGGTTTCGGTATTTATAAATGGACAGGTTAAGAAATATATAATATATGCTCTATATACATTATAGATGTTTGGCTGTAGAACACGGTTTAATAGCTTAAATTCTAAGAATTTCAGTCTAAATTTATTCGTCTGTTCCTTCTTCCTTAAGATCTTCAGCCTTTAGACCTTTTCTTTGTCTAATACTGATGATAATCTTCTCTTGAAGCTCTCTAGGTAGCCTTTCGTATTTCTGATCAATTAAGAAGAAGTTTCCACGACCAGAAGTCATAGATCTAATTTCGTTACTTAATCCAAACATTTCTGCTACTGGAAGCTTTGCTTTTAGAACAATTTGGTCACCATCTTGGTTCATTTCTAATAGTTGTCCACGTTTATTGGAAATGAGGCCGGACATGTCTCCCATGTTTTCATGAGGTGCATCAATCTGAACAATTTGCATTGGCTCGAATATTACTGGGTTTGCCTTTTCCATTGCTTCCTTAACGGCCATTCTAACTGCTGGAAGTACTTGTGCAGGACCTCTGTGAATTGCATCTTCGTGTAATTTAGTATCCATTACTGTAACTTTCATATTAATTCCGGGTTCTTTTGCTAAGGGTCCCTGTTTCATAACTTGTTCGAATCCTTCATTGATTAATTCTTGAACTTCTCCAATATGTACAATACCTCTTGTACCATCAACTAGTAAGTTACCTTTACAAATATCCCTAATTTTTTTACCTTCTTTAACTGGAATTCCAAGAACATCTAATTTTTCATATAGAACCTTATCATTTTTCTTAACTCTTCCTTCTGGAAGTGTTCCATCTTTAATTGCTTTAGCAATGTTTTCATCTAAGGGTTCTACAATTACATAAAATTTATTGTGTTTATTTGGAGATTTACCTTCCATTTGAGGAGATATTTTTTCAATTGATTCTCTAAAAATAACAATTGGCGGTGAAGTTTTTACATTAACATTTTTTTCAGTTTTAATTCTGTTTTCAATAACTTCTAAGTGTAGTTCACCCATACCATGCATTAGGTTTTCACCAGTTTCTTCATTGATTTCAATTTTAATTGAAGGATCTTCCTTTGAAACCTTTCTTAATACTTCGATTAGTTTTGGAAGGTCTGCTGATTTTTCTGCTTCAATGCTTTTTGTAACAACTGGTTCGAATATGTGACTTATTGCCTCGAAAGGCTCTATTGGTTTAGCGGAAACTGTTTCTCCTGAAAAGATTCCTTTTAATCCTGAAATTCCAACTATATTTCCTGCTACAACTTCATCCATTTGTAGTCTTTGTGCACCTTTGTAAATGCTAACTTGTTGGACTCTAACAGATTTTTTTGATCCGTTTAGGTAAACTTCTTGTCCTTGTTTAATTGATCCTGAGAACATTCTACCTGCTGCTACTTCGCCCATATGTGGATCAATAACTATCTTAACACAAACAAAAGCAGGTTCTCCTTCAGGATCACAGCTTAAGATTGCTTTTCCTTCCGGGGATTCTACGTCTCCATGCCAGATGTTAGGAATTCTGTATTTTTGGGCAACAACTGGGTTAGGTAAGTGTTTTACAACGGAACCAAGAACTACTTCGTGTAATGGTGCTAATTTTGCAAGCTCCTTGTATTTGTTATCATCGTTTGGATCTGAATAATGTTCAATAACATCTTTGAAAGAAATGTTTTTCTTCTGCATATAGTCTACGGACATTGCCCAATTGTGGAATGCTGAACCGAATGCAACTGAACCGTCTTGTACGGATACATTCCATTTTCCCTTATGCTCTTCTGGAATTATTTTGTCCATGAAGGCGTTAACTGATGCAATAATTTTTAGGAATCTTTCCTGCATTGCTTCAGGTGTTAATTTAACTTCTCTAATTAATCTATCAACTTTGTTAATGAATAAAATTGGTTTTACATGTTCTCTTAATGCTTGTCTTAGAACTGTTTCTGTTTGAGGCATGATACCTTCAACTGCATCACATAGAACGATGCAACCATCAACTGCCCTCATTGCTCTTGTTACGTCACCACCAAAGTCAACGTGGCCAGGAGTGTCAATTAAATTGATTAAGTGTTCTTGACCATTAACTTCATGTACCATAGATACACTTGATGAGTCGATTGTAATCCCTCTAGCTTGTTCATCTTCGTGAAAATCTAGAGCTAATTGTTTACCTGCGTGTTCTTCTGAAAGCATTCCTGCTCCTGCAAGTAAATTGTCTGAGAATGTAGTTTTACCATGGTCAATATGGGCACAAATAGCGATATTCCTGATTTGCTCAGGTTTTCTCATTAATTCTGTAACTCTTTCACCCATGTCTTTGGCCATGAGGATTTTTTGTAAAAACTGTTTATAAGGTTTTCTGAAAAGCGTTTAGGAAGGCATATAAAGTTTATAATTAGTGGGCAACTTATGAAGGTGAAAGAATTATTGATGTCTTTGGCAATAGCTGTAATGGCTGCCTTATTTATTGGATTATTTTTCGATGCTATTTATTCTGCCCCAGAGTATGAAGACTTTTGTGGATTAGATGGTCCAAGAGCTTTTAAAGATAGGTTTGAAGTGCCTCCTGAAACATGCGAAAATGTTTATTTTGTTTATGAAGAAGAGATATCCCAATGTAATCTAGCAGAAGGAAGTCCTAGATTTGATTATGATGAAGAAGGTTGCCAAGTGTATTCAGATTGTAATTACTGTTCAAGTGAATTTAGTGCTGCTAACGAAGAATATAATAGAAACTTGTTCTTTATTATCTCTCCAATTGCAATTGCTTTAATATTAATTGGATTGTTTTATTCTTTTGAAGTTGCTGCTAGTGGATTTATGTTTGGTGGAGTTTTATTATTGATCTATAGTACTGGAAGGTATTTCTCAGATATGTCCAAATTTATGAGGGTCTTTGTAGTATTCATAGAATTAGTACTCTTGTTGTGGATTGCTAAGAAAAAAATGGATAAAAAATAACTATCTTGCGGCGTCTGCCATTCTTTCCATTTCTAATTTTTTGGAAATAGCTGCGCTTTTTTGATCAAAGTTGTATGCTGCTAAGATTTCATCTGCTAATGCGGATTCCATTTTAACCTTTTTACCGAATGATTTTTGGTATGAACCTTGAATCATGATTCTAAGAGCAATATCAATTCTTCTCAATGGTGAACAATCGACAGCTTGTGGGTATCTAGCTCCACCATATTCAACTGTGGTGATTTCTTCTCTTGGTGCTGCGTTTTCAACAGCTGTTACCAATACTTGAACAGGATTTTCTTTTGTTCTTTCTTCTAGAATTTTTAATGTTTTGATTGCGATTTTTGCAGTTGTTAGGTATTTACCTGAGCAGCTTCCTGAGGACTTGAAGTGTTTTTTACCTTTGTGTCCTGGAACCATTAATCTTGTGATTAATCTTTCTACAATGTTATTTCTGTTCCTGTAAAATCTTTGTGCTGCATTTCTTCCTTGAGATTTTGCAACTAGTTGAGGAGTTGTTGTAATTACATTCTTAAGGGACATATCTGTAAGAATAATTCCTTGAGTGTCCCATAAATTGAATAACTTCATCTTCTTCCTTTCTCTATCTTACCACGTACTAATGCGTTAAGTGATTGATCATTAACTTTGATAACTTGCCATTTAATTCCTGGAAGGTCTCCTTTGGATTTTCCTCTGGAACCACCAATACATTCAATAATAACTTCATCGTGTTCATCTATTCTTTTTATTGCTTCATTTCCCGGTGCAAAAGCTGTTATCTTTTTACCATTCTTTGTTAGTTGTACAACAACACACTTTCTCATAGCCGAGTTAGGTTGTTTAGCTTCAACTTGTCTTTTTTCAAGAACGATTCCTTTTGCTTGTGAAGATTTACCAAGAGGATTTGATTTATGCCATAGTCCTCTTTTCTTTCTTTTATACAATGGTTGGGACCATTTGAACTTGTTCCTTCTAGCAGCAAGTTTCTTTTCAGCACCCAATCCTCGTGATTTCTTTGGCATTGTAATGATTTCACTAATTTCCTTTTATAAACATTTTGGTTGTGGATTGACTTTATAGGGCTTATTCTCCTTGTTTTTGATAGTTTTGTTTTATATGCTCTTGAAGTGTTAATCTGAGAAAAGCTTAAATAATTAGTATATTGGTTTAATTTAGACTTGACACAAGATGAAGATTACAAGAGTTAATGATATGAGGGCTACTCCTGATTTAGTTAGGGAGCTTGCAGTTGAAAGAAAAGAATTTTTTGAAGGCGTAAGGGATGCCTATCAGAAATCTGGTTCATTCTCAGCAATTGGGGGTCCACAGTGTAGGGATGATTTAATGCTTTCATTGGATGGAACTTTAGAAGAAACATCTCTCCGAGCTAAATCCTTTAGGTTGCCACTTAGAGCTTTTGATATTAGGGTCAATAATCGGACTGATTATGGTTCTACTCGTTCTTTTGAGGAAATGTTTAGAGCTTTTTCTCTTTCACATTTATTTGGAAGTAAATTTCGAGGCGTTGGCACTTTGCAATTTGGAAAAGCGCTTGACAATGGCAATGGTTATGGTCTCATAGGGAGACTTAAAAATTCAGAAGATGGGAAGTTCTGCTCTTGGAGAGTTCATGAAGTCACTTCAGGTTATGATCCTAATTTTGATATGGAACTAAATGTTGATCCTGAAGATTTTGGGATGGGATCAGTTTCTGGCTGGAATCGCGCTTATCAAAATTTTGAATCTGGGCCTGCAACTTTCGAAGCTTTGAATTCCAGAGGTAGCAGTCAATTTTTAGGTTCTATTTTCCAAGGAGTTAGTATAGATCCTGCTTCGTTTGTTAGGGTTGAAGAAAGGGATCTTTCAAATGGAAATGAATGGTATAGACTTTCTATCGAATTAGCACATTCAACGCTTCTTCCTGAGAGAGATAACGATCGTGGAAGAGTTGTACAAGAAATTAAATGTCGCTATATGGATATTGAAATTGGTCCTATGAGACAACCTTTAGTTTTATTTGATGGTGATTCTCGACCAGTTTGCTTAGGAATTCCAAATTAGAGCCATTTCTTCCAATTATTCTCGCTCTTTCTTCAGTTGTGTTGAATTTTAGAACTATTTCTTTTTCTTTTATCTCAATTGAAGATGGTTCTAACGGATGAATTATACTTAGAATGAATTTTTTTGGATCTTCTGAAAGTTCAATAATTCTCACTTTTTTCTTTAGAAGGTTGGATAATCTTTTGATGTTGGCCCCATTCTTTCCAAGAGTTTTTCTTAATTCACCTTCTTTTGTGAAGAATATTAGTTGACCTTTATTTTCTAAGAAATCTACTGCCTCTGTTCTTGTTAATTTTTCGAACATGGTGATATACCCCATTGTTCGCATATCTAATTTTTGTACAGATCTCATATTAATAACTGATAACACTAACTGAGAAATTTTTCTTACAGAAAATTGAGATCTCAGACCTTGGTTTGTCTAACTTAATTATTTTGGCCTTGCTTAGTTTTGCATAATGGTTGATGCTTTCTTCTATATCATTACTACAATTGCTTGCGAGAAATATGACTTTTGTTTTACCATTTTTTAAATTCTTAATGGCCTGCCTAGCTCCAAACACTAGCTTCTTGCTTTTCATTGCGTCTTTTAAATCTTGTAGGCTCATTCTTTATCCTCTTTCTTGTCTTCCTTTTTTTGCGTTTTAATGTCTTTTGGTCCCATTTTTGCTACAAGGTCTGGAAGACCTGTACCTAGTGGAACTGGTTGATTGAGCATTACATTTTCAATTACTGAGTTTAGTTGATCTACTTCTCCTATTAAAGAAGCGTTTACAAGGTGTGTCAAAGGTGTCTCGAAGGATGCCTTAGCTAGAACTGATTTCTTTTCTCCAGTGATCCCTGATCTTGTAATTCCTTTTACTAGTCCAGTTCTACTCATTGTGTCAGCAATACATAAAATATGTCTGATATCCACATCTAATCCTTGGTCTTCAATAACTTTTTCAGCTTCGTTGATTATTATTTGTCTCGCTGCTTCGATCCCTAGGACTTTAGCAGTTTCATGAATGTCATTTGTTGTTGTTTTAGCTGAATCTACTTCAGGTATATTGATTACATCTGCTAGGTTTGAACCTGCAGTGATTATGATAAATTCATTTCCGTTTTTTACTGGAAGAACATGTGTAACGCCCTTTACCCCTCGGATATAGGTTTCTTTTAATTTTTCCTTTAGCTTGTACATTTCCATTAATTCATTTTCTGTTGCTTCTGGTTTGATGCTTAATCCTTCAGGTGTTTCCTTCGCTATGATGTTTTTGTGTGATTCTTTTAATTTTTCAATTATTTCTTCGGGCTTTGCTTTTATTTCCCTCATCTTAGCTTTGTTGATTGTAACTTCTAATTGCATTTTTGATAGATTAATATTAAATTCTTCTGAAATCTCTCTTAGAACAGTTTCTTTTATTTGTGCTGCAATCTTTCTTACTTCATTTGTTTCTTTGCCGTGTTCTTTTTTCAAATGGATTTCCATTGAAGGAGTTTTGATTTTTTTTCTTGCGTCTAAAATTTCAATAAGACGTGGTAGACCTTGGGTTACGGACACTTCAGCTACACCTGCGAAGTGGAACACGTTAAGTGTCATCTGGGTACCTGGTTCTCCAAATGATTCTGCTGTAATTATTCCGATTGCCTCTCCTGGGTCAATCTTTGCAGCGTCATATTGAGTAACTAAGTATTCCATAACTTTTTTTATCTGATTATCATTAAGGTTTCTTTTTTCAGCTTCGCTCTTCATATCGTTTATAATTCTTCCAGGAAGTCTGCCTTTGTATTCTTCGTATACTGTCATATTATACCTTTTCTCCTAGTACATCATGGATAGCGTTTACAACGCTGATTGTTCCACCTTCTGATTTTGAAACGTCAATGGAGTCTTCCCCATATTTGAATTGAATAATTTCTTTAGTTGCATTTCTTACAGTTCTATCATATTCTACCTTTAAGTCTTGTAATGCATTTGCAAGCCTTCTGTATAGGTAACCTGACTTAGGTGTTCTAAGTGCAGTATCCATCAGTGAATCTCTTCCAGTCATTGCGTGAAAGAAAAATTCTGTTGGGGTGATTCCCTTCTTGAATGTATTTTTTACAAATCCTCTTGCTTCAGGTTTTAGGTCACCTTCCTTGAAAGTAGATAGTGTCCTTTTTCTATATCCTCTTGTGATTCTTTTACCACCGAGAGCTTGTTGTCCAATACAACCTGTCATTTGTGTAAAATTAAGGATGTTTCCCCTTGCACCTGATTGTGCCATTACTAATGTTGGGTTTCCTTCTTTAGCATAACTTTTTACGAAGTCTCCAATTTCAGTTCTTGTTTTGTTTAGAACTTCCATAGCTTTTATTTCAAGAGTTTCTAACTTAGACTTACCAGGTAATGCTTCGGTCTTCCCTTTCTTGAACTCTTCAATGTGTTCATCTACCTTTGAATAAGATTTCTTAATTAGTGCATCTACCTTTTTCCCTGCTTCCTCTGGAATGTCTGTATCTGCTACACCTGTTGTGAATCCTTTTTTTAGTAATGTTTTAATTCCAAGCTGGAAGATGTTTCCAAGAAGCTCTATTGTTCTTTTTTGCCCATATTTTCTGTAGAACTCTCTGATTAGTTCTCCATTGTTTTCTCCAATGGTGTTTTTATCAATAATTCCTTTTTCTAGGTGCCCTTCTTTTACCCTAACAGTTACTTCTCCATGTTTGTTTTTTCTAATGAAGTTGAAGTCTTTTGGGAAAAGAGTACTAAATATTTCTGATCCAGTTAGTTTGTCTTTTGTGAATTTTACATTATCCATTCCAATTGAAGTTAGTAAGTCAACTGCCTCTTCTTTTGAAATGTCATCGGATCTTGTAAGTAAGTAACAACCAGTGATTGAGTCTTCTACACAACCAATTATATTGTATCCATTCTTAGGAGTAATTATTTGTGTCTGAACTTCCATCAATACTTCAGCTTCAGCTCTAGCTTCTTCTGTTTGAGGGACGTGAAGATTCATCTCGTCTCCATCGAAGTCAGCGTTGTAAGGATTACATACTGAGGGATTCATTCTGAATGACCTTCCAGGTAAAACTCTTACTCTGTGACACATTAAACTCATTCTGTGAAGACTTGGTTGTCTGTTGAATAATGATTGATCTCCGTCAACTAAGTGACGTTCTACTTGGAATCCATGGCCTAACTCTTCCATGATTTGTTCCATGGTTTCTTCTGTTATTTTCTTTTTCTTACCATCTGGCCAGATAACATAGTTAGCACCAGGATATTTCTTTGGACCATTTTTTATTGCTTGAATTAGCCATTCTTTATTCCACTCTGTAACTCTTTCAGGAATAGTTAGTTCCATTGCTACTGATTTAGGAATTCCTACATCATTAAAATTAATACATGGATCAGGAGAGATAACAGTACGTGCTGCGAAGTTTACACGTTTACCTGCAAGATTATGCCTAAATCTTCCTTCTTTACTTTTGATTCTTTCTGTAAGGGTTTTTAGTTCTTGACCTGATCTATGTCTTGCAGGTGGAACACTTGATACAGTGTTATCAAAATAGGTTGTAATGTGATATTGTAATAAGTCCCATAGATCTTCAATGATCATTTCAGGGGCTCCAGCATTTATGTTTTCGAATAGCCTTTGATTGATTCTTACAATGTCTCCTAACTTGTGTGTTAAGTCATCTTCTGAACGTTCACCTGTTTCAAGAGTAATTGATGGTCTCATTGTAACTGGTGGAATTGAAAGAATTTTAAGAACTGTCCATTCTGGTTTGGATGTTTCTGAGTTGTATCCTAGGATTTCTGCATCCTCCGTAGTTATTTTTTCTAATCTTGCTCTAGCTTCAATTGGACTGATCCTTTTGTCGCCTTGCATATATGTTGTTGGCTTTTCAATCTTAACAGTTTCTTGTTTAGCCTTACAATAGGGACATTTTTTGATTAATCTTGATTTAATGATTGCTTCTTTTGTAGCTTTTCTTCTCTTATCGCTATCATCTATTCTTTTTCCTTCTTCCATCTTTTCCCTGATTAGAGTTAATTTTTTGTCATCAAGAAGTATTCTGTGACATTCATTACATGTACTTCTTAGTGCGTTGTAAACATGAGTTGCGTAATTGATATGAATAATAGGTCTTGCTAATTCAATGTGACCGAAGTGACCCATACATTCCTTTAGTTTTCCACCACAGGTTTTACATCTTAGTCCAGGGTCGATAACACCTAAGTGAACATCCATTAGGCCTCCATCTACAGGATATCCTTCTTTTTCATAGAGTTCTGCTGTAACTATTTTTGCAGCGGAAGTTTCTTCTATGAATTCAGGACTCTGCATTCCAAAGCCGATTTCACTTATTTTCTTGTATATTTTTTCAGTCATTTTAGTATTTGTTTTTTAGTTTGATGTTTGGGAGTACACCCATTGCTCTTATTTCATCCATTAGTAATTTGAATGCGTAGGATAACTCTATTGAGTTAATTTCTACATTTCCACCACATCTATGACAGAATTTTTTCTTTCTGAATACATCGTTAACTCCGATTAATCCACATGCGCTACAGATTGGAACTACTGTTCTATCTGAATCGAATCTTTCTTTAAGTAATAATGATGCACCATGTGCTACGAAACAATCTTTCTCCATTTCTCCAAGTCTAAGTCCTCCACCCTTTGCACGTCCTTCGATTGGTTGACGTGTTAGAAGTTGGATTCTACCTGCAGCACGTGCGTGTAGTTTGTTACCTACCATGTGCTTAAGTCTTAGATAGTACATGTTACCTATGAATATTTTTGCTTCGAATTCTTCTCCAGTAATACCATTAACCATTCTTTCTGATCCATCTTCTCTGAAACCTAATTCTTGTAATTGAACTCTAAGGTCTGCTTCAGTTTGCCCTGTGAATGCAGTAGCATCAATGCTTTTCCCATCTAGAGCTCCAACTTTTCCAGCCAGTGCTTCAATTAAGTGTGAAACTGTCATTCTGGACGGAATAGAATGTGGTGAGAACATTACGTCAGGGGTTATTCCTGAAACTGTGAAAGGCATATCTTGTTGCGGAACAATTAATCCAACAACACCTTTTTGTCCATGACGTGATGCGAATTTATCTCCAATTTCTGGAATTCTTTGATGTCTTACTCTTATTTGAACAAGTTTGTTACCTTCTTCATTTTCTGTAACTGCGATCATGTCAACTTTTCCAATTTCACCTGGTTTGATTGTAACTGAACTATCCCTTAGTTTGTTAGCTGCTATACTGAATTCATCCATTTCTCCAAGGAATCTTGGAGGTGAGGTTCTACCAATAATTACATCTTCTTCTGTGATTGTTGCTTCAGGGTATGTAATTCCATCATCTTCTAAAAGTTTGTAATCTTCTTCAGCCTTGTAACCTTTTACTTCTTTGTCAGGTACACAAATTTGGTCTGTTAATCCACCGGAGTATCTTAGTTCTTCTACAGTGTATGGTTTGAAATATGTTGAACGTGCAAGTCCACGTGCAAGAGATCCTTTGTTAAGAATCAATGCGTCCTGCATGTTATAACCTTCATAACTCATAAGGGCAACAACAATGTTTTGTCCTGCCGGGTGGTTTTCTTGACCTGCAAGTTGGGCATTACATGTTTTAACAATTGGATTTGATGGATAATGTAGAACGTTTGAATCTGTATCCATTCTGATTAAATAATTAGCAGCATAAATTCCTAGTGATTGCTTTTGTGCTTTGGATCCTCTATTAAGACGTGCGGATTGTCCGAAGTTTGAGAATGGTACTAAAGATGTTGTTAGGCCCATGATTACAATAGGACTTATCTCTAGATGTGTGTGTTCAGGGGTTATTTCATCTTCACTTAGAGCTACTAATGAATTTTCTTCTTCTGCAGCATCGATGTATTCGATTATTCCCTCAGTTACTAATTCCTTCCATTTTGTTTCATTATTTAGAAGTTTCTTAACATGATCTTCAGTTAATTTTGCTTTTTCTTTTTCAATAACTATTAATGGTCTTCTTGCACGACCCTTTGATGTTTCAATCACAACTTCGTTAAGATCTTTATTATATCCAACATTAACTGAATCAGGTAGTCTTCCTTCTCTTCTCTCTTCTTTCACTTTCTTTATGAAATCTTTTGGAGATTCTATCTGTCCAATGAATACATCTCTTAAGTACACGTCCGTTTTATTATTACTATTCATTCTGATAATAGTCCTAATCCTTTTAGTGATTTGATTACTTTTGTATCGTTAATATCTTCTGGAGTGATCTTTGCCATTAATGCAAGGTTTTTCCTTAATCCAATTGATGTTCCTTCTGGAGTTTCAATTGCACATAATCTGCCCCAGTGTGTGGAGTGCAATGCACGTGCATCAAAGTTTTCTTGAGTTGCAGATAACAGTGAATTAACTCTTTGAAGATGTGATAATGAAGAAAGGTAGTTTGTTCGATCTAGGTTTTGTGATAATCCTTTTCTTCCTCCAACCCAAACACCAGTTGCCATTGCACTGTTGATTCTTGAAGTTAGTAGTTTATCACGAATGATAATGTTTAATGATGTGAATTTAGTACGTTTCACAAGTCTTTGGAAATTATACATAATGTCGTTAATTAATGATCTTAAGTGTACTCTAAATAGGTCTGCCATAAGGTCTCCTGGTAGTTTAAGACGTTTATGCATGTAATGGTCTATATCTTGGTTTTGTAAATCTTTCTTTGTAATTATTAAAAATCTCTTTAAAATTTTACATAAATTTACTGCTTTTTTATGTCTATCTTCAGGGGTTAGTCCCAAGTGAGGTAGTAAGTATTTGTCTAAGTTTTCCAAAGTTTTTTCTGCCCTTATTTCTGGAGGCTGATTAATTCCCATTTTCTTACCCAAATATTCTAAGGATTCATCATGGTTTTTTAGATCAATAGTATTGTAAAGATTTACAAAGATGTCATCATGCATTTCTTCTAAGTCAATTTGTTGCATAATTTCTGAATCTTTTAATAATCCCAATGCTTTTATTACAGCCATAATTGGAACTTTCTTTAATCTCGTTAATGAAATATTAATTACCCCATCTTTTGTTTGTTCAATTAGATGTGGAACTCTATAAGATCCTTTTTCTGAAAATATTCTAGCTGAGAATTTAATTGGACCAGTTTTAACTTTTTCAACAAACATTCTATTAGATACTAGGTCTTCTACAGTGATTAGAACTCTCTCATTTCCATTCAAAATGAAATATCCGCCAATGTCGTCTGGGTCTTCACCTTTTTTGATTAATTCTTCTCCTGATAATTTGTTCAAGTGACAGAATTTACTGTGAATCATAATTGGAATTTTTCCTACTTGGGTTGTGAAGGATTCTCTTTGAACTCCATCAATGTGAGCTGAAACTTCTAACTTTATTGGCCCAGAGTATGTTAATTTTCTTAATCTAGCTTCTGTAGGGTAAATATCACGTCTACTTCCATCAGCTTCAATTACTTCTGGTTTCTCTATCCATATTTTATCGAACTTAATTCTGAAGTCGTCCATATCTGCAGGTATAACTGTAGGGATTATGTCCCCAACGTCTTCAATTATTTTTTGCATTTCGTTTTCTATGAAATTATTAAAAGAAGCAACATCTGCAGAAATTAGACTATTTGTTTCATAGTACTTTTGAATAATATCCTTCCTATTTTCCATTTATATTACCAACCTGTAGAACAATGAACTTGGTTCTGTTTTACTACTTCTATGGATTTTTATTACTGCACCAGGTTCTAGATCTAAAAATGCAATGGATGGATCCTTAAAACTGATCAAGGGCAGTTGTTCAATTTTAATATTGTACTTTGACAGAATTTCTTTTACTTCTTCTTCTGTACATACCTCTTGTTTAGGTATTAAGTTGTGTTTGATTGAGGTTTTTTCTTCTGCCATTTTTTTTAAAATCAGCGGACCGGAAGGGATTTGACCCCTCGACCCCTTGGTTAAAAGCCAAGTGCTCTAAGCCAGGCTGAGCTACCGGCCCATTGCCGTTGAAGCGCCCTAGGCGGGAATCGAACCCGCGTCACGGCCTCGACAGGGCCGTATGATAACCACTACACTACTAGAGCAGGTGGTTTTCGACTATAAAGCAGTCTAGTAATCGTTTTTCTCTATTAAAAATTGGAAAATTGCTGCCATCACTGTTGCTTTTTTTAAAGACCGCCCCATTATGGGAATTTGTCTTTGAAATCAATATATAAGCCTTTCTGTTAGATAGCACACGCTAGAATTTGTCTTCCTCTTCTTTATTTAGAGGTAGAACTTATTTATAAATATTGTTGGGATGTATTTTGTGATATTACTTGCTAGTGAGATAAAAAAATATCCTTGCTCCGGGACTTGAACCTGGAACCTTTCGGTTTCAGCTGACTATTTTTCATTCTCTGCAACATTGCAACGTCGAATAGTATCTACAGCCGAACGCTCTACCATTGAGCTAAGCAAGGACCTTATTTTGTTCTAATTCTCCACTTTTAAAGATTATCTTTTCAAGGGAGATTATCTTCCTTAGGTAACAATACTTTTGATTTTTATAACAGTTAAAATAAATTCGATTTAAATCCCTTTTATTTGAAATGTAAATTAGAAATATGCTCCCAGAGATTAATATATTTTTTGTTTGAATATCTAAACTATTTAATATTTTATTAATTCCTCTCAAAAAAATTCTAGATGCAGAACAAATACTCAATACTTTATTCTTCTTTATTGAACCGTCCCCATCAATTACTCCTCTTAGAAAACTAGCTTTATTGATTTTTGTTGAGTTCAAAATGGCTGACGGGACTTTTAAAAAATGGGACTTAGCACCGAAGGGGATACTAAATTTTTTATTTAGAAAACAAGCTAGTGGTTTTGAGTTTATTGATATTTGATAATTTACTCTCTTGTTAAACCCTTTCTTCTTCTTTGGATAAATTTTAGGAGTGTAATTAAATATTTCTTGTATTAGGGGAGTTATTATTTCAACTTCAGACTCATAACTTGTGTAAATATAGCATGTTGATCTTTCTTTTTGTTTGAAAGATGTATGTTGTACATGTCCATCCGTTATTACTAGTCCTAAAAAGTAAGCTAGTTCTGGACTTAAAATCTGTGGAATTTCTGGATATTGATTATGACTTACTTCAAATCCTCCTGCGTTCATTAGGTTATTCCATGATCCAAAATATTTTTGGCTGAGAGAATATAATTGACTAGAGTCTCTTTTTGTTGGTCTTCTCGCTAGTGATGTTTTTAGTTTGCTTAAACTTTTTAGAGTCTCTTTTTGTTTAATATTGAGCATATACTGGGAAATACGAATTCATTTAAGGATTATTGTAGGGTTAACGGTAAGTGAGGTACGTAAATTCTATAAACTTTTGTCTTGTTGGGCCTTAGGGCCATGTTCTAGAACTATGCTTGCGGAATGTTCTGAAATAATTTTTCCATTCGAAGATGTAAACTGAACAACTGCAGGAGGTAATCTTGTTTCCCCAATTAACTTTACTTTAGATGTAATTTTGTAAGATAATATTCTTTCTTCTTGTGGGGCTAACTCTCCAATCTCCCAGATAAATCTTCTTCCTCTTGTTCCTTGCTGAACTCTACTAGGTTTTAATGTTCCGAACTCTTCTGTTGCCGCCATTGTGTTTGGAAGAACATCCAAAATAGTTACATTCTTAATCGGCTTTGAATTTCCATTCTTTAGATGTATTAATATTTTTAATTCAGATAATCCTTCTGGAGTTCTTCTAATCTTATACATTCTTTTTCTGATTATTACTGATTTGTCAAGCATGTACATCATTCCCAGTGTTGCTAGGGCGATTAAAACTAATCCATAAAAAATTGGTCTGTAGTTTGTTGTGTATTCTGCAACAAACTCGTCACCTGGCTCAAGGGTGAATTGCCATACATAGTCTCCCTTTCTTACAATTGGCTCTGGATCTGCTTTGGAAAATATTCTTGAAAAGAAGTTAACATTTGCAATAATTTCCATATCTGTTTTTACATTTCCTTTATTGTTCCTTGTGACAGTATATGTCTTTTTTAGAAATCTGCCTTCCTTGTCTTTTAATTCTTCTATATTCTCATTTTTTGTAATTGTGAATGCCGAGGAGTAGGAGCCCTTTGTTTTA
Source organism: Candidatus Woesearchaeota archaeon (assembly GCA_018655015.1). Lineage (GTDB taxonomy): Archaea > Nanobdellota > Nanobdellia > SCGC-AAA011-G17 > UBA489 > JABIKK01. The sequence continues at coordinate 9,743 of JABIKK010000013.1, read as the reverse complement.
CTTCTGCTGTCATACACCTTTACGTTTACTACGTAGTCTCCAGGTTTTAGGTTTTCTCCTGCTTTTAGTGTGAGAGTTTCAATTATTTCTTCTTTTGGTTCAAAGTTGGTTATGAAGTTTTTTTGAAATTGTGGAAGGTCGCTTGTGATTAAGATTTCATAGTTGTCAAGTTCTATATTTCCACGATTTTTGAATCTTATTTTTATTTTGTATTCTTCTCCAGGAACCATTTCATCTGGAATTTCTGGGAAAATAAGAATTACATCTTCGGGAGATACGATGTATGTTTTTAAAATAAATTCTTCAGCTATTTCTGGATTTGTTAACGATGAAACAGTTAGAGGTAATTCATAGCCTTTGTCTTGAGGGGAAGTGTCTACAGTTTTTAATAGAATCTTCATTACACCACTTTCTCCAACATCTAACTTTAGTTGGGATGGTTCAAATACCAAGTTTCTTGCAAATTCTGAAAAAGGATATAAATCTAGTTCGTTGTAGGTTATTCTGTAAACATCTCTCGAATCTCTGTGGTTAGTTATGTTAAGTAAGTATTCTGCTGCTCCTCCAGCCTCTACATCTTTTGAAACATCTGTTAATTCACTTATGATCTCATTTTCTGCATGAACCATACTTGTGAATATTAGTAGAATTAATGTTGTGATTATTATTGTCTTTTTCATCTTGTTTCTAGAGAGGTCCTTTGTTGGAAAATTTATAAATCTTCTCCTAGGTTTTTAAGGGATATGGTAGGTTATTTATAAACTACTGAAATTACCCTGTTATCTTAGTTGAATGTTCAGTTTTTTCTAATCTTATTACTCTATCTACGAAGCTTTCAACCATTGGATCATGGGAGACTATTATAGTCTGTTTAGTGTTCAGATCTTCTAATATGTTCCTCATTCTGCTTAGCTGTTCTTGAGAGAATCCATCTGTTGGTTCATCTAGCATTAGAATGTCTCTTGTATTTATAGTGCTCATCAATGTGTTTATTACTTGGTTAAGTGCTAGTCTGTAGGATAATGCTGCTGCCGTTTTTTCTCCACCTGAAAGATGGATATACTCTATTTCATGTCCATTTTGTTCGATGATTGGTGTAAACTCTTCATCAATCCTAATCTTTACAGTTTCAGCATCAACCAACATAGCAAACCATTTTTGTATTAATCCTTCTAATTCGGAATGAACCCTTAACATAATACTTTTTTCCATCAACAAAGTCATGTTGGTGAATTGTTTTTCTAACCATTCCTTTAATTGCATTAATTTTGTTATGTTTTCCTTAGCTGTTATTTTTGATTTTATTTCTTCCTCTATTTTTATTATTAGTGAAGATATTGTATTTCTTTCAGAAGTTAAAGATGCTTTCTTTATTTCTAGTTCTTTCATATTTTGAGATAAATTTTCTAATTCTGTTCTTTGTGATTTTATCTTTTCTTCTAAGTGAGGATTATCTTTAGTTTTTTCTTCTATTTCTATAATTTCTTGACTTATTTTTGATATTTCTAATTTGGTGTTTTGTACCTTTTGGCTAAAGTTTGAGAGAGATAGTTTTTTATTTTCAAAATCTTTTTGTTTTAAGTGAACAATGCTTTGTTTTTGTATGTCTTGTTCTATTTTGGCTTTTTCTTTAGTTTTTTCTTCTAGGTAGCTTTGATTGTCTACTAGACCCTTTTTTATCGCTCTTAGTTCTTCGTCTAACCTTCCAATTTCTTTGGATTCCTTTGCTGAGACTGAATGTTTGTGATTTTCATCTACATTTTGATCACAGACAGGACAGTGGTCCATCTGATTGATATCATCTGAGAGCTTTTGGTGTGAACTTTTTTTCGTTTCTAATTCTGATTTCTTTTTTTCTAAATGTATTGTTTGTTCTTCATATTTTATTAAATCCTGTTTTATTATGTTTAGTTTTTCTTGTAGTGAAGGGTCAAAAATTGGGAGTTCACTTAATTCTTTTTCTAGTAATTCTATTTCTTGATTTGTTCTTTGTAATTCTAATGTTGTTTGATTAATATCTGTTTTTTTATGTTCTAATGAAATTCTTTTTTTCTCTGCTTCGTGTTTTGAATTTAAGATTTCTTTTAATTGTTCTTCTAAGCTAGTTGTTAAGACCTTTTTTTCTTTGATTAACTCTTCAAATTTTATTATTTGCGGATTAAGACCTTCAATGTTGATGGTTATCTCACTTTGTCTTTCTTTTCTTTCTGCTAGCTCTTCTGATTTTTGTTCCAAATCTGCGATCTTTACAGCTATCTCCTTGCTTTTTTGTTTAAGGGATGTAATGAATATTTCTGTGTTTTTCCTAACTCTTTGGTACTTATCTATTCCAAAAACTTTCCTTAAGATTCCAAGACGGTCTTCTTTTTTATTTAGAAGGATTTCTTTCATTTTTTCTTGAGGAGAATAAACGGTGTAATGGTAGATCATTGACTTTGATTTTGTGAGAAGTTCCTGAGGGTAATTTAGGGTTTCAATTATCTTCTGTTTTAACTCCATTGCAGTCATCTCGGTTAGTTCCCCATTAATGATTAGATGCCCTGTATCTTGGGTTACTGAGGTTGGACCCCTCTTTAATCCACGTTTTATTGAAAAGTTTTGATCATTTACTTCAAATTCAAGTTCTACTGAGCCTTCTTTTTCCCCGTTTCTTAGGAGAGCTGTTCCTGGAAGGTCTCTACTAATTCCAAATAGTGCGAAATCCATTGCTAGGAGAATTGTGCTTTTTCCAGATCCTATATTCCCAGATAGAAGAATTGATCCTTCTGGGAATATTACTTCTTGATCTTTGTAGGACCTTATGTTATTTAATTTTATTTTTTTAATTAACATTGAAAATTTCTCCTAGATTGAAAATTTCTATTGCGTCCTTAATGATTCTTGTTTCAAAGTCAATATTTTTTTCTCCTTCAATTTTTTCTTTGTTTAAGGTTGTCATTAACTGATTTGTGAGAAGCTCTTGATTCTCATTTAATTGTAAATCTGGAAGTTCAATTTGACCAATATGATCTTTTATTATTGAGTCCTCAACTTCTTCAATACTGCCAGTTTTTATTTCAATTTCTGAAAATTCTTTCGTTTTTAGTTTTGAAGTATTTTTTAGAATTATGTATGCTTCATTGTTTTCTTTGATTATTTCTTTAAATTCAATTTCTGAAGGTTTACCAGATTTCAGTGTTCCGGCAATTCTGATTGTTAAGATTGCATTAACGATATTAAGGTGGGATAGTTTTTCCCTTAATTCTAGGTTTAACTCTTCAGGGGTTTTATTTTCTGCATCTATCTTCAAAGAGATGGTTTCCTTTAGTTTGATTGGGTGATGTGTTAAGTTTGTGTTATCTTGATTTACATCAACAATGTAAAATCCTCCTTGTTTTAGTTCTTCAAGTTCCTTGAAGTTATTAGGGAATAGGGGCCCAGGATAAGCTATTAGTGGGTGTTCCGGAGTACTTTTTTGTTGTATAAAATGGGGGTGTCCACCAGGGTAATAGTTGAAGTTTTTTGGTAATAATGAAAGGGGTTCTGAAGGAACCTTTTCCCAATCTTTTGTTGTCGGTTTTAATTCATTTAGTAATGTGTGGAAGAGAAATATTTTGTAATCTTGTAGGTTTTCTATTTCAGATTTATTTGACAGAGTTTCATATTTTAGTTTTTCTAATCCTCCTGCTAGACCACAAATACCAGTTATTGCTATTCTTTTCCCAGAAGATAGTTGATGATATGTAATTTCTAATCTTTTTGTTTCTTCATTATATTTGAAAACATTGGTGCATAATCCTGCATTTTCTAAAACATCTAGCATTGTTTTTCCAGAAGGAGAATAATCGTGACTTCCGGGAATTATGTAGATTTTTATGTTATTATCTTTTATTTTTTTCATACAGAGAGCAACTTCTTTGATTGCATCAATAGAAGGTATGGATGTGTTGAATAAATCTCCTGCAATGATTAAGAAGTCAACTTTAGATTCTATTATTTTTGTTGTTGTTTCTTTGAAACTTTCTATTGAAAGTTTTTTTAGCTCCTCTTCTTTCCAACCACCGATATGACAATCTGCTATGTGTGCAAATTTGAAATTTTCTGATTGATTATCCATTTAGATTGGCTCCTAATGATAAAATTGGGGTGCTTCTTAGATTTAGAGAACTTATTTTATATAGATTTGTTTAGTAGAGGTGCTGTTCTTTAAAAAGAATTAATCTACGATTATTTTTTCACCATTTCTCATTAAGTGAATATCTCTGTTTAGCTTGTAACCCATTTCTTCTGCTAGTCCACATGCCGGTTGTAGAAGTTTATCAAAACCATGACAAGGAATTATATTTTCTGGATTTGTTAGCTTAATCATCTCTCTTAGGTCTTCTTTTGCTGGGTGTCCTGAAACGTGGACGTCTCTAAATATTCTAACACCCTGTTCTTTTAGACTATTTTCCATTACTTCTCTGTTTGTTAAGTTTGGCTCAACAGGGATTAGTTTATTTGAGAATATTACATGGTCTTCTGAGTAGAATTTGAATTTTGTTTCTCCTCTTACCATTCTTGCCATGACCGAGTTTGTTTCTCCTTGTCCGCCGGTACATACTATGATATATTTTTCAGCTCCCCTCTTACCTATTTCTGCTAACTTTCTATCTATTGCTTTTCTGTAAGATACAATCTCTGCTTTATCTGAGAGCTTAGTTACTCTTGCAGCTTCTGCTGCGTCAATATACTTACCAAAACTTCTTCCTAAGATTACAACTTTTCTGTTTATTCTTTTTCCAAATTCAATTATGCTTTTTAATCTTGCAACATGTGATGCAAAACAGGTTGTGATTATTGCTGACTCTGAATTTTCTGTTCCGAGTAAGACATCTTTTAGAAGTTCTTTTGCAATTTTTTCGGAGGGTGTTTTAATATTATCTTTTGAATATAATGAGTCCATAATTAAGGCTTTTACTCCTTTTTTCCCTAGCTCTTTTAATCTCTTGTAGTTGGGTTTGTTTCCTATTACAGGTGTATTATCAAATTTCCAATCTGTTGCATAAATGTAAACTCCTTTTTTAGTATGTATTGCTAGTGCGGAAGTTTCTGGTGTAGAATGTGGAATTTCTAAAAACTCAACCTTAATGTTTTTTGAAGCTTTGTAAAAACTATTTATTTTAACAGGGATATATGGGTTTGGTAGTTTTAATGAATCGTCCCTTGCTTGATTTTTAATAACTTGTAATGTGAAAGGCGTTGCAACTATTGGTGCTTTGAAGTCTGGAGCAACATATTGGATTCCACCAATGTGATCTAAATGGCAGTGTGTTGCAAATATTGCTTTTGTGTTTGGAATCCATGATTTTATTTTATTGTGGTTTGGTATTGCATCTATTCTTGTTAGAATTTCTTTAGTATGTGCTTCTTGAGTAGGTGTTTCTTCTTGATATTCAACAACCTTCTGTACGTTGAATCCTATATCGCAGACTACTGTTTCACCTGCAACATTAATTGCAGTCATATTTCTACCTACTTCGTTGTAGCCTCCTACTGTGCAAATTTCAGTGTTTTTCAAGTTACTATCTCCTTTTTGTTATTTTTTTACTTACTAATGTTATTATAATTATACCGACAAGGTATCCAGAAAGTATCAAGAAATGATCAAGTACATTCTTTAGTGGAGTTTGAAATAGAATTATTTTGTTTAATAATGTTTCGCTAATGTAGAATGGATTAAATGATGCAATTCCTTTGATTACTGCTGGTAGAGTTTCTATTGGAAGTATTGCAGACGAGAAGAATATCATGATGAATCCTAATGAAATGTTAGTGATTGTGTTAGTTTCTTCAGTTCTGAATAGACTGCCCAAGAATATTCCCAGGAAGAGGAAGAATGAGGTAATTAAGAATATTGCAGGGATTAAAAGTGGTATTGATGCTAGGATCCCATCATAGAAGAAGTAAGCGGCAGCACCCAATAGAATTGTTGTCTGTATCCCTATGATGATTAGGTTAGTTATGTAATTACTTAATGTGAATAATGTCGATGAGGTTGGTGTAATGAAGTTTTTGAAGTAAACTTTGGAAGTTTTCTCTCTTATTTCTAATGTTGATGTTAGTAACATCGATACAAACATAATAATCATTATTAGTAATGTTGGGAAAATGAAGTTGATGTGCGTTTTTTGCGTTGTTATTGGCTTAATGTCTGAGGTTATTGGGTTTACTATTTTATTTACTCCCGTTTCCTGTATGCTTGAAATATCTTCTTTTATGGAATTGAATGTCTTTTGTATTTGAAGGATGGAGAATCTACTGCTTTCCGTATTCTGAGACAGAGTCTGTACTTTTTCTAATGATTTTTCTTTTTTTGAGTCTGCTTTTGATGTATCCTCTAATATGATTTCTATTTTATTTTCAACTGCGTTAAATGCTGTACCTGCCGAGGATGAGTTTATTTTTGCTAGTTCGGATCGTAGGGATCCTAAAGGGATATCTGTTTTTTCATAGTTCAAAGTCATGCTTGAAAGATCATTTGTTATTGTTCCAAGAAGAATTGTTTCTTCTTCGTTTAGGGATGTTATTTCGCCTAGTAAGAATTCTCTATCATCTATTTCTTCACTGATATCTTCTAGTGTGTCAACTATCCCTTTTGTTAGTTGGAATGACAAGTCTTGGGATTTTTTGCCAATGTGGGATGAAATTGTTTCACTGATTAGATAAACTATGTTAGTTTTGGTGTTATCTACATAGAATACTATATTTCCACCTAAATCAACTTTTAATTCTCTTGGGAAGACCGCGCATACATGGAAAATACTATTTTTTACTCCTTCTATACAGGCCTGTTCCGTATCTACTTTCTGTGTTGCGTAATCTCCTTTGTTTAGTTCGTGTATTACTGCTTCTGCTAAAGGACTATATTCTTCTGAATAAACTCCAACACGGATTCCGTAAATATTTGCGGTATTAAATGCTGCTCCAACTAGAATAATTAATAGTAATGGGCCTAGAATAACCATTAGGGCCGAAGCCTTTGAACGGATTACTAATCTAAAATTCTTTTTTACTAAAGTAAATAATCTTTTCATGTTCTTCTAAGGAAATCCTTTTGTGCTCCTACATCTTTTGTTAGCGATTGGAATACTTCTTCTAAAGTTGGTTTTTGTACATCTACGTAAAGCAATTTGTCTTTTGTGTTTTCTATTATATGGAGTATTTCATGAAGTATTCTTTCTGCATTTTTAGCTCTAATTACCAATCTACTGTTATCAATATAATAGGTGTCATATTGGCTTATATTTTTTATAATTGTTCCATAGTCTTGGTTTTTGGTTTGAACATGTATTTCTTCTGAGGAACTATATTCATCTTTTAGTTCGTCCAGTGTTCCACACCTTATGATTGTTTTATTGTGTAAAATTGCAACCTTGTCGCATATAATTTCAATGTCTTCTAATCTATGGGATGTAATTATGACAGTTGTTCCTATATCTGCAATTTTTTTGATTAAGTGAAGGATGTCTTTTCTTAATAATGGGTCTAGATCTTCAGTTGGTTCGTCTAGGATTACTACCTTGGGTACATGGATTAATGAGCAGGCCATATCTAATCTTCTCTGCATTCCGCCAGATAGTTGTTCTGAGATTCTATTCCTCACATGATCTAACTCAACTAATTTTAGAATTCTGTCCAGGTTACTGTCTATTGTTTTTCTTGGGAGCCCATATAATGCTCCGAAGTATCTTATGTTTTCTTCTACAGTTAGTTTTGGATAGAATGCGCTGTCTTGTGTCGTGAATCCTATTTCGGATCTGAGCTTAGTATTTATTTTTTTTAACTTTTTATTGAGGTATAGTATTTCTCCTTTTGATGGTTTGTAATATCCTACCAAAAGTCTTAGAATTGTTGTTTTCCCCGATCCATTAATTCCTAATATTCCAAAGATGCTTCCTTGTGGAATGTCTAAACTGAGATTTTCAAGAACTAGATTGTCTTTGAAACTCTTTGTCACACCCTTTAGCTCGAAAATGCCCATGTTTTTAAAGGATGTAAGGTTATTTATAAATTATTGGTTAGCTTATCTCCAATTTTTAAGTTCTTAGTTGCATTTTTTTGTGTTTCAAGAACTGCTATTGAAGGTTTGTTTGGATTAATTAATGGTCTGAATGGTTTAATGTTTCTTTCAATATGAACTATCTTGTAGTCTTTGTTAATCCATACTGCATCGATTGGAAAAAATACGAAGAACATATGTATTGGAATGTTTTTTTCTTTTGAGAATTTTATTAAGATTGATTTATTTTGTTCTAGTTTCTTTGAGAACATTAATCCTTTTGCTTGGGATTGTGGGGTGTAACATATTCTTGACTTTGTTTTGAAATTTCTCTTTTTGTTTCTTAGAATCATTTGAAATTTATGCATGCATAATGTTCTCTCTTATTTTCTTCTGAAACTGATGTTTGAAAGTTTATAACTTCTCCTTTTTTATCTCTTAGATTAGCAATTTCTATTAGAGTCAGTAAGGGTGCTAGTTCCTTTATGTCTTTTCTTCTTCTTTGTTTATAGTTTAGAAGTGCTTCTGAATTACCAGATTCTATGTATTTAATTGTGGCTGTGTCTTCAACGTTGTAGGATGCTATTACTGGTATGTTATTTTCTTCTGTGAATTTGTTTAGAACTTCTGCTAGTTTTTTTATCTCTTTGATATCTTTTGTGTTGATTGTTAATGGTATGAATGAGAGATCTTGTAGTTTATCTCTAGCTGAAAACTGTAACCAAGGTAGTTGAATTTCTACCGAATGTTCATTTTCATGTGCAGTGTGTTCATTGACTAATTGAGGCAATTGGTCTTGGAGTGTTTTTCCAAGATCTTCATTTATTTTTACTATTCCTAAAGGGGTTTCCCAATTTGCGAATAAGTATGTTGAATATTTTGTTTCTGAATGGTGGTTTGTTCCAAGGATCAAATATGTCTTTGGAAACTTTGCTTCTGCAATTTCCATGTATCCCCAAGCCGTGCAAGGGCCTGCTTTTTCCATTGTTTCTGAAGGGACTAGAAATAAATCGTTTTTTACATTCCTTCTTTGGGCTTGTAATGTGCCCGGCCCTTTTTTATGTTTGAACGATTCTCTTATAGATCTGTCTAATTTTTCAAAAGTGTTTGGATAGTATTTTGGACAGGCAATTGGCTTTCTATTCATGGTTTGAATTCTCTTTAGAAGGTATAAAAACTTTAGGGTGCTTTAGTTATATTGTTTTAAAAAAAAAGAAAGAAAAAGGGTTTCCCCTTAATCTATAATTATTCAACTTGTGTTACTAGTTGACCTACTGGGTTGTGTGTAAGTTCTGCAGCTGAAATATATGTCACAGTTAAATCTGCTTTTATCTTACTTCCTACGGCTCCTGTTTCACATCCAGGGCTTCCAACAATACCTGACTGATCCTCAAGTGTAAATTGTAGTGATGCTCCATCGGGAAAGTCTACGACTGGATCAGAATAACATTCGGCTCCCCACTTTACTAAAACTCCAGTAAGGCCTTCACCCATACCATTTTGTAGATTAACGATTATTGTTCCATCGGCAGTTCCTGCTTCTGTTTCTGCAGTTACTTTAAAATCAGTACATGCTATTCCAGGTGTTATTGTACATGATGAAGGCAAGAACTGTCCAGGGTTTAGAACTCCAAAGAAAGCTAATGCTCCAATCGCTACAAGTACTACCAATAAAGCCCATCCGTATGTCATCAGGAACTCCATTGCTGCTTGTCCTTTTCTT
>JABIKK010000007.1 GCA_018655015.1 Candidatus Woesearchaeota archaeon | reverse complement strand
TGTTATCAATGAAAGGTCCAGGACTTAGGAAAATTAGTGGCGGAAGAATTGTTGAAATAAATTCTGCTAAAGTTCCAAGAGTTATTGGTAAACAAGGAAGTATGATTTCCTTATTGAAAGATAAAACTGGCTGTAGAATTATAGTTGGTCAAAATGGACTTGTTTGGGTTCAAGGTGCACCTGAGCATGAGTTGGTTGCAATCGATGCAATTAATTTCATTAATGAAAAAGGACATTTACAAGGCTTAACTGATCGCGTTTCTGGTTTATTGGATAAAGCAATGAAGAATGTGGTTGTACACGATAGTGAAGAAAAACCACAAAAAGAGAAGCCAAAGAAAGAGAAACCTAAGAAAGTTAAGGAGTCCGATGATGAAGAAGAGGCTCCGAAGAGAAGAGCAGTTGGAAGGAAAGTTAAGAAAACTGCTAAGCGAGGTAGTAAAAAATGAGCAAGAAAAGAAATGACGGAAGAGCTGTTGGCGAAGCAAGACCAATGGAAGCAAAAGTTGGCGTTGTTCCCAGTGCAAAAGGGAGCGCAATGTTCAAAATTGGAAACACTATTGCTGTTGCAGCAGTAAGGGGACCAAGAAAGCTTCACCCTAAATTTTTACAGGATCCTGAAAAGGGGAAATTAAGATGTTTTTACAACATGATTTCTTTTTCTGGAGCAGGGGACAGAGTTAGACCTGGACCAAGTAGGCGAAGCAAGGAAATTAATTTAGTAATGGAAAGTGCTTTGACACCTGCAATTGATTTGAGTGCATATCCTGGATGTGCAGTTGATGTTTTTATTAATTTAATACAAACTGATGCAGGTACAAGATGTGCTGCGATAACTGCAGCTTCAATGGCTTTGGCTGACGCTGGATTTAGAATGCAAGATATTGTTTCTGCAATTGCTGTTGGAAAAGCAAATGGAGAAATCGTTGTTGATTTGAATTACGAAGAGGATTCAGATGAGAACGGTGTTGACATTCCGATTGCAATGATGCCTAATGAAGAAAAAGTAACACTTTTACAATTAGATGGCAGAATAAAGAAAGAGGAATTGGCAAAAGCATTAGAGCTTGTAAAACCTGTTTGTAAGAAAATTGGTGAAGTTCAAAGGGAAGCAATAATAGCGAGGCATGAGAAAGATGGCAAAGGTAATTAAAGAACATATACATTCCTTGTTGGAAAAAGGAACAAGGCAAGACGGAAGGAAACTTTTAGAATATAGAAAAGATGTTTCTGTTGAATACGGAATTTCACCAAAAAGTGCAGAAGGATCTGCAAGAGTTAGAATTGGTGAAACTGAAGTTGTAGCTGGAGTTAAGTTAGGTATTGGTGTACCATATCCTGATCAACAAGATGCAGGATCAATTATGGTTGGTACTGAGTTGTCTCCAATTGCAGGAGATAGATTTGAGATGGGACCTCCATCAATTGAATCTATTGAAATTTCAAGAGTTGTTGATAGAGGTATCAGAGAAAGTGGCGCACTTGATTTCAAAAAATTATGTGTAAAAAAAGGCGAAATGGTATGGCAAGTCTTTATTGATATGTATCCAATAAACGATGCAGGAAATCTAAGAGATGCTTGTTCATTAGCTGCTTTGGCTGCTTTGAAAGATGCTAAATTCCCAGAGTTGGATAAGTCAACACAAAAGGTAGATTACAAGAAGAAGACTAAAGTTGGAATGCCTTTGACCGATGATCCGATAGAAGTAACAGTCATTAAGATTAATGAGGATTTCCTTATTGATCCAACTGTTGAAGAAGAAGAGTATCTTGACTCTAGGCTAACCGTTGCATTTTTAAAGGATGGAACAATCTGTGCAATGCAAAAGGGTGGCAAGGGAGCGTTGTCAACTGAAGACATCAACAAAATGGTTGGTATTGCTTCTGATAATGTTAAGATATTGAGGAAAGCATTATGAAAGTTACAAAGTACGAAAAAGCAAGAATAATTGGAGCAAGAGCATTGCAAATTGCAATGGGGGCTCCTATGTTTCTTAAAGTAAATAAGAAAAAATTGGAAGAAATTAGATTTAGTCCAATTGAAATAGCTAAGCGAGAATTCGAAGGGGAATTATTACCCATTTCTATTAAACGGCCTTTACCAACAAAGGCTTAGTTTATTTTTTTAATAGTTAAAAATAGTGAAAGTCTATTTCCTTATTTTGTATAAACTATACGCTCTAAAACTTAATTTTACTGTTTTGTATACACTATTGAATGGTTATAAATTTTTTTAAAGCGAAACTATATCAACATAGTCATAATGTTCCTAACTATTAGGGAAAACGGAGGTGAATAATAGTGGCTGGTTTTTTAGGTGAAACTACAACATCAATAATTAATCCACTCAGCGCAATTTGGTATTCATTGGTTGGACAACTTCCAGGAATCGTTGCAGCAGTGATTGTTTTAATTGTTGGAGGATTTGTAGCAGTTATATTAGGCCATGCACTGAAGGTTGTGCTTGAGAAGCTCAAGGTTGACGAATATGTTCGCAAAGCCAGGCTAACCAAGACGATTGGACATACACATGTTCCAGCGGTGGCGGGTGAAATCTTCAAGTGGTATATAATAATCTTGTTCTTACAACAAGCAGTGGCACTCATTAATTTGGGTACATTAAGTATGTTGCTAGGACAATTTGTCGGTTGGTTGCCAAATGTAATCGTGGCAGTTGTTATATTGTTGTTCGGAATTGCAGCAGCAAATTACATCTACTACAAGACATGGGAACACTCAAAACAAAAGGGTGTTAAGGCAAGCGCAGGTATATTGAAGGCAGTTATAATCTTCATGATTCTATTGATGTCTCTGAAGCAAATAGGTGTCGATGTCGGAATACTTGAGCATACGTTCCTACTAATTGTAGGTGCTTTAGCAATCGGTATTGCACTGGCTCTAGGAATAGGTCTCGGTCTAGGATTGAGAAAAGAGTCTGAAAACATAATAAAGGGAATAAGGAAGAACTTCTAGTTTTTCCTTTTTCTTTCTTTTTTTTAATTACAACCTATTAGATTTCTATTTTATTTTACTTTCTAAGACTCTGTAATGCCTTCCTAGGACAGTTAACTTTATAAATGGAATTCGGACTAATCATGCAATGGTTACCGAAAAAACTGCTAAAAAAGTAGAGGCTCCTGTGGAAGAAGCTGTGAAGAAGACTACTACTAAGAAAGTTACAAAAGTAGTTAAGAAAGCAGTAAAAAAGGTTGAAGTAAAAGAAGAATCCAAGGTTGAAGAGAAGCCTGCAGAGGTTAAAGAAGTTTCTGAAAAGGTAAAGGAAGAGAAACCAAAAAATGATGATTCTAATTTGATGGTACCTTTAGATAATTATTTGAAAGCTGGATTACATATTGGAACTAAGTTTAGAACTAAGTTCATGGAGAAATTTATTTACAAGGTTAGGACTGATGGACTAACTGTTTTGAATGTTCAAGCTATCGATGAAAGAATAAGAGTTGTTGCTGATTTTATTACTAAATATGCTCCTGAAGACATTGTTGTTGTTGGAAAGAGAGAAAATGGTTGGAGAGCAATTAAACTATTCGCAAAAGTTACAGGAATAAAAGCTTATGCTGGAAGATATCATCCTGGAATTTTAACTAATCCTAATTTAGAAGATTTTCATGAGGCTAAACTAATTATTGTTGCAGATCCTTGGCCCGACAAAGATGCATTAAGAGATGCAGCTAAAGTTGGAGCAGTTACTGTTGCACTATGCGATACCAATAATGATAGCACATATGTTGATTTAGTTTTACCTTGTAATAACAAGGGAAGAAAAAGTTTAGGTTTAGTATTCTGGATACTTGCAAGGGAATATATGAAAACTAAATTCCCAGAATTACCTGAGACAACTTATACTTTAGATGATTTCATGGGAGAGAACGAACCTCGTCCTGAAATTAAAAGAAGAAAATTTATACCCAGAAGAAGAAATTAATTAGGGATTTCTAGCATTTCTTGAGAATTTGATAATAGAAACTTAGATACTTCTTTAGGCAATCTAGAGTGGTTTGTAAGAACTACCATTTTAGTTCTATGTTCTGCCATGTCTTTTGTTAAATGGTCAATAAACCTTCTTGTTTTTAATTCTCCGTGGTGGGGGATTAAACTATGTAGGTCTTCAATGAATAGTGTTTTTGGGCCAGGACCAAGTTCTGTTACCTTGTCAACAATGGCCTCATGAATATCATTTAAGGTTATTTTATGTAAGTATGTTGTTCTTTTATGTTCTAATCCCGAGTTAATGTGTTTTGACAATATATCTACATAGTGTGCGCCAGCAATATTGAATCCATGTTGGTCTAGAAGTTTTTCCGTAACTCTTGAAGTTCGTCTTAGTGGAACAATTAGTTTTGGGTTACTTGTGAAATTTAGTAATTCGAATGGGTGAAATTGGTTTCTTGCATCTGTTTTGAATACATATAGTCCACCTTGTGCATGTGCAATCTCTGTTAATTTGTTTTGGGATATTATTTTTTTTGTTTTCAAGTATCTCACCAGTTTTCAAGTATTTCTTTTGCTTCAGGAAGACTTGTTTGAAGTATTTGTGCAGCCTTGCCCAAGCTTATTTTTTTTTGACTGTAAAGTTCGTAGGCTATTGCTATTCTTAAGTGTTTTTTATTTTCTAATGTGAATCTAATTGAATCCCTTAAGAACTCCGATAGGCTGTCATAGTATCCTATTTGTTGAGCTGCTTCAAGTATTAATTTGATTTCTGAAGGTACAGTGAAAGTGACAATATTGCTTTTTTTCATAGAATATTACTGGGATAATATTATATATAAATGCTTGTTTTTTAGATATGTAAAAAAGTATCACTTCTTGGTTGAAAAATGGCCTTTACAGGGGCTGTACTGCAATTATATTGGCGAATTAGAGGTCGAAAGGTTTTTATAAGTTAAAGTACTTTGTTTAAGAAGGATATTTGCTACAAAGACAATTTATTCTTTATATGGAGCCATTTTAATGGAAGAAGCTGAAAACACATCTAGGACGCCTGAGACTGCTGAAGTAGTTAATAATACTGTTAATCAGAGTGATGCTCAGAGAGAGGATGTAAATGGGTCTGAGAAGGTGGAAAATAGCGATTATGGGGCTCAAAATATTACTGTTTTGAAGGGTCTTGAAGCTGTTAGAAAAAGGCCTGCGATGTATATTGGAGATGTTAGTTCTAGAGGTCTGCATCATTTAGTTTATGAGGTTGTGGACAATAGTATTGATGAGGCTTTGACTGGGAACTGTACGTATATTGCTGTGAATATCAACAAGAATGGTAGTGTAACAGTATCTGATGATGGGAGAGGAATTCCTGTTGAGATGCATGCTGAGGAAGGAAAAAGTGCATTGGAATTGGTAATGACGGTCTTACATGCTGGTGGAAAGTTTGATAAAAAAACTTACAAGGTTAGTGGGGGATTACACGGTGTGGGTGTTAGTGTTGTTAATGCCTTGTCTAAACAATTGGATGTTAAAGTTAAACGTGGTGGGAAAATTTACCATCAAAAATATTCTAAAGGTATTTCTCAATGTGAGGTTTCTGTTATAGGTGAATCTACAGAAACTGGAACTGCTGTTACGTTTTTACCTGATGATGAAATCTTTAATATAGTTGAATTTAATTTTGAAACTTTAACTTCTAGATTAAGAGAATTAGCTTTTTTGAATAAAAATCTAAAAATTATTTTGAGCGATGAACGTGATGGTAAAGAAAAAACATTTCAATATGAAGGCGGCATTGCCCAATTTGTAAAACATTTGAATAAAAATAAAAGCCCGATTCATGAAGAGCCGGTGTTTGTTTCTAAGCAACATGATGGTGTTGGTGTTGAAGTTTCTTTACAATATAATGAAGGTTATCAAGAGAATATTCATTCCTTTGTAAATAATATTAATACTGTTGAAGGGGGTACTCACTATAGTGGTTTTGCAACTGCCTTGACTAGAGCAATTAATGATTATATAATCAAAAATAAAGTTGCAGATACACGTTTAGGTGGTGGAGATGTTCGTGAAGGACTAACTGCAATTATTTCTGTGAAGGTTCCAGAACCTCAATTCGAAGGACAGACTAAAACTAAACTGGGTAATTCTGAAGTTAAAGGATATGTGGACACTTCTTTTTACGAGGCATTTGTTAATTTCTTGGGTGAGAATCCTTCTGTCGCTAAGAGAATAATTGGTAAATGTGTTGGTGCTGCTAAAGCAAGAGAAGCTGCAAGAAAGGCTAGAGATTTGACTAGAAGAAAGAGTGCTTTAGATTCAGCTAGTTTACCTGGAAAGTTGGCAGATTGTCAATCAAAAGATCCTGCTTTATCTGAAGTTTATATTGTTGAAGGAGATTCAGCTGGCGGAAGTGCTAAACAAGGAAGGAGTAGGGAAACCCAAGCAATTTTACCTTTGAGGGGTAAGATAATTAATGTTGAAAAAGCTAGATTGGATAAAATCTTTGCCAATAATGAAATTTCTGCAATGATTACTGCTCTAGGTGCAGGTATTGGAGAAGAATTAAATATTGAAAAATTAAGATATCATAAAATAATTTTAATGACTGACGCAGATGTTGATGGTGCACATATTAATTGTTTGTTGTTGACATTTTTCTATAGGTATATGAGGCCTTTAGTTGAGAATGGTTACTTGTATATTGCAATGCCACCGTTGTATAAAGTTACTAAAAATAAAAAAATCCATTATGTGTATAATGAAGAAGAATTATCTAACTTATTTGAAGAGATTGGAAAAGAAGGGTATACTCTTCAAAGGTATAAAGGTCTTGGAGAAATGAATCCTGATCAATTATGGGATACTACTATGGACCCCAGTACAAGATTATTACAACAAGTTACAATTAGTGATGCTGCCCAAGCAGATGAAATGTTTAGTGTGTTAATGGGCGAAGAAGTTTTACCTAGAAGAAACTTTATTTTAGAAAATGCAAACTTAGTGAGGAATTTAGATATTTAGAATGGATCTTTATGAAGGCGTTTTAAATTGGAGTAGTAGAAGGTATGAGTTTAGTGAGAGGAATACATTAAAATTTCGACTTAAAGAAATAGTTAGAGGTCTTGCAATGAGAGGAGATCCATCAGAATCTGATTTTTTATTGAGTGTTAGTTTGCCTTCGGATGTTAAAGATGTTGATAGATTTGCAGAAGGAATCCATTTGGTAGAACTTGGAAGGAGTATTGGTCGTTTGCGACCATTGGGTTTGGTCGAAGAGGATGGCAGAACTGTGATTGATTTTCAATACGTGCCAGGTGGTAGATTAAAACCAATTTTGGGTAGTGGAAGGTTGACAGCATGACGGATAAGGTAGAGCCAAGGTTAATTGAACAAGAGATGAAGGAAAGTTATGTTGACTATGCTATGTCAGTTATAACTTCTAGAGCTTTACCTGATGTTAGGGATGGATTAAAACCTGTACATAGAAGAATTTTATATTCAATGAATAAAATGGGTTGGTTCCACAATAAGCCTTTTAAGAAATGTGCAAGAATTGTTGGAGACGTCTTAGGTAAGTATCATCCCCATGGAGATACTGCTGTGTATGATTCTTTAGTACGTATGGCTCAAGAGTTTAGTTTGAGATATCCTTTGATTGACGGACAAGGAAACTTTGGAAGTATCGATGGTGATCGTGCCGCAGCAATGAGGTATACTGAAGCGAGATTAAAAAAAATATCTGATGAGTTGTTAAGAGATATTGAAAAGGACACTGTTGATTTTAGACCTAACTTTGATGAGTCATTGAAAGAACCAATTGTTTTGCCAAGTGCGTTACCTAATTTATTGTTGAATGGAAGTACTGGGATTGCTGTTGGGATGGCTACTAATATTCCACCACATAATTTGGGAGAAGTTGTTGGAGGAGTTATTGCATATATTAAAAATAATCAAATTACTTTTGAGGAATTAACTAATTACATTAAGGCTCCTGATTTTCCCACTGGTGGAATTCTTTGTGGTAATTCTGGCGCTAAAATGGCTTACAGGTCTGGAAAAGGAAAGGTTGTAATTAAGGCTAAAACTTCTTTTGAAGATAGAAAAATTATTGTTCATGAGATTCCATACATGGTAAATAAGTCAAATTTATTGGAGAATATTGCAGGCTTAGTGAAGAATGGGACTATTTCAGATATTTCTGATTTACGTGATGAAAGTGATAGGACTGGAATGAGGATAGTTATTGAGTTGAAGAAAAACTCTGATGAGAATTTAGTTTTGAATTTATTGTTTAAACATACTGCATTGAAGAATACCTTTGGTATGAATTTATTGGCATTACATGAAGGTAAGCCCAAGGTTATGAACCTTAAAGATATGATTAAGTATTTTGTTGTACATAGAAAGGAAGTTGTTGTTAGAAGAACACAATTTGATTTGAAAAAATCTGAAGATAGGGCACATATTTTGGAAGGTTTGAAAATTGCTTTAGAAAATATTGATCCAATTGTTCAGATGATAAAGAAAGCAGATAATGCTGAAATTGCTAAACTGGGATTAATAGAAGGTTATGATTTAAGTGAGAAACAGGCAGTTGCAATTTTAGATATGAAGCTTCAGAAGTTAACTTCTTTGGAAACAGAGAAATTAATGAAAGAACGTGAAGAATTGTTAAAATTAATTGAAGAGTTAAAGGATATACTGGCTTCTGAAGAAAGAGTTGAAAACATAATTGTTGATGAGTTGGAAACTTTGAAGAATAAGTATTCTGATGAA
Organism: Candidatus Woesearchaeota archaeon; assembly: GCA_018655015.1. Lineage (GTDB taxonomy): Archaea > Nanobdellota > Nanobdellia > SCGC-AAA011-G17 > UBA489 > JABIKK01. The sequence continues at coordinate 4,347 of JABIKK010000007.1, read as the reverse complement.
AGGAAAAGCCAGATTGGTGAGGAAGAAGGAGATGTTATTATTGAAGATTTGATTAAGAAAGATCAAGTTGTTGTTAATGTAACTAATTCAGGATACATCAAACAAATGCCTCTAGAGGTGTATAAAGTACAGAAGAGAGGTGGAAAGGGTGTTAAGGGGACTGGTTTGAAGGATGAAGACTTTGTAAATGATATATTTGTAACTTCTAATTTGAACTATTTATTATTCTTTAGCAATAAGGGTAAGGTTTATTGGTTGAAGGCATATCAATTGCCTATTGGAAGTAGATATTCTAAGGGCAAGGCGATTGTTAATTTATTGAAACTGGATCAAGGTGAAATGATAAATGCAGTTTTACCTGTTGATGAATTTGGAGATGGTTCTGTTTTGATGTGTACTAAGAATGGAGTTGTTAAGAAAACTAGTTTGAAGGACTTTTCAAGACCTAGAAAAGGTGGAATTATTGCAATTGGTTTGAAAGAGGATGATGATGTTGTGAGTGTTAGACTTTGTGAAGCTAATGATGAGTTTGTTATTGCAACTCGTGGTGGAAATGCTGTTAAGTTTAATGAATCTGATGTACGTGTTATGGGTAGAAGTGCTGGTGGAGTTAGGGGAGTTAGACTTGGAACGGATGATTATGTTGTGGGGATGTGTGGATGCAAGGATGGACCCGCATTATTTACAATCACTGAGAATGGTTATGGTAAGAGAACTTTATTAGATAATTATAGATTGATTAAACGTGGTGGAAAGGGTGTTAGAAATATTATTACTAGTCCTAGAAATGGTAAGGTAATTGGTTCTTCTGTAGTTTTAGATACTGATGAATTGATATTAATTAGCCAAAAGGGTGTTGTTATTAGAATGAATGCTAAGGATGTTAGTTGTATTGGTAGGAATACTCAGGGCGTTAGAGTTATGAAGTTATTAGAAGGGGATAAAGTTGTTAGTGTTGCTAAGGTTAGATCTGATGAAGAGGAAGTTGAAGAAGCTCCTACTGTGGATGAAACCCCTCAAGAGGCTGTAACAGAAGTTCCTGAAGAAACTCCAAATGAAGTTGTGACTGAAGTTCCTGAAGAAACTTCGGAAGAAGTTGTTGTTGAAAGTGATGAAGTTAATTCTGAAGAAGAGTAGATAATTTTATATTGTTGATTGAATTTATATTGTTATGAATATTTTATTTGTTTGTACACAAGGACAGAATAGAAGTAGGTATTTAGCTGAATATTTGAAAGAAAAAGGATATTCTACTGATTATGGGGGAGTTAAGGTTGATGGAGCTAACCCATTAACACAGGAGAAAGTTGATTGGGCAGATATTATTGTGGCTGTTCGTGAACATATTAAGGATAAATTTTTGGATCGTTTTGAATTTAATGGTAAAGAGTTAATTCAATTAGAGGTTCAGGATAATCCTAAGGCGTATTCTAAAGAAGCTCAAGAACTCTCAGACAGTTCTTGGTATGAATTTCAGAAAAAATATGTATACCCTAATTTAAGGAAACAGATTGAAGAACATATTTCCAAGTTTAAGAAACGTTCAATTTAATAAGTAAGTTTAGCTTATTTAATTTATGTCAATTTCATTAAAACAATTGGAAAAAGCAATTAAGAAGTCTTATTGTAGGGAAACCTGCCATTATAAGTTTCTCTGGGATGATAAATCTCTGTCAGATTCTGTTGGACATTGTAGGGTTGTTTCATTAGTTGTTAATGATTATTTTGGAGGAGATATTCTTTATTCCCATGTTAAAGGAAATCCTAAATGGGATCACTATTGGAATAGATTGGATAATGGAAAAGAAATAGATTTTACAAAGGATCAATTTCCAAAAAATGTGAAATTTGTTAAATTTAAGATAGTTTCTAGAAAAGAGGTTCTTTCAAGTAAAAGGACCCAGAAAAGTTATAGGATTCTGAAGAAAAGAATTCTGAAGAAGTTTAAGATCTTGTAATCTGAAGTTTAAGGCACTTTAGGGGTTGTTAGGAAAGACTTATATACTGTAATATATAGGTTTTAGCTACTAGATAGGAACAACAATGAATGAAGTTATTTTAAAGGAAAGCGAAGCTATACTCGATGAGTTTGATAGGCTCGGAAAGTTTGGAAATAAATATGATGTTATGCTTCCAGTGGTGGAATCAAGAATTCTTTCAAGGATACATGAACTTGCAGGATCTATTCCTCGCCTTCAAAAACCTAAAAATAAGGATGAATTAATTCAGGCAGAATTAAAAAGAAGGTTGGAAGGGGATGCGTTTTCGTTAGAGCAAAGGCTGAATCCTAAACCTTATGATTTTGACACAGTTGTTTCAATATATGGCATACCTTTAGAAGATATTAAAAGTTTAAGAGGCTGGCTAGAAACAAATAGGGATGGAACTCTGGAGTCCATAGATAGGTTATACAACACTAAAAATATTCAAGGAAGGGAGTTAGGTTTATCTTTAGATGTTCCTTCAGTTAGAAGACAATCTGAAGAATTTGCATCAGTTCATGTTCAGAAATATCATCGAATCTTAAGTAGGCTTTTACATCAATTGACTGGTGTTGGAGATCCTCTAAGAGATATTGATGTGGTCGCTACAAATAATCCTAGATCTTACTTTAATACTATTACTCGAACACTTGCAATAGGTATTCCTGCAATCTGTACTACCACTGAAGATGGAAGTTTGAGTATAAATGAAAGGGAGTTGATTACGCTGTATGGTCATGAGGGGATGGGACATGCCCTTAATCAAGTATTGACTCAAAATGGAGGGCTGCCCTCTTTTTTGACTAAACCCGCAGGTTTAACAACTGCTACTGCTGAATCTGTTGCACAATTTTACCAGAATGTTATTTTTGAAGACTTAAGAAATTCTCCGGAGACTCAGAAGGCTTTAGGAATAGAACATAACTTTGAAGAAATTTACACTGATTCGAGAGATATTGCTCAGTTAAGGGAGTTTCAAAATAGATTAAGTCAATATGCAATAACTGTTTTAGCCAATAGGGATTTGGGAGATCCTACTGATCCCAAAGTATGTGCTGAAAAAGTGAGAATATTAAATGAAGTTGCACTTGACCAATCTTCTCCATTTCATTTTGTTGAAAAAAATAGAAATAGTTTTGATTCGGAGGGAAATCTTGACCCCTGCGTGGTTAAGGAATTAGTATACTGTGCACAACCAATTCAGAGAGCCTTAGAGGTGTTTGCTAGTCAAGGTGTTAGTTATGAGGGCGAAGCAAGAAGTAAGGTTGATGATACTTTTCTTAGAGGTTTTTGGACGCCTGTTGGTTTTGTAGATAATGCAAGATTAAGGGCAGAAGAAGTTTAAAATTTTATTTTAAATTCCCCATAAACTGGCGTATTTCTTTAGTATTCTTTAAATGTAAATATTTAATTTTGTGTTTTTTTATAAAAGATATTTGTTTCTTTCTAGTCCTATGGCCCCAGTTTTCTTTTGTTGATTTTTTTAAAATGGAGTATTCATAACTTTGTTTTATCATTCTCAAGGTGTCTGTCCATTTCTCATTATTGTTTCCTTTTAACTTTCTAAAAAATAGACGATAAATCAATATTGTGAAAGGAATATCTAACCAGATTACTAATTGACTATTTTTTATTCCCGGTTCTATCCATCTAGAAAAGCAACCTTCAATGACCCACTCCTTTTTTCTTGTTAGCTTTTGTAAAAGTTTTTTACATTCTTCGTCACTTCTTTTTGCCTTACCCCTTTCTTTTCCCTTCCAATAAATATCATCTAGTTCGTAGTGAGGTAAGTTCAATTTTTTGGATAAGTTCCTTGCAAGAGTGGTTTTTCCAGACCCCATTGTACCAAATATGTATATTTTTTTTGGATTCATTTTAAGTTATTTAACGAGATTTCTATTTCTTTAGCTACGTCAATCGTCCACTTAAAGCATAAATAGTCTCCTTCTGGAACAATTTTGAAAGTTTTTTCTTTTTTTGGATAGAAAAAATTAAACATTATGCATGCATCCCTTGCTAGTATAAATATAATGTCCTTTTTTTCTTTCATCGTGAGTGGCGTAACTTTTTCATATTCATTAATAATAAATTTCATTCTTTTGCTAAACTTGTTTTTCCCATATGCAACAGTTGTTTTAATCAAATAAGCTATATCTCTTATTCTTGGAGCAATTCTAACATTTTCAAAATCTAAAATTCCTGTTAATTTATTTTTAGAATATAGTACATTCTTATTATGAAAATCTAAATGTATTGGCAGCATATGTTCGGTAAACTTTTTGCCTTCTACTTTTTTTAATAAGTTTTGAATCAATTCTAAATTTTCTAGCATTAGTCTATCTAATTTATTTTTTGGCTTTATTTT
>JABIKK010000008.1 GCA_018655015.1 Candidatus Woesearchaeota archaeon | reverse complement strand
CAAGCCATATTCTTAAAATTTACAAAAATGAATCTGACATAGGATGGTTAATGAATGCAAATAACACAAGAAATAGATTGGTAGTTTCTAGACAAGACATTAAAAAGATTAGTTAAAACGGTCCAAATATTAGCAATTACCTTCTTTAAACGCATATTTTAAAAACAACCCGCCTCTAAGTAAGTAAATGACTAATCTAGATAGTAGAATCTCATTCATGAAGAAAGCACACCCTATGAAAGACATAGAAGGCATCCTAAATCCATTAGTAAAAAAGTGGTTTTTCTCAAAATTCAAAGCATTCTCACTACCTCAAACTTATGGAGTATGTGAAATTCATAACAGAAACAACATCTTAATTTCTGCGCCAACAGGCGGAACAAAAACTCTTACAGCATTCCTTAGTATACTCAACGAACTAGTTAACCTAGAAATGTCAAAATCACTAGAAGACAGAGTTTATGCAGTTTACATTAGCCCACTAAAAGCACTAAACAATGACATTCACAAAAACTTAGAAGAACCACTAAACGAAATAACAAAACTTGCAAAAGAAGAGGGAATAGAACTTAACATTAGAATTGCAACAAGAACAGGAGACACAACGCCCTACCAAAGGCAAAAAATGCTAAAAAACCCACCACATATTCTAATCACAACACCAGAAAGTCTAGCATTGATGTTAGGAAGCATGAAATTCAAAGAACTCATGTTCGGAGTTAACTGGTGTATTATTGATGAAATTCACGCAATAGCAGATAACAAAAGAGGAGTCCACTTAAGTCTAAGCCTTGAAAGACTAAACAAACAATCTCCAGACCTAGCTAGAATTGGTTTAAGTGCAACTGTCGAACCAATAGTAGAAGTGGCAAGTTTTCTAGTAGGAACAGAAAGAAAATGTAAAATCGCAAAGGTAGATTTCCTAAAAAAGTTCGATCTTAAAGTTTTATCACCCCTACCTGATTTAATCAACACCACTCAAGAAAAGATGAATAAACACTTGTACAAACTATTAGACAAATACATCCAAGAACATAAAACCACATTAATCTTCACAAACACAAGAGCAGGAACAGAAAGAGTAGTCCACCATCTAAAAGAAAACTTTCCAAAAAACTATACTGAAAATATTGGAGCGCACCATGGAAGTCTAAGTAAATCATATAGGACTGAAATCGAATCAAATCTCAAAGAAGGTAAACTAAAAGCCGTAGTCTGTTCAACATCTTTAGAATTAGGTATAGATATAGGTTACATTGATTTAGTTATTTGTTTAGGGAGTCCAAAAGGAGTTGCAAGATTCTTACAACGTGTCGGTAGAAGCGGACATAAAATGCATGAAACCGTAAAGGGTAGATTAATTGTAACAAACAGAGACGATTTAGTAGAATGTAGTGTTTTATTAAAAAATGCAGTTGAAAGAAAAATTGATGCCATAGATATTCCAAAAAATTGCCTAGACGTTTTAGCACAACAAATGCATAGTATTGCATGTACGGATATATGGGATAAATGGGAGCTATTCGAAACAATAAAGAAAAGTCATTGCTATTCCAACCTAAAAATAAGTGAATTTGAAGAAATCTTAGATTATTTAGCAGGTAACTTCGCACAATTAGAAGATCGTCATGTCTACGCAAAGATCTGGTATGATCCAGAAACTAATCAAATTGGCAAAAAAGGTAGAATGAGTAGAATCATCAACATGACTAATATTGGAACAATTCCAGATTCAACAGGAGTCAAAGTTAAAATCAAAGACCAAATAATCGGTACAATTGATGAAGCTTTCTTAGAGAGACTAAAACGTGGAGATATATTTGTCCTAGGCGGAGATACATATCAATTCAAACACAGTCGTGGAACTGTTGCACAAGTTGTAGCATGTTCTGGAAAAAGACCAACTGTTCCATCTTGGTACTCAGAAATGCTCCCATTAAGCTTTGATTTAGCTTCAAGCATCGGTAAATTTAGAAGATACTTACTAGATTTATTCATAAATAAAAAAAGTAAAAAAGACATCCTCGAGTATATCAATGAATACCTTTACGTTGATGAAAATGCAGCAAATGCAATCCATGATTACTTCCAACAACAATTTCTATACGCAAACATTCCAAATGATAAAAAAATCCTAGTAGAATACTACAATTCAGGAGATAAAGATAACAAAAGATATGTAATCTTCCACTCAATGTTCGGAAGAAGAGTCAACGATGTACTTTCAAGAGCAATTGGTTATGCTGCTTCAAAAATTCACCATAGAGATTTAGAAATTGGTATTAATGATAATGGATTCTATCTAGCTTGCCCACCAGGTAAAAATATCAATGCAATACAAGCAATTGAACTTCTAAAGCCTGAAAATTTTGAAGAAGTAATGAAACGTTCAATAGATAAAAGTGAAGTTCTAAAAAGAAGGTTCAGACATTGCGCAGGAAGATCCTTAATGATTTTAAGAAATTACAAAGGCCATAAAAAAGGAGTTGGAAGGCAACAAGTAAGCAGTATGATATTACTCAACGCAGTAAGGAGAATTGATGATAACTTTTGCATTCTAAAAGAAGCAAGAAGAGAAGTTCTTGAAGATTTGATGGATCAAACTAATGCTAAAAAAATACTAACTCAAATTAAGTCAAAAGATATTGAAATTGAAACAATTAACACAAAAATACCAAGTCCATTTGCATTTAACCTAATCACTCAGGGTTACACAGATATTCTTAGGATGGAAGATAAAATAGAATTCATAAGAAGGATGCATCAAATGGTTCTAGCAAAAATAGGTAAAAAGCATAAAATCAGTTAGGTAGATAAACCAAAATTTCATTGACTACTTCATCTTCAGTCTTATTTTCTGTATCGATTATTTCCCCATAATCAAATTTAGAAACAATTTCATACACAACTTTTGCAGCATTCCCCCCACAACTACCGTCCCTATTTGCATCTCTTTTGATACATTCCTCTAAAGGGGCCTTTAATGTAAAAACAAAACCATCAAAATCCAAATTATTTTTCAAATCCTCAATTTGTGATTTTCTATAAAAACATCCATCTAAAATAACAACCTTATTACCATTCAATAAAGGTTTGATCTCCCTAATAATAAGCTCATTAGCTTTTAAAAAACTCTCTTCAGAAATAAAACCATCTTCAGATTTTTTATCTAAACTATTTTTATCAATAACCTCATCAACGGAAAAATACTCTCCATTCAGAATCGAACACAATTTTTTAGCAACAGTACTTTTTCCGATTCCCAAAGCTCCACGCAAAATAATAAAATAACTCATAAAAAAACAAATAAAGAGAAGTATAAAAAGAATTCTAATAGGTTAAATCAATTAAAGTTAAACCTAAAATTAAGCAGCAATCAAAGTATTTTCTTCTACCTTGAATGAACAGCCACCGCACATGCACTCAAATGATTCTGGCATGCATGGCACTTCAGTTGAATAAACGGCCTTACAATCTTCACACTTAGCTTCAAACATTTTTGTCCCCCAAATAAATATATAATATATATTGTATAGGATATATTTAAGTCTTCCTAGAATTTTTCAGTTTAACCCCCCAACCTATATAAATCATCCAGACTTAGCCATAAAATGATCTCAAGAGCCCTAATAATCAAAGATAATCAAATTCTTCTAATTCACAGATTCAAAAAAGGCCTTGAATACTATGTAACTCCTGGAGGGCACATAGAAGAGGGAGAATCTGAAGAAGAAGCCCTAATCAGGGAAATTAAAGAAGAAACAAATCTAGATGCTAAAGTGGATAAAAAGCTATGGACTTTAATCAATCCCAAAGATAATTCTAAGAACCATTTTTTCTTAGTAATTGAATTCTCAGGAGAAGTAAAATTAGGTGGTCCAGAACTAGAGAGAAATTGTGAGGAAGATAAACATATTTTAGAATGGCATAATTTAAATGAAATTAAAGAACTAAAATTGTTTCCAAAACCCCTCAAGGAAAAAATACTCCTAAATCACAGCAAAGCTTATTAATCCCTATTTAAAGAGAAATAAAATGTTAGGAATGAATCCAAAGGATCTTGCAAAAGCCATGAAAAAGATGGGTATAAAGCAGGATGAGATAGAGGCAGATGAAGTAATTATCAAATGCCCGGATAAGGTCATGATAGTAAAGAACCCACATGTAGTAAGAGTGAATGCAATGGGTCAAGACAGTCTTCAAATATCAGGCGATATTCAAGAGCAAGAAGCTACATCAGAAATCTCAGATGAAGACATAAAAACAGTCGCTTCACAAGCAAGTGTTTCAGAAGATGAAGCAAAAAAAGCATTAGAAAGTAATGAAGGCGATTTAGCAAAAGCAATTATATCCTTACAATAATTCTAAAATGAAAGCAACAATAATAGAAGTAATTGACGAAAGTCCAACAGTTAAAACACTAAAGTTAAAACTAGAATCACCAATTACATTCGAACCAGGACAATTCATCACAATAATCTACAACATTGACAATAAATTAGTAAGAAGAGCGTATTCTATTTCACATTGGACAGAACAACCAACAGACACAATAACAATAACATTAAACCAAACACCTAATGGTGTAATTTCCCCAAAGATATACAACTCCCAACCAAAAGAAGTATTAGAACTTGAAGGTCCATTTGGAGAATTCAAATTAGATAAAAAAAGTAATCCTGTTTTATTTCTCGCAGCAGGAACAGGAGTTACACCACTAAACACAATGATAGAATCAGAAGATGAAAGGGAATTAACATTAATTTACAGTGTAAAAGATGAAAATTTAATTTTATTCAAAGAAAAGTTACAAAATAAAGAAAATTTAAACTTCATACCGACAATAACAAACAACATTCCAGACAACTGGAAAGGTAAAACTGGAAGAATCAATAAAGAACTAATAAAAGAAAATTTAAAACCTAATTCAGAAATCTACATATGTGGGATGCAAGAATTTGTTAAGTCAATGACCACATTTCTAGAAGAATTAAATATTCAAAAGGGCCAGATTCACACTGAGCGGTGGTAATCCTTATATATTTCCCCACCTTATAGAAAAATATGCAAAAATTCGTTGAATTCAGCCAGAAGGCCGTCAGGTCATACCAAGCTGCAGACCATATGGTCTACACAACATATCCTGTAATCAAAGATCCAAAAGTTTTACTTCTTGCAATAACACATCTCAACGAAGCATTTGAAAACGCAGTTTCAGCATTAATTTATTATGATTACTATTTCAAAAGAATTCAAAACTTTCCAAGCGAATTCAAAGATAAACTAGACATATTTAGAAGATATACTTGTAACAAATATGGAATCTCAAGAGAAACAGTTCAGGCTATACTTGATGTCAAAAGTATATACTTGGACCACAAATCTTCCGAAATTGAGTTCAGAAGACGCAATAGTTTCGTTATTGCTTCGAAAAATTACAAATTAAGGACTATAAATAGCGAAAAGTTAAAAAGCTTCATTGTATTAGCAAAACCCTTGTTGTCAAAAGTTTTAGAGGTCAAAAAAATAAATGATAGAAGAATTAACTGAATCTGCATTAGAAGAAATAAAGCGAGCAGACCATTCAATTTACGTTTCACTAAAATATACTCGTACAGTTGACATAATTAAGAATACAATTAAACGTCTTATTTCTGCAATGGACATTTCAATTATTCAAGGTTTGGAATATGCTAAGCAAGAAAAAAAGCTCAAGTCCATACCCCAGTCCGCACGTCAACGTGCAAATGATATCGTAAAACTTTATCCTCAAATGAAAAAAAGCATAGAATTCTACCAAAGATTAAAAAACATTGATCGGGCAGACTTTACTAAAAAAGAAGAGTATAGAAAAAACGTAGCATTAATAGCAAAAGTAGGATCTAGAAAAGTAGAAGTTGGAATGGAAGAATTAAAAGATTTTTTTGACATAACAGTTATTTTTTCAAAAGGCGTTGTAGAATTAACAACACAAAAGAAATTCTTTGACACCAAAAAAGTAAAGGTAATACATCCAGCTAAAAAACCCAAGAAAATTCCACCTCCAAAAAAACCTATTCTAAAAAATGGTAAAAAGGGTGGCAAAGTAGTAAAAAAGATTATTACAAAAACATACAAACTCAACCCTCATGCAAAGCATCGAGGCTTCAACGGTTTCTAAATAAACTTTTAAACACAAAAAATAAAGAAAAAACATGAACAAAAGACTTCTTTGGACTAGAATAATAGCAATTTTAGCAATAATAATTTCTGTAATACTTGTTAACGCACATTACAAAGAGGAAACATCAGAATTCTGTGTCTTTGGAGATAATTTTGACTGTGACATTGTAAACAAAAGCCCTTATTCAACCATAGACGGAATAGCACACTTCTTAAACACTGATTTAGGACTACCATTCCCAGATTTATACTTCCCAATTCCAGTATCAGTCATATCCATACTAGTATTTAGCACCATATTCACACTATCATTCAAACCAAAGCCAAAAATCCTAAAGACTATAATGATTCTAAGTATTCTCTTTGCATTATACTTAATTTATATCGAAGCATTTATATTATTAGCATATTGCATTTACTGCGTAATACTAGACATACTAATCATTATTGAAACAATTTTAATTTGGAAAATAAAATGAAAAAAATACTAACAATCTTAATCTCTTTAACATTATTATTAACAGCCTGTGGACCTAAAGGGGAATCTTCAAAATATTCACAAGAAGATTTAGACAATTTAGCGCAATGTCTTACAGAAAATGATGTAGTCATGTATGGTGCATTTTGGTGTCCACATTGTATTAATTCAAAAAAGAAATTTAGCTCGGCAGTAGGTTACCTAAATTACGTTGAATGTGATTCAAAATGTAAACCTGATGAAAATGGTAAAATCAACTCCGCGTGCAAGGGTCACGAAGGTCAACCCGAACTATGTTTAGAAAGAGATATTGAAGGATATGACACCTGGATATTTGGAGATGGAACAAGGGCAACTGGAGAACCATCTTTAGAGCTATTAGATGAAAGATCCAACTGTAATGTGCTCCCAAAAGTAGAATAATATTTTCTTTTTAAATAAAAGCAATTAAGCTTATAAATTTTCAATTCATGACCACTAAATGGTTTCCAAAAAAACATTCTTCAAAGGATTAAACAGGTCTAGGAGGTTCCATCCCTCTAGAACACTAGCCCCAAGTAAAATTTTCCAACCCAGTCCAAGAGTCTCAACAGAAGTAATTGAAAACCTTAAACCCGATGAGGTTGCAGTAATTGATTATAGTTTAGTTCCATATGGTTCTAGGGAAGGTCCAGATGCAACAGATAAAACACCCATGTTCCTAAAGGGCGGAGGAACTCCTTTAGAGATTAGAACAGAAACATCTTTTGAAGCAGCACGCGAAGCAAAAAAAGGCCCAACTAGACGAAGGATAGAATCATATGAAGAAGCAGACCAAGACTTAATCGCTTCAGGAATAACTTGGTATTGTTTAAGAGATAAAACTTGGAGAAGAGTAACAAACAATGATGTACTTGAAGGTCATGAAATATTTGCATTCTCCGAATTAGAATCACAACTAAGGCAACCCACTAAGAAGAATATGATTCACTCAAGAGTTTATGGAATTGACAGGGATAATAGGGAAGTAGGCGCAGTAGCAACAGTACAAATTCCTTCAAGAAGCACTGATCAAAGTTATAGAGTTAAGCTTCATGGAATCCCCTTCTTAGGTTCAGATGAACATATTGTCTGGCAAAGCTTAAAATCAGATCATTCCGACTGCGGTTCAAAAGATTTCGGAGATGTATATTGGAAAAGAAATCCTCAAACAGGTAGAAGAAGAAAACAAAGAGATGTAGTATTCTGCCCTCACGATGTCGCAGCATATTTGGCAGTATCACAAGCAGAAAGAATCAGAGTTATGGAAAATAGCCCCCAAGTTAAAAGAAAAATAACATTACAACCATTCCCATTATTCACACAAAGAACTGTAGATATGTGGAACAAACTTAGAACACAAACTTTCTTTGGCCATCCAGATTCAGCAAGGCCACTAAAAGATCATGAAATAGAAATCGAATTGGGAAGATTCTTATCAAGAAATCCGGAGGGAACAATGTACGCAGATAGAAGATTAAGAGACTATGATTGGAATAAAAACACTCCCGTAACATCATAACTATTATAAATCTCCTAAATTACTAAAATTCTATGTTCTTTCATGACAAAACAGCAAAAGAGGTTCTAGATTTAACAGCAACCCACGATTATGGTCTTACAAATGAAGAAGCCACTAGAAGAATACAAGAATACGGCCCAAACGAACTGAAAAAAGAGAAAAAAGATGGGCCCTTTAAAATATTTCTTAGACAATTTCACGATGTATTAATCTACATCTTAATTGCAGCCACAATTATTTCATTCCTAGCTCATGAAAAGGTTGATGCATATATTATTCTCGCAATTTTAATCTTCAATGCAGTATTTGGATTCATACAAGAATACAAAGCAGAAAGGTCTATAGAGTTACTCAGAAAACTTACAACACTTAATACGAAAGTAATTAGAGACAATAAACAAATAGAAATACCTTCTAGTCAAATTGTTCCAGGAGATATAATAGTTCTAGAATCCGGTGACAAGGTACCTGCAGACCTTAGATTAATAGAAGTAAACAATCTTCAAACAGATGAAGCCGCATTGACTGGAGAAAGTAATCCCATAACAAAGACAATAGATTCACTTGCAAAAAGTGCACCATTAGCAGAAAGAAAAAATATGTTGTTCTCTGGAACAAGCATTGTTAGAGGTAATGGAAAAGCCGTTGTTGTATTAACTGCAATGAGAACAGAAATTGGAAAAATTGCAGATATGGTTCAAAAAGCAGAAAAATCTGAAACACCTTTACAAAAAAAACTAAAAGAATTTGGTAAATTCCTTGGTTATATTACAATTCTAATATCTATTCTTGTTTTCATTATCGGAGTTATACGGGGAATGGACTTATTTGAAATATTCCTCACAGCAATTGCCCTAGCTGTTGCTGCAGTTCCTGAAGGGCTCCCAGCCATTGTTACCATCTGTCTAGCACTAGGTGTACAAAGAATGGTAAAGAGAAATGCACTAATCAGACGTTTGGCATCAATTGAAACTTTGGGTTGCATTACAGTTATCTGTTCAGATAAAACTGGGACTATGACTAAAAATGAAATGACTGTAACTAAATGCTACACTAATCACCATTTCTACAACATTACAGGTAAAGGTTACAATGACCTAGGAGAATTCACAGACAAATCAAACGAAAAGATTAATCCAGAAGAAACATTCCCTCAAATGTTAGAGGTTGCCGCTACATGTAACAATGCAACAGAAGATTCTGGAGATCCGACAGAAAGAGCACTATTATTTGCAGCACTAAAAGGAAAAGCCAAAAAGTTAGAAAGAAATGGAGAAATTCCATTCGATTCAGATACAAAATTCATGGCTACAAACCACAATGGTTTTGATTATTACAAAGGTGCACCAGAAATAATATTAGAAAAATGTACGAACATCATAATTGATAATAAAAAAAGAAGAATCTTACCTAAAGACAGAGAAAAAATATTAGAAGCAAATCACAATATGGCTTCATCAGCATTAAGAGTTTTAGCTATGGCCGTAAAAGAAGGAAAAGAAATGTACTTCTTGGGTTTAATGGGGATGATCGATCCACCTAAAGAAGGTGTAAAAGAATCTTTAGAAAAATGTGAAACAGCAGGAATAAGACCCGTTATGATTACAGGAGACCACCCAGTTACTGCAAAAGCTGTTGCAGAACAAGTTGGAATGACTGGTAGTGCAATAACCGGGCCAGAGCTAGAAAAATTAGATGACGAAGAATTAAAAGAAAAAATAATTAACCATTCAATCTACGCACGTGTAACATCTGCACAAAAAGTTAGAATTCTAAAGGCATTACAATCAAGAAACGAAATAGTAGCAATGACTGGCGACGGCATAAACGATGCCCCTGCAATTAAGTCTTCAGACGTAGGCATATCCATGTCTCTAAAAGGCACAGATATAGCACGAGACGCATCAGATATGGTTCTAACAGACGATCACTTCTCTTCAATTGTTAACTCTATAGAAGAAGGAAGAATCATCTACGATAACATAAAGAAGTTTATCAGGTATTTGTTAGGCGCAAATTTAGCAGAAATTGGAGTAATTTTAATTGCAATGATATCCGGCTTACCACTACCCTTGCTTCCATTACAAATACTATGGATTAATCTTATGACTGATTCATGGCCAGCATTAGCATTGGGAGTCGACCCCCCAAACAAAAATGTAATGAATGAAAAACCTCGTTCAACTAAAGAAAACATTATGCACGATCTAAAATCATTCATAATTGTAGTTGGAATCCTAGGTACAATTGCAACATTGGGAATGTTTTTATGGGCACTTAACCAGGATATGGCAATAGAAAAAGCTAGAACTTTCGCTCTAACAACTCTAATGATCTTTGAAATGTTTGTAGTTTACTCTGTAAAGAGTCCAAAACCATTCACACATATGTTAGACAATAAATGGTTAAACATGGCCGTAGTCCTATCAATATTGCTTCAGGTATTAGTTATCTACACCCCACTCAATGTACTCTTCAAGTTAGCACCAATATCCGCATTAGAATGGTTACATATGATAGGTGTAGGATTAGTTGGATTCTTACTCACCGAACTCTTTAAATTCTGGAGATACAAAAAAACAAAATGAAAATAATTTCTTGGAATGTCAATGGTATTAGGGCTGTTTTAAAAAAAGGATTCCATGACTTTGTAGCAAAAGAAAAACCAGATATAATTTGCATACAAGAAACTAAAGCTCATCCAGACCAAGTAGATACAATAATGCATGATTATCCACACCATTACTGGCATTCAGCAAAAAGAAAGGGTTATTCTGGGACTGCAATCTTCTCAAAGATAGAACCATTATCTGTAATCTATGGGGACGGACCAATGAATGATGATGAAGGACGAGTTATAACTTTAGAGTTTAAAGATTATTACTTAGTTACAGTTTACACTCCTAACTCAAAAAGAGAATTAGAAAGATTGGATTATAGGCAAGAATGGGACAATAACTTCTTAAAATTCCTAAAAACATTAGAAAAGAAAAAACCAGTTGTTTTCTGTGGAGACTTAAATGTCGCACATAAAGAGATAGATATTGCTAGACCAAAAACTAACACTCGCAGTGCAGGATTCACAGAAGAAGAAAGGAAAGGTTTTGATAATTTTGTTAATGCAGATTTCATAGACACATTCAGAGAATTCAATAAAGAACCCGAAAACTACACTTGGTGGAGTTATATGTTCAAAGCACGTGAAAGAAATGTTGGATGGCGTATTGATTACTTCTGTATCTCAAAAGTTCTTAAAAAACAACTAAAAGGCGCATTTATACTGCCTAAAGTTATGGGTAGCGATCATTGTCCAGTTGGAATTGAGATAAAATAATTCAAAACATTTATAAGTATACTGAGTATACATAGTATACTATGAGTACAACAATTAAGATAGCTCCAGAGACAAAAACAAGGTTAGTAAACTTGGATATAGCTGAAAAAGGCAAATCTTTTGATATGATCGTAAACGATCTCATGACTTTCTACAATAAATATACAGGCCAATACAAAAAGGATTATAAAAAATGGCAAGAATCTCAAAAGAAATATCAAAAAGATTATAGTAAATATGAAATACAAAAGAAAAAATATGAAGATGAAAAATTAGTTTGGGATAAACTTTTAATCTGGGCTAAAGAACAAGGATTCAAACCTTAGAACACCTTTTAAAACTCATTTATTAACATAAACAAATGACAAGATACTCTCGCCAAGAAATTCTAATTGGAAAAACAAACCAAAAAAGACTACAAAAAGCAACGGTAGCTATAATTGGTGTTGGAGCAATTGGAACTCAAACTTCTCAGTTACTTGCAAGGGCAGGAATAAATCTTATCTTAATCGACAGAGATACAATTGAATTAAACAATCTTCAAAGACAAACTCTTTTCAACGAACAAGATATCAACAAACCAAAAGCAAAACAAGCACTAATACACCTTAAAAACATCAACTCAAAAATTAAAATAAATGCACATAACCAAGACCTAAATAACAACAATATCTCCAAACTAATTCCAAAAACAACTAACTTAATTCTAGACTGTACAGATAACTTAGAAACTAGGTTTTTAATCAATGATTACTCACTAAAAAATAACATTCCTTGGATCTATTCAGCAGGAATAAAGGAAAAAGCATCTTTAATGAATATAATTCCTAAAAAAACACCCTGTTTTCAATGTATCTTCAAACCCGCACAACTAGAAACATGTCAAACTGCAGGAATATTAAATTCCACAACATCATTAATAGCTTCATTACAGGTTTCAGAGGCAATAAAAATACTTCTAAGTAAACCTTTTTCAAAAGAACTGATAAATATCAATCTTAAAACAAACTCCTTTGACAAATTCAAAATAAAGAAAAGAAAAGACTGTCAAGCATGTAATAAAAACTATTTATTCCTAAACACTATCAACCCACAGGGAATACTAAGATTCTGTTCAACGGGAAACTACCAATTACTTCTAAAAAATGTTAATTTGAACAAACTAAAAAAAGACCTCTCAAAAATAAGCAAAATTGAAGACCTAGGAGATTGTATCAAATTTAAAAATATGTTAATCTTCAAGAATAGGTGTTTAATCAAAGCTAATTCTGAAAAAGAAGCTAAATCCTTAATTTCGAAATATATTGGGAATTAAACAAGTAACTCTTATAAACTATAACCTACTATAATTTGCTATGGTATCAACAACTATCCAGATCAGTCAAAAGCTACAAAAAGAACTCAGTAATAAGAAACTTTTTTCTAGACAAACTTATGAGGAAGTAATTTGGGACCTAGTTGAAGACACAAATGAATTAACAGATGAAACAATAAGAGATATTAGGGAAGCAAGAAGAGAAATTAAATCTGGGAAATTCACAAGATTAAGAGATCTAAAACACAAATATAAAATAAAATAGGTAATTCTATGTATGAAATCCTATTCTCCAAAAAAGCCGAAAAATTCTTAGATAGACTAGATCATAAAAATAGGGAAAGAATAATCCTAGCTGTTGAAAAATTAAGAATAAGACCAGAAGCACACATAACCAAATTGGTAGGAATAAATACTTATAAATTTAGGGTTGGAGAGTATCGTCTAATTATTGACCTAAATAGAAAAGAGCTGCTAATTCTTGTTATTAAGATTGGACATAGAAAAGACATCTATAAGAAGTAAATTAGTCACCACTTATAAATGGCTAAAAAAGATAAGTTTAAATAGAACTAACTATTCAAATAGCCTATGAATGAAGTCGAAGAAAAGCTAGTTCGTTCTTTCAGAATGGTCAGAGAAGACGTAATAAGGCTACAAAGGAAAATACTGAACATGGAGCAAAGAGAGGCTCAGATTGTTAGAATTCTCAAAAGAATAGATGTTAATGAGCATGAATTATCTGAGAAAATAAGAAAATTAAACTCTTTATTCAAAAAACCAGCTACAAAAAAAGTAATAAAAATCACTAAAAAAACAACATTCGTAGCTCCAAAAAATGGGAAAAGTTTTCATAAAACAAATTGTCCTTTTGCTAAGAATATTAAACCAAAGAACAGCCTAAAATTCAAAACAAAAAACGCAGCATTAAATGCTGGTTTCAAACCTTGTCAGTGCGTAAAGTAATTTCAATTCTTTCCTTACCAGCACCAATATTTTTTCTTTTTAATTTAATTTTACCAATTTCTTTAGTACTCTTAACATGAGTTCCACCACAAGGCATCTTCCAATCTCCACAAACCCACCATCTTAAATCAGGTTTCTCATCATCTTCCCTAGAAATTACTTCATGATCTTCTTCAATAAACTTATTCGCCTTTTCTTCAATTTCAGGTAAATTTTCACTAATAGGATCATCCAATAAATAATCTAATCTAGACTTATCAACAGAAATATTCGAACCAATTGTTTTTAACTTACCTAGTTTCTCTTCAACAAAATACCAAATAAGATGTGCAGCAGAATGTAAATTCCTGATTGTATTCCTTCTAATCGAATCAATTTTAACTTCAACTTCATCACCAACATTAAATTCAGGTTCTTTTTCTAGCACATAAGTAATATCAATAATGCTTTCCTTATCTCCTTCCTTAACTGCTTCAACCACATTAATTCCATTAATAGTCCCAAAATCAGAAGCTTGTCCACCAGAAAAAGCAAAAAACACACTTTGATCTAACTTAACTTTAAATCCTTCAATAGAAGTAATCTTAGCCTTACACTCTGTTAGATAGGGATCATCCCAAAATAATTTTTTCATAAAAATAAATTAAACTTATATTATATAAATTTGATGATAAAAACTATGAGGCTTTGATTAAATTTATTGCATCTGCAGCACTATACCTTCCATGAATCTCCAAAAGCTCTCTCACAGACGAAGTATCCCTACCCAATGTAGCAATTGAGGGTTCAACAGATCCATCCTTTCTAACAGTCGGAAAGCCTGCCCATGAAACAAGTGCTTGACATAAACATTTTCTATAGGCCGCACTCTCTAAAGTTCCCCCCTTCCCAGTATACAAGTGAACTGGTTCAGAAGCACACCGTGATCTAACAACCCCATCCGCATCTTCAAAGAATTCCAAAAGGCCGCCCATATCACAAACACGCTTTCGAGCCCCATAAACATCTTTTTCTGAAAGACTACCATCCAAAGGAAAAACTTGAAATGGATATCCTGTTGGAGACGCATTGGGATCTGCAAAAACACTAGCACCATCCAAAATAGATTCAATCATCTTCTCTTTGTTTTCATACTTAATGCCTGATTCAATTGATGTTGCAAACAAAGTTCCAACTTGAACCCCTGTTGCCCCAAGATCTATCGATTTTTTTAAACTTGTAGAACATCCTCCTACAAGCCAATAAGGTTGAACATTTCCACCCCCTTCAACTCTACGATCAAGCATTCCATTTAAAATTTCAAAATCTGTTTTATCTCTCAAACCATAAACTAATTCACCAGCTGCACTAAGTTCCCCTTTTTTCCTAGGACCTGCATTATGTCCCCCTGCAAGCGGACCTTGAATAACTTCTCCGTTATCAAAAGGTGATAATCCTTCAATAATATAACCTTCAGCATTAGGTAAAAACTTTATAGGTACTTGATTTGAAACAATACCTAAAAACGCGGGTCTCCTAATCTCGATATGTTCCCCCATAAAACTATTAGAATCAAATTCAAGCCTATAGCTTTTCCCACCATTTACGGGGAAAGGCATCGATAATGTTTCACCAGTTACTAAAGCATCAAGTGCATCAGGAATTGATTTAGGTAAACCTGCACCAATCAAAACAGCATCGACTCCCGCCAACATCGCACCGTAAAGTCCTTGGGGAATCAAATGTTGAACTTTGTGAAGAAGATTTATTCCCACCTTCCCATTATGTCCTTGTTTGGCAAGATAAACTTCAACAAAATTTGCAAGAACAATTAAGTTTTGGAGATGATTACTCTCTAAAGTTAGGTTCTTTCCATCCTGTTTTAATTTGGGAAATGGTGTAGGTACATAAGGTTTAGAAAAATCTTTACCACCTTCAACAAAATATCTATCTAAAACTTCATCGGCAATTCTTCTTATAGGGAACTCTGCAATTGCTGCCCTCATTCTCCCATCTTTATCTCCTTCTTGGAGTCTACGAGCCAAAATAACATCGATTCCAGTTCCAGAAACAACACCCAATTGACCTTCCATAGAAACGGCCCTTGCCAGCCTCCAATTAGAAACAGCTACGCCCATACCACCTTGAATAATCCTTGGCAGTTCGCCATTCAACAAGATTCTTTCAAGTGACATATCCAGAAAAATTTAACATTGGAGATATTTAAATTCTGTGTTTTGTTAGAATATTCTTCCAAAGGTTTAAATAAGAATTCCATTAAATCACTTATTAAAGAAAAAGGGTTAAAAAATGAATCATAAAGGATACCATCATTATCATCAAAGAAAGAGAATACATCTTAAAAAACAATCTTATCCTAGTAAAAATCCATTTAAAAAATTTCTCGACAATGCAGTTTACTTAATAATCACAATTGGTATTTTATTCACCTTGCCCCAAGTCTTTAAAATTTGGGTTGGAAAAGACGCAACAGGCGTATCTGCAATATCTTGGTTAGCCTATGCATTCACATCAACTTACTGGTTAATTTATGGTATTGCCCATAATGAAAAACCAATAATAGTAAACAGTGTAATTTGGATAGCCTTAGATATCTTCATTGTTATTGGAACTTTGATTTATTCTTAATAACAATCAAACCCTTACCAATACCCATTTCCTTCCACTCTAACTCAGAATGTTTCTTAAGAACTTCAAAAAGAGAAGTTATCTTCCCGCCATGCGAAATAGTATTATCAACAAATATTAAAAAGTCATCTTCTAATTTATCCAGAACAACTTCTAAATAACTTCCATACTCATTCTTCTGAGCGTCAATTAAAACAACATTAAACTTCTCTTCCAACTTAGGAACAATATCCAAAGCATTACCCAATACAATCTCCACATCAGTTCCTTCTAAATTCTTCCTCGCTTCTTCCACATTAGTCCCACTAATATCAATACCTAAAACCCTACTAGCGATGGTTGAAAACCACAAAGCAGAATACCCATTAAAAGTTCCAATCTCTAAAACCTTAACATCCTCGAATAACACACTATTCACTATGAATTCTATAGTTTCTCTAGAAATGTTCATTGGCGCCCTATTCACTTCAAGTTCTTCTATCTTCTTGTCAACACTCACAAAATAAACACAAAAAAGTAATATTTAAATCCATCCATATCTTGCATAATACACATTCGAACCGATAAGTTTATTAATCAAACTCCTAAATCAACAACATGATTAACAACCCAAACAGAGACACAGTAAGATTGTCCGGTAGTTAATACTTTATTTCTAGTCCTTAGGGAGGAATTCTATGCAAAAGGTAAAAGATTTCAAATGGAAGAAGAATATTAATGTCAACGAATTAGTCAATGGTCTAGGAAACGTTGGTTTTCAAAGTATTGAACTAAAAAAAGCAGTAGACACAGTAATAAGAATGAAGAAGAATGGTGCTAAGATATTCCTAACCTTCACTTCAAATATGGTAACTTCTGGGTTAAGAGGGTTCTTTGCACAATTAATCAAATTAGGGATTCCAGATATAATCGTAACAACTGTTGGCGGTTTAGAAGAAGATATTATGAAAGCTCATGGTGAAAAATTCTTCGTAGGAGACTTTTCTCCAGACGATATAGAACTACATGAAAAAGGAATCAATAGAATCGGCAACTTACAAATTAGAAACGAATCCTACATGAAATTCGAAGATACAGTAGGTTCAATGTTAAAAGAAATATACAAAAAAGAAAAAAGATGGGCTGTTTCAGACATGCTAAGAGAATTTGGATTGATGTTAAACGATGAAGACTCCATCCTATTTCAGGCTGCTAAAAATAATGTACCCATCTTCTGTCCATCGATTACGGACGGTTCTATGGGCTTCCAGCTATACATGTTCCAAGAAAATAACAACGATTTCATAGTAGATGTAGTGAAAGATTTCGCAAATATCCTCTTCTCAGTAAGTCAAGATGATAAAAAAGGTTTAATCTCTCTAGGAGGAAGTATTTCGAAACACCATGCAGTTCTTGCAGGTTTACTAAACGGTGGAATGGATTACGCAATTTACATGACCACAGCAAGCCACACTTCGGGCAGTATGAGTGGAGCTACAACCAAAGAAGCAAAAAGTTGGGGCAAAGTAAAAGATGATTCAGATGTAGTTACAGTTATTGGAGATGTAACTATCAACTTTCCATTAATGATGTGTAGTGCCTTAGAACAACTATCTGATGAAGGAATATTAAAAGAATGAAAGCCAAGTTTATACTAAGTAAAAAAATAGTAAGAGACCAACTTAAAAAATGCTATGAACTTGCGGATGAAGTTTCTTACAGTGCTAAAACAAATTATGAAGTTTGTAAAATTTTAGAAGATACCGATTGTTCATTCAGCATACATTCAAAGGAAGCAGTTGATCAAATAAAGAATAAAAGTAAAATATGGTTCTTTGCACAAGGATGGAATATAGAAGAAATAGAAGAAATTTACAATAAAGGAGTTAAATCATTTGTAGTTGACAATCAAAAAGACTTAGACATTTTAATAAAATCAAACAAAGAAATTAATCTTCTTCTTAGAATGAGGCTTAAAGAAAGCACAGTACACACCGGTAAGCACTTCGTTTTTGGCTTCTATTCAAAAGAAATTAACAATCTAATTCCGGAACTACGGAAAAATAATAACATCAAAACACTAGGGATACATTTCCATAGAAAAACTCAAAATGTAAGTGAATGGTCATTAATCAGTGAATTAGAAGATAGTATTGATAAAAATACTCTAAACAGTATAGATGTATTGAATATAGGCGGGGGAATCCCAAGCATTTACAAAAATTATAGGGTTGAAGCATTAGAGTCTTTATTAATCAAAATCAAGGAACTAAGAAAATGGTTAAATCAACAAAATGTAAAGGTAATTGTTGAACCCGGAAGATACATTGCAGCACCATCAGTTAAACTAATTGCAGAAGTAAAGAATATTTACAATAATAATATCATATTAAATGCATCAATATATAATTCAGCAATGGACACCTTTATTGCACATATAAGATTATTAGTTGAAGGTGAATTAGACAAAGGAATTCCTTTCGTATTAAAGGGATCAACACCAGATTCGCTAGATATTTTTAGATATAGAGTTTTCCTAAAAGAATTGCCAAAAATAGGGGATAAAATAACTTTCTTAAATGCAGGAGCATATAATTTTAGCACCGAGTTTTGCAATCTACCAAAGCTTGAAACGGAGATTACAGAATGAAATGGATGAACCTGCCCGATGAGTATTGTAATGATAACTCTAAGTTTCTTATTTTACCAATTGAATACGAAGGAACTCTTACTTATGGAAAAGGTGCGTCTAAAGGTCCAGAAGAGATAATTAAAGCATCCCAACACTTAGATTACTATGAAGATCAATTTGAAAATGAACCCTTTGTAAAGGGAATAAAATTATTAGATGCTATCAAACCAAAAAACGAAGAAGAAATGCTTCAAAAAACATCTGAAACAGTTGAAAAACATAAAGATAAGTTCATAATAGGTCTCGGTGGAGATCATTCAGTAACAATTGGAATTATAAATGGTCTTGAAAAAGATAATGATTTTTCGGTGATTGTCTTAGATGCACATAATGATTTCAGCGATTCGTGGAACAATTCAAAGAACAACCATGCTTGCGTATCAAAAAGAATATCTAATAAACATGACCTAGCAATCATAGGGGTTAGATCACAAGACATAGAAGAACATAAGGAAATTAAAAATTCTGACAACATCCATCAAATTAGCGCATATGATTTAACTTTAGAAAAAATTAAGGAAATTCTTCCAAAATTAAAAGAAAGGGTTTACATTTCAATTGATGTAGATGTGTTTGACCCATCATTCATAAGAAATACTGGAACTCCTGAACCGGGAGGATTAGATTGGAACATCATAATTGACATTCTAAAACTAATTTTCAAGGAAAAAGAAGTAATTGGCGCAGATATTGTAGAATTCGCACCCAAAGAAAACTTTAGGGCTGAAGCATACTCTTTAGCAAGATTAGCTTACAAAATAATGTCTCTCAATCTGATTTAGCTTGCCAACCTTCTAAGACCTCATCTATAGCAGGCAAGATCCTATAATGTGATGTAACCATTCCCTCACCTTCCCTCACTAGCCAAGGCCTAAATCCTCTCAATTCACCAATATCTCCAACCTGGGAGATAGAAACAAATGGACTACCATTCTCATTTGATCCCTCTTTTAAAAAAATTTCAAGGGGTAAAGATCTATTACCAGTTATTTCAAGCACATTTCCAGAATAATCTGTACCTTCTTTTAAAAAACCAACTAAGTTATACCAATCTGATTTCTTAGCAAGGTCTCCCCTAAATATTCTTTTACCCTGCCTATATCTAAATTTGTGAGGTCTTTGACCATTCACTAAAGGAATCCTAACCTTGAATCTTTCATGTGGCAACCATGAGAGACAAGTTGAATCTCTCTCAACCATATAGCTTTCACCACTAGTCGTGACTAAAGTATATTTTTCTACCACCATTTAGAACAAAAAACAACAACACTAACTTATTTATATTTATTAATATTCTGAAGAATCTATTTCCCATAATCTAATGCAACTGCACTAGTAACCAAACCAGAACCAAATGAAACTAAAATTCCCTTTGAACCTTCTTTCACTCTTCCCTGTTCAATTGCTTCGTCCAATGCAACAGGGCATGTTGCTGAAGACATATTTCCATATTTTTCAATATTAACAAAGACTTTATCAATTCCCAATCCAGATTCCTTTGCAACTTTCTCAATAATTCTTATGTTTGCTTGATGAGGGATCACAAAATCAAGATCATCATTAGTCCAACCCACCCTATCCATCAAATTAGCGACAGCCATACACATATTACCTACGGCTACCTTGTAAACCTTATTACCTTCGGGCATTCTTAAGAATCCACCTGGGTCACTAACAATTAAATCTGACTTACCATCACTAACATAACTTCCCTCATAGCTACCAACAATTCTTCCTTCAAGTCCATCGGTACTTCCAACTTTTCCAATAATAACCGCGCCCGCACCATCGCCAAATAAAGGAGAGTTTTGATCAGTATAATCTACTTCGCTTGTTAGAAGTTCAGAAGCGCTAACAGCAATTAATCCATCTATCGCACCCGTCGCTATACGTCCAGCTGCGTTAATAACTGCGACGCCAAAACCTGCACATGCAGCACCAACATCATGCGCCGCAAACTCCACCATATTACCATTAATACCTAAATGTTTCTGAGTTTGACATGCCCCAGATGGATACCTTGGAGAAGATGTAACAGTTGCAACTAAAACACCATTAAGTCTATCAACACACAAATCTCCATTATACAAAGCATCTTCAATAGATCTTGCCGCCATTGTAGCCACATTTTCAAACGATTCAGCACGCCTCCTTTCAACAACTCCAGTCCTTTGCCTTATCCATTTATCAGTGCAAACAACACCCTCACCATTCAGTCTTTGACCATTAATATCATATGGAAAAAGAGTTTTACCATCAAAGACCTCATTAGTAACTCTCTTCATAGGCAAATATTTCCCAGTAGAAACAAAAGCTACATCTCCAAAATTAAACGGCCTTAACATAATAAAAAATCCAATCAATAGATTTATAATATTTTCCAGTCAAATGAACAAAATGAACAAAATAAAAGTTTTCCTAGAAAGAGACGAAAAAACAATAGAAATCTCTCTAAAAAACATAAACAACATTGAAGACCTCTTAAAGCATCTAAATATCAACCCTGTAACAGTTGTAGTTACAAAAAACAACGAAGTCTCTACAGAACAAGAAAAGATAACTTCAAAAGATAATATAAAAATAATCTCAGTAGTTTCAGGTGGATAAATGTCAATTGTTTACATAGATCAATCCAAAAAGAAATACAACAAATCCCAATTCATTAGATACTTCGAATCAAAAGCTCTAAGAACAATAAGAAAATATAATATGTTTGAAAAGGGAGATAAAATTCTAATAGCTTTATCAGGTGGAAAAGACTCCGTCGCAACAGCACATATTTTTAACAACATTCTTTCAAAAAGGGGTGAAAAACTTCACGCATTACTAATTGATGAAGGAATACCTGGTTACAGAGATAAAACAATCAAAGATGCTAAAAAATTCTGTAAAGATGAAAACATAGAATTAACTATTGTTTCAACAAAAAAAGAATTCAAATTTGGCTTAACTGATGCTTTGAAAAAACTAAACGACAATCCTTGTAACATCTGCGGAGCAATGAGACGTTATTTACTAAACAAATATGCTAGAAAACTTAAAGCAACAAAGGTTGCAACGGGCCATAATCTAGACGATGAAGCTCAAACAGTATTAATGAACCAATACAAGGGAAATCCAAAACTATCTGCAAAATTAGGACCAATTACTGGAGTTGTAGAACATAAAAAGTTCATTAAAAGAATCAAACCTTTATATTTCATAACAGAAAAGGAAGTTACTATTTACACTACACTAAAGGGCTTTCAAGTTGACTTCAGTGAATGCCCAAATGCAAGAGACTCATTTAGATCAACGGTTAGAGATCAATTAAATGATTTAGAAAACAAGTTTCCAGGAACAAAAAACGGAATAATCAACTCATTCTTACAACAATTACCGAAACTAAGACAAACAAAATTAAGTAAAATAATAAACTGTAAATCTTGTTCAGAACCATCTACAAAACCAACATGCAGTATGTGCCTAATTCTAGAAAAATATAAATCAAAAGCTTAATATAACACTTCTCAAGTTTTATCAAACATGGCAGTAAAAAAAACAGCTAAAAAGAGAGTTAATAGTAAATGCCAAATAATGGACAATTGTTCTTCACCTAGTTGCGTTTGGTTTCTAGGATTCATTGGAGCTGCAATATACAACATCTCAGTTTCCGTAGGATTCTGGTCTGGAGTATTAGGTGTCATAAAAGCACTAGTTTGGCCTGCATTTTTAGTTTTCAAAATAATGCAGTATTTAGGAATGTAAATAACATTTAAGATACTACTCTAAATACCTACCTAATGGACATTCTAGATAATAAGGCTTAAAAATAGGTGTTTTAGGATAGGTCTATGAAAAGGCCACAAGCACCAATAAAAAAAGGATCAAAGGGAAAATATTTTCTTGAAAGAGCCCTATACGGGGAATTCATACCTTCTCCAATTAAAAGAAGAACTATCACTATTGGGGATCAACAGAATCAACCCACAGGAAAGTTAGAAAGTTGGGCATTTCGAAGTTCTGCAAGTTTAGAAATCATCGCAGGTTTCACTATGGGCGCATTAGCTCTCCAGAATTTAGAAGATTCTATGACCTTAGCAGGAATTGGTGCATTCGCAGCATTTAGTGGAGCAATAAGATACATAGGTGAAGGTTTTAGAAATACTGAAGAACGAAATGACATTAGCTCCGATTATTTTGAGGGTAGGTACCCTGCAAACATTGGTTTAGAAATTGTTGCAAGATTAGCACAGAAAGTATGTTATGCTTATAGTTCAGTTAGTGAAACAATTAAATCTTTTGGTGAAAAAGTTGAATAGTGATCCAAACTACTACAACGAAATAGCATCTTCTTACAATGAACTACATGGGGAAGAGCAACTAAAAAAAGCAAAAATCATTCTAAATGAAGTTCTTAAACATAAAACAGAAGGAATTCTACTAGATGTTGGTGGCGGAACAGGAATTTCAACAGAACTATTCACAGACAACTTTGAGTGCATTCTAATTGATCCATCAGAAAGTCTGATAGAACAGGGGCCTGCAAACATTGAAAAGATTCTAGGGGAAGCTGAAGAACTTCCATTTTCAGATGAAAAATTTGATGTAATTATATCTATAACATCTCTACACCATACAGACCTAAAACAAGCAATTGAAGAAATAGCTAGAGTCACTAAACAAGATTCAACTATAGCGATCTCATTCCTTAAAAAATCGTGCAAATTAGAAGAATTTAGAAAATTATTTAAAGAAAATTTCATTAACACTATAGAGATTGAAGAGGAAAAAGATATTATTTTCTTAAATAAAAAACTTTAAATAATAAAAAGAATTTAAAATTCTCTGGTGGTATTACTATGGTTAGATTAATCTTCTGAAAAGTCGTCATCCTCATAGTAATTTGTTTTTTGTTTTTTATACCTACAAGACATAACCTTTTCAGAGGGCATACTCATCTAACAAAGAAAAGTATATTTAAAGCTAGGCTATATACCGTATATTCACAATGGCAAGGCCAAGAGTAGAAGATATTGACTTCAAATATAATCTAAAAGTCTATTTTGATTTTTTGAAGAAATACAAAGGAAAGTTTGCATTTTTGCTACTTTTAGTGCTATTCATAGAGGCTAGCCATGCAATAAGCAAGTTCTTCTTTAAGATAATTATAGATAAAGGTGAAGAATTTGTAGAAGGAACAATAACTCTTTCAGTATATTCAGAAATTCTAATTGCAATTGCAATAGCGTATACTATCCTAGTAATTTTGAGATCCCTATCAAATTGGGGAGATCATTACTTATTAGCAAGGGTTGATGCAAATTTAATAAGAGATATCAAAAGAAAATACTTTGATCATGTAGTGAGTCTATCTCACAACTTTCATACCTCGCATAAAACTGGATCATTAATAGCACGTATAACTCGAGGCGGAAGAGCAATTGAGAGTATGACAGATATAATTGTATTTAACTTCTCACCATTATTTTTCCAAATCTTCATAGTAACTGGTTCTTTACTCTTAGTAAGTTGGATCCCCGCAGTAATTATGCTCACAACAATGGTTCTTTTCATAGTCTACAGTATGATTTTACAAAGCATGCAGAAAAAGTCAAACATGCAAAAAAATGATCAAGAAGATTTTGAAAAAGGAAACATTGCAGATATACTAACAAATATCGATTCAATTAAATATTTTGGAAAAGAAAAGTTAATTGAAAATAAATACGCAAAAATAGCAAGTGAAACAAGAGAAAGAGAAATAACACTTTGGGACTTCCATAACTGGAGATCTGCAGGACAAAGTTTAATTATCGGCTTAGGTCTAATTGCAGCACTTATCTCCCCATTAATCTCATTCCTCAACGGAAACATAAGTATTGGGGACTTAACATTTGTATACCTAATCTATGGCAATCTAACAGGTCCAATGTTCTCATTTGTACATGGTCTAAGACACTACTACAATGTTATGGCTGACTTTGAATCATTATTCTACTACGGAAAAATAACAAATGAAATTAAAGACAAGCACAATGCAAAAGATCTAAAGATCAAACATGGAACGATTGACTTTGAAAACATTGACTTCAGATACCATAAGAGAAAGATATTTTCAAAATTCAATTTATCTGTTAAGAAGGATGAAAAGGTAGCATTAGTTGGACATTCGGGATGTGGAAAGTCAACGCTAGTTAAATTACTCTACAGAATGTATGATATAGAAAGGGGTAGAATATTAATTGACGGAAATGACATAAAAGATCTTAAACAAGAGTCACTTAGATCCCAATTAAGTATAGTCCCACAAGAATGTGTCCTTTTTGATGATACTATTTACAATAACATCAAGTTCTCAAATCCGAAGGCAACTGAAAAAGATGTTAAGAAAGCAATAAAGTTTGCACAATTAGATGAGGTTATTAGAGAATTCCCTGAAAAAGAAAAAACCATAGTAGGAGAACGAGGAGTAAAACTCTCTGGAGGAGAAAAGCAAAGAGTTTCAATAGCAAGAGCAGTTCTTGCAGATAAAAAAATACTAATCTTAGACGAAGCTACTTCATCCCTAGACTCAGAAACAGAACATGAGATACAAAAAGACCTTCAAAAACTAATGAAGGGTAGAACGAGCATGATAATAGCCCATAGGCTATCCACAATTATGCATTCAGATAAGATCGTAGTAATGGAAAAAGGGAAAATAGTCGAAATGGGGACACATAGAACTCTTTTGAAGAAAAAAGGACATTATTACAAACTCTGGAATCTCCAAAAAGGCGGATATATTAAGTAGTGTTCTTACTCTCAAGTAATTAAAATAGTAAGATTTATAAAGAGAAATAAGGAATTTACTCTTACAGAGATCTAAAAATGCCAAAAACAGACGTAGAACAAGAAAGAATTATTGGAACATTTGTTGGTCCAACAAACAACCTCCTATTAGGAGACGATGAAATATATCAAGATGAAGTAACAGTCCCCTTAGTAGAAAAAGCGGATCTGGTAATTCCTGATTTAGAGTTCATGCTAAGGCACGATGAAGGAAACTATCATTCGCCATTAGTTGAACAAAGAGGTGATTCTTTAATTGCAGTGGGCAATAATGGTTACCTTGAAGCTCACAGAAACGTTGGTACAAACTTAGTTCATTTTCATCTAACCAGACCATTAAATGGTTCAGACTCATCATCAGCCGAAGAAGTTAAAAGATTATTTGGTGCATATGGGCCAGTAGGTAGATCGCCAGACCAGGAAAAAGCAAGAAGTACCTTTCTATTTTTTGAAGATAGAACCAAATTCCAAAGTGCAGACACAATATCATTTTTACAAGAGGCAATAGATGGCTTTGCATCCGAAGTCACTGGAAAACCCAGAGCACAAATATTTATCCCATACAGACCACAAGGGGCAGTAAACATCTCCAATGATTATGGTCCACTCGATATTGGAGCACAAACAAAATTAATGCAGGGTTTACCTGGATTATATGCCGAATTAGAGAAAAAATTTGGACCTATAAGAAGTATTAATGGCGAAAAGAAAGACAGTTAAAACACTTCAAAGAACACAGTTCCATTCATTATTTCATTATTAATAATATCAAAGTTTTTCTTATCAAGAACATAATATATACAACCCTCTTTCTCTCTTAGATCATTAGCCTCTATTGGAGCGCTAATAAATCTTTCAGCAATTTTTTTTCGCATTCTAACTTTGATTATTCTCATAAATCTGGGATCCATCGCACTATGAGTAGCTGCAGCATATCTTGCACATGCAGAACTTGAGGCCATCCAAAGCCCACCATTAATTGCAAGCCTTTTATCCAAAACACCTCCGTTAATCAGATGATCCTTACTATCCGAGTCTCTACAAGCATGATAAAAAGTTACAAAATCTCCTGCCTCTCTGATTCTCCTTGTTTTTTCTTCATCACTTAATTTACTCCACCACTCCTCCTTTCCTAACTGATCCTTCAACTTAACATAGCCACCTACACTTTCAGGGTGCATTGCATTAAGTTTCATCAAATACCTAGACAACCTATTTAGTACCCAACTCATTTTATTAATTCCATTAGACACTAAGGAATTTAACTCACCTTCTAACAAACCTACATCTGGAGATTCCAATGTTAAAGCAACCACCACAGTTCCATTATCTCTAGCAATTTTTCCATTAATGCAAGTTTCATAATCTATAATATGACCAATATATTTCTCAATATCTGTTAATCCAATTTTGCTCAACTGAGAAATCAATGCTTCAGAAAAAGTTTTTAATTTAGAATCTAAAACTATTATCATTCTCTCAAGTCTTCTAATTCTGTTCCAATCCAATCTCTCTAAAGAATTGTGCATGTCAACAACGGTATTCAATAAACGATTTAACACTTTAAGTTGATCATCAATTAACTTAAAACATAATTTAAAATTAACTTCCATCTAGTCCACAGACCTATTATTCAGGAGATCTAGTTTCTTTTGCAAGATCTTTCACCTTCTTGGGTTCGCTTGCAAGATCGCCAGCTTCCTTGTAATCATGAACTTTAACATCATTATCCCTTACCCACCCCTTGTCAACACCACTAAAAACGTTCTGAATATTCAAAGGTTCCTCATCTTTTTGTTTCTTAAATCTTGAGAATAATCCCCTCTTAACGTGTTTTCTTTTTGGTTCCTCTTTCAAAACCTTAGGCTCAATCTTCTCAACAACTTCATTTTTCATTTCAATTTTCTTTTTAATCTCCATATGGTTTATTTTTGGTTCAGGTCTTCTTACAACAGGAGTAATTGGTCTTGTATGAAATCTAACTTTCCTCCTCCCCTTTATTTTCTTCAACAAATTAAACAATAAATAGAGTATAACTAATCCTAAAATAACATAAGCTATCCAAAGAAGATAATTATTCTTCTCCACACCAACTACTTGAACATCATCAAAAACATTATCGTTAACAATAATATCATACTCTCCCGTAACTCTATCAATACCTAAGTCTATCCTCTCTTCCTGTCCAACACCTAAATTAAGCTTCCTAGAAATACTTGAAGTTTTAGTAGAACTAGACATTTCTATTTGCAAAGGTCCTTCATAAGGAATATTTCCCACGTTAGTCACAACCAATAACTGTCCATCTAAATCATAATTCAGTAATTCAACTTCTCCAACAACAAATATTTTCTCTCCTTCGATATCTCCAAAGGTACCCCTAATAAAATAATTTCCTGGAACAACATCCTCTGCAAGTGTTACAATTGCTTCTTCACCAGTATTCTTAACAGAATCATAATACTCTTCATTCTTATCATTAACAACTTTTAATGTAATTGACTCATCAATATCAATAGATGCTTGATCTCTCAAAAAAGCCCTAATCGAAATCTTTTCTCCAGGATTAATAGCTTCTTTATCAGCAACTATAACAATTTTTGTAGGAATTGGATCAACAATTATAGAAAAACTATGAATTCCAAAATTACCACTCTCATCCTCAACCCTTACTTCAATATCATGTTTTCCACTTTCAATAACATTCAATAACAAAAAGTCAAAATCGAAGTTCCCACTCTTCACTTTAGTGTCATACTTATTTTCACCCATAGTGATGTAAACAATTCCGCTCTTTAACTTGCCACCCAGAACACTTGCAGTTCCAGTAATCTTCACTTTTTCCTTGGGCAAATAATGTACTTTAGCAGAATGTGCATTAACTTCTATTTCACTAATTAAGGTAAACACTCCAGCATTAGCAATAACTAGATTCCCAAAGTTATTTCTAGCATCAACTTCAACAGTATACTCTCCACCAGGAACATCAGTTGTATCTACATCATATTTTAAAGCACCCTTCTTAATATCAACAGAATCAGAGAAGTAAATATCCCCATCTTTTTTCAAACTAATGATCGCAAAACCTTCAACAGCATCTCCCCCCTGCTTGAACACATTCCCGCTTACATGAATTGATTCTCCAGCTTGAATTCCTTCTTTATCAATTTTAAATGTCCCAGTTAAAGCAGAAGTTACTTCAAAATTAGTAGAAGTTTTACTCTCCAACACATCTCCCAGACTCTCTAAAGAAACCTCGACCCTACAATCGCCCTCATTAGCAGATAAAATTGCAAATTCATCACTAAAATCTTTCTTAACACCTGCATTTAAACTAACACTTCTAACCATTAATACATCGGACGACTCTGCACACTTCAATTCAAATCTCAATAACCCTAAAACATCATCCGCACGTAAAACATAACCTGTGATCCCAATCTCATCACCAATATTAACTTTAGCCTGATCAGGACCATTAACTATAATTTCTGCATTTACAATTCCTAAAGAAAATAATAAAATAAAAAGAAATACAATCCCAATTACTCCCCTTTTTAACATACCCATAGGTAAATTAAAGAAATCCTACTTTATAATCGTTTTTGTTTTTAGTTCCTTCGCGAAAGGGAACATCATCAATCCAAAGACTAATACCGACAATCTAACTACATAGAATCTAAAAAACAAAACTATTTATATTAATTTCTAAAAAATAGTAAATAGAGGTTAATTAACCTCTATGATCTCAACTTCAAAAGTAAGATTTTTTCCAGCTAATGGATGATTCAAATCTAAAACAACCACATCATCTTTAATCTCTTTAATAGTTGCTAAAGCTACTCCACCATCAGGGGATTGTAAGAACATCTTTGCTCCGACCTTTAATTCCATATCCTTAGGAACATTAGCCTTAGGGTATTCACCCATCCTTTTCTCATCATATTGACCATAAGCTTTATCGGCAGGGATATTAATTGTTTTCTTTTCTCCCTTCTTCATACCAATTACACCTTCATCAAATCCAGCAATAACTGCTCCTGCACCAACTTCAAACTCTAAAGGATCTTTTCCTTCAGAAGAATCAAATACAGTACCATCTTCAAGAGTTCCCTTGTAATGAAGTTTTATCTTGCTTCCTTTTTCAATCATGTTTCCGTTTCCTCCGATTATTAAAAATCCAAGAACAATTACAACCAAAGCCATAACGAATACAGGCTTATAACATTTAGACTTAATCTGTCTACCAGATTTCCCTTTAACAGGCGCTTTAGTCACCGACTTTTTTGAAGCGGTCTTTCTTGTTCCCTTCTTAACAGCTCTCTTTTTAGCCATGCATTATCACCAAAAAAAAGATTCTGTGTAACATTTATAAAGATATAGCCTACTAAAAGCATATGAAAAAATTCGATGAGGTGTTAGAGTCCTTACATCCATTAGAAAGACAAGTTCTTAAGCATCTTAAAGATAACCAAACCGCAAGGGACATTGCAAAAACCTCAAATATGAAGGAAGTAGAAGTTATGAGGGCATTACAATGGCTTGAAACAAAAGAGGCACTTAACTTAGAACAAACAAAAATAGACACTATTGATATAGATAAAAACGGAACAGATTATCTTGAGAAAGGATTTCCTGAGAAAAGATTTCTAAAAGCAATCTTAGAATCATCAAAGGCATTAGATAAGATAAGGGAAATAGCAAAATTAGACAAAGATGAAACTTCAATATCCTTAGGATTTCTTAAAAGAAATGGATTCATAAATCTTGGGAAAGAGATATCTTTAACAAATTTAGGGAAGAATTACATAAACTCAACAATTAATGAAGATTTCTTAAAAAGCCTTCCAAAAGAGAAAAGTAAACTTTCAACTAACGAACTAAACATACTAAAAGACCTACAAAAAAGAAAAGAAATAATCAAACTTAACACAAAAAAGATATACACTGTAAAAATAAATGACTTAGGTAAAAAACTATCCCAATCAAAATTAAACCTAGACTTAATCGATTCTCTAACACCTGAGATAATTAAAACCAATTCTTGGAAAGATAAAAAATTCAGAAGGTACGATGTTTCGGCATCAACAGGAGCCTCCTACGCAGCAAAGAGGCATATTGTATCGCAGGCAACAAATAACATTAGAAAAGTTTGGCTAGATATGGGATTTAAGGAAATGCCAGGACCAATTGTCGAGTCCTCATTCTGGAACTTCGATGCCCTATTCACCCCACAAGACCACCCTGCAAGAGAAATGCATGACACATTCTTTGTAGAAGGAACAGCAAAACTCCCAGATAAAAAACTAGTAAACAAGGTAAAAAAAGAACATGAGTCAAAATGGAACTATAAATGGGATGAAAAAATAGCAAAAGAAAAGATTCTCCGAACCCACACAACAGTTGTAAGTGCAAAAACATTAGCAAACTTAAAAGATGCAGATATTCCATCTAAATTCTTCTCAGTATCAAAAGTATTTAGAAATGAAGCCTTAGACTGGTCACACTTATTCGAACTAATACAGGTTGAAGGTTTTGTGGTTGACCCAAATGCAAATTTCAGAGATCTCATGGGCTACCTAAAACAGTTCTACAAAAAGTTAGGATATAATGAAGACCAAATAAGATTTAGGCCAGGATATTTCCCATATGTAGAACCCGGATTAGAAATAGATGTGTTCCATCCCAAGAAAAAGAAATGGGTTGAATTAGGTGGTGCAGGTATACTAAGGCCAGAAGTTGTAATACCCTTACTTGGAAAAGACATCCCAGTATTAGCATGGGGTCAAGGATTAGAAAGAGGAATCTCCCAATACTATGACATAACAGATATCAGAGACTTATACAAAAACGATCTAAAACAACTAAGAACATCAAAGGTATGGTTAAACTAAAATGCCAAAAATAACATTAAATAAAAAAGATACGCTGAAATTGATAGGCAAAAATATCTCAGATAAACAACTATCAGAAGCAATCCCACTAATGGGAACAGATTTAGAACACATTAGCAAAAACGAAATAGAGGTAGAAATCTTCCCAAACAGGCCAGATATGTTATCAGAAGAAGGGTTTGCAAGAGCGATGTCTTCGTTCTTAGGGATCAAAACAGGGCTAAAAACATACAAAGTAAATAAATCCAACTACAAATACAAAGTTGATTCAAAAGTAAAAAGCGTAAGGCCTTACTGCACTGCTGCAGTTGTAAAAGGATTAAAATTCAACAAGGATTCATTACTAAGTTTAATGAACCTACAAGATAAATTACACACAACCCATGGAAGAAACAGAAAGAAGGTTGCAATGGGCGTTCATGATTTGTCAAAAATAAGATTCCCATTAACATACACAACAAAACCTAAATCATTCAAATTTAGAGCATTAGAAGACAGACAAGAAAAAACAATACAAAGAATACTTGAAGAGCATCCAAAAGGAAAAGATTATGCACACTTACTAAATAAAAAAGAAGTACCTATTTGGATTGATGCAAAAGATCAAGTTCTTAGTATGCCTCCAATAATAAACTCAGAAGAAACTAAAGTTACAATCGACACAAAAGACATTTTCTTAGACTTAACAGGCACAGATCCAATCGCAATTGATCAAGCCTTAAACATTCTAGTAACCGCATTAGTAGATCGTGGCGGAAAAATATACTCTGTAAACAACACTCCAAACTTAAATCCAAAAAAAATAAAGATAAATATTAACAGATTAAACAAACTATTAGGAACCAACTTGGCAAAGTCACAAATATCTAAATTAGCTTCAAAAATGGGCTTAAGCTATTCACAATCAAATTCGACGATGCTTTATCCTGCATATAGGGCAGATATTCTAAGTGAAGTAGATATAACTGAAGACATAGCAATTGCATATGGATACAACAACTTCAAAACATCTCTTCCAAATATTTCAACAATTGCAGAAGAAGAACCCTTTGAGAGATTCAAAAATCAAATTGGAGAAATCTGCATTGGTTTAAACTTACAAGAAGTTTCAAGTTATCACTTATCTAACAAAGAAGATGAAACCACTAAGATGAACACAAAAGTTCAAACAGTAAAAGTAATCAATTCAATAAGCAATGAATATAATGTCCTAAGGCCTTGGATAATCCCTTCATTAATGAACATTCTAAAAATCAATAGGCATAATGAATATCCTCAAAACCTATTTGAAATGGGAAAGGTTTTCATAAGGAAAGGAATCAACATTGAAGAACCAACAAGATTAGGAATAACTCTTTGTAATCACAATACAGATTTCACAGAGGCAAGAAAAGTATTAGATGCAATATTCTCAAGTTTAGGTTTAATCCCAAAATATGAGAACACTGAGCACGATTCTTTCATTCCAGGACGTGTAGCAAGAGTTTCTATTAATAATAAAAAAGTAGCTTACATCGGAGAGTTACATCCAGAAGTAATTAAAAATTTCAATATGGACATGCCTGTAGCTGCAATAGAACTAAACCTCTCAGAGATACATAAAATTCTAAACTAAAAACTTAAATACGGAGCTTAAAACCCCATTTTAAGAAAAATGGCAGAACTTTTAGCACCTGTAGGAGATTGGGAAACACTTACTACTGCAATAAATGCGGGAGCAGATTCAGTTTATTTTGGTATAAAATGGATCAATATGAGATCCTCATCAGCAAGAAACTTTGATATTTCAGAATTAAAAAAAGTTATGGATAAATTACATAAAAATAATGTAAAAGGTTTTCTTGCATTAAACACATTAATCTACGATCACGAGTTAGCAAAGGTAAAAGAAATTTTAGATGAAGCAAAAAAAGCAAAAGTTGATGCAATAATTGCAGCGGATATGTCAGTAGTACAGATTTGTAATGAAAAAGACATTGAAGTCCATATAAGCACACAAGAATCAGTCTCAAATTACGAAGCAGTTAAATTCTTTTCAAATTTTTCACCAAGAATTGTTCTTGCAAGAGAATGTACATTGGAACAGATAAAAGAAATAAAGAAAAAAATAAAACAGGACAAATTAAATTACAAAGGTAGAGAGATAGAATTAGAAACATTTGTACATGGTTCTTTATGTGTGGCTTATTCAGGAAGATGTTTCATGAGCCAACACCACAACAGGTTATCTGCAAACAGAGGTCAGTGCCTACAAGAATGTAGGAAAAAATACAAAATAATTGATATTGAAGACCCAAGAAGGGAATTCATACTAGGAGAAGATTACGTTATGTCTCCAAAAGATCTCTGCACAGTACCAATATTAGATCAACTAATTGATGCAGGAATAGATGTATTCAAAATTGAAGGCCGTGCAAAGGGGCCAGAATATGTCCACACTGTAACAAAAACATACAGAACAGCAATAGAACTAATCAAAAATAAAAAATTCAATCAAAAAGAAGCACTAAAATTAGTAAAGGATTTAGAAAAAGTGTTCAACAGAGGCTTTTCAACAAATTTCTTCCTAGGCACACCTACTAATGATTCATGGACTAAGTTCTATGGTTCAAGTGCAACAGAAAAGAAAATAAAAGTTGGAAAAGTAAACAATTATTTCTCAAAAACAGGAATAGCATCGATTATAATCGAACAAGAATCCATATCAAAGGGAGATACTATCTTCTTCACAGGCCCAACAACAGGATATTATGAAATAAAAGTCCCAGATTTATGGGTTGATGAAAAACCGACAATAAAGACTAAGAGAGGGGACGAGGTTACATTTAAAACAGAAAAGAAGGTAAGGGTCTCAGACACAGTCTACAAACTAGTAAAAAGGGATGTAAATGAAGACGAAGAAAACATAAAAAAACAATATGAAAAACAAGGGATACATAAACCATTTAAATTCTTAGGAAACGATAAAGGCATGGACTAAAAATGAAAACAGAAATTATTTGCGTGGGAAAAATTAAAGAGAATTATAT
This sequence comes from Candidatus Woesearchaeota archaeon, assembly GCA_018655015.1. Classification (GTDB taxonomy): domain Archaea; phylum Nanobdellota; class Nanobdellia; order SCGC-AAA011-G17; family UBA489; genus JABIKK01. The sequence continues at coordinate 91,720 of JABIKK010000008.1, read as the reverse complement.
TAAAGAAGCAATAGAAACTTTTCTAGCAAGACTAAGACCCCTATGTAAGTTAGAAGTCACTGAGATTAAAGATTCAAACATAAAAGAAGAATCAAAAAAAGTACTAGAATTAATAAAAAAAAGAGAACGTTCCAAGATAATTACTCTATCAGAAGAAGGAAAACAATTCACTTCAATTGAATTCTCAGAAAGATATAAAATGCAAGAACAAGATTTAGTTTTTATAATCGGTGGACCGGAAGGATTAACAAAAGAAGTCAAAGATAAGTCTAATGAAGTATTATCTCTCTCAGGAATGACTTTTCTCCATGAAATGGCAAGATTATTTTTAATAGAACAAATTTATAGAGCACAAAAAATAATCCGCGGAGGAAGTTATCACAAATGATCTCTGAACTAATTTCTGCACTAATAATGTTCTTAGTTACAACTATCGGTTCATGGGGATATCTAGGTATATTTCTATTAATGACTATTGAAAGTACATTCATCCCATTTCCAAGCGAACTAATTTTAGTTCCTGCAGGGATTTTAATTGCATTAGGAGAAATGACTTGGACATCAGTAATCCTAATCGGAACATTGGGAAGTTTGGTTGGAGCATCTATTAATTATTACATAGCATATTGTATAAGTAAAGGCATATCCAACAAATTCTTAGATGGTTATAGTAAAATATTTCTTATCAGTGCAAAAGGATTAGAAAAAACAGAGAAATACTTCAAAAAACATGGAGAAATAACAATTTTTGTAGGAAGGTTAATACCCATAATAAGGCAATTGATATCTATTCCTGCTGGATTCGCAAGAATGAATTTTTTGAGGTTTTCACTATTTACCACAATTGGAGCAGCAATCTGGGTATTCATATTGACTTATCTAGGATTCATATTTGGAAATAATTTAGACCTCCTACAAAGAAACGTTAGCATGTTAACAACCTTCGCAATTACATTTGCAGTGGCCCTAGTGCTAGTTTACATAATTTGGAATAAAAGGTTAAAAAACAACAAGGCTTAATAATTTACAAAACTCTTATTTTCTATGTCAGACTCGAATAAAAACGCAATTAAATTTAAAATAAACGGCATCTATAGAGAATACTTGTTACTTAGCTATTACAAGTCAGGACTATTAAAAAACACGCCCCCTACAGAAAAAGGTCTTCAAAAATTAGAAGAGATTAAATCAAACATATCAAATGGGAGTCGTCCACATATTGAAAAATTATCACAAATTTCTGACAGGGCTTTTGAAATTTTAGATTACATCGATCCACTAAAAATATGCGCAGACTTAATGAGCACAGAATTCTTCTTCACATCACAGGATACAATAAATGATATTTTAAAAGTCTATGAAACAAATTTAATGAATATAAGGGAAGAATTTCAGATAAGCCCTTTAGATCAAATGAAGTTAAGCAGAATAGATTTTGTTTAATACCTTTTCCAATCAGCAGGATTCCACAATTCTAAGTGATCATCGCAATTGACTATCAATACATCTCGATTTATTTTGTCAGGGATAGTTTCACCAAACCTGACTTTTGAAGGACTTAATATCTCTCCAACTAATTCTGGAGATACCAATATTAAGCCGCCAGGAGTGGTTTCTAATTTACTCCAAGGTTTTAGAACTTTATCTTCAGCAGTATAAGTATTTCCATATAAAGCAATTTCCAAGTAATCTACATTTCTTCTTGGTTGAGTATTTGTTCTCAATCTTATGGGTGCAATTACTAAACCTTCTAAACCTTCAACCCCATTAAACCCAATACCGTTATCTCCTGTTAGAGATGCATCCAAAATAAAACTATTGTGAGATGTACTAGGTAAGAACTTTGTTAAATATCCTAAAGAAAAATCAGCCAAAATAAACACCTAATTTCTTTCCCATGCCCTATAATCATTTGTATTAGAAGCTAATCCATAAGCATAAGGATTATTGCTAACTAAACCATAAGTACTTTCTAAATTACTTCTTGATAATGAAGTTAAATCTCCACTTTTATGATATGAGTTTGAAACTGCATAAGCATTAGTTCCACATCTATTATATGAACCGAAGTATCCAGGACATCTTCCATATCCACCATAACTTCCATAGTAACCACCATATCCATAACCGTAAGAAGGTCCAGAATTACTATAACTTCCGTACCTATGATAGTTAGAAGTTCCGTAAGCAGGCCAAGTTTCCCAGCCCATATAAGCACTAACATCCATTGTACTAAAAAGTGCAAATATTGCTAAAAGTCCAATTAAAATTAAGCCTTTTTTCATAATTTCAAGAACTAAATTTAATATATAAACCTTTCCTTTGTAACTACCATAGAATAGTAATATTAGGAACCTTTAAAAGGGAATTTAGATAGGCTAACTCAATGAACCTTAGAAATTTAGCTAAAAGATCACTTGCACCATTAGTCCTAGCATGTAGTATAGCCCCAAGCTGTAGCGATGAACCTTCAATTCCACAGCTTAGTCCAGAACAAATTATTGCTCAAATTGAAGGAACTTACAATGTAGATGTAGTGGGAAATTTTTCACCAAAAGTTTTAGGTGCACTCAAAAACACATTAGAAAAAACCGAATCAATCTACCCGGGATTATTACCTCAATTAAATATGCGAATAAGAGGAGTCTCAAATGATACCCTCCAAAAGATAGGATGTTTAGGATTTACTTCACCTTCTGATGTTGAAGCTACTCACATAACTGCAAGAAAGGCAGTCTCAAAACTTGACGAGATACAAAGAAGATTGGAGGCAGGAGAAAATATTCCAAGGGAAGAGTTAATGGCTGCATTAAAACCTGGTGATGAACTCATGAGTGGGCTAAAAAGTGGGGCCTACAATGTATTAACAGTTAACATTCCAACAACAATTCCATCTGAAAGTCTTGCAAAAAAAGGAGAAACTTTTGAAGGAGTAATTGGGCATGAAATTGGGCATGCAGTGTTTAGTAACCAACAATTATACTCAGGATTAGAAGCAGAATATAATAAAATTACGCCCTCACGTAGGAATTCATTGATATCAACATACTCTTCAGCGGGATCAGATACATTCGCTAAATTTTCAGCATTAGAAAAGCTATTAGGTGCAACCTTAGAGATAGCTAAAACAAAGTTTTACACAAATGGAATTTTAAACGAAGGATTTGTTTCAAACCACCCAAGACTTGCAGACACTCTTGGAGCAACAAAAGATCTTCTTGAAATTTATATTTCTAGATCTTCAGGGGAAGATAGATCAACCTTTGAAGGGCTAGCAGAAGGAGTAAATGAACACCCTTATTCTACAGATGGATCCTTCCATTCAGAAGATTTCGCAACATTCTTCTCCTACACTGTAAATCCAAGAGATTTAAAGGGAGATTTCCCAAAAGTAGAAACCAAAGCTAAATTGATGAAATCAGAAATAAAAGAAGCATACAAGTTGAAATAGTTGCATATTCTAATCCCATAACATATTTAAATAGAATTCTAATAGAATTACACATGAAGAAAGAGATGACAAAAGACTATGCATTGAAGCACAGTACTTCTCATTTAATGGCTTCCGCAGTAAAGGAATTATTTCCAAAAGTCAAGGTAGCAATAGGTCCACCCATAGATGAAGGGTTTTATTACGACTTTGATAACTTAGACATTTCAGATGAAGACCTTAAAAAAATTGAGAAAAAAATGCGGCAAATCGCAGAGAAAAACTTAGAATTCTCAGTTAAAGAAATTTCAAAAGCAGAAGCAAAACAACTTCTAAAAAGCGAACCTTACAAACTAGAACTACTAAAAGACATAGAAGGAAAGATTACATTCTACTCCCATGGAAACTTTACAGATTTATGTGAAGGCCCACATGTAAAATCAACAAAAGAAGTTAGACATTTCAAATTAATGAGTATTGCTGGAGCCTATTGGAGAGGCAACTCAAAAAATAAAATGCTTACTAGGATCTATGGAATAGTTTTCAACACAGAAAAAGAACTGAAAGAACATTTACAATTATTAGAAGAAGCAAAAAAAAGAGATCATAAAAAAATAGGAAAAGAAATGAAACTATTTACATTTTCAAACCTAGTTGGAAAAGGTTTACCATTATGGCTACCAAAAGGAGAAATAATAAAAAGAGAAATAGAAAATTTCGCAATTGAAACAGAGAAAAAAGCAGGATACGTAAGAGTCTCAACACCACATTTGGCAAAAAAAGAATTATATTTACAATCAGGACACTTACCTTACTTCAAAGAAGACATGTACCCCCCAATGAAAATGGACGATGGAACTTACTATCTAAAGGGAATGAACTGTCCACACCACCATTTAATTTACAATCATGAACCAAGAAGTTACAAAGAATTGCCTCTAAGAATTGCAGAATACGGAACTTGTTATAGGAATGAACTATCTGGAGCCTTAGCAGGACTACTCAGAGTTAGAATGCTATCTATGAATGATGCACATATTTACTGTACTAAAGCTCAAATTGAAGATGAAATCAAAGGAGTACTAGAATTAATAAAATTCTACTTCGACACTTTTGGATTCAAAGATCACTACTTCAGATTATCACTGTGGGATCCAAAAAATAAAGAAAAATACATTGATGAACCAAAGAATTGGGAGCACACCCAAGACATACTAAGAAAGTTACTAAAAAAACTAAAGCTTAACTTCGTTGAAGCAGAAGGCGAAGCTGCATTCTATGGGCCTAAAATAGATGTTCAATTCAAAACAGTCCTTGGAAGAGAAGAAACCATGTCTACAATACAATTGGATTTCGCAGCTAAAACAAAATTCGACCTAAAATACACTGAAAAAGAAAATAAAGAAAATTCAGACGTATTCGTAATACATAGAGCACCTTTATCTGTCCATGAAAGATTCATTGCATTCCTAATAGAGCATTATGCTGGAAAATTCCCACTATGGCTTAGTCCAGAACAAGTAAGAGTTTTAACCGTAACAGATAGAAGCAATAATTACGCTAAAGAAATATATGAAAAACTAAAAGAAGCTGGATTTAGAGTGGATTTAGACACAAAATCACATTCAATAAGTAAAAAAGTAAGAGAAGCGCAAGTAGCTAAAGTAAACTACATGGTAACAATCGGAGATAAAGAAGTAGATAAAAAATCTCTAGCAATTAGAACAAGGGATGGAAAAGTAAAGTTCGATGTAAAACTTAATGATTTCATAAAAGATTTAAACAAAGAAATAGAAACTAAAAGCAGATGATAGATCCAAAAAACGACTTACAAAGACTAAAAGATTCCAAAGAATTCAAGGAATGGCTTGAAACTCATGAAGAATCCTACCTATCAGATTTCTTCTGTATCCTAGATAAAGATTCCTCAGATGACAACCTATGGCAAATAGACTATTACAATCCTAAAGAAGACACAATGACTTCTTTTGAGCTACCTGCAGATAAGAGGAAAAAATGCAAACTAAAAGAAGCAGAATCTAAAGTTTTCAAACATGATGCAGAAAAAGTAAAAGAATTAGAATTAAACAATATCAAATTAAATGACAAGGAAACAATGGATCGTGCAAAAGAATTTCTTAAAGAAAAACATCCGGGAGAAAAACCAACTAAAACCATTTTAATTTTACAACATAATAAAGAACTAGACAAACCAATTTGGAACTTAACATTCATGACGGGAAGTCTAAACATGTTTAATGCTAAAATAGATCCTGAAAAAGGAGATATCTTAGAATCATCTTTAAAGAGTGCAATGTCACTAAAAAAAGAAATGTTACCTGGAACGAAAAAACCAACAGCTAGTTAACACCATTCTTAGGACAAACTTTATTCAATAAGCATTTATTACAACGAGGTTTCTGAGACTTACATATGGCCCTTCCATGATCAACACCCATAATATTGAAATGTTTCCAATCTTTTTTCTTTAAAATTCCCATCAAATCTCTTTCAATAATAATTGGATTCTTACTTTTAGTTAAACCTAATCTAAAACTTATTCTTTTAACATGTGTATCAACTGCAATACCTTCAACCTTCCCGTGAGCATGATTCAGTACAACATTAGCAGTTTTTCGCCCAACCCCTGCTAACTTTAACATATCTTCCATCTCTTTAGGGACTTTACCATTAAATTCTTCAACAAGCATTTTACCAGTTTTCTTAATATTTTTAGCCTTGTTTCTATAAAATCCAGTTGATTTAACATACTGCTCTAAAACTTTAACATCTACGTCAGCATAATCTCTAGCCGTCTTAAAATCCTTAAACAATTTCTTTGTAACAATGTTCACCCTAGCATCAGTACACTGAGCAGATAATATTGTAGAAACTAACATTTGTAATGGATTTACATATTTCAAAGAAGACTTCTTTTCGGGATACTCCTTATCCATCAAAGAAATAATTTTCTTAATCCTAGTCTTTTCATCCATCCAAATATAATCTAAAAAGCAGATTATAAAAGTTTAGTTAAAAAAGTCTTTGTTCAACAAGAGTTTCTTTTGGAATAAAAGAAACATGTTCGGTAGGATATTTTCTTAAAATTTCGGCAGAATGAGATGCATAAGCCCCAGTAATCCTTTTAGGATTAGCACCACTAAACCTAGCAGGCATTTGCCCACCCATAATTTTAAGAGGTTTGTTCCCTGCACTTCTATGTCTCCTAATCCACCCATGTTGAGCTTCACTAACATACTCAAAGGTGCCAGTTTGTAATCTTTCTGTTAATGGCGCTATAGATTCTTCATCAAACATTCTTAATCTATCCCTTAAATCTTCTCCATGGAATGGATTTAACCTTCCTTGTTGATACTGATCTTTATCAGAAAGAGAAAAATCGGTAGATCTTATTTCATCTAACCAATCTAATCCCTCCTTTGTAACCCTATAAAACATATCATGAAAATTGCCTTCAAAATCTCCAAAATCTCCTCTGTTTCTCTTTGACCAAGAAGCTGCTTCAAAAGCCAGGACCTCATCCAAATCAAGAACAGGATAAATATCTTTCAGAGAAGTTTCACTAATTCCATGATCCATAGCACTAAGAAATCTCTTATTAGAGCGTGTAGCTTTCAATAAAAGCCCTTTTCTAGGAATAATTCTTTGAGGCATATAATCTCTCAAAACTGATTATATTTAAGTCTTACTACTAAAAAGTAATAACTTAACAACTTTTATTTTAGACTTCAAACCTCTAATAATCCGAGCATTACACTTATATTTTCTTGAAAAAAATTTAATTATCTCTAAATTAGCTCCACCATTTTCAGGCTTACCTTTGACATTTAGCTCAACAACTCCATTCTCAGAAATAATTTCAGTTTTTTTACAACCAGTTTTCTTAACCTTAACAGGAATTAGTTTGTCCATCCTAGTACCTTGCATAATCACTTATTTTAACTTCATCAATTAATCCATTAAAAAAATCACTATTCCCTGCATCAGAACCAATAAATAAATTACTTTGTGAGATATCCACATCCCCCAATTGAGTTCTAGAATCTACAAGTGCACCATCTACAAAAAGTTTCATTTCTCCACCAGTATAAACTCCAGTTATATGATACCATTGATCTGTGTTTGGAAGTATGTTTGAAATTGATTTCCATCCCGAACCAACCATTCCACTTTCAGAAGTATCCCCATAAAACACGATTGCTCCAGGTTCATTTGTAAAAGTTCCCCAAGAACCTGTTTTTTGTACAATCCTACTATTCCCTGGAGAGAAAATAGTTGGATATATCCAATGTTCAATTGTAAACTCATCATTAACATCAAGAACAGAAGTATAAGGAATTTCCACGTGATCATCAACCCCATTAAACTCTATTGTAGTTCCGAACTTACCAGGAACCCATTTATCAGTGAATGTTACAGGATCACTCACCATGGAAATATCGTCAACGTCAACGCTATAATCATCCCCCAACTCATTTTGTTGAAAATTTAGCAAAAATAATACCTTCGCATATTTTGTTCCTGGCCACCATTTATCAAATCCAATACCAGTAGTGTGTTCACCACTTGTTGTGCCAGTATGGCCTTCCCAAGAACTAGGGATATATTCTTCATTTCCAGCCTCATACATATAAGTTCCTCCGCTAAAATGCTCTCTTATACTAGTACCCGCAGAACGCCCAACACCAACCACTTCTTTAAATTCAACTTCCCAATAAGGTTGAGCCGGCCTCATGTCTTCAACACGAACTATATTCCCCTCGCTAATATCCCTATTAGGTAAATCTGCATAGCCATTCTGTATATTAAATACAATGAACTTGGAGGACCCTATAGCCCACCCAGTACCGTCAGTTATTTTTATTATTTTATCTGTAGATTCTATAGGTTCATAAAGTGTTGTTTCAACTGCAGGCATATATGGATTAACTTCTTGTGATCTAATTTGTACATAGTTTTCATCAAAAGGAGCATACCCAAAATAAACTAAACTCTTCCCTATTCCTGTTGATTTAAACCTCCCCCTTAGAGTATATTCCTTAGACATATCAATCTCAATAAATTCCTCACTCATAACATTATAAGGTTTGGATCCACGATAGAAACAATAAGTCCCAACACTACAACCACTTGAACGAACCCCTTCAAAATTATCAAAATTAAAAGTTGTTCCAGTCTCAGCATCGCCATTATCAACCAATTCTCCTAAAGTAATAAAAGTTCCATCCAAATTATTACTACTTTCATCCATTATAATCTCACCATTTCCTTCATCAAATTTATACAATGCAATAGTATTACCATCAGAACCATAACCATTTCCACCAGAACCTCCACCAAAACTTTGGGAACTTCCCCCTTCAACAACCGCAGTTAGAAAAGTATCTTTAATGTGATCTAAATTACTATCTAAAAAAGTATAACTAATATCAAGAGATTCCTCAATTAAATCTCCTGCAGTAAAACTGCAACCAGACAAAAATAAAAGAACTTCATCCCCATTATTTACTCTTGGGTGATCCGAAGTAGAAGTACAACTATCACTTGAAACAGAAAAACTAATTATATCCTTACCAAGACTATTTCTAACATTCATCGATATAGAACCTTCATCAACAACCATATCACTACAACCTAAACCAGGTCCCAAGAAACAAGCTTCACTTGCAAAAGAAGAACCATCAAAACCAAAATAAAAAACTAAAGAACCTAACGAAACAAGTACTACAGCTAAAGCCCACCCATAAGTCATTAAGAACTCTAGTGCTGCCTGCCCTCTTTTATTCATCAATTATACCTCGCATAATCACTTACCCTAATCTCATCAATTAATCCATTGAAAAACTTTGCGCCCCCGTCGGACCCAATGAACAACTTAGCGGAACTAGTATCAATATTTTCTGCTAGAGCCTTTGGAGAATCATCAACTTCAACACCATCAACATACATAAACATATTTTGTCCATCATAAGATCCAGCAAAATGATACCAACTACCTGAAGAAAGTGGTTCTACTATAATTTCTCTGCCGCCGCCACTTTCGGTAGTATCAACAAAAAATACTAGGCCCCCCAAATGAGTATAAGCTCCCCAACTACCACTTTTATGGACCAATCTTTGATCTTCAAGATCCATATTTGTAGGATAAAACCAAAACTCTAAAGTAAACTGATCTGTAAACTCAAGATTAGTTGAATAAGGAATTTGAATATAATTTGCGTCCCCATAAAGTTCTACTGCAGAACCATATTTTCCTGCACTCCATCCTGAAAACTCAGCAACCTTTGAAGCAAAGTGCTCCTGTACTTCGGTGGCTGAAATTGCGCGCTTATAGACAGAAAGTTCATCAATACCGCCTTTAAAATTATTATCTCCATTTAGGTATAGCATTCCAACAGAAAACTTTTCATAGTTCTCGATATCCGTACAAGATGTATCGGTTTGAGCCCGATTAACTCCATCAATGTAAATTTTACCACTAATTCCTCCATGAGTATAGACTATGTGATGCCATGCTCCATCCAACCACTGAACACCATTTTCTACCTTAGTGGTTATCCTTGCACCATCACAATAAACCCAAGCCCTTATGTCGTTATTAATGTCAACAACAATAGCACTACTTTTAATTGAACCTCCTGAACTGTCAGTAATTTCCAAAATCCTATTTGAATTCCCTGAACCAGCACCATCATACCTAAACCAGGCTTCTAAAGTTAACTCGTCATCAAAATCTTGACTCCAACTTGCAAGGAGGCCATTATTCACCCCATCAAACAAAAGACCTTGGCCACTAACATCTGAATTAATATAAGCAGGACAATCTGTACAAGAAAATAGAATGTTATTAGCACTCAAATCATCCCTATCACCATCCATATGCATTAAAGCCACAGTGTCATCAAAGAAAAATCCGTCTAAACCATTCCCACTAGAATCTCCTATAAAGTTTTCAGTTCCTTCATCAAATTTGTACAATGCAGTAGTATTCCCATCAGTACCATATCCTCCGGAACCACCTCCTCCAGAACCACCACCAAAACTTTGTGCATATCCACTTTCAACAACAGCAGTTAAAGAAGCGTCTTTAATGTGATCCAAATTACTATTTAAAAAAGTATAACTAACGTCAAGAGATTCATCAATTAAATCTCCTGCAGTAAAACTGCACTCGGATAAAATTAACAAAGCTTCATCACCATTGTCAACTCTAGGGCTATAAGACGGAATACCGCAATTAACACTTGAAATAGAAAAGCTAGTCATGTCCTTTCCAAGACTATTTCTGACATTGAGAGACATTGAGTCTTCATTAACCATCATATCACTACAACCCAAACCAGGTCCTAAGAAACAAGTTTCACTTGCAAAAGAACTACTGTCATAACCAAAATAAAAAGTTAAAGAACCTAATGAAACTAAGACAACCAATAATGCCCAACCATAAGTCATTAAGAACTCTAGTGCACCTTGACCTCTTTTCCCATACATACCTTAGAATTCAACGAGTATTTATTTAAATCTTTTTAAAAGGCTTAATAGTTACTTGGATCCACTAATTCATAAGATCCACCAATTCTAATGTTATCGTAATAAACAGTATTTTCCATCCTAGCACTTGGGCCCCTATAAAGTCCAACTTTAAGTTTTTTGGGAGTAGGGTTATACATATTAATAATGCCCGATTTATCTGTAAATAATTGCCCATTTAACCAAGCCTTGATATAGCCGTCATCTTCAGTAGACCATTTTATCTCAAAAACTAAATCATTCCATTCTCCCAGATTTATTCCCATTTCCCCAATAGAACTTGCAGGAGTTTCGGGAGTAGGTTTCCAAGCAATACCAACTCCCCTTTCACCATTAGCTCTCTCCTCATATTCTACATGAACAGATGGAGGCATACCTCTGCCACCGTGTGCATCCAACCATTCCTGCCAAGCTTCAGGTGTATCTGGATATGCCCGATGGTACCATTGCCCAATAATGTTAAACCTGTCTTGCGCACTTACATTGTATTCATAACCTTCAGGAAAATAAATACTCCAACCGTAAAAGATAGGTACATCATTCATGGGATAAAGATCTGCAGAACCATCTTGAAGAGCTAATTCGGCCCTACTCTTGTTCGCAGTCGCATCATAATTTACTGCAAAATCCAAATAGTCAACATTAAATTTCAAAACATTATTACCATCCCTTAATGGATCAGGATCATTAACAACTAAAATAGACTGAGAATTATTCCTTTGTATGTCCCAAAAAAGTGGAATGGTCCCTTCTTCTAAATCTGTTTCAAGGAAAAGAATAGAATTTAACGCAGCTTGCACAAATGCAGTTATACTAACTTCTCTTAAATGCATAATGCTGCTCCCTAAAAACGAATAACTTAAGTTTAGATTCTCTGAAAATAAATCTCCCGAATTAAAATTACATCCATCCAAAACAAGAAAGCTTTCTTCACCATTCTCTAAAGTAATTGAATTTGGATCTCCCAAACATTGAGAATTTTGTATTGAAATTCCTTCCAAACTCTTCCCCATACCATTAACCACTGCAAGAGTAAGTGAGTCTTCATAGACTGCAAAATCATTACAAGCAAACCCTGGACCTAAAAAACAAGTTTCTGGTACTACAAATTGAGCATCTGAAGAGAAATATACATTTAATGAGACCAAAACAACAACTACAACAAGTATGGCCCAACCATAAGTCATTAAGAACTCTAGTGCACCTTGACCTCTTCTTTTATACATAATATAAAATTAGCTTTGTTTTTATTTAAAACTATTCAAAACATCTTCTTCCATAAAATGAAGATCTCCTGGAACAATTAAGCATTGGGGTAATTTTTTAACACTCAAAGAATTAACATCACCAAAATTAATCTCTGGGTTTTCACTACCTAAACCACCACAAACTATAACTTCTCCTTCAAAACCACTCTTAACCAAATAATTACATCCCTCTTTAGCAGTCATTAATTCAAATTCACCATCAACACTACCAACATCCAACAAAATCAAAGTATGTAATCCCATTTCTTTATTCTTTAACATCATTTCATAAGGGCTTTTAACATTGTCATTATCTTTGGGAATAGTTACAACTCTTCCAAATTTATACAAACTTAATCCAGTTACACCAACGGCCCCTAAAATTCCAGCATTGTCAATAACTTCAGTTTTAATTCCTAATTCCTTTGCTCTCTTTAATATGTCCCAATGCGTTGTAGCCCCCAATGGACTCCCAACAATTAATAATGCAATATTTTCTTCTTTAGCAACATTCAACATCTCTTCTTCACATTTCTTTTCCACAATATATCTATCAGCTAAAATTATTTTTTTATCATAAAGCTCTTCCATTTTTTTAATATCAAAATTAACCAACTTACTTGTATAACATTCTAAGAAAACCTTACTGCAAGTCTTAACAGCCTCCAAACCTCTAACGGAAATGTCTTTCTCATCCCCCATCCCAATACCAATTAAATAAAACATAAGAAAAAGCTCCTAATTTGACTTAATAACCTTTCCCACCACACTTCTAAGCATATGGCCCGTAACCTCTAAATCATAGCTTTTCCTAATATCAATCCTATCTTTAACTCCCACAATCAGAGGGTAGCTTCCCATTTGTCTTCCAAAGGTATGATTTCCATCATGAACTTCCATCCGTACATCCTTTAGTACGGTTCCAAGGGGCACTAATCTTTGTAACATTTCAAAATCAATTTCTTTTCTTATTTTGTTTCTCCATTTCCAATACTTAGACTTATTTTTCCTAATGAATTTAGTTCCAACTTCTTCCATGGCAGTCCCAGGCATAGGTGTAACTTGTCTAATATTTATTCTTCTTAACAATAACTTTTCATCTAAAACTTTCTTCAGATATTCATAATTAATTTCACCAGTTTTTTTACTCTCTCCCTTCAAACCTAAAACTAGATTCAATCCAGGCAACAAATAATGCATCCCATTAGGACCTCGTTTATTACCAAATTTATTAATAATTCTAATCGCTTTCATTGCAACCTCAGGGGCAGTATTCAATGTGTTCTGTTTAACAACCTCCATATCAAAACTCTCAACACCAAAAGCAGCAACATTACCCTCAGTACAATGCTTAACAAGTAACTTCGTCCTATCTTCATCAACTAAAGAAGGAATAATATTATCAATATGCAAACAATTCAAATTTAATTTACTCTCCCTTCCAATTGGTTTTAGTAGCTTTTCAATTTCTTTAGTATTAATTCCCTTGTAACTAAAGAAGCAAGATTGTTTACCCAGTCTAAAGTTTCTCTCACCTAAATCATAAAGTGCTTTTATTTCATTATGAATGTCTTTTTGTTCTCTCCACTCAACTTTAGATTTTAGAGGTTCAGTACAAAAGCTACACTTCCCCATTATACAACCCCTACCAGTTTCAATCTCAATCATCTTAGGCCATGGCATTTGTTTAACAATACTTGTACCTTTAATTGCCAAAGAAGCTAATTCAGAATAATTTCCAAAAACATCCCCCATCCTTCCATCAAATATATCTCCTGGAATTCTTTCAGCAACTCTTCCGCCTTGCAATTGGGTTCCCGTACTTACAACCGGACCGTACAATATCTTCCGTGCATTAATTTTACCTAAGAAATTTCTCAATTCTCTAATGGTTCCAGGCAAGGCACTCAAATATTTCCCCGGCGTTTGTATTCCCACAACACAGTAAAGAGTTTTAGTTTTTTCAAGAACTTCCTTAATACTTTTTCTAGTTAAATTATAAGCTTTAATATTAGTTTTTTGTCCTTCTTTTTTAGGTTCAAAGTAATTTCTTACATCATCAATAGTTATGTAATTAACTTTCCCCTTCAAGTAGCCTGCTAAATACCTTGGATGAACACCTAAATAGGGAGGAACTCCTAATCCTGCTGGCTCATCAGTATAACAATCTAAGATTGTATCTTCATAAATCATAGTTTAAACCACTTAAAAGGACCTTATATATCTTATCAATGGGCCAAGAAGAACTTATAAAGCCAGAATATAAGTAATATCATGGAGGATTTAAAATGGTTCAAGGATATTGTATGAAATGTAAAGCTAAACAGGACATAAAAGACGCTAAAGCTGATAAAATGGCTAACGGAAGAGACTGCGTAAAAGGAACATGTTCAGTATGTAGCACAAAAATGTTTAAGATCGGTAAGATGGATTAAACATACTTTTTCTTGGGTTTTTTGAACCCACTTTATTTTAATCTCTAGTGAGAAATTTATCTTCTTTATCTGACAAGAAAGTCTCAATTTCGGCCTTAGAAACGGCCCCTTCTCTTAAAATTTTCATAGTTCTTGTGTCAAACAATGTACTCACACTAACATTTTCATCTAAATCTCCAGAATCAATAATACAATCGACTTTATCTCCAAATTGTCCCACAACAGAAGATAAATCATACAATGGTTTCTCACCATGAATATTCACAGAAGTAGTAATTATTGCAGAACCAAATTCCTTAACAAGATTATTAGCGATTTTGTTAGATAAAACTCTAACTGCAATACCTTCTTCACTCAAATAATCATAAGTATCTTTCCTGTCAATGATTAAAGTTAAGGCACGCCCCTTAAACTCCTCAAACAAAGATTTTGCAACATCATTCATTACTCCAAACTCATCGGCTTGATTACTATCAAAAACATTTAAAATTAATGATTTATTGCTTTCTTTT
Source organism: Candidatus Woesearchaeota archaeon (assembly GCA_018655015.1). GTDB lineage: Archaea > Nanobdellota > Nanobdellia > SCGC-AAA011-G17 > UBA489 > JABIKK01. Next base: position 76,545 of record JABIKK010000008.1, on the reverse strand, counting down.
TTAATTTCATGAACTCTTTCAACTGCTTCCTTATTTTTTGCATCACAACCAAAAGAATAACAACTTTCAGAAGGATAAATTATTACTTTCCCGTCCTTCAAACATTCCAAGGCTTCATCAAATTTATTCATAAAAATTAATCCCTTGTAAGAACTTTGTAAGCATAACTAAAACAAAATCCAGAAAAGAAAGCGAGAACCATAAATTCATTCACAAAACTAAGATCATAATAGACCAAAACCAAAGCGGGCAATAAAAAATACATAAAAGTCTCAACTAATAAATTTCTTCCCCACTTCAAACTAGAATCAATCAAACCAAATACAAATATTAGCGAAGCTAAAATTAAACCAAACCTACCAATCGCAAATACTAACCCCAAAGCAAATACAGGATAAGGGGTTCTAAAAATCATACCCAAAACTAAACCTAGTCCAAATAAAGCTCCCAAATCACGATTTAAATCAGAAGTAAAGATAACTAAGGATAGAAATGCCATTAGAAGCATTATAACCATCCCAGACTTCCTAAAATAGTTCTCTCCAGGCTTCATCTCTTCTTTAGTAATTCTTCTTAAGAAATAGCCTAGAATAAGACCTAAGTAAGCATAGATAACTAACCAAAAAGCGTCCATCCCTAATAAACTCATACACTTATTCAAGGGAATAGGTATAAAAGTCTTTTTAAGGGTCCTAGATGCAATTTGTTATCATTTTAGAGTAATTAAAAAGAGAAGGCTTATAAACAAAATACATATTCTATAACATATATTATACATAAGGTATGTATAAATTTGAAATGAAGCAATTCACAATAACCAAGAAAATTGCAAAACATGGTAAACAAGCAATCATAGTTTTACCAAAAATTCTAGAATCCGAATTAAAACCAAAAACAATCGTCAAAGTTACAATAGATATTATCAAGGAGGCTGAAGATGATGCACCGTAGTACAACCAATCACCTCCTTAAACTAGAAAGAACCGCAGATCCGGAACCAGAAGATTTAGTTGAAATACTTCAAAGAGAGTTAGGTCAAAAATATGAAATTGGAGAGCCTTTTGAAGAAGGTGGTACTCGCTGGACTCGCCTAGCAACATGGGGACCAGGAGAAGAAGTAAGGGTCATCAAAGGAGATAAACCAATTAGTCAACTAACAAGTCCACGTGCATTAAGGCATGTCGGAAGAGGATACAACACAACCAACGATCTCAAAGCACTTGCAAAACTAAAGGACCCGGAAGCACATAATGTTACAAGATTGCTAGACTTCGCAGATCTAAGTAATTTAGGTCTTGGAACGGTAACCGTTGAACCTCACTTTAATGGAAGAACTCTTGAAAGCTTAGTAAGAGAACAGGGGCCATTGAGTACAACTGATGTAAGAGAAGTTTTCAAACAAGTAATTGAAGGTGAAAGATACTTAATTGAGGATGTAGGAATCTATCATCGTGATCTGAGTGCATTCAATGTTTTAGTTAACAACGACGGCAAAACTCCAAAAGTTAGAATCACCGATCTAGCCAACTTCTGTAATGTAGGTGAACCAACTCCAAAAGCAATGCCCACTGGAGGTAAACATTGGATTACAGATCCATTTGATTGGAGCACCTTTACTGGAAAAGAAAGAGCGTATGATATAAAATCAGAACTATATGCAGTTGGAACAAACTTATTCTTTGCACTAACAGGAAACTACGCATTTGAAGCAAACCCAGATGAAGGAACAATGGTGGATGGAATTGTTGGTAGAAGTTTACTTGATCATGCAGGCCATGTAGATCCAAAAAGATATGAAAAATCTTTAGAAAAAGCAATAGATAGTTTACCGAAAGAAGCAAGAAGATTTGGTAGTGTAATTAAAAGATGTCTAACAAGTGACATGGATGCACGTTATGATACAGTTAATGAATTAGCAGAAGAATTTGAAAAAGCAAGTAAACCAACATTCATAGAAAAGTTAAAACAACATAAGAAAAAAGCAATTGCTGCAGGGCTTACAGGATTAACATTACTATCGGGAATGGGAATTGCAGGCGGAACACTACATCAGAGAAATCTTAATCTTGAAGCTCAAGTAGTTGAAGCAGAAAAATACCAAGTTGGTGGAGAATTTGATGGCCATTCACTAGAAATAAGAAACAACCTAGTTAGTATCGACGCAAACCTAACTCTTGGAGGGAAGTCCGACAACAGATACCCAAAAGATAGATTCGTAAGAGCAGAGCCAGGAGAAAAAATGTTCATCACAGTATACGCCGAAGAAATAGCAAGACCTAGAAACAACAGGTTTACTGACTTCACATCGGCACTCGGAGGAAGAATATATTTTGAAGGTTATGAAGGAAAAGAATTTTCAGTATATCCAATGTCTGCAGATAAATCAAAAATGGATAGTGCAGAAGCACCAATTGGATCCTCTTGGCAATCTATAATTGTTCCCGAAGGAATAGAAGATGGAACACAAACACTAGTCGTAGAATTAGATGCTCCAGAGAAAAATGATAAACACGTCACCTTCATTAATCCGGGAAAAGTTATTGCAAAAAAAAAGAATCCCTGTTGTAATCGGAAAAGATCAAGACCCAATTGACATTAAATCTGCTAATGTGGGATGGTATTCTCCACACGTAACCCTAACAGAGCTTAATGAAGATGGCCCATATGGTGCCACGCCAAGAGATATATTCTATGAGATAAGCTTCCCAGAAGATGGAACGTCCACAGGATACAGAGAAACCTACAAAAGACATGGCATAAGACCTCCAAAGGGAGAAGTTGACGGCACTGAGAGAATAATGCAAATTATAGCGAGAGATACAGAAGGAATATTAAAAACCCACGAGTTTATCCCAGTAAGATGGCGTGAAGTAGAATCCCTATCTCAATGGGAATTCATGGTACCTGACAAAGATTTTTCAGAAAGAATAATTGAATACAGAAAAAACATCCCAACAAAAATAGACTTAAATAATCAAACCAAATAAAGGACTATTCGCCTGATAAAACTGTCTAGCACTTGACATTAAGTGATAGATTAAAACATTCTCACTGCCCATTTTCTTCACTAAATCATGCCCTTTCTTGTAAACAATTTTCTTCTCCAAATCATGTATTTCCCCAATACCTTCTTTCCTCCTATTCTCATACGTATCAACAACTAAATTATACATCTTCTCAACATCACCTAGATAATCAAGAGATTTATCGGAAACTTTTTTACCCAAGGCCTTATTCATATGATAAATCTCTCTTTGAGCATGAACTATTAATGTTAAGAAAGCCCAAAACAATTCAGTGTTTTTACCTTTAAACTTCCTCTTGCTAATTACTCTCCTACAGAAGTTATCATATCTTTGTACTCTTCTCTCGATATCCCTTACATCTGAAAAACTAACATGCTTAGAACCGCCCATTCTTTCCCTCGTAGCATTAAACAAAGAAGTTATATTTTGAAAAACCTTTTTCAATATAATATCGAACTGATCTTCAGAAGGTTCCGTAATATTTTCAACCAAACAATATTTATCTTTCTTCTCAACAATTTCAAAGCCAATCAATCTTGTTCCCATCACTTCATCTAAAATTTTAAACTGGTTTTCATTGTCAAAATTAACTTTTATCTGGTCATAACCCTTCCTGTAAGTTGTAGTAATTCTAGTCCTTATGGAAGATTCAGCCAAATGAGTCAATGTAATCTCAGTTTTCCTTTTCTCAACTCTATCACCAGCAGAAATCAACAGCCCAGCTCTAACAGGCTCTATACTTATCTCAAAACCCTTCTTCAAGCCATGCTCCTGTATCCATTTAGCAGGCAAACTAATCATCATTGTAGATGCCCCTTGCTGAACCAGCTTCCTTCTCATACATATCTGTAATTAATTACATTATTTAAGCTTTTTCGTTTTATTTAAACATTTATACTAGTATATATAGTTTAATAAATAAGTTTATATTTCAATTTCATTTAATACCACTAGGAAGTAACGAAAGGCGGTAAACTAAAATGAAAACAATCGGTAAAAAACTAAAAAATGCCATTCTAGGCACAGTAGGTACAGCTATACTCGCAGGAGGAGCAATAGCACAGGAACCAATACCAACTAAACTTCCTGAACCTATAGCAGTTGAAAAAGTAGAGGCCCCCGTTATAGAAGAAACTCCAACAGTAACCTTCGGCTTTAACGCCTTAGAAGCTGCAATGACTGACGATGGAAAACTCTTCAATAGAACTTATACTAACATTGATTTTAACTTTGATAATTTTAAATTAACATATCATGGCTTAAATCAAGCAGATAATCTAGGAAAAGATGAAACAGGAACAAGAAGTTTCGATTCTTATTTTGGAACACACAATTTTGGAATCGCGCCCGCAGGAGGGCTTACAGAATTAGTTCTTAATTTTAAAACAGATAGTGAAGGAATAATCGAAGGTACTGAAGGAATTGGTTTAAGGGATTACGGTCTGGTAAAACAAATTGCAGACTATGGATGGGCTAGAGCAATTACGGATGGAAAAGATTTAGAGTTATCCACACTCCTCGGATGGAAACTGAGTGATAAACTTGGAATGGAACTTTACCACTCACCAAGCTTGAACTTTTCAACAGGAAATATAGGCCATTATACGGAGCTCACACCATTGAAGTTAAAAATTGGGGATAATACCGATCTCTTTTTCAGAATTGAAGGTTTTGATTTAAATTTTGGAAATGATGCAAGATACCTAATTGGTATATCTACCACGTTTTAGCTGTAAAACAGCCTTAAATAGTCCAGGCCCACACAAAAATTATGTGCGGGATAACTGGTGCTATTAACATTAAGAATCACAAAGAAATATCTAGCAAGGCCCTCAAAAGAATATCTTACAGAGGCATAGATAACAAAGATTCCATTTCTAATAAAAACTTCACATTCTCACATTGCCTACATTCAGTAGTTGGAAACAAAAAACAACCTCTTGAAAACAAAAATTTCATCTTCGCAACAAACTGTGAAATCTACAACTGGAAAGAACTAAAAACCAAACACAAACTAGAATCACAAAACGACGCAGAATTACTATTTGACCTACTAAACAAACAAACAATAGAAAAAGTACTTCCTCAATTAGATGGAGTATTCTCATTCGTATTACATAATAAAAAAACCAACGCCACATTCCTAGCAAGAGACCCCTTAGGAATCAAACCACTATGGTTCCACTACAATAAACATCTAATCTTCGCTTCAGAAAGAAAAGCAATCAAAGAATTCGAACCAGAAGAACTAAACCCAAGAAAGATAATTATTTACAAAAATAAAAAACTAACATTCCTCAACCAAGATTTCTTTAAAATAAATCATAAAGTAACCAAAATAAAACCATTACTAACTAAGGCAATTAAGAAAAGAATTCCTTCAAAAGACCTAGGACTCCTATTCTCTGGAGGAATAGACTCCACGCTACTAGCACATATTCTAAAACAAAACAAAACTAACTTCATAGCATACATGACAGTTGCAGAAACAAAATCAAAAGAAATAGACAACGCAAAAAAAATAGCTAAAAAACTAAACTTCAAACTAAAACTAGTAAAAATAAACAAAGAAATACTAAAAGAACACCTACCTAAAATAATCAACTTAATTGAAACAGCAGACCCTGTAAAAGTTGAAGTCGGAGCAACAATGTACTTCGCCTTAAAAGAAGCACAAAAAGATAATATCAAAGTAATCTTTTCAGGAATAGGAGCAGACGATATCTTCGGAGGCTACAAAAGAATGTCCTTGGCCCAAGACATTTCACTAGACTCATTATCCAACCTAAGAAGAATCTATGAAAGGGATACCTACAGAGATGACGTTCTCTCAATGGCACATAATATTGAACTAAGACTCCCATACCTAGACAAGAAACTAGTCCAAGCATGCTTAAACATCCCAAATGAAAATAAAACAGGAGAAACAAAAACACTTTTGAGAAAAGTTGCAAGAGAACTCAAACTCCCAGATGAACTAACTAAACTAAAAAGAAACGCAGCACAGTACAGTAGCGGTATAAGTAAACTAACATCCAAATTAACAAAAGACACCTACAAAGCAAAATACTTCTCAAAAATACTAAAAAGAAAGAATCTAAAATTAGGTTCCCTACTATCAACAGGAAAGGACAGCGTCTACGCATTACACATACAAGATAGACTAAACTATGATATTTCTTGTTTAATCACAATCGATTCAAAAAACAAAGACTCATACATGTATCATACCCCTACAATTAACCTAGCCAAAAAACAAGCAGAAGCACTCAATCTACCAATAATAATACAAAAAACAGAAGGTAAAAAAGAAGTAGAATTAAAAGAATTAGAAACAGCAATAAAAAAAGCCAAAGAAAAATACAAAATTCAAGGGATCATAACTGGAGCACTATTCTCAAACTATCAAAGAACAAGAATTGAAGAAATCTGTGATAAACTAAACTTAAAATGTTTCTCTCCATTATGGCATATGGATCAAGAAACAGAAATGAACAATTTACTAAAAAACAATTTCAAATTCATAATGACTAAAATCGCAGCAGAAGGATTTGACGCTACATGGCTAGGCAAAACAATCACAAAAGAACATATTAACAAACTAATCAATCTAAATAGAAAGCTTCAAATAAACATAGCAGGGGAAGGCGGAGAATTCGAAACATTAGTCCTAGATGCCCCATTATTCAAAAAACAACTAAATATAGAAAAACAAACAATCCAAAAAGATTCCAAACATTCAGCAACATTAGTAATAAACAAAGTATCTCTTAAGAAAAAATGATAATCGAAGTAAGATGCACTAAATGCAATAAAAAGCAAAAGATGGAAGTTAGACAACCTAAACTAACAGTCTTTAATCATCTAGATTTAACAAATAAAAGAAAGAAATGTGTTTGGTGTGAAAAATCATTCAAAATAACTAAAGATAATATTATCTAACACAACTACATCCATTACAATTATAACCTACATCACAATGGAAATTTACTTCACATTCTTCATCATGAGTAATTAAGTCATCACCACAACTAGGTTCACAATCCTCTGAACAAGAGTATGCATCTTCATACTTATCGCAAATATTATTCCCGCAAAAATCTTCATCAATTAAAGAAAATCCAACAGAATTATCAGTATTCAACGAATCTACAACGAAAACTGAGGCTAGAACTAAAACAATAGTCAAAAAAGGTTGTCCTTTCTCAAGCCAAGCATCCTCACAAGGAAATTGATCAAGAAGGCTAAATTTCTGTTTCTTTTTTCTATGCTTTGTTGTCTTCACTAAAACACCTCAAAGATATAAAACTAAAGTTACTTTTAAAGTTTTTCCCATTTACCTAGGAATAAGATCATAAATACTAACTTGTGATCTGTAGAAGATTAATCTGTAAGGAAGGAAATAATTAAATAGTCAATAATTTTACAAGCTAATATGAATTCGGATGAGAAGACATTACAAAGACTTTATGATGGAAATGCAGACAATTTTCTTTTTACTAGAACGGAAGAAAAAGGTATAACTGGATTCTTTAATAGAGAAATAGAACAACCTATCATTTTTGATTTAGTACCGCAAAACCTTACCGGAAAAAAACTTCTAGATGTTGGCTGTGGTCCAGGTATACATCTAAAACAATATATTGGACGTGGTGCTGAAGGTTTTGGAGTTGACTTAAGCCCAAAAATGATTGATTTGGCACAAAAACATTGCTCGGAAGGGAACTTTAAAGTCGGAAGCGTTTCAGAATTGGATTATGTAGATGATAGTTTTGATATTATAACTTCCTCTCTAATGTTGGATCATGTTGAGAATTTAGATGGAGTATTTAAGGAATTAAAAAGGGTTCTCAAGGATGGAGGTTTACTAATTTTTTCAGCACCTCATCCAGTAAGTAATATGTTCCGTGATAATGAGGACGGTAAGTTTGTACCTACACATAATTATTTTGATAGAAATGTCCTTTATTGTAATATCGCTGGTGGAGGAAAAGAATTTATTGATTTTCCTAGAACAATACAAGATTATTTGGAGGTTCTCCTAAAGAATAACTTTATTTTAGAAAAATTTGTTGAAAGTGAACCCCTGCAAGAGTGGAAAGAAAAATATCCTGAATTAGAAGAGTGGATAATGAAAATCCCTTTCTTTTGCTTTTTCAAATTAAAGATAAGTAAATAAAAGCGCCGCGACCCGGATTTGAACCGGGATGCCCCGAAAGGCCTGGATTAGCAATCCAGTGCGATACCAGATTACGCGATCACGGCAATAAAATCAACCTATCTACATGATTTATAAACTTTTATCAAGAAGCAAGAGCTTCTCCAATTCTTCTTTCAAAATAACTATCAACCAAATGATCCAAAGCAACAACTGCACAAAAAGGTAGATTTACAGTAGTACCATCTTCCATATCAACAGGGCAAGCTGTTTCCACTCGACCATTTAACATATCAAGAGAGTAACGAACATATTTCTGAATGAACTTAATATCCCATCCCAAGAAACCTTCATTAGAAGAATCTCCATCAAAAGCAGATTTTAATATCCTATCTCTAACATCTTTATCTCCTAAAAAAGCAGAATTTGGAACCAATACACCTTTTTCACTAGGAGAATATTCCGCTAACCCATTCACAACACCATTCAAAAAATTAAAGTATTTTGGAGTCTCATTTCTAAGTCTAAGACACATGCTATCGGTAACCATAGTTCCTGCATCTGAACTCCAAGGCAAACCTTCTGAGCTAAGAACATGAGTAGTTTTTCTAATATTATTAAGTAAATTGTCAAAATCTGATTGAATAAGAGTTAAAAAACCATTCACCGGATCACCATACCTATTAACTGTTCCCAACAATTTAGTATGCATTGGATCAAGTGGGCTAAGGTAGGAAACTCCTAAATCCGCACTAGCAAACACATAAAAATCCTCTGCTTCATGAGCAAAGAAATTGGCCAGTCTCGCAGTATCTAAATGCACGCCGCCGTACTCAATTCCACTATCAGTCACCATTACACAGTCTTCAACCATCCAAAGAAAAAAATATATCCTAATTTAAGCTTTTCCGCTTTATATACTAACAAGAAATCCTCTTATCTTCACCAGTCGTACATACAACCTTATTTGAGGAAACAATGTAAGAATCAATATCTTGATTATCTACTTTTGCCTTACAACAAATATTATTTGCAGAATTTCTAACTACATCTTCATAGTTTCTCTCTAGTGCTTCTGTTGCTAAATTTGCATTACTTAATTGAACTTCAATCAAACTAACTTCATCAATAATCCTTTGATCTGCAGATTCATCAACCGATTTCAACTCTAAATTCAATTGTTTAATCTGTTGACCATAATCACTTTCTAATTCATCCTTAACTTGATTACAAGTAAAGCTTTCATCTTTTTCCAAAGCTAAATCATCAATCAGTTTATCACTTGCTGTTGTGCAAGCATCTAATTTAGTTTCAGTTACCTTAAGATCAGACTTATAGCCTGTTATTCTAGCCAAAACTTCACTGGGAGTCATTTCTATATCCTTAAACTCCTGGCTCATCCTATAACCAATAAAAGCAGGCTTAGATAAAATAATTAAGATTATAACTAACCCCATAACCACCCACAATAATTTATTTATGTGATGGTGGTGCGGTTGCCACTCCTCTTTCTTTCTAAACACCATAATTCATAGAAATAAGGACATCCTTCCTTTAAATATCTTAGTAAATTATAAGTAATTAACCCAAATGGGTGAAATCCAAACTCTCTCGCCGTCCTCTTGAATCCCCTTAACATAATAACTATAGGATTCTCCAGAAGTAACATTATTATCAGTCCACTTAAACTGAACATTTTTCTTAAGAGGTTGATCATAATAAACTAATTCTTCACCATTTCTGTAAACAAACACTTCACTAAATTCATCAGTTCCATAAAGTTTAACATCTATTCTAGGATTCCTACTTGTATTAAATTCACTACCAACAAAACGACCATTAATTCTAAAGTAACCTAAAATCCTAGCACCAGTAGTACCATAGGTTCTTCTATTGTTCAAAGCATCCCAGATTGCATCACGACTATATTCCTTAGTGTAAACTCCAGTAATACCCATCCTTGAATAATAATTGTCCCATGTACCGCCATTAGTATTTGATGCGGGCTTTCCTACATGATTATCTGAGTCAGAAGTAAAACCAAATTTATATCCGTCCTTTAAAGCTTCTTGTACAAAAAAACCACTCCCTTTAGGATGTTGATTACTTGTTGAAAATCTCATAGGTAAACCACTATCATAAAATTCGGAACCCCCATGCCAAGAATACATTTCAACTAAAGGCTGGTTAGGATGATCTTTCCATGAACCCCATTTAACAGCTCCAACAAAGTTCCAGCCAGTATGATGTGGAATTGCTAATGCCTCAGTCCCAGTTAAATTATTAAGTAAATCATCAATATCCGATAAAGTATATGTTCCTACGGAGTTTAAATTACAAGGCACCTCGTCCCATTCTTCAGCATTCTTTAATATAACATGTCTATGTCCTTCTTTATTACTTGTCCATTCATAACCTGAAAATGCAATAAATTCATTAGGGTCACTATAATCTACGCCATAATCCTTGAGTTTCTTCCAATCAAATGGTAATTCCAAGGATTTTTTTGAACAATGTTCCGCAATAGAAAAGAAATCTAATCCTTCCACATTATGTGCCCAGTCATAAGCAAAATCTGTTGTATGTAATGCATGACCTCCAATAGAAGAATGTGTATGAATTGCACCCCAATAAACAGAGTAATCTTTATACTTACCATCACCCCTAACAATAATAGGATTGACAGTACCATTAACTAATTGATTTCCTTTTTCATAAACAAATATTTTCAATAAACCTTTTTTGCCAGGAGTAATATTCAACTCTGCAACGCCCCTGTCGTCATAAGTAAATGTATAATCGTTTGGTAAAATCACTGTAGGGTCTTTGGAATAAAATCCAATAGTTCCAGTATAATTTCTAACAAGGGGATTAGCAATTTTGTTATCTGGAAAGCCCTGCAAAGCCTGAACCCTTAATTTCATTTTCTCTCCAATATTGCCTGCAGAACGAGAAACAACCTTGAACCTTTCTGTATTAGTTCCACTTACTTCAATTTTTGGAAAGATTGAATCATTATAAGCTAACTCCCATTGAGAGCTTGAATTCTTTTTTTCTTGAACAAATATATTAATTTCTGCAGCATCTCTACTTAATTTATAACCCTTGCTACCTTGGCTAGTGTCCCCTAATGTAAATTGTATAATGTCGCCTGCCTTAAACGAATTAGAATTATTTGATTGATGAACTTCAAATCCAAATTCGCTAGGTTTAAGATCTAAACCATTTGGTTGATATAATGTAAATTCCCTACCAGATATTTGCACTGTTGAATAACCCTGTAGGGTTGGTTTGTTTAAATTAAAATTATTCCAATAACCATATCTAAATTTAAAATTTGGTTCTCCCTTCCACATATTTCCTAAATAAATTCTAACTTGTCCATCATCCCCAAAATCTTGACTTAAAGTATAATTCAAATACATAGTTGTAAAGACCCTATCATTCCCTTCATGTTCCATTGAAGCAAAAAAATTCTCGCCCTGATAATCAACTTGAGCATTAACAAAAGACGCCAAAATCAGTATAAAAAGCCCAAAAATAAGTAATTTCTTCATAGCATTAAATTAGAATTTATGTTTAAAAATTTAATCCTTTTCATTTAAGAATAAGCGCCAGGAGCAGGATTTGAACCTACATGTCCTTGCGGACACCGGTTTTCGAGACCGGCCCCTTAACCAACTCGGGCATCCTGGCATAAAGCGTCTCTTTTAGAGATTTCAGTTTTTTTAGATTATTAAAACCTATCCTATCAAGATACTTCAGTCTCTCTTCCTTAGACATTATGCAAAGGATATAGTTTGTATTCCAATTTTTATTTTTTCTTTCATAACTATAGATCTTACAAGATATGCCTATTTCTTCAAGTAATCCTTTTATTTGGTTTATACCCTTTTGATTTACACTTTGTAATTGAATACAGCTTTTAGCAACGTGAGATTCACAATCAAAGAAAGCTTTCAACCATTCAACTTTTAGTTTTTTATTTTTCAATAAATTTTCCGGTAGTTTCCACTCTAAAGAACCATAGTTAGTTTCTTCCAATAAATCTAAAACGGCAAATTTTGAATCAACACGAACAGTATAATATTTCCCCATATTTTTTACAGTAGGCTTTTTCAAATAGAGTTCCTCAAAATCCCTAAGAAAACAATTTAACATATTCATTTCATCGGGATAAAAAGAAATAGTATAATGAACACTTTTTTGATTTTTATTTTCTTTCCTTACACTAACACTTCCGTCACCAGCAATATTAGAAGACAAACGTGTTTTTAACAATAAATATCTATCTTTAGGGAAATTCTCAATATGCTTCCTTAATAATTCATATTGCTTGTTCCACCTAACATTAACATTTCTCTTATTTCTTTCAGATAAAGATTTATTCATTTAAAATAAAGAATCTCCAAGAATTATTAAAGTTGGCCCAAATCCTCGGTAAGTGCAGTGAATAGCATCTAGAAACACTTATATACTACAAACTAGAGAATATAGAATACAGATTACTCCTTGAAGAGGAATTTAAAATGACAAACAAACACGAAGAAGGATTCATGCCAAATGGCAAACCATCTAGTCAAGAATGGATCAGGGAACTATTTGAGTATGACAGAGCATATCCAGACAAAGATGCAAAAAAAATTCTATTTCAAGCAATGAACACAGATAGCTTAACTCAAGTACTTGCAAGAAGTGGCATTGATCACCTTGTTGAAGAAATTGAGACAACTCAAACACCCACAGGAGTACTATTTTTTGACCTAATGGGTTTCAAAGAAGTGAATGATTTTCAGGGTCATGATGCAGGAGACCAAGTATTAACTGACACTGCAGAGACTTTATCCAACATATTCCGTACAGGTCACAAAGGAGATAGAAGAAAATCTAGAAGAACCGTATATGAACTCAGTAAAGATAGAAGGACATATTCATTAGAAGAAGATATTGTTTTCAGAAAATTAACAGAAGATTCAGAATTGGGCAGAATTGGCGGAGATGAATTTTTAGTTCTACTCCCAAGAGTTAAAACATACCAAGCATTAGAAAATATTGGATTTAGAGTTGCAGGTGCAATGAATCAAGACCTAAAATGCCAACCATCTTCAATTGGAGCCGCATTATATTCACCTAAAGAAAACAGTATGGTGGAGACAATTAAAAATGCAGATCAAGCAATGTTTGCAGCTAAAAGAGCATTAAAAAAAGATGAATCCAGAAGAGGATTAGACAGATCCGAATCAGGATTCGCAACTTATCACCCAGACAGTAATTTTAGTATTTACCTCCCTGAACAAATTAGAGCTAAACTTTCTGAATAATCTTATCAAAAACCTTAAAAGAGAACTATCAGTCCTATAGCACAGCGAGGTAGGACAGTTAGGAGTGTCCGTCGGGCTCATAACCCGGAGGTCGCTGGTTCAAATCCAGCCCTCGCTATTTCTCAAAATGGAGTTCCCAAAACTAAAAAACAAATTAATCCTAGCCCCTATGGCTGAAGTTACCTCACTTCCATTTAGACTCCTCTGTAGAAAATACAGGGTTGCAATGACATTCACAGAACAAATATCTGCCCTAGCAGTAACAAGAGATTCTAAAAAAACCATAGAAATGGCTTCAACTTCTAAAAAAGATTCTCCAGTAGGACTACAACTCTTTGGAAGAAATCCAGAAATTTTAGTCGCAGCAGCAAAAAAACTACATAAAAAATTTGATGTAATAGATCTAAATTTAGGTTGCCCATCAAAAAAAATAGTAAAAGAAGGCTACGGCTCAGCATTACTTAAAGAAAAAAATAAGATAAAAGAAATAATAGAGGCATTAGTTAAAAACATTCCGAAACCCATCACAGTCAAAATGCGATCAGGTTTCAAAAAGCCAGAAGCATTAGAAATTGCAAAAGTAATTGAAGCTGCAGGATGTTCAGCAATAACAATCCACGCAAGAACACAAGAACAAGGTTATTCAGGACATGCAGACTGGAAACTAATCAAACAATTAAAAGATAATCTTTCAATCCCAATAATAGGTAATGGAGATATAACAGATCCAATTTCGGCTGAAAAAATGCTAAAAGAAACGGGCTGTGATTACATAATGGTTGGAAGGGCAGCAAGGAACAACCCTTGGATTTTCAAACAAATACAACATTACCTAAAAACAGGAAAAATAATAAAACAAACAACGGAAGAAAAACTAGATCTATTCAATGAATATAAAAAACTAGAACATAATTTCAAATTATTAAAAATGAGATCATTAGATTTCACAAAAGGAATATCTAACAGCCACCACCTAAGAGATCAGCTAAGCAGGGCTAAAGACATTCAAGAACTAGAAAAACTATTAAACCAATTAAACAAGGAAGATTCAAATGAAAGTATGTGGAATTGACGAAGCGGGAAGAGGGCCTTTAATTGGACCACTAGTCATGGCAGGAGTAATGGTTGAAGAAGAAAACAGAAAACTCCTAAAAGACCTAGAAGTAAAAGATTCTAAATTACTAACAAGAAAAAGAAGAGAAGATTTATTTGATAAAATAAAGGCAATCTCTGATTACTTCATACTAATTGTTGAACCAGGTGAAATAGACGCTGCCCTAAACAATCCAGACCTAAACTTAAACAAACTAGAAGGGCTAAAAATAGCAGACATAATTAACAACCTTAATCCAGACAAAGTAATAATTGACGCACCAAGCAATAATATTGAAGCATTTAAGGAATTCTTATTTCAATTCATTGAAAACAAAGAAGTAGAAATGATCTTGGAACATAAAGCAGATGAAAACTATGAAGTTTGTTCAGCTGCATCAATTTTGGCAAAAGTAACAAGAGACAGAGAAATAGAAAACTTACACGATAAGCACGGAGATTGTGGTTCAGGATATCCAAGTGATCCTAAAACAAAAGAATTCTTAAAAGAAAACTGGGAAAAATGTCCAGAGATATTTAGAAGAACTTGGGCAACATATGAAAAAGTAGCTAATACTAAAAAACAAAAGAGTTTATCAGAATATTAGAGAGCCATAATGCCTTCTTGTTTATTCCTAATAACTTCCAACATATGGCGCAAAGGTTCTGCTGAAGCTATACCTGTAAATAATCCTTGTTCTTCCCTAGCTAATAATCTAGAGGACAAATTATCAATATCATTTCCTGCCCTATCATAAAAACCTTTCCAAAGCTCAACAGCCTTATGAACTTCCATAAACCCTAACACGGTAATTTTATTCCCATCTTGACCAATTGGCTTACCTCCCAACTTAGGATTACCTAAAACGTCGTAAATGTCATCCCCCATTTGGTAAGCAATTCCCAAATTATGACCCAATGCCCTTAAAATTTCAATTTCTTCTTTGGGTGCACTACCTGCAAGACCACCAATAACTGTTGCTGCAGCAAATAAAACTCCTGTTTTTTTACGATGCAATTCCACCACATCTTCCAAACTCTCTGGCTTATGATGTAAATCATCTAATTGTCCAATGCATAATCCTTCAGCAGCCTTAGCATATTCAGCTTGAATCTTAATCCTTATTTCTGGGCTAAGATAAAGATTATTAGAATTAAGTTCAGGAGCTATAGAGGAGGTTAAATGTTGCGCAGTTAATATCGTTTTATCTAAACTATAAACTTTATGAAATGCAACTTCTCCATTTCTAGTATCTGAATCGTCCATTGCCGACGAGTCATCTAAAATTAATGTAGCTGCATGAACATTTTCAAGAGGTAATGCGGAGCCTTTCATATGACCCATAGGAACGCCATAAACTTCCCCAGATCTAATTGCAAGTTGGGGCCTTAACAATCCACCTTTTCTTAAGACGGCGTATCTAACCATCTCACCCATTTCACCTTCAACTTTAGACAAATCTCTCTTTAAATCATTATAAAGTTCCGTTACAAGATCTACATCATTCATTTACAAAACAACCCCCAAGTTGACATATAACATCAAACATATACGTTTAAAAAGTAGTATGCACCAATATACTGCATACCCAGGGCCTAAAACCCCAAAAGAGAACAACATTTATAAAAGAAGAAAACTATTTCTATAGAAAAGAAGTGACAATAATATGGCAATCATTAAATCTATGAGGCTTAAAGGATTCAAAAGCTTCGCTAAACCAATTGACCTAGAGTTCGGATCAGGTTTCAATTGCATTATAGGACCAAATGGTTCAGGTAAATCAAATGTAATGGATGCACTTTGTTTTGTTCTTGGAAAACTTTCAGCAAAGTCAATGCGTGCAGAAAGAAGTTCTAACTTAATTTTTAATGGCGGTAAAAAAGGATCCCCTCAAAAAGAAGCAGAAGTCTCAATTATTTTCTCAAATGATAACCAAGAATTTCCAATAGAAACTGATGAAGTAAAACTTACAAGAGTTATAAAAAACACTGGAAACTCAGTCTATAAAATTAACGATCAAGTTCTAACAAGACAACAAATTCTAGAATTACTATCTGCAGCAAAAATTGATCCAGATGGACACAATATTATTTTACAAGGAGACATTGTAAGGTTCATGGAAATGAGACCAGACCCAAGAAGAGAACTTATAGAGGAAATAGCTGGGATCTCAATCTTTGAAGATAAAAAAAACAAAGCAATGAACTCATTAACGAAAGTTGAATTACAAATTAATGACGTAAGTCTAATTCTAAAAGAACGTGAAGCATACTTAAGAGAACTAAAAAAAGAAAAAGATCAAGCAGAAAAATACAGAAAATTAGAAAAAAACATCAAATCAAATAAGGCAACATATCTTCATGTTCAAATAACGGATAAAGAAAAGAAACTTGAAGAAGTCAAATCAAAAATAAAGAAACAAGAATCACAATTAAAGAAATTCGGCGATAATGAAAGAGAAGTTAGAAGCAAAATATCTGAAAAAAAGAAAGACCTTCAAGACTTAAACAACGAAATTGAAGAAAAAGGAGAGAAAGAAGCAATACTCCTCCAAGATAACATAGAGCAGCTAAAAACCGAAACCGCAAAGAATACAGAGAGATTATCTTCATGTAAATCAGAAATAACAAAAATATCTGAAAGAAAAAAGCAATTAGAAACCTCCTTCGAAGATACTAAAAAAACAATCAATGGTTTAGAAGAAAGCAAAAAAGAACTCATAGATCAAATAAAAGATTTAAAGGAAAAGGAAACAAAACAATCGCAAAAAATAAATCAAATCAAATCAAGGCTTGGTTTATCTGACAATACTGAACTTGAAAAAATAGAAACTAATTTAGATGAAAAATTAAAGGAATATGAAAACTTACAAGAAAGGAATCAAGAACTCCTACAAAAAAAATTTAAATTGGATGCAGACATTAGCACAATCACTGAAAAGATAGCTTCAGTTGAAGAAATAGAAAAATCAACAAACTTACAAAAAACAAAGAAGGAACTAGAGAACCTCACAAGAGACCTAGAAAAAAGAGCTGCAGAAGACACAGTTCTGTACACCCAATTAAAAAAAGTAAAAGAAGACTATTCAATTCTCAATGAACGCCTATTCAAAATACAAACCCAAAAAAACAGTATGAGAGCATCTGCCTCAGTAGATCTAGCAATTAAAAAGATAAAGGACCTTAGAAACCCAAAAATATTTGGCACTGTAAGTGAATTAGGAGAAGTAGAAAAGAAATTCTCAACAGCATTAGAAGTTGCAGCAGGTCCCAGAACAAGATCTTTAGTTGTTCAAGATGATAAAGTTGCAGCTGAATGTATTAAAACATTAAAAACTTCCAGAGTAGGAATCGCAACATTCCTTCCAATGAATAAAATAAGGGGAAGACCTGCAACAAGGATCAAAGGCCCTGGAATCTACGGTTCAGCCATTGAGTTAATCAGCTTCGATTCTAAATTCAAGGACATCTTTGCTTACGTATTCGCAAACACATTAGTTGTAGAAAACATTGAAACAGCGAGAAGAATAGGTATAGGAAAAGTAAGAATGGTCACGTTAGAAGGAGATTTAGTAGAAATGTCTGGCGCAATGATTGGTGGATACAGAACTAAGAGAATAGGATTGGGCTTCCAAGAAAAGAGTTTATCTTCAGATCTAGACAACCTCAGTATAAAAATAGATAAGGCAAATGAGCTTAAAACAACATTAGAAAATAGAAAAATAGAAAACGAAAATAATATTTCAGAACTAAGAAACAAAAAATCTGAATTAGAAGCAGACATAATCAAGCATGAAAGAACTTCTTCTGGATTAAGTTTAACAGATCTAAAAAAACAAAGAGATTCCATTAAAGCAGATAAAGCATATAGTGAGTACTCAGAACTTGGAAAAGTAATGAATAATTTAAACAATGAAATTCAAAAAATAAAAATAGAAAGAACTAACCTAAGAGGAACTTCTGGACCATCAGAGGGAAAAGGAGAATTAGAAACATCAGAAAATAGAAGACTAAAAACAAGAGAAGAAGTTGTTGAAAAAAACACACAAGTAAAAAACATAGAAATTCAAATATTAAATATTTACACTCCTGAAAAAGAAAAAATACTGCAGTTAATAAAAAATAGTGAAAAGGAAACAGATGAATTCAAGAAAGAACTGAACAACTTAGACGCACTTTTGAAAGAACAAACTTCAAGATTAAACAAAAAAGAATCAGAAAAAACAAAATTCCAAAAACAATACAAAGATCTATTCTCAAAGAGAAACAAAATAAGCGAAGGTATACAAAAACTGGAATCAAGCATACTCCTTGAAGCTTCAAAAGAAAAAACAATCCATGATAGAATAAATGAACACTCAATAACCCAAGCCAAGATAACCGCTGAAGTAGAGGCTCTAAATGGTGAATTTGAAGAATTTAAGGGAATTCAACTAAGAAGAGGCATGACTGTAGAAGAATTAAAGTTAGAAATTAGAAATTTTGAATCCATGCTTAGCAAAATAGGGAATGTGAACATGCGAGCATTAGAAGTTTACGAAGAAATTCTAAAGGAATACACTAGGCTAATAGAAAAGAGAGATACATTAGACACAGAAAGAGAAGATGTTCTTAATATGATAGTTGAAATTGAAAAAAATAAAAAATCAATATTCATGAAAACATTCAAACAACTAAACAGTAACTTCGGAAGAATTTTCTTATCACTCTCAAAGAAAGGTGAAGCCAGTATGGAACTAGAAAATAAAGAAGACCCTTTAAGTGGCGGAATCGATATAAGAGTTAGAATTACAGGAAATAGATTCTTAGATATTAAATCTCTTTCAGGTGGAGAAAAAACAATGGCTGCATTAGCATTTATTTTCGCAATCCAAGAATTCCAACCAATGGCATTCTACCTACTAGATGAAGTTGATGCAGCATTGGACAAAAGAAACTCCGAACTACTTTCAGAATTAGTCTCAAAATACTCAGAAACTGCACAATACATCATGATCTCACACAATGACAATGTTATCACAGAAGCAGATTATGTATATGGGGTTAGTATGCATGAAACAGGAATCTCAAAAGTAGTAAGTTTAAAATTATAATTTCTTTCTTCTTTCAATCTCTCCAATCCTACCCACTTCACGAGAGTATGTTGCGAATAGCACTATTATCATAATCATAACTAACAAGAGTATTATCTTAAACGTAACAGGATTTAATCCAAGTCCCCCAACAATAGAAGGTTTCTCAGAGAATGGCTCATAATGCCCTACAGTTAAAATTTCAGAATCAACCAAAGTCATTCCTGCATACCTTACTTCCACGCCCACAATGTATAATCCATCCCTTACATTAGGCATAGTTAAAGTCTTATCAAATCTAGCTGAGTCTCCAATAGTCATTGACTGTGTAGTCCTAATTAATTCATTATTCTCTGAATCTTTGATTATGTAAACTATCTCAACAACATCCCCATTAAATCCATCAAGTTCCACGGAAACTAAGATATCATCGCCACTATTAACTTCCTTAAACTCAGAGGGGATAGTAACTTTCAAAAGACCCGTAGCGCGAGCGGATCCAACATTTAAAACAATGGGAATATAACCTTTTAATCCGCTGCCAGTAGCAGATAAGTAACCTGTAATAACTCCTAAGTCCTTTCCATTGAATCTAACTGTAACGGTCCCAGATTCACCTTTTCCAATAATAATATTTGAAGATTCAACTACAACGTAGTCCTTCAAACTAGTTCCAAAACTCAGATCCAATTCATAATTAGCATTATTTTTTATAATTAAATCCCTTTCAACAATCCCCTTATAGAACATATCCAATTCAAGTCTTCCAGGGATAAATCCTAATTTCCCACCAGAAGTTAGTACATCTCCTATTGTGGTTGCCGCAGCTACAGCTGTTGTAGTGATAGTTGCATTAGTAGTAGGCTCATCAATAATATTTAAAGAAACATTTCCCTGCACCTGTTCAGTAGATGCCCTTCCAGTCATATAAGCTCTTTCTATCTCATCTTCACCCATCCTTTCTAAAATTTTTGAAGACGTAATTAAAACAACAACAATAAACACTAACAAAAGAACGGAAATCATGTTAGTTTGGTGGAGAAATTCTACCCTAGTTAGACCCTTCACCCTCTTTGTACTACCACCCATAGTATTGAGAGAAATATTCCAATTAAATACTTTACTATGCCTTCTTAATCACTACAATAAGCTTCCCTTTGTAAATACCTTCAGGATGCCCTTCCGGAACTTGTAATAAAAGACCAACCTCACGAGACTCTCCTGCAGGCAAGTAAAAATCTTCCTCTGTAATGGTAAGATAGTCTATCCCTTGCGAGTAAACCAAAACTTCGGAATCTAAATCTGTAGAAATATTTATAGATCTACTAAACATATAACCTGTAGGTGTAGTGCCAAAGTTAATTTCTCCAGGACTAAGATTTATACCAATATAGCCCCCACCAACAGAGTAAGTAACGGGATATTCCTCATATCCAATAATATTGCTTTTATTATAAATAAACGAAGCTAAAATAACTATAATTAAACCTACAATTAAGAGAATCAACCATTTCCTAAAACTAAATTTACTTAACATTTTACTTACCTAAATATCCTTGAAGATTTTTTAACTTATCCTCTGAACCATCATTTTTATCTTGAGGCCTACCATAATGTCTCAACCAGATTATATTTGCCAAAACAATTAGTAAAAGTAAGAATCCAAAAATTATTCCTTTATTAATTTTGAACCCTCCCTCCGTAATTTTAAAGTCCATAATTTCAATCTCATTTACATCATTGTAATGCAACTCAGCAATCAAATCATATTTTCCAGTGTTTAAATTTGAGATATCAATAAAAACAGGTATTTCTACCCTATCTAGCGCCTTTAAGTTAGCAATATTCGACACAGATCTTTCAGTAAAAGGTACCCCATCTTTTTGCAAATATGACTCTATATGCAACTCATCAATATCTGAGTTCCATTTATTTTCTAAAGTGAAAACAATCTTCTTTATACCTCCGGGAGTTAAAAAGGGAGTATAATCTATCACATCTACATCCTTATAGCCCACTGAAAATATAAAGTTTTTATGAGGACTTTCAATACCATCATAATCTATATAAGTTTCTGCTGTAAAGGTTCCCTTTCCAATCTCACTACTGTTTAGTTGAAGAACTACATTTTTTCTTTCACCAGTAGTATATGTACTCATTTTTCCCTCAAGTTCATACAGAACTGTTTTATTATCTGAATCTAGCACCTTCACAAACGGCCTCAATCCAAAAATATTTTTCTCCCCAGCACTTTGAATATTAAACTCAAAATTAATCATCTCCCCCTCATTTACACTAACAACACTAAAACTATGCTGAGCAAATTTGTCAGGATAAGGAACATCTATTACTATCCTTGCAGCTACATTCAAAATAGCAGAAACGCCACCAGTTATTTCACTAAGATCTGTAACCATCAGATCAAGTTTGTTTTGTCCAGGTGTATTAATGCTTTTAGGAAGAACATAAGAAATCAAAAAAGGTAATGAACCTTCAGCAGGTATCTCTTTAACATTATCAACTATTTTAAAATATTCTTCTAACTCTCCTTGCACATTTAAAGATGCATTAACCGGTTCTAGGTCGTTATTAATAACCCTAACTTCAAATTCTCCTTCCTCATAGGGTTTAAAATCAATATAAACATCTGCAGGAGATATACCAAGACCACTTACAGTTAAAGGAGTTAAAAGTAATAACGCCAGTAAAAAAGCACCCCTTGACATAAATCTAACTATCTCCTATAATTTATAAGGCTAACTAATTAACTTCCAAGAGATCTAGCAGTAAACCAAATTGTATCAGATACAGTACCATTCGTTAAAGTATTCAGTACAAAGCTAATAGATACATTAAACTCATCAGTCCAACCATCAGCAACTTCAGTAACATTAAAGTAGGACATGTTTGGACAAACACTCTTATCAGTGTTAGCCATATCTTGAAGTATTCCGGCATATGCTGTATAACAATTGATATTAGTACATGTTCCAGCATAATCGAAACAAGTAGTATTTCTTGACTCGGTTAAACTAGTGTTCTCTAATCTATATTGGTAAGATGCACTAGCACCAGCGAATAAATCATTCGCAGTACTTCCATTAATGGTTAAATTAATATAAACATTTCCTTCATTTCTCAACCAGAAACTTGTAGGAGAACTAAACCCATTTGGATTAGTTGTTGATGATGGAATTGTAGTTGAGTTAACTAATGTGTTTCCAGCTGCGTTAACATAACCAGATCCAAAATCAATATTATTTACCTCCATGCCCACATCAACAGTTGTAGATACAGAAATATTAACATGGCCGTAAGTAGTGTTTAATACAGAAAATCCTGACAAACCACCTAAACCACCAACAGTTGTCAAAACAACTCCAACACAACCTAGTACAACTAATAAAGTAACAACACCTGTAACAGTTAAAGTTCTATCAGTAACTTCCATTATTCTCCACCACCATCTTCAGTACCTTCGGGAGAAGAAACTATTTCCAAAGAAACCTTTCCTAGCCCTTCTTCATAATAATCTTGATTAATTGATCCACCTTCACTGTTCTCTTCAACAGAACTAATAAAAGACCAAGTAAGTAATAATGCTACAAAAATAACAACGATCATAAGAGCGAAAACGAATTCTCGATTAACCTCTTTCTTTTTAGCCCTACCCATAACAATGGAAATAACAATACAGTAGTATATAAATATTTTGATTTTTAGATTAAGAGGTATATACTTTTCTTAATCCCTCTTTTTAAAGAAAATAAACCAAATAATGTTAATCAACACAAGCAAGGCCAAACCACCGACAATTATCAAAGTATAATTTAAACTAAAACTTTCTTCGTAAGTCAAATCAGTTGTAATTCCTTCCGCACTAACAAAAGTATTAACTCTTTTTTCTATAGCCTTATCCCCATAATAAACCAATATTTTAGTAATATATTGTCCTTCTTCAAAACCCTCAGTTTCTAAATATCCCGTTAAAATATTTTTCTCTCCAGACTCAATATCCTTAAACTGAGTAGTAAATGTAGATACAACATTATCTTCTAAGTCGTAAACTTCCATTCTAGCCCATACATTATCTAAATCCTCATCCCAAACATTTTCAATTAGAACATCAAACCTTACAGCATCCCCTTTAATAAATTCCCCAACATTAACTCCTTCAAGATTCAACCTCTTACCCTCAATAGTAAATTCTCTATCAATTTCAATTTTACCACCATCATAATTAATAACAACTTCTGCAGAATAAATTCCAGGACCACTTAATGCATTCCAAACAGTTCTTAGTTCTTTCACTTCCCCAATAGGAATCATAACTCTTTCAGATGTAACTTCTTCTACAAGACCCCCATCAGAATCATGAACTCTAACTTTAGCACTAACACTTTTCAATTCATCATTGCCAAAGTTCTGTACAGGCATGATAAATAACGTCCTCCCACCAGCATCACCTTCTAAAACAAATAATTCAGACTCGGCATATTTCTCATCATATGGAACCCTTATAATCAATGAAGTAACTACTCTAATTTCCGCGCTTATTTTATCTCCCCCAACATCCACTAATTCACTCTCAGAAGATATAAAGAAATTAATGGCATTTGTTCCTTGTTCCAAAACTCCTACTGGCAAATTTCTTGGGAGATTTAATTTATAGGGTACTGTCTTCTCCTTCTCCCCCTCTTTAAAAATAAAATTGTCAGCAACAGAGACATAATCTGCCAACTTCCCCTGTTTACTAATTGAAATAATCAATGGTTGCATTTCCCCATTAATAATTCTAAAAGTTCCAGAATAACTCAAACCTTCCTCAAAATCCAGATTATTCCTAGCAGGAGTTACACCAAAAGCACTAACTAATGGCACAGAAAGCATCACTATCAAAATTAATCCTAATGTTCCTAATTTAAGCTTTATATTCCTCTTAAGCAATGTAATACCACCCTGTAAATGCTAACGAAGTCCCCTTTGTTCCTTCAGTTTCATTTGCCGGAACAGAAACATTAACATCAATCGTAATTTCATCAGCACTATCATTCCATCCAAAGTCATTAACAAATAATATATCTGTCCCCACAGCAGGCAGAGCAGTATAGCTAACAATTGAGTCAGTCATATTAAATGATTGTCCTTCAGTACCATTGTTAACATTCACAGAAAAATAACTAATCGCATGAGGATTAGATATTGCTGTAAACAAAGCATCACTCGGCCCAGTTAAATTCACATCAAAGTCTGTGTTACCAGCATTCTGTAACCAAATTGGTTGTGGTTCACACTCCGCCGAGGGACTACACCCAGAAGTACTATTTGTAGTACCAGGAATCATTGTTCCGAAGTTAGCATTTTTATTCAAAACAGCTATTGCAACATAAACACTAATATTATAGTTTAATTCCACAGGAGTATCTGGCTCGGTAACATTTGGATCAGAAGTTATGACTGTCCAAGTATAATATTTTCCGTCATCTATGAAATAGCTTAATGCATTAGGTAATGTGAAATTACAATTGTCTTGATTGTCTAAATAACTATTACCATTAGAATCACAATTTGTTATATTTTCTGTTACAGTAAATTGCTGATTATCATCACATACACTTGGTCCAGTAGTACAGCTTATATTTAATGAATAAGTCACCTGATCTTCATCTGGATCAGAAGTCCTACCATCACAGAAGAACGTAGCTCCACAACCACCATCACCAGTGTTTGGCAATTTACCAAATTCATCAGGAGGCGTCCAATTGAATGTTGGAACCCTATCAATGTAAGTTGTAGTTTCTATAGGTGTATTCAATGTAGGTGCTCCGGGCTCAAAGTTAACAACCGATCTTGTAGTCGAATTAATCTTACTTGCATTACTCCCTTGACGATCAGTAGTCAACACACTACAATTCCATTCTTGGTAATGCCTATGCACATAAGCAGATACATTATGAGTATAGGCGCTGCCTGAAGTCATTCCTTCAACAACAGTAGTTGAATATGTATTACTCCCATTATACCATTTTATTGTTGCATTCAAAGTACTATCCAAATCATCATAAGGTGTAAAAGTACAATTCAATCCAAGAGTTGTATTCGGTCCAGTTGGAGTAAAAGACAATGAAGTTACATTAGGTTTCCTATCTATCAAGAACCATTGCGAATTACTTAGCGTTTTATTCCCGCCAGAATCATTAACCTGATAGTACCAAGTATGATTTCCAGATTTCAATCTGTATGCATCAAGAACCTCATCTGCCCCAAGAGTCCTATTAATTATTGCAACTTCATCAATCCATCCTGCAAAAGGATGAGTATACTCCAGATTAGACCTTGCATTGCCTATCGCAAAATTAATATTATTTGCTGTAATATTATCGAATCCATAGGAACCGTTTAGTCTCCCGTCAAGATATAAAAAGGCCCCATTACTAGCATTAAAAACAACGGCAATATGTGTCCAAGTTTTTACATTAAAAACATCAGTTGTATCCCAAGTTTCCTGATCAAACCGTATTCTCAGAGTTCTGTCAACTTGTCTAATACTAAATCCATCTGCATTAAATGTCTCAACTAACCTTTTATCCAAAATACCCTTTGTAGCAGTTATACTTCTGGGTTTAACCCACATTAAATAGGATATATTCCCTTCATCAATCCATGTATCTTGATCTCCAAAATCCACACGATTAGTGTCATCTGCCCCACTTGCTGTAGAAAAATAAGACCCTCCAAACTTTCCCCGAGAAATATTTATTGCACCAAGAGATTGAATTGTTCCATTTTGTACCCCATCAGCAGGTGCAAAATCAAAGACGCTATCATAACTTTCCCCAAAATCAAGTGAATTATTATCTAAATGAACTAACAACAGATAATCATCAGAAGCATCCAAAACTGGCGCAGTCCAATTATAATCTACAAAAGAAGCATTAGCATCGGATTCATTGTAGTAAAGCAAATCCTTTGAATCTAATTCAGCAGAAGTGGTTCCATTACTACCATAAATTCTAACAAACAATGTACTATCCTCTGCATCTTCAACCGTCGCATTCAAAACAATTTTTCCTACTTCAGTATAAACCGTACCATTAGCAGGCCCATTTAATGTTACAGTTGGAGGAATATCTCCACCACCAGGAGCATCCGCAGCTATAAATGTTGTAGTCTCAGTACTATTAATATTTTTATGTGTACTTGTATCATTAGCAATTATTCTTACAGTATAAGTTCCAGTATTACTAGCCCCAGTAAATGAAACATTATATACCCCATCAGCATCAGCATCAGCAAGTACAACCTGTTCAACAGTAGCATTTGGATGTGTAACATTTGCTAATACATCATCCACTACTAAGTTATCAGCAATAGTAGCATTTAATGAGATTGCAGTTGAAACAGTAAAGGTTTCTCCAGTCGGATTTAAACTAGTAACGTTCGGGGTAGGATCATATCTAAACCAATCGAATCTTGCGTCTTCAGTATGCCCTTGATCTACTTGAGTTGCTGATTCTAATAAAGAGTGACCTGGAACAATAGGTGTAGTTCCCTCCCATCTAATTGTAGTTAAATCTTCCAAATTATCTATTGCTGCAACCATTATCTCATCAGTGGTAGGATGTTTTACAAACCTTAAAGCTTCAATATCGTCAGTTGCAAAATTAGTTGTAGTCGAAGTAGATGTTCCTAAATTACCAGTACTCCAAAGGGCGGTTTTTGAAAAAGTAATCCAGTCAATAGCTAATAATCCATTATCTACGAATCCAAAAACTGCTGTAGAACTATTAACCCATGCACAGCCTACATTGGAGTTATACACGCCGTGAGACTCCGCAAAACCCTCTTGACTAGGTGCCCCCCCAAGCATCGAAGTTCCATCAAAGACATTAACATTAATATCATTCCCACCATCAAAAAGAATAAGACCTATATGGTCGGACGTCGGATCAGAACACAATCTAGTTGAACGATCAGATTGACCCAAATCAGTCGGATTCTCTTTCCCCCAACCAGTAGCAGAAGAATAAGTCCTCCACATGATATTAGTTCCCACTCCATACATGACTAAACCTTCCCCCCTAGTTTTAGATTCCCACCTAAAATCCATATGCTGAGTTGTATCAGCCACAGTCCCATTCAAAATCTCTTCAGTATCAGTATCAAAACCAGTACCATTCCACACTACAGCATAAAGATCAAAGCTTGAAGGGGCATCATTCTGGGTTAGTAACATTATATTATCCGTTCCCGGTTCTGAAAATAACTTAACCCAAAGAATCTCTCCATTGTTAGATGCTTCTGTAAAAACAGTTTCGGGAGAAATTCCAGTACCATTCCAAATCCTATAGGCTACATCTGTATTAGTGTGCCCATTACTATTCTCATAAACAATTAAAGCATCACCAGATATATCTTCATAAGCAATATCAAATTGCCTTTGATTTTCAATTTCTGCCGTAGTTGTAACTTCTGTTAAATTATTCCAAGCCGTACCATTATATATTTGTATATTTATATCCTCAACAATATCTTGAGTACCAAGAATCATCTCATTTCTTTCATGATTCCCTTTTATTACAACCCATGCAATATCATCAGTCCCATCACTTCCCGTAGCCAGAGCACTTTGTTCAGCCTCGAAATCATCAGATTCATTCCAAAATCTATATCTGGGTGTCGCACTTTCTGATTGAATATATACGATCATACCTTCCGCCTGTGTAGAATTAATAACATCGTCGTGAATAAAATCAAACTCCATAGTTGAAGTTCTATTTAGATCATAAACTGGAGAATTACAATCTTCTTCTACCTCCGCATGACAGTTCTCTGAAGATTCCGGATTTCTGTCACAAACCCAATAACCCAACTTGACACAAGCCTTATAGTCTTCAGGATCACTAACCAAGTTCATAAATTTAAAGTCAAATACATCTGTAGGTTTACTCAAACCACTCACTTCAATATATTGAACTTCTGGATAATCAACAACTGAAGATTTACCCACCAAATTAGTCGTATTAGCTTCATAAATTTCAAAATAAGATAAAGAACCATTACTTCTCGCAATCACATCAATCAACCTACCATTCGTTAAGTTTTTTTCAAAAGTAACCCTTACATAATCATCCCTATAGATTGTCTCACTCCATATAACATCCTCAAATTGTACTTCATCAAAAATATCACTGATATAAACATAGTTCTCATCCAAATGAATTGCCGCCGTTGCATTTATTTCAGTTTGAATATCAAAAGTATCATCTCCTGAAGTAGGAATCATCCATTCAATATAATTCGCCAATCCAGTATTATTAGACCCATACAAAGTATAATTATGTTTAATCCTATATTCTCTCCCCGTAACATTATCCACTGTAACTTGGTAAAGTCTTACTTTATTCATAGGAGTTTCTGGAATATCAAGGAATGTAAAAATATTCACATACTCAATATCAGATTTTAAAACAACTCTAAACCCATTAGTTTTATTTTGAACTTCCAATCTTGGGCCTGGAGTTTCATATTCAACTTCCACAGTATTTACTAAATCGTCCACAAAAATAGTATCAGTATTATTACTCACATTAACACTCAAGACTTTTGAAGAAATATTCTCCAACAAAGGTGTCTCCGCAACAGCCATACCAGTTATCGCATTACCTGTCATAGAATTCAATAGATTATCAGAAAACCCACTATTTCCCTCTGTTAAGTTGATAATAGTACCATTGCCCTCATCCAATCCTGCAGATATAACATTCAATATTTTCCCACTAACAATCTTCTTTAAAGTGATATTTTCTGCAGTATCAGGGATCTCAAATTCAACATCTTTCTTTGCAGAATCTAAAATTATTTTTTTCTTCCACTTAACAGGTTGATCAATTACAGCCCCAAATTGCACTACTTCTTCAGTAAAATTACCATTATCAAAGAATTCAGTAATCCCTCCAACTTGATCATCAACACCCCCCACTAATTCAGAACCATCCCCTCCTCCCAATAAAATGCTTCCAATTCCATCAATGATGGAAAGAGAATACACTCCTCCCTCTAAAACCTCAGATTCTGTTTCGATTAAATCTAAATCTAAAATAGAATCCTTAACATAAACCTTCAAAAGAAAATTATTACCCCAAACATTCTTCATCTTACAAGTACCTTCACAAATAGAATCAAAAGAATCAATACCATAACTAGTAATGTTCAAAACATCTAAAATATCAATCAAAAAGTCTGTTTTGTTTTCTTCAACTTCTTCAACTACTTCCTCAAGTTTTTTCTCTTCCTCGTCATCCAAATCTAAAATGCCTTCAGCAAAGGCCATTACTTCAGTAGTCAAACTAACAGTATAATTATTAGTTTTGTTTAAATCAAAAAAGAAAACCCAATCAGATAAACAAATTCCAAATTCAAAATCCCAAAAACTACAACCATAAAGATAGGAGCCTTCTGGCGAAGTACTAAATGATGTATTCGTTTCATTAAACCTAGAAATGTTCAATCCACTAAAGTCAAACCCAAACACCCTTTCAAAAGAGATATTAGTTGGTTCAATTAAACCTCTTGAAGAATATTCCTCATAAGCAATCCATCCCTCTTTTTTAGGATACTCAATTTCAAAAACATCTTTGTTTCTTAAATCAATAATCGCGGTACCATTGCTCCCATTAGATAGCCCATAATTCACAAACTTGCCTTTAGAATCAACAACATTGAACCCCGTTAATGAAGACACAATATCTTTGTAACTCTTTGATTTCTCTAACTTTTCCTCTAACACAACACTCCCAGTTATACCTACAGCATCCAAAATATTTTCATCTTTAGATAATTCACTATCATAAACTAAATAGGTATCCCCAGAGTCAACATCGGATAAGAAAACCTTAGCAATCCCCCCTTCAAAATAAGCAATTCTTCCTGAAACCTTCAAACTTAATAATTTTTCAACATTCTCAAAATTTAACCTATACTCTGAGCTTTCACTTACCAAAAAAGAAACATCATGAGAATGTTCTTCGGGATCAACAGACTTAGAAAAAATAGATTCTCCAGTAATTTCATTTCTATTTGAAAAAATAACTTCTCCTGTTATTTTATTACTTTCTGAAAAACCTTCGCGAGCCATATCAGAGAAAGTCCTAAACTCATTTACAAACCCACCATTAATACTTTCACTAGAATCTCCACCAATAATACCTCCAAAATGCATAAAGCTAACTAACATCATAATTAAAACAATAGATAAGAAAACTCTATCCCTCACATGAACATTATGATCGCCAATCAATTTGGCGTTTGATCTAGGATTTAAAGATTTTTTAAGAGTTGCACTACTTCTTTTATGAACAGCCTTAGAACTTTCTTTCTTTAAAACTTTTAATTTCTGTCTAGCTTTCTTCTCATCACTACCAAGATAAACAGATTTAACTCGACCATTCTTCAATCTAATACTATCATAATAATAAGGCCCTACCTTCTTCCCTTTTTTTGTAATATACTTCTTATACAAGTAATCTACCCCTTTTGAAGATCATTAAATCTAATAGAAAAAGGTTGCACTACAGTATTATAAATATTATGGTTAATGAAAAAAGAAAAAAGAGGGGTTAACCTCTTTAGATTTAGTTTCTCGGGTAATATTGGTAATAAGTTTGACCTTCAAGGGTTGTACCCTCGTCGTCCTCATCATCGCTTCTAACTTTTCTAAAAGCAATAACAATAGCCAAAATAACCAATACTATCAACAAGATAAAGAAGATCGCAGTCAAAATAGACTTAACTGTATCGTCAGTCCTTTCAACAACATTCTCTGCTTCAACTTTTGTAGTAAACACAAGCTCGCTTAGAACGTCAGTTCCTAGCATAACTTTAGCTACCCATGTGTGACTTGCAGCTTCTGCTGAATCGTATGGTGTTACAGTAATTGTAACTTCACCAGTTGAATCAGGCATAACAGTCAAGAAACTAGGTTGCACTACAGCTTCTCCCCATGCTGATACTCCATCAACAGTTACGGAATAAACTCCAGGCTCTAAACCTAAGTTTGCCATCATTACCTTATACTCAGCTGATTCACCAACACTAACTACTTTTGAGCTAGAGTCACTATTAATAACAGTCTGTGCTCCGGAAGCTTGGTTAACACCTTCTACATTAAGACTCAAAGTCTTACTCAAGAAGCTGTTTCCTCTGTTGTACTCAATATCTACTTGTACATCATAGACTCCAGTAACAGCATCGATAGGAATCCTAATGATTTGATCTATCTGCTTACTATTATCGTTTCTTAGGTGATCTTCACCCTCTTCCTGCGCCTCAGTATTAAGCTCGTCAAGATAATTAACAGTGCTTACACCTAATGCTGGAATGGATACAGTCACTTTAATGTCATTCTCTTCCTTAGATCCAAGATTTTCCAATCTAACTGTAGTAAACAATGTGTTTCCTGCAGCAATTGTGCTACTTGGGTTCAAAAGAACGTCAAAGATCGCTAAACCATGTCTCTGCTCATCAATAAACAAATCAAAAGTTTCTTCAACTTGATCTTGTCTATCAGAAACCTCAATTCTCAAAGTATAATCTTCAGAAGCTTCTATATCTTCTGGAACATACAATGTTAGAGTCTTCAAATAAGTCTTACCTGAGTCCATGTCAAATAGTTCAGTTGAATCAAAAATTCTTCCAAACTCATAACCATTTATCCAACCGGATGCTTGAACGTCTTCGGTAGAAGTATTTCCTGCTTCTATCCTAACTTCAATATCCAATCTTTCGCCCCTCTCAACGTCAAGGGTACTACCTACAATGTTTAGATCATTAACTTCAACTGAAATTATCTGATAATCTGGAGTTGCGCTAACAGATACAGCAGTACCTATTAATGCCACCAAAGCTAAAACAAAGAAGGCTATATTCTTTATGTGTCTTGTCATTTTCATCTTTAGTTAACCCCCCTAAAGGATCGTAATGTCAGTATCTACGCGAGTAGTACTGTTACTATTGGTCGGTTAAGAATGCTATATAAACCTTTCGATGGTAAATATATATTTCATCACTCTCTAATAATAATATATTACAGAGCCTCTATTTACCATATTCAAAGACCTTCAAAATTCTAAAATCAAGAAAGCTTTTAAATCAAATTGTTACACATCATCTCCAAGGGGACATAGCATAACCCGGTTAGTGTTGCCGCCTCCAGAGCGGCGTATCCAGGTTCAAATCCTGGTGTCCCCATACAATCATTCTTCTTTCTTGAATGTAGAGGCAATATCAATAATATACTTCCCATCAGATAACTTATAGACCAAAGGTTCGCCCTTAAACAAA
This sequence comes from Candidatus Woesearchaeota archaeon, assembly GCA_018655015.1. Classification (GTDB taxonomy): domain Archaea; phylum Nanobdellota; class Nanobdellia; order SCGC-AAA011-G17; family UBA489; genus JABIKK01. The sequence continues at coordinate 43,535 of JABIKK010000008.1, read as the reverse complement.
TCAACTAAATCTATCTCAAAATGTCCTGGCTTCAAAACACGAATTGATTCTAAGTCTAAAACAACAGGTAAATCTTTTTTACTTTCATTATCGCTCTTTTCACCAACAAGTTCCATGGCATCTTTTTCCATTTGAACTTTGTCAACAGTACTTAATTGAGTAGTAATCTTTTTGGCATCTTCAACAGATTTTTCTTTCATGAAGAAAAAGAATTTTCCACCACAAGAGCAACCAGTAAGAATTTCTTTAGAACCATCTTCATACATCTTAGAACATCTTACACATTGGTGAGGCATTATCTACGTCTCCTTTTAACAGTTCTCTTCACTGTCCTAGTAGTTCTCTTTCTAGATGCTATTTTTTTCTTAGTTGTTTTCCTTCTTGCAATAGATTTTGACTTCAAACCCTTCATACCTGGCAAGGTAAACAACTCAATCTTATTAGGATTCCTTCTAACTTCTTTAACAACAGTAGATGGACCGATTATAGTAACTCCATCCCTATTTCCAATCAAGAACTTAACCATTTCTTTTTTTATCTTATTAAAAAATTGTAAATTATTCTCTTCAGGATAGATTGTACAAATCTCTACACCTCTAAACTTCTTGTTTATTTGAGCCATAGTCTCCATGATCAACATAGTCTCTTCTTCAGGTTTCAATCTACCTTGTAGTAGAACTATCTTATCTTGCTTAACAATATCCAATAATTTTTCTATTCTATTTTTTGAAGAAAGATTCTCAATCTCCCCATACGGAACAAACTGTAACGTTAACACCTAAATCACCTCTTTAAATGAGCCTGAATAATGATTCATAAAACTCCTCCATATTCTTTCCCTTTTCTGCACTTACACCCACAACATCATATTGTGGAAATGCATTTTCAACTCTTCTAATATTTGCCTTCCTTAAATCAATTTTATTCGCAACAATCAGAACAGGAATATCTCTTGCTGCAAGATTACCTATTATAGTTACATTAACTTGTGAATAAGGATTTTCAGTTGAATCTAATACCACTAAACACACATCCACTTCATCCAACCACTTTATTGCTTCAATAACACCCTTCGTTGCTTCTTTAGCCCTATCTTTAGCTTGTTTACTTTTCATCTTGTAAGACATAAAATCTTCATAATCAATCTTAGTTGCAATTCCAGGAGTATCAACAATGTTAAAGGCCATTTCCTTATCATTGTATTTTATTGTAACTTGTTCCTTAACCTGAACATTTCTAGTTTCATGTGGAATTTTAGAAACAGAACCCATTCTCTCCCCAAGCCAGTCTTTACAAATTTGATTTGCTAAAGTTGTTTTACCAGCATTAGGAGGCCCATAAATTCCTAGTTTAATATTTTTCTTTTTAGCAAACATGCTATCAATCATTCGCCTAACAAAATTTCTAATAAATTTAACAACTAAACCCTCTTTCTTCTTTTCAACTTTAGGAGTTTTCTTAGCAACCTTCGCAGTCTTTTTAGCTTTAGTCGCCTTAGAATTCCTCGGCTTAGCTCGACTCTTTTTTGTTGTTTTTGCTCTTTTCCTAGCTTTTTTTGCCGCCATTAATTAACCATCCCTTTTAACATATTATTACATACTAAAACTAGGCTAGATATTTTTAAGCATTTCGTTGCTAAAGCCCACATAGTTAAATATCAAGTACCACTGTGGCCATATATTCATCATTTTCCTTCTTTAAACTAAACATATGCATTGTAACTGCCTTCACATCAGTATTCAATGTTTGTTTTTCTCGATCTATTTTTTCCCCAATAAATTTAGCCTTAATATTATAATCTCCAGAGATTTTCACCTCACATTTCTTAAAAATCAAAGATTCAGTATCCTTAAGGTAAACTATTTCCTCTAAAAATTCATAAAGTAAGTCTTCAATATTTTCGCTCTCAGCAGCGTAATTGTAAGTTTCAATATCTCCGATAGTCTTCAAATCAGCAATGGTCTCAAAGGTAGCATCGCCACATGCTTCAAAAACTTCATTCAAATTACCCCCTTTAGCTTCAAATGCAACATCAGCAATAGCAACATCCTCTAAAAACTTATGTGATCTCATAATTATTAACCCAATATTCTTCTTTTTAACTATTTTAGGATTACGACGAGACTTTATTTTTGGCATTTATCGTACCTACCAACTAATCAGTCGAGGATTATAAACATTATTATCTAGACCAATATGTGGAATCAACAATCATAAAGTTATATGCCCACAATAGGCCTATAAGAGAAATATCTAGGAATCTAGAAATAAATAGAAGTACTGTAAGAAAAACATTAGGAAAAAATAATATAAAAATCAGGAATAGTAGAGATTCTCTCATCTCAATGGGACACATTAAAGAAAAAAAGAAATTTAATGTGGAATCTAAAGAAAAGGCTTACCTGTTTGGACTAGTGATGGGCGATTTAACGCCTGTAAAAAAATCAAACTACACTTTAAAATTAATTACTCACACAACACATCCCTTATTTGGAGACCTTTTACTTAAATCGTTCAAAGAATATGGCATAACAAATTACAAGTTAACGAAAAAAGAGGAACAATATAGATTCCAGTCACACATTTGTTTAGAGAGCTTCAATTTCCTCATAAATTCAAAGGAAAATAGAATCCCAAATTGGATAGATAAAGAAAATTTCTTCCATTTTTTAGCGGGTTACATTGATGCAGATGGAAGTATTTTGGTGAGAAAAACAGGAGAATATTTTCAGTTTGTAGTTAGACTTTTCAGTCAAAAACTTGAAAGATTAATCAAAATAAAAGAAATTTTACAAGATAATGGATATTTCGTTTCGATGCATAAAAATCACTCAAAAGGAGACACAAGTACGCATAATGGGAAAATATTCCGATACAACAAGGATTATTATGTCATTGAAATTTGTAGAAAAAACGAAGTTCTCAAACTTCTAAATATCTTACCAATTAGACACAAAGAAAAAATAGCAAAAGTAAATCTTATTTATAAAATAAACAAATCAAAAAAAGTAAAATACAAAGACATTGAAAAACCGGTCAAACAACTAAGTTCATTAATAAAACAAACAGTAATGCAAAAAAAGGCAATAAACTTAAGTAGGATAAACTTGCATGGCCTTTAACATTCCCTATTGGGTTAAAACCAACAACTTTCTTTGCAATCCCATACTCATTCAAAACATCTACGACAGAATTAATATTTTTATACGCCTTTCCAGCTTCTTCTGCCAAACCTTGCATGCTTGAAGATCTAACATAAATTCCTTTCTTCATCATTCTTTCTTGTAATTCTTTTCCTTGAAACTCTTTCTTAGCCTTAGTTCTCGACATTGTTCTACCAGAACCATGAGCTGTACTTCCAAAAGTAACATCCATTGCCTTTTGAGTTCCAACTAACAAATGAGATCCAGTCTCCATACTTCCGCCCAAAATTACTGGTTGACCAACAGGCCTATACTTAGGACATAATTCTTTATGTTTGGGAGGAAATGCTCTTGTTGCACCCTTTCTATGCACAACAACTTTCTTCATCTTACCCTCAATCTTATGTTCTTCAACTTTAGCAATATTATGCGCAACATCATAGACTAAATTCATATCCATCTGTTCCTGACTCTTACTAAATACTTTAGAAAAAGCTTCTCTAATCCTATGAGTTATCACTTGTCTATTAGCAAAGGCCATATTTGAGGCGCAAGCCATTGCCTTGTAGTAATCCTGCCCTTCATCCGAATTAAAAGGGGCACAAGCTAATTCCCTATCATTAATTTTTATCCCAAACTTATCCATTGATTTATCAAAAACTTTCAAATAATCTGTAGCCACCTGGTGTCCAAATCCTCTTGATCCACAATGAACCATAATAACAACTTGATCATCCCCAATAATTCCAAACTTTTTTGCAACATCCGAATCAAAAACATTTACAGACTTAGCTAGTTGTATTTCTAAATAATGATTTCCAGAACCTAATGTCCCTAATTGACTAATTCCTCTTTTTCTAGCTCTATCTGAAACTTTTTCAACATCCGCTTGTTCAATACAACCATAACCTTCAGTGTTCCACATATCACTTTCAACACCATAACCATTTTCAACGCACCATTTAACACCGCCCAACATGATGTCATCAAACTGTTGATTATTTAATTTCAAAAAACCTTTACAACCAACACCAGAAGGGACAGTTAAGAACAAATGATCGACTAATTTCTTTAACTGAGGTTTAACTTCTTTGTAACTTAAATTAGTTGTAATTAATCTCATCCCACAATTAATATCAAATCCAATTCCCCCAGGACTAATTATTCCTTCATTAACATCAAACGCCGCAACACCGCCAATTGGGAAACCATAACCCCAATGACCGTCGGGCATACAAAAAGCATTTTTCTGAATTCCAGGTAAACAAGCAATATTAGTTACTTGATCAAAAACGCCCTTATCCATCCCTTTCAAAAGAGATTCATTAGCAATAATTCTAGCCGGAACATTCATTCCTTTCTTGTAACTTGTAGGCAACTCCCACTCAAAATCAGAAATCTTCTTTATTTCCTTAGGCACTTCAGACATAAACAAAACCTATTTAGAACTTATTTAAATGTTCTGTGTTTATTTCAATCTTGAGAAAAATTCAGTTAGGTTTATTAATATTCAATAATTCATTAAAGCATGTTCCACAGAGTAAAAAAATTAAAACCATTCAATCAAGCAGTATTTACCTTAATGATTGGATTCGCAGTAGTTGCTTTTTGGAGAGGCGCATGGGGGATAATGGATGTTTACCTCATCCCGGATAACTATGAACTAAGTTCTTGGGTATCAATTATAATTGGATTATTCATACTATGGATCACACATTATTGGACAAAAGAATTAGCTTAAAATAAGAGTTGAGGTTATTAAAACCTCTTTTCAACTTCTTCCCAATTAACTATCTTAAAGAAGTTCTCAATCCATTCGGCCCTTCTATTTTGATACTTCAAGTAATAAGCATGTTCCCATACATCACAAACTAAAAGTATTTTATATCCCGGAATGAAAACCTTTTGATGATTCTCAACTGAAAAGATCTTCAAATCTCCTTCAGGACCTCTAGCTAAAACTCCCCAGCCAGAACCTTCAACAGCTAAAGTTACTTTGGAAAACTCTTCCTTAAATTTATCAAAACTACCAAAGGTATCTTCAATAGCTTCAAAAACAGCACCGGTTGATTTATTGTCCTCAGATCCAACTCTTAGATTTTCCCAGAACAAACTATGTAAGTAATGTCCCGCACCATGAAATGCTAATTCTTTTTCCCAATGCTTAACTAAAGAATAATCTCCATTCTCCCTAGCTTCTTTTAGCTTAGCAACAGCATTATTCAAACCAGCAACATATCCCGCATGATGTTTTGTATGATGTAATTCTAATGTTCCCTCATCATAGTATGGTTCCAAAGCATCATAGCCATAATTTAGTTCAGGTAATTTATATCCCATTTTATATTTTACCAACTAAATCCATTCCAGGTTTTAATGTATCATTTCCAGGTTCCCAATTAACAGGACAAACTTGATCGCCGTGCTCTTCAACAAATTGTGCAGCTTTAATTTTTCTTAACAACTCATTAGTGCTTCTGCCAATAGAATTATCGTGTAATTCATAAGCTTTCAAATTTCCTTCAGGATCTATAACAAAAGTTCCTCTTAAAGATAAACCTTCATCACGTATGTAAGTTCCATAATTCCTACACATCCTACCAGTAGGGTCTGCAATCATTGGAAAATTTATTTTCTTAATTGTTTCAGAATTATCCTTCCAAGCTTTGTGTACAAAAGCAGTATCAGTACTAACACTCAAAATTTCAGTGTTAATTGCCTTAAACTCCTCATACTTATCAGCTAAATCTCCAAGTTCTGTTGGGCAGATAAATGTAAAATCTGCAGGATAGAAAAATAGAACTACCCACTTACCCTTGTAATCACTAAGACTTACTTTTTTAGTATCATTTCCAACTAAAGCTTCAGCAGTAAAACTAGGAGCCATTTCTCCAATTTCTAATTTAATTTCATCAGTCATTTTATTCCTCCAAAGAATGTAATAAAGCCAAAAAAGGCTTGTAAATGTCTATTTAAGCAACAATTAGCATTTATTAAGATTTATATGCTCCAGTAAACAATTGTTAACTCATCAAAAAAACAATTCATTTAAAAGAAAGAAAAATATCAAAATTCTATGAAAAGAGGGCTTATACTCATAATTCTAACAACCTTAGTTCTGCTAATTGGATGCAACCCTTCCGCTACCGAAGAAAATCCCTCTCAGCAAGGAATTCCTGAAATTGAAGAACCTCCTGGGATGAGTATCGTCATTGAAAATGAGAACATTCCAAAAACAACTTCAAACATAAAAGAATTCGAAATAACTGCAAAAAATTGGGAATTTAATCCCTCAATAATTAATGTTGATCTCGGAAATGAAGTAATCCTCCATATCACTAGTTTAGATGTAACACATGGAATTCTAATCCCAGAATTTAACATAAATGAAGATTTACAACCAGGTCAAAGTATAGATATAAAATTCACAGCAGATAAAATTGGAGAATTCAGTTTCAGTTGTAGCGTGTTCTGTGGATCCGGACATAGTCATATGGCTGGAAAAATAATAGTTACTTAATTCTAGAAACAAAATAGGCAATCACAACCCCAACAACAGCCCCAATAAAATTGTAAATCAAATCAAACATTGTGTTGAACCACTCACTATTAATAAATTCTGTATTTATATCTCCCAAACCATGGCCTAAAACTCCTGCACCTTCACCAACAAGAAAATAACCTCCAAACTCCATAAACTCCACAAAAACGCCAAAGCCCATAGCCGCTAAAACTGCAATAGAACATAAATAGAATGTTTGTAGTTTCCCACCAACAAAAATACCGCTCCGGTACATGTAATTAAACACAAAGGCCCCCATTGCCAACTCACCAAAAAAGTGAGTTATATGGTCCCATTGAATAAACAATGGAGAATCATTATAGAATCCAAAAACTCCAAAGTTGTGTAACAAAAATCCAAAAGCGATTAGTAAAAATACCCAAGGTTTGAGTTTTAAAGAATCCCATGCAAAAAATGCTAAAGATAATAAGAAGATCATAATAATCCCATCATTAACATAGTCTCTAACTCCAGAAAAATAAGCAATAAAGATTAGCCCAATAAATACTATCAAAGATACAATATAAATCCAATTCGGCCTATCCTCTTTCATAATAAAAAATAAGAGGAATTAATTCCTCTCAAACTTACTCATTGATTTTTTTAAACTAACAAAAGGAAATGGTCTTTTGTTATTCACAAATGTCATATATCTAAAAAAGATATAAACTTGTGTATTCCAGATTTCACAAAACAAAGCTAAATCCTTATTTCTCTTTCCTGTAAAGAGTGTAATAATAAAATTAACTATTGTAAAAACCTGTATAATCATTTTCCAAACACCCAATATGATGCCAGATACAATTCCTACAACGATTCGCATTAAAGCTTCAGATCTTTCAGCCATTTTTTAACCCCCATCTTAATTATAAGACTTAATTCTCCTAAGATTTTTATAAATCTTTCCAAGACAGAAAAAGTTTATAAACCACCCAGAGAACAATTAAATCATAAAATGAGCATAAGAAATAAGATTCGAAATGCCAAAATGTTCGGCTACGGTAGTTTAATGCCTAAAAAAAGCCACCAATTAGTAATTGGGATAATTCTAGTTGCATTGTTCTTCTCACTTGGAACGCTGTTTAGTGGAGAAGATTCCACAAAAATCACTGGAAGAGTAGTAGAAGACACATTTCAAGATGATTTAGCAAATAATCCTAGCTTAAGTAATAAAGACTCACAAGACCAAATAGAGGATACTAACGAAGAGATAATTGAAGAAGAGTATGAAGTCTATGAGTACTATGAATATGGCGGAGAATGTTCATTTAAAATAAAACAGGCAGAAGATGATGTTAATGACATCCTTTCGTATCTAGGTGAGAACGATGATACATACAATATATTGAAAAATGAATACGAAGAAAAATTAGAAAGCTTAAAAAACGAATACGAGCCTAAAATAGAAGAGGCAAAACTAGCTTCAGATTCAGATCAAGGTAATCTTTATGAAGCTCAAGAAAAACTTCAAGAATTACAAGAAGTTTGCTCATTTTAGAAAAAGAGAGGTGCATCTAACGGAGGAATAGAAGATGGACCAAGAAAGAAAATTACATGTTGCATTTGGAATAGTAGTTGCATTAATTTTACTCTTAGGAGTATTTACTTTTGGATGGGTATTTGGAGGTTCAGAAGAATCAGCAAACACAAATCAAGTATTAGTTGTAAACAGTCTTAGAACTGTTAACCAAGCACAGCAACCTGTTCAAGAGACAACATCTAAGTTAGGACAATCTCTAACTGAACAAAAAAGACAGAATGTAGAATCAACAAACAACAACATAGAAATTAACATTCACAATTCTGGATACTATGGCAGAGGGTACTACAATAGTAATTATTACCCTACATACAATAGATACTACAGCCCATACAGAACAAGATACTACAATGGATATCACCCATACTATAAACATGGGTTCTCTTATACAAACAGTTATGGAAGCAATTACAGATACAGCTATTACTAAAACATATAAATAGAAAATTCTTAACAAAGGTATGCTTAGAAGAGGTGAAAAGGTAGTAGTAGCACTAGGAGGAAATGCCCTCATTAAAACAGGTGAGAAACCTACAATTTCTAATCAATTCAAGAACGCAAAGAAGACTATGGAATATTTAATTCCATTAATAAAAAACGAAAATAAATTAGTTATAACTCATGGAAATGGGCCTCAAGTTGGAAATATTCTAATCCGTGTTGAAGAATCTTTAGGAAAAGCATACTCAATTCCATTAGAAGTATGTGTTGCAGAATCACAGGGTGAATTAGGTTACATGATTGAACAAAGTTTACAAAATGTTTTAACAAAAAATAAAATAAAAATTCCAGTAGTGAGCGTACTAACACAAGTAATTGTAGATAAAAAAGATCCGGCATTCAAAAACCCTACAAAACCCATTGGTCCATTTTACAGCAAAGCGCAAGCGCAAAAAATAAAGAAAAAAGGTTATAAAATTGTTGAACAAGTTGGAAGGGGTTGGAGAAAAGTCGTAGCCTCACCAAAACCTAAGTCCATTGATGATGTAAAGATAATTGATGTATTACTAAAGAATAAATCAATTGTTATTGCGGCAGGCGGCGGCGGAGTTCCAATAGTTAAAGATAAGGGAAAGATTTTACATGGTGCGCCAGCAGTAATAGATAAAGATTTAGCATCTGCATGCCTAGCTAACTCGATAAAAGCAAAAACATTAATAATTCTTATGAACGAACCCAACGCATATCTCAATTATAAAAAGAAGAATCAAAAACCAATAAAAAGCTTAACCATAAAAGAAGCTTCTAAACTATTAAAAGAAGGACAATTCCCAAAAGGTTCTATGGGTCCAAAAATAGAGGCCGCGATTAAATTCATAAAAAAAGGTGGTAAACACACAATAATTACATCTCCAAACAAAATACAAAAAGCATTAATAGGACAAAGTGGAACAATCATAAAGAGGTAATTAAAAGATGGTGAAAAAGAACGTTATTATAATGGGTGCGGCTGGAAGAGACTTCCATAATTTCTTAGTATACTTCAAAAACAATCCTTATTACAATGTAATTGGTTTTACTGCAGAACAAATTCCAGGAATAGTAGATAGGAAATTCCCAGCAAAACTTGCAGGAAAGTATTACAAAAAAGGGATTACAATTTATCCTGAATCACAATTACCAAATCTAATCAAACAAAAAAAAGTAAGTAATGTCTACTTGTCATATTCAGACTTACCCCATTTAGAGGTTATGAATAAAGCTTCGACAGTTCTCGCAGCAGGAGCAAACTTCTACCTACTAGGAACTGAAGAAACTCAAATAAAATCAAAAGTACCTTTAGTCTCGATAACCGCAGTCCGAACTGGCGCAGGCAAATCTCAGACTTCAAGAAAAGTTGCAAGAATTCTTAGAGACCAAGGCTACAAGGTTGTTGCAATTAGACATCCAATGCCTTATGGAGACTTAGTTAAACAAGAAGTACAAAGATTCACAACCTATGAAGATATGATAAAAAACAAATGCACTATAGAAGAAAGAGAGGAATATGATCCTTGGGTAAAATTAGAAATACCCATCTATGCAGGTGTAGATTATGGTAAGATACTAAAAAAAGCAGAAAAAGAGGCAGATGTAATTATTTGGGATGGTGGAAACAATGACATGTCTTTCTACAAACCAGATCTTAATATTGTAGTTCTGGACCCTCACAGAGCAGGGCATGAAATGTTATATTATCCTGGAGAAGTCAATTTCAAAGCTGCAGACGTTCTAGTAATCAATAAAATGGACTCAGCTCCAAAAGAAGGTATCAAAAAATTAATGGAAAATATAAAAAAACATAATCCAAAAGCGACCGTCATAAAAGCCGCATCTAAACTAGTTATTGAAAATCCAAAATCTCTAAAGGGGGAAAAAGTTCTAATTGTAGGTGATGGTCCAACGTTAACACATGGTGGTATGAGTTTTGGTGCAGGAACAATAGCCGCTAAAAAGTATGGTGCTAAAATTGTTGAACCTCACAAATTCATTGTAGGCACATTAAAAGAAACTTACAAAAAATATCCCCACTTAGTCCATGGAAAAGAACTTCCAGCAATGGGATACACTCCCAAACAAAATAAAGATTTGCAAGATACAATAAATAAATCAAAAGTTGATATGGTAATTGACGGAACACCAGTTAGTCTAAAAAGACAAATAAAGATAAAAAAGCCGTTCATAGAGGTTAATTATGTTCTAAAAGAAATTGGAAAACCCGACATAAAAGATGTCCTAAAAAAGGTCAAGATAAAGAGGAAAAAATGAAGAATTTAATAAGCATATCAGACTTAAGTCCAAAAGACTTTCAAGCATTAATAAAAAATGCAATTGAGATAAAAAATAGAAAATCAATGTATGCAAGAAGTCTTTTCGAAAAGTCATTAATTATGATATTTCAAGCCCCATCATTAAGAACCAGAGTTTCGTTCGAAGTTGCAATGACACAATTGCATGGGGATGCAATAAACTATTATGCCGAAAACTCGCCTTGGGGGCTAGGAAAGGAATCTATGGAGGATGTAGCAAAAACACTAAGCCAGTACTGCGATGTAATTGCTGCAAGAATCTATTCACATTCAGAAATAAAGAAATTGGCAAAAAACGCATCAATACCTGTAATAAATATGATGACAAATGAGGGTCACCCTTGTCAAATTCTTGGCGACTTTTTAACAATCAAAGAAAAACTAGGCAAAATAAAAGGATTGAAGATTGCATATCTAGGAGATGCAGAAAATAACGTAACTTATTCTTTAATGAGAGCTTGCGCCCTAACAGGAAACACACTAACAATAGCATGTCCAAAACAAAAAGAGTACTATCCCAAAGATAAGGTAATGAAGGAAATAAAAAAATTGGCGAAAAAACATAAAAACAAACCTGCAACAATAACAACGAATCCCTTATTAGCTGCTAAGAACGCCGATGTAATTTACACAGACTCATGGATGTCTTACAGAATACCACAAGAAGAAAAAGATAGAAGGCTAAAGGACCTAAAACCTTTTCAAGTTAATAGAAAAGTATTTTCAAAAACAAAAAAGTCAGCAATATTTATGCATTGTCTCCCAGCAATGAGGGGGCACGAAGTTACAACAGAAATAATAGATGGAAAGAGATCTGTTGTTTTTCCACAAGCACAAAATAGGCTTCACATTCAAAAAGCAATTCTTTTGAGATTACTTGGAAAATAAAGTGGTAAATAAAAAAGCCGTTGAATATGCAAAAGAGCTCTCAAATAGAGGGTTTACGGTAGATGCCACTAGAGAAATTATGTTATCTAGAGGGTTTAATATAACTGAAGCAGACGAGGCAATAGCAGTTGCAGCCAAACCACAAAAACACATAAGCACTACAACATTGCTAGGAATTGCCTTAATTTTTATAATAATTTTAATTCCAATTATGTTTATATTGTCTGGAAATGATTCAGCGGCTGACACAACAAATGAAGAAACAACATATTCTCAACAAACACAAGACAATATTAAAAAAACACCTCTAACCGAAAATAAAGGGTATGGTTGCTCGACAAATGAAGAATGTTTATTTAATGAAATTTGTTTAAACAATGAATGCTCCCCATTATATTGTACTTCATGTGAAGATATGTCTAACCATGAATGTACCCCTATAATTTGTGATGACAATGTAACTAGCACATTAGACTATTGTTCAGAAGGAACTTGTTTCAACAATGAAATAACTACTTGTATAGGAGAAGATAATTTCTGTCCTGAAGGTTGTAATGAAACAACAGACCTAGATTGTTTAATACAACTAGCTTGTACATCTGATTTAGAATGTGGTGATGACGATCCAGAAACAATCGATTCTTGTGTTTCACCTTCAGAAGGAGCACCAAAAGAATGCGTTCATAATTACCCTTTATGTGTAGACTTAGATGGGTATTGCCCTACAAATTGCACAACTCTAACAGATAGCGATTGTGATCCAGTTTGTGGAAACAGTGTAAAGGAAGCTCCAGAAGAATGTGATGGAGATTGTCCTATAAATGTTCAGTCCTGCAATGATAACAACACTTGTACTACTAACACCCTTCTTGGTTCAGCGTCCCTATGTACTGCAGAATGTGTTTATAGCGAAATAACTATGTGTAATTCAAACGATGGGTGCTGCCCATCCAGCTGTGCTTATTCAACAGATAATGACTGTCCTCCAAGTTCAACATTACTTTCAACCGGAAGCTTCACAGCAGTACAGAGAATAACATCGGGAGACATAGAACTGTATTCTTATGAAAGTGGAACACATAAAATAATATTTGACCAGTTGTTCTCCATAGCTAACACAAACTTAGATCCAAACCTAAACGTATATCTTGCAACTAAACAAGTAGTTACAACAAAAGAAGACTTGGATGCAGGAAATTTATTATTAGATCCACTTCAAGAAGTTTCAGGAACACAGGAATATGAAATACTCAATTATATCTCAAATATTCAATCATACAATAGTGTAGTAATTTACCACAGCAATCTAAATGCTGTGTATGCATATTCAACATTAAACTACATATAAAATGGGAATTAAAACTATAGCTCTAACAATTGTCATTATTTTAGCAATAGCATTCATATTCTACAACCCTCAAGAAGAAGTAGGAACTGTAATCAAACAAAAAATAACACTTCAAACTTCAGATGGAACTTCCTTAAATGCAGATTTCTATCCGGAAAATTCAAACAAAGGAATAATCTTAATACATATGTACCAACAAGATAGGACATCTTGGGATTTCTTAATTCCTGATCTTAGATCAAAGGAATATAGTATATTAACATTTGATTTAAGAGGGCATGGAGAAAACCAAATAAAAGAAATAAGCCAAGAGGATTTCAACAAAATGTCTTCTGATGTAGAGTTGGCACTAGAATATCTAAATGGGCAAGACATCCAAGAAGTATCCATAATCGGGGCATCAATTGGGGCAAACATTGGACTTAACTACGCTGTTAGAGATCCGAAAATACATAGGGTAGCACTTCTCTCTCCAGGAATTGAGTATCAAGGAATAAACACATTAGACAGCATAAAAAGGTATAACCGTCCACTCTTGATCATGGCTAGCGAAGAAGATGAATACTCTTGGAATTCCTCAAACAAATTATTTAGCTTATCAAAAAGTAAAATAAGGTTCGAACCCTACAAGGGCAATCTACATGGAATAGAAATTCTAAAGCAAAACCAATCATCAAGAGAACTCTTACTTAAGTGGTTAGGAGAAAACTGAATGAAATTTTTAATTGTAGGAGATTTGCATGGTAGGATTCCAAAGATCCATTTTAAAGAATTTGACGCAATAATTGTACCCGGAGATATATGTTCAGATAAAGGGATGCGAAAATATGTTGGCTTATGGAAAAAACACATAAAGAAAACTAAAGAGATCATATCTTCAGATGAATACATCTTAAAGTTAATAGGAAGGAAAAAATATAACCAAATAGAAAAAGAGTCACTCCTTATTGGAAGAAAAACCTTAGAATTCCTAAACAAATTTAACAAACCAATTTTCTTTACACCGGGAAATTGGGATCAAAGCCATGGTACTACAAACATAAAAGACTCTTCAAAAAGTAGATACAACCGACTTAAATCAAATTTAGATATGTATCTCAGCAAACATTCTAACAAAATATTAACACAGGGACTAAAAAATGTAAAAGATTGTCAGTATAAACTACATAAATTTGGAAATTTTAATATAATAGGATATGGCCTATGTAGTGGCCCAGAAAAACCCAACGGAAACCAAGGATTAACCTTTAAAGAACAAACTAAACTGAAAAAAGCATATAATAAAATTCTTAACAGGCTTGTAGCACTACATAAAAGAAGGAATAGAGACTTTACAGACATATTTATCTCACACAATGTGCCTTACAAAACTAAAGTAGACATAATTTTAGAAAAAGACAATCCGTTTTATAAAAAACATTTTGGATCGTCTATAGCTGCAGAATTTTGTAAGAAGAATCAACCTTTAGTTTGTATTGGAGGTCATATGCATGAACACTTTGCCAAATGTAAGCTTGGAAAAACCACAGTAATCAATGCAGGCTTTGGGCCTAAGGTAAATACCCTTTTAGAAATAAAAAACAACAAGATAAAGAGTATTAAGTTTTGGGATGGTAAAAATGAATTTCAATGAAAGATGTTACAAAGTACTAAAAAAAGTGCCAAAGGGGAAAGTCACAACATACAAAGAAATAGCTAATGCACTTAATTCAAAGGCATACCGTGCTGTAGGAACTGCTATGAACAAAAACCCCTACGCCCCAGAAGTGCCATGCCATAGAGTAATAAATTCAGATGGAAGAATTGGTGGTTTCGCCTCAGGAACAAAAAATAAAGTAAAACTACTAAAAAAAGAAGGAATTATTATAGAAAATAATAAAATAGACCTAAAGAAATATCTCTTTAGACCTTACAAACGTCACATTTAGCTAAAACTCTTTTTTCAGCTATTTCCATTCCCTTCTCTCTGGGAGAACAACCTTTTTCTTTAGCTCCATCTAAAACCAATTTAGTATTCTTTGTAATTTTTTCTTCAATTAGTTTCCACATTTCTTCTTCTGTCCCACCAATGTACTCAACATAACTACTCATAACTCCTCCGGAGTTAGCAACAAAGTCTGGAACAACTAATACTCCTTTCTTATGGAGCAGTTCTTCAACCTCATGAATCATTGGGATATTACTCCCTTCAACGATTAATTTGAATTTCATTTCATCAACATCACCAGCATTAATTAAATCTGGGACTGCTGCAGTAATCAAAATATCTGCATCAACCTTCTTAATGTCGTGACTTGGTAGAACTTCACCATCCCCATATTTGGTAACAGTCTTTTCTTCTTCCTTAGCCTTAGCTAATTTTTCGAAGTCCAAACCTTCTTTATTATAAATTACTCCTCTTGAGTCAGACGCAGCAACTAATTTAGATCCTGCTTCAGTCATAAACTTAGAAACAAACCATCCAACATTTCCAAAACCTTCAACTGCAAATGTTAAATCTTTCAGGTCCAATCCTAAATGTTCAACTGCAACCTTAGTAGAATGAAAAACTCCAAAACCAGTGCTACCCAACTCATGAGGTAATCCTCCCATGTTTGCAGGTTTACCAGTACATGCTTTCATATCTCCAATAGTTTCAGCCATAATTTTCATTTCACTTTCAGCCATATTCATATCTGGAGCAGAAACATAATGTTCAGGACAAATAACTTTCAAACCTTCTGCAAAAGCCTTAACAAATTCAGCTTTTTCTTCAGGGCTCATATCCTTATCATTACCAATAATTCCACCTTTTCCACCACCAAAAGGCAAATCTGCCAAAGCATTCTTCCAAGTCATGGCTCTTGCCAATCTAGAAACTTCATGTGGTGTAACTGTAGGAGTCATTCTAACTCCACCTTTAGCAGGACCCAATGCAGTACTATCAATTACTACAAAACCCCTCATCCCAGACTTAGGATGGTAAACTTCCAGAACTTTTTCTGGACCATAACTATCATATTCAATCATTTTTTTAACCTCGTAAGATAATGATACGCACCTTGTGCAGCAATACTTCCTTCAGCAGCAGATGTGATAAATTGTTTTAAACTAGTTGAATTAGTTATATCTCCTGCAGCAAAGAAACCTTCAACATTAGTTGCTTGTTCTTTGTTAACATCAATAAAACCCCTTCCATCCAATTTAACTCCTACTTTTTCTGCAATTTCATTCAAAGGAATATGTCCAATTTCAATAAACAAACCATCTAAATCTAATTCTTTTCCAGTATCTAGTTTTACCTTAGTCATCATCTTGTCTCCAACAACTTCAACAACATTGGCATTATGTATGACTTCAGTTTTTTCATCGTCATAAACTTGTTTAGCACTAATTGGTTCGGCCCTTAATTTATCCCCTCTATAAATAACATAAACTTTCTTAGCATAATCTTTCATAAATATTGCACCCAAGGCTGCAGAGTCGCTTCCACCTACAACAGCAATAGTACTATCCTTATACAACGGACCATCACAAGTATAACAGTAATGTACTCCCTTTCCTGAAAATTCTTTTTCTCCAGGAATTCCAAGTTCTCTATGTTTCATACCTAATGCAAAAATAACAGTTTTGCCTTGATAAGTTTCTTTTTCACAAACAACCTCGAAGCCACCATCAACCTTCTTTATTTCTTTAACAATGTCAGTAATTAACGGAACTTTGTAATCTTTAACATGTTTAGCAAATTTATCCATTAAATCCATACCACTTATTCCAGGCTCTCCAATCCAGTTATCCACCTTATGAGCAATGTTACCTGTTCCACCCATCTCTTTAGCAATACAAATAGTATCCAAGCTAAACCTAGCGGAATACAAAGCAGCACCCAATCCAGCAGCACCGCCTCCAAGAATAATAACGTCTTTCATAGAATTACATCAAATCAAAAGCTCTATTTAAAGATTATGTTGATTTAGATTAATAAAACACATTAGAACAAGATAAAATTAATTTGAATCTTCTTCAACTACTCTTTTCTCATGATGTTTATCATCACCATAGTAAGGCTCATTCTTATCAAAACCATCATCAGTTTTCTCATCATCACCGTTAGAAGGATAATATTCTTTAGTCTCTTCAACAACCTCTTCTTCATTATCTTCTTTCAAAAGTTCAGCAATCTTTTTACCAAACTCCCTAGCAGCTTGAGGACCATCAGCAGTAACTATCTGTCCATCAACAACAACATGACTATCGGAAGTAATTGCACCAGCTTCATCCAATGTAGCTAACTCAGATTCAAATGAAGTTGCATTCTTACCTGCTAAAACGCCTGCCCTAGCTAATATCCCAGGAGCAATACAAATAGCAGCGATCAACTTTCCCTGTTCAACAGTTTGATAACACATTTCAAGAACTTTCTCATTTTCAAAATAAACACTTGCACCTGCACCACCAACAAGCACCAAAGCATCATAATCAGCAACATCTGCTTCATCGATTAAAACATCAGTAACAACTTCTTTATTCTCAACAGAACTAGCAACATCTTGCAAACTAGAAACTACAACCTTATGTCCTGCATTTTCAAGTTCTTCTCTAACATGAAAATACTCCTCATCCTTAAAATCCTGAGGTGCAATGATAATTAAAACATCTGCCATTAGGAATCAAATATAGAACGCCTCTTTTTAATATTTATGTTTATAAAGAATTACTATTTGGTATGTTTTTGTACTCTAAGGGCCCCTCCACGCTTGTAAGGACTTCCTCCACCACCTTTGGCACCCTTTTCATTAGAATCTGATTCATATTCAAGGCTTTCATCAAACCCACACTCCATACAGACAACATAACTAAAGAAATCATCACCTTCAATCTCAACATGACCACTCTTACATCTAGGACATATCTTAGTTTCCTTAGAACAAACCTTCCCTTCACTCATAAGTCATCGTTCCTTTCTTATCAGAAGTAAGGTAACTTCCTACAGAAGAAGAAACACTATAACTTCCATCAACACTAACAGAATCTAAATTAACTTCTACACCACACATACAACCCACAGAAAGTAATTGTTTTTCATACTTTTCAGAATCAAAAGTAGATCCTAGATTAAAATTCTCAGACTTAAGGGTATCCTCAGATTTTTTATCAAAGCCCTTGCGGTCCCCACTTAACATCATCTTAGATTTCTCTTCTAGCCCTTTTCTCCAGATCTCTTCATCAAATAATTTACTTCTTTCATCGTTTGTAATTATTCTCTCGCCACCAACGCTAAGAAAATTAACTTTAGCATCTTTACAATTAGAAACATGTGATTTCCATTCAGAACTTCCTTCCATAGCAGTTTTTAGAGCAACCCCATGAGTATCTAAAACTCCATCTCCTTCAATATTTGTAAAATCCTTTCTAAAATTCATTTTAATCCTCATGAAAGAACGGACTCAAAGTATCATCTACCTTGTATCCTTCATAGTATTCTAAAAGCATCTGAAATGCTTCATCAAAAGCCTCATCGCCTTCAGCCTTATCAGTATCAAAAACTTCTTCAATTACTTCTTCATTTTTCATTGATTCTTTTAACAATTTCAATAGTCCTTCGTCAGTATCATCCTCTTTCATGTATATTAGAAATATATTGTTATATTAAAGGTTTACTAGATAAGCTTTTTGCCCTCTTCATCGTAAATATGTATTACATTCACAGGACAGGCCTCAGCAGACTCTAAGATCTTTCCTAGCTGTTCCTCTGTAAATTCATATTCAAATACTCCAGGTTTAGTTTCCACTCCACTAACTAGATTAGCTTTTCCATCCATATCAGAAAGTTTCCATCTCTCTTCTAACAAAGCAGCACAAGCAGCTGCGCCAATGCAACCATTCCTTTCATAAACCACTTTGTATTTTGCCACGATATTTATTCCCAAATTTGTTTTATAAATTTTCTCGTAGAAGAAACTAACAAGTAGAGTTGATAGTAATTAAATTTACACGTGAAATTTTCCACATAAAATGCCTATACCAAATAAGCTACAATCCCACTAATGATATGCCCTGCATAATAAGCGGCAGTAGTTGCTAATGCACCTATGACAACCATTTCAAACCCACTCTTAATCCAATTTCCACCAGTAAAATGTGTCTTCCCAGCACCAGCTAAAAATAAAACTGCTAATGAAGAAATGACTGCAGCCTTTAATGCAAAACCAGTAGGCAATAAGAAAAATGAAGATAAGGGAATCAAAGCTCCAAATATAAAAGAGAAAAACATTACCACTCCAGCAGAAAAGGCATTCTCCATCTTAGAACTACTTAATCCTAATTCCTCATTAACTAAAACATCCAACCAAATCTTCTTATTAGAGGTCAATTTATTAACAACCTTTTCTAACTCAGCTCCCCTGAATCCTTTTCCCTGGTAAATTTCTTTAACATGGCTTTTTTCAAGAGTAGGTAACCTCTCCATATCTTCCTTTTCTCTTTTAACTTCCCTTTTATAAAATTCAATTTGACTTTTAGTGCTAATATATGTTCCAAGAGACATAGAAATTGCCCCTGCAATCATTTCTGTAACACCTGCAATAATAACAATATTTTTACTTAGCAATGCCCCAGTTAAACCTGCAGTTAAAGCCAAGACACTAACAAGACCATCATTCATACCAAAGATCGCATGTCTCAAAAACTTTCCAGCAGGAGCATGTAACTCCTTATGATCTGCCAAGCTAATACCATCCTTATATTTTGGATGAACCTTAAAGAAATCCATACCCCTTACCATCATCAACCTCTGGATTAAACCAAACTAACTACCTATTAAAAGGTTATCATATCAATTTCTTATCTTTATCGTACAAATGAATACAATTAACTGGACAAGCCTCAGCAGCATCTAAATCTTTACCTAATTCTTCAATCTCCAAAACTTCATCAGTGCCTACTTCCTCACATCCAACCACATTACTCTTACCATCTTCAGAAGACATAGTCCAATGATCAGGATTTATTGCAGCACAAACACCACAACCAATACAGCTAGGCCTATCATGTATAATTTTAAACATAGAACGCTCATTTCTTAATTTTACTTATAAATTTATCCATACGCCTCAAAGCTTCTTCAATCAATTTATAATCTGTAGCATAACTACATCGAATATACCCTTCCCCAAACCTACCAAACTCTCTTCCAGGTACAACTCCGACCTTCGCCTTTTTTAGCAAATCAAAAGCAAACTTAAAACTATCATCCGATAAATGATCTATCTTAGACATAGTATAGAATGCCCCATTGGGCGTAACAGTTTCTAAACCAATTTGATTCAAGCCTTTAACAATCATCTTTCTTCTCCGATCATATTCTTTAACCATCTTATCAATATAAGATTTTTTCAAACTTAATGCCTTAACAGCAACTCTTTGTGATAAGGTAGGAGCACAAGATGTAGTGTAAACATGAGTTTTATTCATGGCTTCAATAAGAGGTGTTGGGCCAACTGCATAACCCACCCTATAGCCACACATTGCATAGGTCTTGCTAAAAGTATGCATCGTCACAACATATTTATTCATCCCATTAAAGGATCCAATGCTATGGTGCTTCTTTCCATAGACTAATTTCTCATAAGCCTCATCACTGAAAACATACAGATCATTATCCACTGCAATATCCGCAACTTCCTCAAGAATCTTTTTAGGTAAAACATTTCCAGTAGGATTCCCAGGAGAGTTCAATAGTATCGCCTTAGTCTTTTTATTAATTAATTTCTTCATCTCATCCGGATTAACATGCCAACCATCTTCCGGCTTCAACTCCAATGCAACGGGAAAGGCATTGAATAATTCAAACATAGGTAAATAACCTAAATAGCTAGGATTGGGAATTATAACTTGTTCACTCACATCCAGAGTACAGGCAGTAGCCAACAACAAAGCTTCTTGACTCCCATTAGTTACAATAATATTATCAGGATGGACATCAATTTTATTTTCTTTCTTTAGTTTCTTAACTAATGCTTCTCTAAGTTCCACAATACCTCCAGGAGGACTATAGTGGTTACTACTAGCAGCATATTCTTTCACATATTTTACTAATGGTGTGGGTAAATCAAAATCAGGTTCCCCTGGTCCTAAAGAAACTACACTCTTATCTTCAACCGCAGCCTTCATCAATTTACCAATAACCGCATTGGGTAAATCGTATTCCCTTTCAGATATATGAGTCAATAAATCACCTCTCCATATTAATTAATTAAAAGAGATTATATAAATTTTCGCTTGAAGTTAAAAAGATCTATTACCACTTTTGAATTAAAAATCAGTTTTCATAGATAACTATAAATACAAGTTTGACTTACCATATTTCCCGAAGAAAAAAACAAAAAAGAAGTGATGTTTTAGATCCTTCTTAGCAAAAATATACATCCGCAAAAGACAATGACGCATCATAGTCATGGACGCAGGCAGGGGGTTTCCTATCTTTCCCTAACACCTCTTTTTCCCTCTGCCTCCTCCAAGACAAGTCTAAAAAACAAATTCTATTTTACATAAGACAAATATTTAAAAGTAAGTTTAAGCACACTTTCGGCATGAATGAGTATTCTAAAGAGGAAGCAGAAAGGAACACCGACAATGAAAACGTTGGCATCTATTCCGAGGAAGGTCGAGAAGATCTTATGGAAAAAGAAGACGAAATAACAGATGTTGACGAAGGCTTCATGAAAGGGTATAATGAATTTGGCAGTGAATCTACACGTTGTAAAAGCTGTAAAACAATTCTAGAAGGCCCAGAAGTAATTGAGCATGAATTCAAAGGCAAGGCCTACAAATTCTGTTCACAACATTGCCTAACGGAGTTCGAAATTAGCCAATCCGAAGAAGAGTAGCAAAAAACCTACATCTTTTTCATAGACACTTCTACCTAACACAAATCTCTGAGGCTCTTAAAACACTACACCAAACAAAACACCATTAATATCTTCAAACCTTCTAACACCTTCATCAACATTAAAATTATTATCACCTTTAGTTAAAAAATATCTTCCAACTTCATCATTCCCAATTTCAACAACTCTGTGGATATAAGTTTCTCCTTCATAATCAAAAGAGATTACATCTCCCAAATGGATGTCATAAACACTTTCTGGAACAAACTCCAACCCATTATGACCTTCATCAAATAGAGGAGTCATAGAATTAGTATCTTCAAACTTAGACCATCTTAATTCATGACCAGTACTAATTAAAACAGTGTTTCCAGTCAAGAGTATCTCACTTTCATCAACATGATCATAAGAACTTAATTTCTCGGGAACAGCAGAAGCATAACCTTCCACAAAACCACCAACAAATACGCCTAGAGCTAGTCCAAATAAGACAGCTACAAACAAAATACTTTTTCCGAAATTTCCAAAGTGCGGCATTTTTTCACAAAAATACCAATAAAAAACAACTTAAAAATCTTTCTATTTGTCACAACTAATAAGTAATAACTATCTAAGCCTAATACTTTCTAAATTCTTAGGGCAAGTAGTTTCCATCCTGTAAGCCTTATGCAGACTAGAAGCTAAATCTAAGCATCTTGAACTTTCACCATGTTGTACAATAACTTTTTTGGGCCTAGGACTCAAATCCTTTATGAACTTCATTAATTCATTCCTTCCAGCATGTCCAGTAAAATCAGTAATAATGTGAATGCCCATTTTAATCTCAACCTCAGTAGCCTTACCATTATCAGTGAAGATTATCTTTCTCTCCCCATCTTGGATTCTTCTACCCATTGTTCCCTGTGCTTGATATGTTACCATAACTAAACTATTCTTAGGGTTATCAGCCATTTTCTTAAAATATTCTAAACTTGCACCAGCATTAAGCATTCCTGCAGTTGCCAGAATTATACAAGGAGATGAATCTTCCATTATTTGTTCCTGCTCTTTCCTACTTGCAACTTTCTTAAACACATCACTCAAAAATGGATTTTCATCCTTATGATAAATCAACCTTCTTAGATCTTTATTCAAAAAGTCGGGGTAAGCTGTGTGAATTGCAGTAATATCCCAAACCATTCCTTGAACATAAATTGGCATTTTCTTTATTCTACCTTCACGCATTGCAGCTTCTAAAACCAATAATAATTCTTGTGCCCTTCCAACACCTAAAACCGGAATCAAAGTTTTACCTTTATTTTTCCTAGTCTTTTCAATAATTTCTACCAAATCTTCTTCTGCTTTTTCTCTCGAACCTAAAACACTTTCCTTATTACCATATGTACTTTCAATCATTACAGTTTCTAAACGTGGGAACCTTGTATGCGCAGCATTCAAAACTCTTGTATCCAAATATTTCATATCTGCAGTATACATAAAATTATGAGCGCCGTTACCAATATTCAAGTGGGTCATTGAACTACCCAAAATATGACCAGAATTATAAAAAGTCATTCTAATGTCTGGAGTAATATCTGTAACTTCTTCCCAACCTAAAGTGATTGTATGCTTAACCATTTCTTTTACATCTTGAATATCAAACAAATTTTTCTTTGCTTGTTTAAATGAAACTCCGATTGCATCTAATGATGACAGAGCAGAAATGTCTCTTGTCGGTTCAGTAGCATAAACTGGACCCCTAAATCCCATCTTATACAAGAAAGGAATAAAACCACAATGATCCATATGTGCATGGGACAAAATCACAGCATCTAAATCAGATAGTTTAAATTCTGGAGCATCTAAAATTGGATAAGATCCAGGACCTGCATCAATTCCAGGGTTAATTCCACAATCCAAAAGAACATTACTTTCAGGAGTTTGAACTAAAATACAACTTCTTCCAACTTGTCTTCCAGCGCCAAGCATTCCTACCTTAATCCATTCTTCTTTCTTACCTTTAGAATATCCGTCATAGATTCTATGACCCACCTTATTCAGGAATTTCTTTCTATAATCATTATTCTGATATAAAACACTTCTAATATTCTCAATAATTTGACTCTTAATTATTGGCGTTCTCTTAATTATTGGAACCCATAAAGTTTTTTTCTTAATTTCTCTCAATATTTCTCCTTGCTTACCAATCATTGATCCGGGTTTCTCAGCTTCAATTATTACAACAGATCTTTGAGGATCAAAAATAACTTCTGTAACTTTCGCATCTTTTGGAGCAAGCTTCCTAATTTCTTTCTCTGCCTTTTCAAGCCCCATACATAAACTTGGATCGGGTCTTAATTCAACTCTTTTCTTAATCTTTTGGACTACTTTTCTTATAATCTCTCCATTATTCAAGAAAAAGTCCTTACTAGAAGTATAAACTATTATATTCGCGCCTTCAAAATAAGTGTCACTAACTTTAGCTTCGCTAGGTAACTCATTCAGTATCTCTTCGATAATGTCTGTCATATTAATATAAAAAATAAATTAGAATAAATTCAACAAGTAATAGTTGTGTTCAGCTTTTCTGCAAATACCTTCTTCACTCCTTGCTTAGTTATAGCATAAACGTCTATACCTTCACCAGTTGCCGTGTCTCTCTGCATTGCAGCATTGATTGCTTTAACTGCAAGCTTTACAGCATCATTAACTTTCAAATCTTTCTTGTATAGTGTATCCAAAACACCAAAAGCCATCATAAATCCACTTCCATCAGTAACATAATCTTCATGTTCTAAAACACTTCCATCAACACCAATGTCATACAAATGGAAGCCTTCCTTATCAGCACCACCCAACAAAAAGCCAGTAATACCCATAATTGGACTCATTCTTCTGATATTTTGATAAACAATACTTCCCAATAAACTTGAAGTTTCTCTAACGTTGGAATCTTTTCCAGTCCTATATTTCTTTAATCTTAATTCTGCTTTAATCAATTTAGTAATTAATTGAGCATCTGAAACAACTCCAGCCATAGTTACTGCAATATTATCAGAGATAGGAAATACTTTATCTACAGTCTTATTGCTAACAATTCTACCACCTAAGGTAGCTCTTTTATCAGCTGCAAGAACAATACCGTCAGAACATTTGATTCCAACCGTAGTAGTACCTTTCTTTATGTGTTCTCTTAAATCGTCATTCACGCTCATTAGATTTCACCAAATTGATATCTAGAATAAATAAGTAAACTTGAACCTATTTATAAAACTTTCTGTATTGATAAATTATCAAATTTTTAACAAAGATCATGGCCTTTTATTTGCCCAAATTTCAAAGTCATCCCAGTACATTTGAAGTATTTTATTTTCTTCAGTCATATAATCAATCAGATCATCTGAAGTATACAATTTGATAGGGTTGAATCTATTAAACCCGTCAGGGCAAGGATCGTCAGGATGATGGGTATATCCAGTTATATCAAAAATAGTTTCTTTATCTCCCAAACTATCTGTAACTTCAAATACAAATCTTCCTTCATTTTCATTTCCTTCTACAAGATATGTTTCAATAGTTATCCATTCTCCAATTGGAACCTCATATTCCTCGTTTATCGAAGCCCAAATATTCACCCACTTACCTTTTTCTTTAATTTGAGCATGAGTACCAAAATACAAATCCCCTTTTTCAGAAGTAGTCTTTCTCATATTCAATGTTACTCTAAAAGGAAACTCTTTCCCTGTAGCATCATTCCAAAACTCTTGAATTGTTAACCAGTTTATTTTTTTAGGATAAGACTTTAATTGCTCGAAATCATCAGGCATGAAAAGCCTTTGTTTAATGTAAAAAGAACGCAAGTTTCTATTATTGACAATAGCAGCCTGTATTCTTCCTTTTTTCTTAATCACATCATAATTGATATGTGGTTCATCCAACCAGAAATGAAGTACTTTATTTTCTTGAGAAGTAGGATCATCTATAATCTTAGCATATCTTTTAGACGCATCTCCTTCTTCATACCAAATTCTAAAATTCCCAAAGAGTGGATGATCACTAAAGCTTTTCTGCCAATCATTGTGATCTGTAAAACTATTATCTATTCCTGTAATCTTTTCGTGTGCGTTACTAGGAGTCCCAACACTACCAGCTTCATAACCAGAGTGAAAAACAAGCTCTTCAGTTAAATACTCGTTATCCAAAGAACATTCCTTATTTCCTTTATTGGGAATAAAGTTTAATAATAAAATAATAATGAAAAGAAATAGTAATAAAATACCAAACAACTTCATAATGCTAAATTTTCCCGCTTTCATCTAAAAATATATTTTTTCGAGAGAGTATAAGAATCTTTCTATCTCTTTTTTGGTAAACATCTAGTTTTCATTCCCGGAACTACCTTATCACATGGAATCCACACAGAAGCACTAACTAAATTATTAGTCTCATTAAGTTCAGTTATTAGATTAAAAGCATCAACTTTAAAATCAACATCATACTTTCCTGCAACATTGTACTCATGGCTTAGATTAAAGTCATAATAACTACCAGCATTAATTCTTTCTGTTATAAAACCACCAGCTCCGGTTCCATCGCCATAAGCAATGTCATAATCAAAGTTGTCTACATAAAGGTCTCCATGATTTTTAATCCTATAATTGAAAAGTATATTGTTCCTATTATTAGGGTCCTTCTTCTTTGAAATTAAGAAAGGCTCTAAATCTGGAGTCCCATCTACAAAAATATTCAAGAAAAGAACATTATTATTTTCATTTAACTCTTCTATAACTTGAGTAGGATCAACTTCAAAATAGAAAGTATGATCTCCAGCTTCACCATAGGTATGAGTAAATGATAAATTCAAGGAATCTCCTGAATTCAAAACAAGTGAGTTCAAGTTAGCACCATAATCAAAATCATAAACCCAATTAAAATTACCAATAACAGGCTCTGTACCTGCATTCATTAAAGTTAAGTTAACCGTTACTAAATCTCCAGGCTCAATAAATGAAGGGGAAACAGAATAATCTGAAATTAGCAAATCAGGAAGTGAGGTATTTACAATATCACCTTCAACAATTAAAACATTTACTCCTCTCTGAGATAAAGGGTATTCGATAGTTAATGTCTCTGGGGTGTTTGACAAAGATGCATCGTACAATGTTACCAAAGCACCATAGTCAGTCATACCGGAGTAATAGTCATTGTTTTCTACACTTTCTAACAATGCGTGAATTCCGCCATTAGATGACATATTAGTACTCGCTATTCCAATTTCATTGAAAGGTCTGTCATCCACAATAAAAGATATCCATTCATTTCCAGGACTGTTTAATGTAATTGGGCCACCTTCATCAAAATCACTTGCCAAGGTAGTCAAATTCAATTCAAATTTTCCCTCTGGAATCGCATTACCTGTATTTGACCAAACCCCTGCATTACTTCCAAGAGTAGTATTCCATGATCCTCCAGTTGAAAGTTCATGTTTACCTAAGTCAATAATTCCACCACCATTAATGGTAATTCTAACTTCTTCCATGTTTACATTCCCGTCAGCATCTAAATCAAAGATTAATGATGGGATACCTGACGTCACATTAGCAACATAAACTTTGTATGTTGTCCCTCCAACATTTAAGTCTCCACTACCTAGTGTTCCGTTTGCAGGACTAGTTGTTACATAAGTTACAAGCTTTGTATCACCTGTTGCCATATCTTCAAACTTAAGTTCCTTATTTTGTGCATCGTAGTTACCATACCTCATAACATGAGATATAGCACGATTATCATAATTATTAAATTCATCAACATCACTCAAAACAAAATAGTCTAAATGGCCAATTGTAGGCTGTTGGTCTGCAGCAGTTCTTGCGGAAGAGTTATATCTTCCTTCTTCAAAAACAAAGTCTCTATCGTCATTACCATATTTGAATGTTCCACCCTCATTTGTAGCGAAAGGAACATTGTAAACAAGTCCTTGTTTATTCTCAAAAACTAATTTATATTCATCATCCCCACTAGGATCTAACTTAATGATACTTGTTTGAACATTATCTAAACCCTCGTACCTAATATCCCATGTTGGGTGTATCATGCCCTCTGGGGTGTCCAAATACCCTCTTACACCTTGCCCAGGCTCTACCCCTACATCATCACCATTTAAAGCATCAGCTGACAATCTGTATCTGATAGTTGAAATTTCTAATTTAGTTGCAGAGGATAATTCTGCAGCATCTATCTTAACCAACCCTTCTGTAATGGGCATTCCATCAACCATTACTGTTTGATCAAAATTCCCATCTATGTATTCGGAATCCTTAAACTCAAGTTTTCCAACATCTAAAAAAATCTCGACAATATCAACGCCACCAGTATTCAATATAATATTTTGAACACCAATAACAGTCCCATCATTTAATACAAAAGTTTGCCCTTCACTAAGGGGCGTTGTAGTTTGCCCATTAATCTTCAAAATGGTAGTTATTGGATTATTGGTAATGGCAGTTACCTCAACTGCATAGGGAATTCCGTTAATAAAATAATTTTTAGTTTCTCCTTCTTGCAAATATTCCTTTACTTCGCTAGACCACATAAATAAAGTAACTTCATTAGCAGAAGTGTCAACCCAGTTATCAACTATAGTATAATCAACATTAAAGAAAGTAATCTCTATATCCATCAAATCGGGGAGTTTTCCTGCACTAACAGTGCTTTCAAGACCAGACTCAAATTCAAGTTCATACTCAAGGAAAGCTGTAGATTGGTTCGTTGGATTATCACTATCTTGAATGTACAAATAGTCGCCTACAAACCCATCATTGATTCCTTGGTTTTCAGTAAAATTAACGGCAGGAGAATTACTAATTGGATCCGCAGAATTAAAGAACCTCAAGTATTGATTGAAAGCTGTTGAGCCTTGATTGGTATTAATTATTCCACCCACTAAAAAATTAGGCATTTCTACAGAGGTTATAGTATTTTGTACATCGCCAATAGGTTCCCTTAACTCCAATAAATCATAGGAATTCCCAATTTCAAAAACATCACCCGCACTAACCAAACTAACACAAAATAAGGATATTAACAAAATTCCAAAATTTAATTTAGCTTTCATTTTTAATATAACTACACAAAACCATAGTTTCTAATATATAAGTTTAACTAAATCCCTCGAAGGCATCCTTAGCAAATATAACTGCAACTAATATACACACAGCAAACAAAGGTAACAAAGCCACTTGAGAAACAGTTAACATATTAGCAATATATGGCTCCATTCCAGTACTAATCAATAAATTAGGGAATATATCCCTAGACCAATACAAAACATCAATAGCCTTGATAAGGACCATCAATAACAATCCAAACAATAAAGCATTCAAACTATTTTCAAAAGCACTTCTCTCATATTCTCTATTCCTAACTAAAAAAGCCAAAGATAGGACTACAAATGCTAAAGTTAAAACGTCCAACATAAAGATTGTATTACTTATTGCCATTTTTTCTCCTTACTTTTTTATTAGAAGTATAAACTTCGTCAGAAATTATGTCTCCAACATCCCCATCAAGTTTATCTTTTTTTGAAGTATTGTCTAACTGCTTATTCAATCTAACTTCCAAGGTACTAATTTCCTTATTCTTTCTTGCAAGTCTTCTTTCAAGCGCATCCAAATCTCTTTTCCTTTTCTTGATAGATCCTTCAAAGGTATCCAATTCAGTTTCCCTTTTAATCAAATCATTGTTATTTTTAGAATATGTTAACTTCATACGTTCAGCTCTCTTCTCTTTTCTCCCAAGTTCAGATTTGTAAGAACCAAGTTCAGATTTATCTTTTCTTAGCATCTTCTCTTCTTTTGCAAATTGTTTCCTTAGTATTTGTAAATTATCTAGAGCTTCCCTTATCTCAGATTCTTGTATTCTAACTTTTGAAAATCTCTTTTCAATTTCACTTTCTCTCTTTTCAAGACTATTAATCCTTGGATTGAGATTCCTTTCTCTTCTAGAAACATCTCTCTTTATTGCCCCTAGTTCAGCCTTAGAGATTTCTAATTCACTTTCTCTATCTCTAATCTCCCTCATAGCACCATCTCTTACTTCAAGTAAAACTTCCTTAGTCTTTTTAGCAAGATTTAATTTTTGTCTTCTAAACAAAGATTCTAATTCATTTTTTCTTTTCTTATTATCATCAATTTTACTTTCTAAATGCTTCTCACGTTTTTCAATATTACTTTCTTTCTTAACAATTTCTTTCTTCACCTTATCAACATTCTCAAGCTTTGAACTAATAACTCTAGATCTTTCTTCGGTTTTCATTTGGTTCTTCTTAATAAAATCACTTAACTCTTCAGAACGCTTTAGTTTCTCATCAAGCTTTTTCTCTTTAATCTTCAAAACCTTCATCTCTTTAGACTTATCAGAACTAAACTTTTTTCTTTTTTTATCAAGAGCTTTTTCTTTTTCTTTTAATTTCTTTATCTCAGGAGCAACAATTCTCCTTGCAAATTCAAATTTAATTGGATGTTTTTGGGAATCTTTCATTAAATCCCTAAAATCTTTGTTCCTCTCCTTAGTATTTATCTTATCAAACTTAAACAATACAACAAGTAAAATTAAAAATATCAATGCTAATAAAAAGCTCATTCCAAGTCGGGCAATATCCTCAGAAAAGAAAGAAAAAGTTCCAACAATAAAAGGCAAAACAACTAGAACCATAACTGTAAACGCTCGATTAATCCTTAAGGCAACTAAACCTTCTTCACCACGGTTCTTTCTCAGAAGCAACCACATAAAAGCTGCAATGAATAGCAAAAGGACTGTAACATACTTTTGAACTGGAATTAACACTTCTTGAACCATATAAATCACCACTACGGAGTGTTATCAAATTCATATGTCTAAGTATTTAAAAGTTTCTAACTTTAATTTATAAATAAAGTCATTTCTATAAAAATATCAAACAACATACTTAAAAGGTATCTCAGAACCAAAATTTCATAAAATGTCTGAAAAAAATTTTCCAAAACACTTAGGATTGATTATAGATGGGAATAGAAGGTTTGCAAAAAAGCTAATGTTAAAACCTTGGCAAGGTCATGAATTAGGTGCAAAAAAATTTAGAAAAGTTTTAACTTGGTGCAAAGATTTTGACCTCAAAGAATTAACGGTATACGGCCTTTCAACAGAAAATCTCAATAGGCCGAAAGAAGAATTTGACTATTTAATGAAACTTTTCAAAGAAACCTTTGACAAGTTCGCAGACGATCCAGAAATTAATGAAAATGGAATAAAAATAAAGTTCATAGGAAATCTCCACCTTCTTCCAGAAAATATACAAGAATCAACAAAAATACTTGAAGAAAAAACAAAAAATAATTCAGAATATCTAGTCAACATCGCATTAGCATATGGCGGTAGGGACGAAATTGTAAACGCGGCAAGAGAAATTGCAAAAGGTGTTGAAGAAGGAACAATAAAATCTTCGGATGTCAACAAAGAACTATTTGAAAAACACTTATACACTCCAGATGAACCTGATATGATAATCCGTACAGGCGGAGATCAAAGATCTTCAAATTTCATGTGCTATCAATCAGCATATTCCGAGTGGTTTTATCTAGAAAAAACTTGGCCCGAATTTGAAAAAGAAGACCTAATCAAGTGTGTAGAAGAGTTCACAAAGAGAAAGAGAAGATACGGCAAATAATCATCAAAAGCTATATATAGACAGTTAATCAATTTCTATTCATGAAAAAGGCGACCTTTAGCGAACATACTCTCAACTTAATGAAAGGTTTCGTTCTAGAAAACTTAGAAAAATTCGGCAAAGCTAATTCCAAAGCAATCCTAGGAAAACTTCTCGGATCAAATCCAGATCTAAAAACAAAAATCGAAGAATTAAACAAAGAAATAGAAAAAACTATCAAAGAATATTCCAATTTATCTAAAAAAGAGTTCAAAGAATTACACTCTAAATACACGGCACACATAATACATCCAAAAGTTAAAAAAAGAGTTGGATTACCAGAACTAAAAGAGCTAGATAGAAAGTATGGATTCAGGTTCGCCCCATCCCCTTCAGGCCCATTAACAATAGGACATTCCATACCCTTATTACTAAATAGCGAGTATTCAAAGAAGTATAAAGGTAAATGTGTCTTAAGAATAGAAGATACAAATCCCTCAAATATCTCAATTGATACCTACAAGTCATTACAAGAAGATGCTAATTGGATAACTCAAAACAATATCACTGAAGTAGTCATACAATCAGAAAATATAGATACTTACTATAAATACGCAGACGAACTAATCTCAAAAGGACATGCTTATGTCTGCAATTGCAAACCAGAAATTTGGAAAGAATTTGTTTCTAAAAAAGAAGATTGCCCTTGTAGAAATCTTAAAGATCAAAAAGAAAGATGGAATGGAATGCTAACAACAACCCCTGAAGGATCTACAGTCTTAAGAATAAAAACCGATATGAAGCATAAAAATCCTGCAATAAGGGAT
The DNA here is from genome assembly GCA_018655015.1 of Candidatus Woesearchaeota archaeon. GTDB lineage: Archaea > Nanobdellota > Nanobdellia > SCGC-AAA011-G17 > UBA489 > JABIKK01. The sequence goes on along the minus strand of JABIKK010000008.1, from coordinate 10,910 downwards.
TGGCCAGCATTTAGAATAACAGAAGAAACACATCCATTGGTGGGGAAAAAATACAGGGTTTGGCCTTTAATGAACTTCTCTGTAGCAATTGATGATCATGAATCAGAATTAACACATATAATACGTGGAAAAGACCACATTACAAATGCAGAAAGACAAGCGTACATTTTCAAGTATTTTGACTGGTGGACTCCAGAATACATCCACACAGGAAGAATTAATTTTGAAGGAATAAAAGTATCTGCCTCACAATTTAACAAAGACATTGAAGATAAAAAATACACTGGGCGTGACGATCCAAAACTTCCCACTGTAGCAGCATTCAAAAGAAGGGGAATTAAAGCGGAAGCATTCATACAATACACTCATGAAGTTGGACCTTCAAAAGTAGACAAAACAGTTTCGTACGAAGAATTCATGAAAGCAATTTACGCATACAATAGAACTATAATTGAACCAGAAGCAAATAGATATTTCATTATTGAAGATCCAATTGAAATAGAGTTAACGAATTTGCCAGACCATCTAAAAGCTGAACTTCCACTACATCCAAACTTCCCAGAAAGAGGAACTAGAAACTTCAAAAAATCAAATAAATTCTTTGTAGAAAAACAAGACAACATCAAAGACAAGAATTACCGATTGATGCACTTATGTAACTTCTCCGCAAAGGACTTTAAATTTATTTCAGAAAAGCCAGACTCAAAACTAAAAACAAAAGCAATTCACTGGCTACCCACAAATGAGGAAACAGTAAAAATCTTAGTAAAAACGCCCCATGGAAAGGATATTCAAGCCATAGGAGAACCAGGATTAAAACATTTGAAAGAAAATCAGATAGTCCAATTTGAAAGAAAATTCTTCGCTAAGTTCGATTCCATAGATGGAGACACCTATGTCTTCTATGAAACACATAAATAAGCACACCAAAATCTTTAAAAACCTAAATTCAACGTTTTAGACTACTCGCAATCTAATCAGGAGGAAAAACCAATGACTGACGAAAATCTAACAAATAAGGCCTATGAGGCTATTGAATTGGCAGCAAAGACTGGCAAGATAAAAAAAGGTACTAACGAAGTTACCAAAACTATTGAAAGAGGAACTGCAAAACTAGTTCTAGCAGCTGCAGATGTTAATCCTGCAGAAGTTATTCTACACTTAGAACCTCTTTGTAATGAAAAAGGAACTCCTTTCGTAAAAGTTCCAAGCAGAGAAGAGCTAGGAGCTGCAGCAGGCTTAGGAATACCCACTTCAAGCGTAGCTGTTGTAGAACCAGGAGAGTCTACAGGAATAATCAACGAGCTAGCTAAGGCAATGGCTCCGAAAGTTGAGCCTAAACCGGAACCTAAAGAAGAAATAAAGGAAGCTCCGAAGGCAAAGCCTAAGGAAGAAGCTCCGAAAGAAGAGAAAAAGGCAGAGCCGGAACCTAAAGAAGAAGCTCCTAAGGTTGAGACTAAAGAGGAGAAAAAGGAAGAGCCAAAAGAAGAAGCTCCTACTGAAACTCCGAAAGAAGAAAAACCTGTAGAAAAGAAGGAATAATCAAATGGCTGAAGAAAAACAAGAAAAGAAAAAAGCAACAGGAGTATCTTTTACTTCTGCGTTTCCAGCCGAAGTTCAGGAAATCGTAGGAAGAACTGGAACAAGAGGAGGAATAACTCAAGTTCGTGCAAAGGTTCTAGATGGTCCTGATAGAAATAAAATTCTAAGAAGAAATGTCAAAGGAGCAATTGCTATAAAAGACATTTTAATGCTAAGAGAAACAGAAATTGAGGCACGTTCATTAAGTGTTTCCAAGAGAGGAAAAAGATAATGGCAAAGTGCACTTTCTGTGGAAAAGATATTGAACAGGGAACAGGAACATTATACATCAAGGACGATGCTAAAATGTTCAACTTCTGCACCTTAAAGTGTAAAAAAAACCACTTAAATCTAAAAAGAAATCCTGTCCACACCAGATGGACATTAAGATTCAAAAAATGATTGAAAGAACATTAGTTTTAGTTAAACCGGATGGTGTAGAACGTGGACTAATCGGAGAATGCATCAAAAGATTTGAACAAAGAGGTTTCAAAATAGTTGGAATGAAAATGGTCTGGACAGACAAAGATCATGCAATGAAACATTACACTGAAGACATTGCAAAAAGAAACGGAGAACACGTAAGAAAATATCTTCTTGAGTTTATTACATCTGGACCTGTTGTAGCAATGGTAATTGAAGGTGTCAATGCAATTGAAAATGTGAGGAAAATCGTAGGTTCCACCGAACCAAGGGCAGCCCTACCAGGAACAATAAGGGGAGACTTCACACATGTTAGTTATAGTTATGCAGATGGTAAAGAAATAGTTATCAAAAATTTAATTCATGCTTCAGCAGATAAAAAAGATTCAGATAATGAAGTACCACTATGGTTCAATGATAATGAGCTCCATACTTACAATATGACTCACGATAAGCATATAAAGGAATAATTTCTAATAAGATTTATGGTAAAAAGGGGTTCTAAGAGGGACGTAAAATTTTCTGTTGAGTTCAACACTGAAGGAATTGATAGTTTTCTAAAAAAAATTAATAAAAAGAAAGATGATACCCTAAGAAAACTAGGAAATCTAAAGAAAAGATTCTCAAACTATGAAGAACCATTTTGTGAGATAAGGCAAAACCATAAAAAAATGAGAATTGAAGTAAAGCTTCCAGACGTAAAGAAGAAGGATGTCCTTCTAAACGTTTCAAATGAAAGGATAGAAATAAAGGCAGAAGCAAAAGAACGTAAAAAATTAATAAAAACCTTTCATAGAGTAATCGACATTCCCAAATGTAGTTTACCTAAGAAAATCAAAGCAAACTTCAAAAACAATGTTCTAAAATTAGACGTACCATTTAAAATATAAAAAGGCCCGAAGGCCTAAGAAAAATCAATCACTTCTCCATCATCACTAGCAATAACCATTGCCCGACCCATTTTCTTATTTAGTCTATTCAACAGGAACTCATCATCCTCATCGTAATGTAACTTTTCGTCGAGTTCAGATTCAGACTGTATACAGATTTCACATACCATCATCTTCACCCCCAAGGAAAGATTTCGGATATACTCCGTTAAAAGTAATATTTATATATCAATATATACTTATTCGATATAGAAAATATACACTATATTTTCGCAATTGAGAAGTTAAAAAGTATATGGGGGACTACTTATGGAATATAGAAAACTAATAAAATTTGGAAACAGCTCCCACGTCATCTCTATCCCCAAAGAGTGGATAAATAGAAACAATATGGTGAAAGGAGATACAGTATACTTTGAAGAAAACGACGAAGGAGATTTAGTTGTTTCTGCGAGAGATCCTACAGAAAGAGAAGAAAAAAAGATAGTAACTCTCAACATTGATGACCTCACAACAAAGGAAGTTGAATTAGAACTTGTAGCATCCTACATGAAGGAATTCAATAAAATCATAATAAAAGGTAACGACATTGAAAAAAGAGAACATGAAGTAAGAGACATTCTAAAAAGATTAGTTGCAATTGAAGTTATTGAGCAAACAGATAAAAAAATTGTAGCAAAAGATTTTCTAAATATAAAAGAAATTAGTTTAGAAGATTTAAGAAAAAGATTAGACATTGTAATCAAAAGTATGTTGCATGACTCAAAAATAGGTAATGGAAAAGAACGCTATGGCAGCGTTAACACCAGAGATCTTGATGCAAACAGATTTGCATATTTACTTTTCAGAGTTCTAAGAAGATGTGTAGAAAAACCAGGAATAAAAAAAGAAGTGGGTCTAACTTCCCTTGGAGTTGTAAATGAACAAACTCTAGTTCTAACCATGGAAAGAATTGCAGACCTTGCAAAAAGAATATCCAGAGAAGATTACAAATCAAAGTTAATAAGCTCAGAAATAAATGAACTAAACTTAGTATATGAAAAGGTAATTGAAAACTATAATCAGGCAATCAGTGCGTATCAAAAGAAAAACTATGATTTATCCAGAAAAGTATACTCTGAAAATAAAATTATTCAGAAATCATGTGATAAATTAAAAGGCAAAATAAAATCAGCTAATGCTTTCAAAATCTTAAATCTAATAAGAGAAATGTCAAATAACACTTCCTTAATAGGAGAAGTAGGGGTAATGAATAGTCAAAGCTCACTAACTAATGTTTCTTCCGAACAAAAAGATTTATAAGACCTTAAAAGACCATCTCAGCATGATCAGAGGTACAAACAAAAATGATCCGTCAGCCAATTGTAGTAATAGCAGGGCACATAGACCATGGTAAGTCAAGTATACTTGAAAGAGTTAAAGGGATTTCTATCACCAAAGGCGAATTCGGTGGAATAACTCAATCCATAAAATCGTATAACATTCCCATAAAATCCATAGAAAAATGCTGTGGAAATCTTCTAAAAAGTCTTAATCAAAAGATTACTATTCCAGGATTACTATTCTTAGACAGTCCAGGACACGCAGCATTCAACAATATGAGAAAACGTGGTGGAAATCTAGCAGATTTAGCAATTCTCACAATCAATATCAATGAAGGTGTAATGGATCAAACAATTGAATGCATACAAATTCTAAAAGAATACAAAACACCATTTATCATTGCATTAAACAAAATAGACTTAATACCGGGTTGGAGATCCAACAACAAAACAAATATTTTACAAAACATTAACTCCCAATCGGAAGAAGTTAGACAACTTATGGATAATAAACTATACGAGGTTCTGGGGGTTTTAGCAGAACATGGAATCAATTCAGAAAGATTTGACAGAATAACAGATTATACTTCACAAGTTGCAATGGTTCCAGTATCAGCAAAAACAGACGAAGGTATTCCAGAATTATTTATGGTACTGACTGGACTAGCACAAAAATACTTAGAAAAATCACTGAACATATCAAAAGAAGGCGAAGGTAAAGCTACAATTCTTGAAGTACAAGAGGATGTAGGTGTAGGAACTACTTTAGATGTAATTTTATATGATGGCCAATTAAAAAAAGGAGATCAAGTAATTGTTGGAACTCTTGATGGTCCTGTTGTTACAAAAATAAAAGGTTTATTCGAACCAGAAGGTAAAAAACTAAAATCCATAGACCAGATCCACGCGGCCTACGGAGTTAGAATTTCAGCACCAGATATCAAAGGTGCAGTTGGAGGTATGCCATTAATCGTTGCAAACAAAGATTTAGAACAAAAGAAACAAGAGCTTAAAACAGAAATTGAATCCGTAATAATCGATACTGAAAAAGAAGGTGTGATTGTAAAGGCAGACACTCTTGGAAGTTTAGAAGCACTAACAGCATTACTAAAAAAAGAAGATATCAAAATAAAAAAAGCTTCAATTGGGAATATAACTAAAAAAGATTTAGCAGAAGCTTCCTCAGAGAGTAATGTGGCCAACAAAGCAATACTGGGTTTTAATATTAAAGCTACAGAAACTGATCCGCAAGTAAAGATAATTCTTAACGGAGTGATTTACAAAATAATTGAAGATTATCAAGAATGGGAAAAACAACTAACAAAGGCAGAAGAAACAAAAAACCTTGAAGAATTAACAAGGCCAATAAAATTAACAATTCTAAAAGGTTGTGTCTTCAGGCAATGTGGGCCTTGTGTAGTTGGTGTGAGTATTGAGGGTGGAATACTAAAAACAAATTCAAAATTAATGAAAAAGGATGGATCAAAAATATCTTATGTAAAAAGTATTCAACACGATAAAGAAAATATTAACAAAGTCGAAGCAGGAAAAGAAGTAGCAGTCTCAATTCCCAATGTAACTGCAGGTAGACAAATTAACGAGGGCGATGTCCTTTACTCAGATTTAAATGAAACGGAATTTATAGAACTAAAAAAAATGAAGGCATTACTAAAAAAAGAAGAAATTGAAATCCTAAAAGAAATTGCAATAATCAAAAGAAAAGAAAAGCCATTATGGGGCGTTTAATTATCGAGGTATATTCATACTAGCATCTAAGACACCCTGTTCTCTCAAATAGTCTCCTATGCCATCGCGTATCCCTGTTGAGGTTGTGATAGCGGTAAACCCACTCATAAGTTCTTTGTTAGGAATTCTTGGATTCTTGCCTATAAACCCTCCTTTAAATAAACCACTCCTTACTAATCCCAGAAATATGGGATTATATGAATCAATATCACTAAAAACTGGAGAACCACTGTAACCATATTTAGAATCTATATCTAAAAAAACAGAACCTTTCCTCAAAAGCATACCCATCCTAACACCTTGATGACCTCCCCAATTTATATCATCCATTCTTTGAATCATATCAAACACACACCAAACATTTCCGCTAAGTGGATTATAAACTCGGTCTTCAGGAGCCATAAAGTCAACAGCAGTAAAACTTGCATTAAAACCGCAAGGTGAAAAAGTAGTATCAATAAAATTCAAAGGATGTGTTTTCGGTTCTTTTCCAGTTTCAGCAGATACAATTGCAAAATCTAAAAATTCATCATCCAACTCTGTACGCCTTATGGGATAAACTTCACCATCTCGGGTAATAATTTTACCATTTACAGACCCATATTGATTTAGACTTTCAGCAACATGACTATTAGTAAGAACCAACCCACAATCATTGATTAAATAACCATGGGCTTGGCCGCCATTGGGCCCACCTACTTCCAACAAAACTAAATTATCTAATACATTACCTTCACGAACATTATAATCCCTAGAATCTAAATAAAAATCTCTAAGCCCTAACAACCGTTTCTCATCAAAACCCAAATAGTAACCAAAATTCTCCTCAAAACCTGTAGCAGGAGGAACTATTTCCAAAGTAGGAACTTCTTTAACTGCCTCTTCCAATTTGTGTTCAGGAGTCATACATCCAGAAAGTCCTGCTAACAATCCCCCAACAACAAATAGTCTCTTCATCAAAATATCTCCAAAATAGAGATATACGCCCCATATATAACATTTTCCCGCAGTAACCTTTAAAAACCCAAAATAATCAGCTCTTAAAACAATGGCAGAAGAAATTAAATGTAATATTGGTAGCCCAAAAGATGGTAAGAGCTATTCAAAACAATTAGATAAAACTCTTCTAGCTGGTAGAAAAATAGGTGAAACAGTGCCAGGAAATTTATTTGGTTTAACAGGTTATGAATTAAAAATTTCAGGCGGATCAGATTCTGCAGGTTTCCCAATGAGACCAGAAATAAACACCGCTCACAGAAAAAAACTTCTAGTACAAACAAGTGTTGGCGTTAAAGTTAAAAGAAAAGGCGAATACAAAAGAAAAACTATTAGAGGAAATACTATTAGTGAAACAACTGCACAAGTTAATTTATCAGTTTCAAAATATGGTACAAAACCAATCAATGATCTTCTAAACCCAGAAGTTAAAGAAGAAGCTAAAGCCGAAGAAAAGAAAGAATAATTCTATGGATAAGGATGCTTACCTTTAGCATACATTATCAATTCACAAACTTCTCTAACTGCACCATTTCCGCCATTTCTTTTAGTAATATAATCGGCAACTTTCTTAACTTGTTCAAACCCACTTCCCACCGCTATTCCTAATCCTGCTTTTTGTATAACCTCAATATCATTAAGATCGTCCCCCACAAAGCAAACTTCACTAACATCAAGTTTTCTTTTTTTAACTTCTTCCATAAAGTTAGAAATTTTATCGTTTAACCCTTGAGTACATGGAATGTTTAGCTTAGAAGCCCTAGCAGCTACAACCTTGTTTGTTTCCCTAGACAATATTATTACATCTATATCTGTATATTTTCTAACAAACTCCAACCCTAAACCATCAGTCCTGTCTGCCTTAATAGACTCTAATTTGTCTTCACTAATATAAACACAACCATCGGTTAGTGTACCATCAAAATCCAAACAGAGTAATTTGATATTTGCAAATTTAGACTTTAATCCTTCGTCCAATGAGTCATACAGTTCTTTCATGGTGATTACATCCTCGCCATGCTTTTAAATATTTTCATTTTAATAAATCAATAGAAATTTTAATTACAACTTTTCTCACATTTTCGGGTTGATCAACTAAGCAACCTGGCCTGTGAATATCTGTAGGAAAGAGAACAATAAACATCCCAGATTCAAAGTTTACAAAATTCTCACCCTTTACTATCTTATATAAAGCCCTATCTTTTTCAGAAACATATTCCTCGATAACCTCATTACTTTCATCAGCATAACCACTACCTAAAAGCTCATTTCCAGAAATTAAATATTGAAAATCAATAAATTTTTCATGTTGTTCTGCTTTCTTCTCTTCCTTTAATTTAGTATCATAATTCATCACAACAGCAAACATTTTACCTTCTTCAATTTGATAAGTTCCATTTTCCAACGCACTAAAATCTGTCTCTTCAATATATTTGATCGCTTTTTTCAAAATAGGATGTAAACTATCAATTTCTAGACCCTTATATTTTAAACTTCCAACAATCATAAAGCCTTCAAAGGAAATTTCTTTTTAAAAGTTGTCAAAATCAAAAACCCTTATAAACCGCCAATTTTAGTATCTAATCATGCCTACAACTAAAAAAACAATCAAGAAATTTTCTCAACCAGAGATAAGTATAGGTCTAGTAGGTCATGTAGATCATGGAAAAACAACCCTAACAGAAAGATTCTCAGGTAAATGGACAGATACTCATTTTGAAGAAATAAAGAGAGGTATTACAATTAAACTAGGTTACGCAAATTCATCCTTCTATAAATTCAAAAATAAAGAAACTGGAAAAATAGACTATTCTCCTAATGAAACAGGACCAAATAAAGAAAAAGGTGAACTAACAAGAACCGTTTCTTTCATTGATGCACCTGGACACGAATCGTTAATGGCAACTATGATTTCAGGAGCAGCAATAATGGATGGAGCTGTTTTGCTAGTAGCAGCAAATGAAAAATGTCCTCAGCCTCAAACAGAAGAACACTTGATGGCATTAGAAATCATTGGGTGTAAAAACATTGTTGTAGCACAAAATAAAATAGATTTAGTTACAGAAAAAGAAGCACAAGAAAATCACAAACAACTAAAAGAATTCCTAAAAGGAACAATAGCAGAAAATGCCCCGATAGTTCCGATCTCTGCTCAAAGAGACATAAATATTAATTATTTAATCCAAGCAATCGAAGAAACTGTAAAAACTCCAAAGAGAGATACAAAAAAAGATCCGGTTATGTACATTGCAAGAAGCTTCGACATTAACAAACCTGGAACAGAAATAAATACTTTAGTTGGAGGTGTTCTTGGTGGCGCATTAAAAGAAGGACAATTTAAAATTGGTGAAGAAATAACAATCTTACCAGGAATGCCAATTGACAAAGACGGTAAAAGGACATGGCAACCCATCAAAAGTAAAATAATTGGACTACAAACAGGTAAAGATCCAATTGATATTGCTGGACCGGGCGGTTCAATAGCAGTTCTAACTTCATTAGATCCTTTTTATGTTAAAGGAGATTCCTTACGTGGGAATTTAGCGGGACATGAAGGTAAAATGCCAAACGTATGGGAAGAATTTACACTTAAAACAAAATTATTAGATCGTGTTGTTGGAGACGCTGGATCTAAAGAAGTACAGGCAATCAAATTATCAGAACCCTTGCTTCTAAACGTAAATTCTGCAGCTACTATGGGGATAGTAACTCAATTAAAAAAAGACGCAGTTAATGTTAAACTTAAACTTCCAGTGTGTTGCACAAAAGAAGACAGAATCACAATTTCTAGAATGATGGGTAACCGTTGGAGATTAATCGGTTATGGAACTATCGAATGAACTATGAAACTTTAGCAGAGCTGTTCAGTAATTTCTTTAAGACACATAATGTATTTCAAAAAACAAAACAAGAAATAATTGATTACTTAAAAAATCAGAAAGATGAATTAATCTTTATAGAAAACGCCGCCACATTCTTAGTAAAAACTGGTGAAGGCCTTGATAAAAACCATACAAGATGGAAATTTAGACACTTTGCATATTTATCCCAAGAATCTGCATTAAAACTTTTAGAAAAGGCAGAAGCAAAAGTTAGAAATTCATCAAAAACCGCAAAGATAGAACTAACAATCGCAGAAAATGAGGATTCATTTGAATTTTTCAAATCCAATGGATATGAACAAGAAGGAATTCTAAAAAACCATTACAGGCCAAATGAGGACTGTTACATTCTATCTAAGTATTTTTCTGAATGAACTCAAAATGAAAAATATTTAAACAAAATAGAACCAAAAAAGTTAGGATGAAAATGAATCCAAAAAAAATATACATATTTGGTACAACGGGGTCTGGAAAAGCCACTCTGGCAAAAAAGAAATAAAACAATGAAACTAACAAAAAAAGAAATAAAACAAATATCTGAATTCTACAACTTAGGAGACATAAAAAATATCAAAACTGTTTCCGGAGGATGGGTTAATCACAATTTCAATTTCATAACATCTAAGGGAAGTTTCATTATAAGAGTTTTAGGCAAAAAACTAAACAAATCAAAAAAAGAACAATTAAATTTTGAATTCAAAATTCTAAAACATCTAGAAAATAATAACTTTCCTTACAAGATCCCATTACCATTACAGAATATTAAAGGTAAAAGTGTTCTAAAAATCAACAATAAGGTTATTTGGACATATAAAAAAATAAATGGGAGAATCATAGAAAAAACTACTAATGTCCAATTGAAAGAAATGGCAATAGCATTGGCTACATACCATAAACATATTAAAAACTTTAAACTAACCAGTAAAATTGAAAGAGATACAATAAAGGGCCTAAAAACAAGATTTGTTTCAATGGGCAAAATAAAGCCAAAAAATAAATTAGATAGACTAATGCTAGAAAATTTAGAATTGATTCAAAACTTATTAAAAAAAGTAGAAGGCAAAAAGTTT
>JABIKK010000010.1 GCA_018655015.1 Candidatus Woesearchaeota archaeon | reverse complement strand
CAAATAGTTACCTTATAAAACAATTAAATCATACTCACAAATAACCCCATTGGGTCCAAATGAATTAATTGTTTTAGAAGGTAAGTATTTGGTGCCTTGTGATGGCAGTTTGTTGAATTGGGATAGAGTTTTAGTTCTAGAGTGAGAATATTTGAAGAGTTAGTTTTAGTCCACCATGTTGTATTTGTTTTTCTTCATTTAGTTTAATTTCTTTTGGACAGAATATTTTAATATCTTCTGGATGGTTGGTTATTATTGCTAATTTTTTCTTCAGATTGTTTTTCGCTAGCTGGAAAATATCATTTATTTTTCTATGAGGGCCTTTTTTATCTTTGGAAAAGATTATCTGTGTTATGATATAGTCATGTTTTCCTTCTATTTGGTCTATGTTTTTTAGCTGTAAGTTTATTTCCTTTTTTGCTAGCTTTGCGTTTATTTCTGCGTTTCTTATGTTGTTAGGGTTGGAGTCCTGCGATGTTACTTTGATGTTTTGGAGAGTGGCCTCAATAGGGATTACTCCATCCTTACAGTTTATGCATAGAAGTGTTTCTTCTTTTTTTATGTTAAAATGTTTTATTAGGCATGCTGCTACTAACGTTGGCGTTGTTTGATTGTTTAAATGAAATCTGTAAGTTCTTTTCGATAGATTTCTTTCTTTCAAGATTCCCACATTACAATTTTTGTTGAAAATGTCAATGTAAATTATGGTTTCGGGGTTTTCTCTAGAATATTCAAGGTCTTTGTTATTTTGATCAATGATTTTGCCTATTTCATGCTCGATGATCATTGAGTTGAATGATTGTTCACCCTTTCTTTTACATAAGCATTTGTAAGTTCCTTCCAGTGTTATCTTTTCTTTTTTTATCCTTTCTTTTATGTCATCTAAATCTTTAAACTGAAAAGAAGTAATTAACTCATAGATTGTGTTCAAGGTTAGTGGGCTTTTTGGAAGTTTTTCAAATGAAACCCTTCCTTCAGAACTTAATTTTCCATCTGTTTCTTTTATTGCTGCGTCTTCGAGACCAATTACGGTGGTTCCTATAAATGTCATATTAAACTCTTTTTGCAAGATAGATATTGCTTTTGTTTTCTAGAACTTTGAGGTTTATTTTATCCCCTTCTTCTGCTTCACAATCATTTATTGTTATTGATCTGTTTTTGAATGCGGCTATTTTTTGTCCATCATTCCAGCCATCGGATAGAATCTTCGCGTTTATTCTTTCTCCAACTTTAATTGGTTTTTCTAAAGACTTTCCTTTATAAATTTCTCCAGCCTCATGTTTGTAAATTAGTTTAATGTCATATTTTTCCTCTAATTCTTCTAGACGTTTGTAGAATTTGTAATAATTTTCTTTCTTGATTCCTTTTGGTTTTCTACTGTATTTGTATTCTTCATATTTTTGTATGCCAATTTTACATCCTATTCTTTTTGCTAGTTCTACCAGCTTTTCAATTTCCTCATCATTTATTCCGGGAAGGAGGACTGGTGCGAGCATTAATTCTATCTTTGATTTTGAGATATGTTCTATAACTTCTAGAATCTTTTTTACGTTATATTCATCGGTCCCAAATAATTCTTTTGATTGTTTTGGGTCTGTGCTATGAATACTTAAGTGAATTCTATTTAATCCTGCTTTTTCAAGTTCATCAATCTTTTCCTTTGTGAAATATGTTCCATTTGACTGCATTGAAATGAAATAGATATTTTTGTTTTTCTTCAGTTCTTGGATTAGATATGTTAAGTGAGTGTATGATGCTGGTTCTCCAACGGAATCAAGATTTACATGGGTTTCGCCTTTAGTTTCTACGACCTTATTAACTTCTTCAATCAAATAGTCCGGGTCTACAATGTAGCCTGTCTTATGAGTAGTTGTTTTTGGGCCCGCATCCGTTGAACAAAAGACACATGACATGTTGCATAGGGATGTTGCTCTTACTTGAATTAGAGAAGAGCCTCTGTCGATTATGCCAAAGGCTATATTGCCTATTAAGGGTATTCCAGATTGTTTGTCTATAGTTTTTATGTTCATCTTTTTTGTATTGGGTATAGGTCTCTTTTCATGAAAACTTTTTCCGTTTTAATTGCTATCCCTTCTTCGTTTTTCATTATTTCTTTTGAGTTCATTAAAGATTTTCCCAAACAAACTAATTCATCTTTTAGAGTCATGATTGCAACAAAACTGTCCTTGGGAATGTTGTTTGTTAATTTTGAAATTCCTTGTACTGCCATTGGGGCTCCATGACATATGTTGGATACTGCAGAATCAAAAATCCACACTTTAGGTAAAAGTTTTACTGCGTTTTCAAATGGTTCTATGATTATTCTTAGTTTATCCTCTGATTTTGTTTCTTTGTATTCTTCGTATGCATCTTTTAAGTCTTGTAAGCTGTGCCAATTGTTTTGTCTAAATGGGCCTGCCTTTGTCCTAACTAATTGAACCATGTGTGCACCCTTGCCTAAATCTCTTCCCATATCATGGACAAGTTTTCTAATGTATGTTCCAGCTTCACATCCAACTACAAATAGAATATGCTTGTCTTTTATCTCTAATATCTTAGAGTAATATATCTTTCTCGGCCTTATTCTTCTTTTGACTGCAGATCTAACTGGAGGGAGTTGTTTTATTTCTCCTGTAAATTTTTTAAAGGTTTTTCTTATTTTTTCTTCTTTAATATCTTCATGAAGCCTCATTAATGTGATGTATTCCTTTCCTGCAGGTAATAGGGTTTGAACAATCCTTGTTGCATCTGCTAATGCTACTGGAAGGACGCCTGTTACTTTTGGATCTAATGTTCCTGAATGGCCGGATTTCTTGATATTTAGAATTTTTTGAACATAGTCTGATACCTGGTGGGATGTTGGGCCAGATGGCTTATTGACGTTAATAATGCCCAAACTGATTAAATCATTAATATCTCTTTTTTCTGGGCTACATCCATGCTGGTCGCTAGTTGTTCCTTCCTTTTTTATTAGGATTTTTGGTTCGTTTTCTTCTGCTGGCAGTTTGTATTCTTCCATTTTTTCTGATTCATTGCTATTGATAAGGTTTAAATATGTATTCTATCTAATTTTTATGTTTATGGTGCTAAAAAAGAGGAGGGGGGCGTCTAATGTGACCTTTTCTACAAATGGAAGGGCTGGGAATGATGGAATTCTCACTGGCGTTTTTATTGCATTAACTTTTTTGTTTGTTTTTTATGGTTCAACTGGAGGTTTTTTTGATACTGGCTCGAGTTCTTTTTCTTCAATAACTGGTATGGCTGCAGGAGGGTCTTCAAATTACGTTGATAGCTATTCGGTAGATATGCAACTAAGAAGAGAAATTAGAAATGATGTTAGAGTTTTAACTTCTAATGAACTTGCGGGTTTGAATTCTGGTTCAATAAGTACGGTTCTAGGGAGCACGAGTTATACACAAGAAATTGTTTTGGGCAATTTAATGGATGATGAAACAATTGGCAATCAAATAATTATTGATTATGGTTTGAGTGAAGGTCTTAGTTCAGATTATGTTGGAAGCTTTTTATTTTTAGAAAGTGAAACCAACCCTGATTACAATGATGCTTTTTTTGAATATAATTTAGAATTTTCAAGTGGATTAAAAAGTAATTATGATTCTGGTGTTTTAGAAAATCTAATTGGAGAGGTTATAGAGTTTGTTGCAGAAGAATACGAAATCTTTAATGTTGCTTTTGACCCTATGGCTAATTCAATTACACTTGGTTTAATTGATTTTATTATTGAAGATTCCTTAGGAGTTGGTGAAGAAGAGTTTTATTTGTTAGATAGTAAAGATTATGTTGTGGAGGTATTAGATATTGGAACAAGTGCCCCAAAAACCACTACACTAAATATATCTGGTGGAAATATTGTTGATGAGATTGTTACGCTTAAAGAAGGCGAGACCCATTTCTTATCCGATGGCGTGCCTATTGTCGTTAAGGAAATTGAGGTTAATGAAACCCCTACTAGTGGATATGTTGATGGAAATAGTTCTGTTGCTTTAATGGGCAAGTCTTATGCCGTTGCATGGTTAGATTTGGGCTATGCTGGTTTTGTTGATACTGAGAATAATGCAGTTCGTGTAAGAATGTTAGGCGGGGAAGAAATAGTGACAGTTGCTGGCGCAGCTGATGGAAGTGCAGGCGATGTTGATGGTGTTGGTTCCGATGTAAGGTTTGATTCACCAATGGGAATTGCTGCTAGTAAAGATCCAAATAATCTTGAAACATTTTATGTTGCAGACACTGGAAATCATAAGATAAAGAAAGTAGAACTAATCTTTAATTCCACATTGGGAAAATATGATAGTGCGGAAGTAACAACCATTGCAGGAACTGGTCAAAGTGGTGGCCTCGGCCCTGGCTTGTATGGTAATGATACTTGGTTTACTTCTCCTGAAGGGATTCATGCTGTTGGAGGGGGTAATGTTTATGTTGCAGATACAGGGAACAATGTAATTAGAAAATTGGAACATAATGGAGGTACTTCCTCAAATGAAGCAGATAATTGGGATGTTGATCTATGGGCAGGGACTACGTTAGCTGGGTGTGAGAATGGTTTAGGTTCTAATGCTAAATTTAATTCACCTACAGATCTTAATTATGATTTTACACAAGGATTTCATGAAGCTATGTTTGTTGTTGATTCTGGTAATCATATGGTTCGTAGGATAAGTAATAATGGTTCAAAAGACGTTTCTAGTTTTGGAGGGGAATGTATAAATAATTCTGGCGTTGCAGGGTATGTTGATGGTGTTGGTTCCAATGCTAGATTTGACTCGCCACACGGCATCGTGATTAATTCAATTACCAATGATATTTTTATTACAGATGTCAATAATAATGTTATTCGAAAAATTGATAATGATACTGCGGAAGTTAGTACTTATGTTGGAAGTGGGGTCCAAGGGTATTTAGATGGTGACCCCGAATTTGCTAGATTTAATAATCCTCGAGGTATTGGGACTGTCAATGGTAATGATCTGTTGATTATGGATACGAATAACTTTATGTTCCGTATGCTTACAAATGGAGAAGTTGTTACTCAATTTGGAAATTTAACTTCTGGGCATAGAATTAATTTTTATATTGGAGGAGAATTTGTTGAATTTACAGATAATGATTATTCTGATGATGAATTTAATGATGGTGGATTGACTTTAGGAAGTGTTGCGTTACCCGAAACATTTGTTATGTTCGACGTTAATGATACAAACTTAAGTAGCGTTGTGATTGAATCTATGAGCTATAGATTAGTTCCTGTTTCAGAGAGTGGTTTTGATGTTTGGTTGAATGAAACATTTTCTTTGAGTGAGTTATTGGATAACCCTTCTGCGATGATTGGGTCTTTTGATATTGTTTATGATGGTTTGAGTAATCCTGTAATTGAAGACGTTAATGTGGTAAGCGGTTCAGGTAAAGATGCATATAACTTTAGCTTCGGAAATAATGCAGGTCAATTTTACAACATTCCTCTTGTTTCAAATAAAGGTTCTATCTTTAAGTACGGGACTGAAGATAAGATGTTAGTCTTTACTGAAGGAATTATTAATACCTCTGTAGGTTCAACTGCATTTGATCAAAGATTTGAAGTGGGTATTGACGATTACTTTATTTTAAGTTCTTTAAAGAGGGATGAAATAAATTCTAACGAAGTTGTAACTCATGTTCTGAGATATGAGTCGATTGATTTTGTTAATTCTGTTTTAAGTTTCGTTGATATGTATGATGGCACTACTGTAGATGTTTCCTACACTGCCACGAATGGGGGCGGTATTGCTGGAAAGGGGGTCCTAAGCTTCGATAATGTTGATTATGATGTTTATGTGGGCAATCTAACAAATAATTCACTTGGAACAAATCCTCTGGCGATAGACCAGAACGCAGATGGATTAATCATGTTTGATGAAACATATATTGTTGCTAAGGGTGGAGCAATCTTCGACCTTGGAGACCATAGTTATTCAGATGGAGGGGATTGGGATGCTATTTATGATAATTCTGGTGAATGGTTTGTTTATGATCCTGCTTTGGTAATTTTTGGCGATAACTTTTACTTAGAACTTATTTCATCTTATGAAGAGTTTGGTTATAATTCTACATTTCAAAAGCAGATGGCTAGGTGTAGCATTTCTCCCGAGATAAGTTGTAACGGAACATTACCAATCATCACAGAGACAAAAGCAAATATTACAATAACTAATGATTTAGATTACCTCGCATTAGTAAGAGTTGAAGTTGAAAGTTGCGATCCATTGGTATCTATGATCCCAAATATGCCTAAAGGTACGACAAGAATGTTTGAGTTTGAGAATTGTGACAGTCAGCAGTTAGTTGGGCGTAATATTGAGAAGGATGTTTCAATAACTTACCAAATTGGGAATACGGGTAATGAAACGAATGTAACTCATGCTGGAAACTTTGTTTCAAGAATAACTGGCGATGAAGAAATTTGCCTTGCAGAAAGATCTAGTGTAAAAGTTAGACAGATTTCAGGGATGAAGGTTGGAATTTCTGCTAGTGATTCATTTGGAAGCTGCGGATTTAAACTACATGAAGTTCCTGGAACAGAACAGAATTATGGTATGACTGTTTATGGTGCATTCTTTAATTTAACTGGCGGAGGTAGTGGATCTGAATTAACTATTAGCTATCCTTTAGAACAGGTTAAAGGTTCCTTAGCCTTTGTTTCTGGTTCAAGTGAAAGTGGTTGTACTCCCTTAACAACTGCAGAAGCATGTGTCAATGTCGGATTAAACTGTGGATCAGTAAGTGATAATTGTGGTGGAACTATTGACTGCGGTACTTGTTCAGGTAACGAAACATGTGGTGGCGGTGGAACGGCTAATGTTTGTGGAAGTGGTGGTTGTACTCCTTTAACGCAGGCGGAAGCATGTGATAATCCAGGATTCAATTGTGGATCGGTAAGCGATGGATGTGCAAGCACATATGACTGTGGTACTTGTTCAGGGAACGAAACATGTAGTGCAAATATTTGTGAAACTGTATCATGTAGCTCTGATTCTGATTGTGATTCAGGTTATATTTGTGTGAGTGGAAGTTGCGTCCAAGATGGTGGATCTAGTTCCACTTCATTTGATTTTGATTTAGGTAATGATGACTATGATGAATTTGATTTAACTGAAGGAGACTTAGTTATTGTTGCAGGCTTAGCAGATGATTATACCTTTGAGATGACGAATGTTTATTCTGATGGAAAACTTAAGTTTAAAATTGAAGATTCTTTAGTAGATAAGTTCTATATTGATAATCCTGGAGATACAATCAATATAGATTTAGATGGTAATGATGTTATTGATTTACATGTTAAATCTGTTGCAGTAGATATAGATGATGACGAAGCTACTGTGATGTTTAAGGTAGGCGAATATACGCCACTTACAAGTGGCCCAACTCCTGCAGGTTATTGTGGGGACGGAAGTTGTAATAACGGGGAAACAACATTTACTTGTCCTTCTGATTGCAGTACTATTACTAGAACTCCAACAGCAGGTAGTTCTACTGGTGGGTCTTCTAGCTCTACAGGTACTAGTGGCGGGTATGGTGGTGCAGTGGTTATACAACAAGAAAATGGCAGTTCGCTTATTTGGGTGATAATAGGAATACTTGCAGTATTAGTCTTGATAGTTATCGTAATAACTTTTATGAAAAATGGTAGTGGAAAGAAATTTGTAAAGGTTAAATCTAGGAAGCCGGTTAATCCAAGAGTTAATAACGAGGCATTTAGAAGAGATATTGGTAATGGAAACCTTGGTTGGTAGAATTATTTTTTCTTTTCGTTTTTTGGTTTTTCAGATTTTTTAACAATCTTTTCTTGTCTAACTTTTTCTGCTACTTCTTTTTTAGGCTCTTCTTTAGGAGCAGGTTTCTCTATTTTCTCTTCTTTAATGTTATCTTTTTCTAGAACTTTTGTCTTTTCAGTTTTATCTTCTTTCTTCCCTTTCTTTTTATCTTCCTTATCTTTTGTTAATTCAATTGGGAAACCGATTAATTCTGCTCTGTATTTGTCTTCGTCTTGTAATACTTTAACATGAACTTTTGCAACTACATTTTTCCTTCCACCTTTTTGTAGCCTCTTGTTTAATTCCTTACCTAGAAGAACGTTTTTTGATTTAGTATGTTTTTGCAAGTATTGTCTTACAGCTATCACTGCTTTTTTAGTTCTATCATATTTTGCTACCTTCATTACTTCTTTTCTAAGAGGTATGATGTATTCTGCTTCGTTACCTTTCATCTTATGCTTTTATTGACCTGCCTCTTTTCCATGAACGTTTTATTACCGTGTGTCTTCCCATGTGAACTCTTCTTCCAGGACCGTAGATCTTTGGAACTGTCCAAAAAGGAGCCCATCTAGTTTGAAGTAGTCTCTTTGCAAGTCTTTGTTTTTTTGCTGGCTGTTTAACTTTTGCCATTTTATTTTTTACCTATTTTATCAAGAAAGCTTTTTCCTTTTGGTGTTACAATTCTTCCTTTGTGTACACCTTTTTCAGCTTGTTTTACGAATCCTGCTTTTTCCAATTGTTGTAAAGCGGTTCTTATGATCTTACCTGAGGCTAAAGTTGTTCTTTCTGGTTTATGGCCTCTGTTTTTCTTATGTGAATATGCTTTTTTTAATTTTGAAGTCCCTATTGGACCGTTGATTGAGATTTTTCTTAAAATTGAAGCAACTCTTGTCACATACCAGTTTTTTTGTTCTGGTCTGTTTCTTTTACCATGACCTGTTTTAACGAATTTAGTCCATTCTGGTGCTTCTACACTGCCTTCTAAGCCTTCTGACACCTTCTTTACAGCTTCATTTGGCTTCATGTTGTTAATTGATACCATGGTAGACATGGGAGAAAAAGTCGGTTTATAAACTTTATTGTTGGGTTTTGAGCTTCTAGACACTATATGGGAGGAATTCCCGTTCCACTTAAGGCATATCCATTTTTTCTGTCTTCTATGTGATATCCTTTTGACTCTATTTGGCTTCTTAGTTTATCTGATTGGTTCCAATCTTTAGATTCTCTTGCAAGTTCCCTTTCTTTGGCTAGGTCGTCTATTTCCTTAGGGATATTTCCTTTGAATGCGAATGTTTTGAAGATATTGTTGATATCTTTGAAGAATTCTAATGTTTGTTTTCCGCCAGTGTTTGTTTTGTTAGATTCATTCATGAATTCGTAGAGAATTGTTATTGCTTTTTGTGTATTGAAGTCGTCATCCATTGCGTTGTAAAAGTCTTCTTTCAATTGTTTTAATGTTCCATCATTGTCTTCTTTGTCTAGATTTGTTATGAAGTCATTTATTTTTTTAAGACTGTTTTTTGATTGTTCTAGTATTTCTTCAGAAAACTCTATTCTGTTTCTATAATGTTGTGATGCGAAGAAAAATCTAATTGTTTCTTTTTTCTGTTTTTTTAATAGTTCTCTTATGGTGATTATGTTTCCTACGGACTTTGACATTTTTTCTTTTTTCATGTCAAGAAATCCCGTGTGCATCCAGTATTTTACGAATGGTTTTTTATTTGAAATTGATTCCATTTGTGCAATTTCTGCTTCATGATGTGGAAAGATTAAATCAACTGCTCCCCCATGGATGTCGTATTGTGATCCGAATTCTTTTTCTGTGATTGCAGTGTCCTCTATATGCCACCCCGGACGACCTTTTCCGAATGGAGCATCCCAAGATATACCTTCATCAGAGAATTTCCACAAACAGAAGTCTCCTTTGTTTTTCTTTTCTTTACTATGGTCTACTCTTGTTGTTGCATCTTCTGCTTGTAGGACTGTGCGCCCCGAGAGTTTTCCATAGTCTTTGTTTTTCTCTAAATTGAAGTATATTCCGTCTGAAGTTTGGTATGCGAATTCTTTTTTTAGAAGTCTTTCTACTTGGGAGATAATGTCTGACAGTCTTTCAGTTGCCTTGATGTACTTGGATACTGCGGTGTTGTCTAAGCTTTCCATATCATCTATGAATATTTTACAGAATTTTTCAGATAGTTTCAATGGGTCTTCTTTTGATTCTTTTGCTTGGTGGATTATTTTGTCATCAATATCTGTTAGATTTTGAATGTAGTTTACTTTGAATTTTCTATGCCTTAGGTAGTTGACTATGATATCAAATTGAGTATATGTTTTGAAGTTTCCAATATGCGCATAGCTGTATGCTGTTGGACCACATACGAAAAAGTTTATTTCATCTCTCTTTATTGGCTTGAAAATTTCTTTTTTTCTTGTTAAAGTATTATGGATCTTAATAACCATTGTAGTTTTCTTAGAATAGGAGTATATTAATGTTTTTGAAGAAATTACTCTCCTTAGAGATTATCTATGAAAAGGTTTAAAATGACAAAATTAATTTTTTAAAGAGTAAAATGGCTAAAACTGAGAAAATGAAGATTAGGGTAGAAGAAACAGATTTAGTGTATCAAATTGATAAAAAGAAACATATCCCTATAACCAAATTAATTGCCGATGATTGTGGAAGAGATGTTCCTTTTGTATATCCGTTCAATGATTGGGAAACTTATGCTGATGCATTTAATACTCTAAACTGTGAACATTTTGATCCTCCCACAATGTCTGAAATGGTTTCTTTTGTTCATTGTATTTTGGAAAGTACAGATAACAGCTACAGGGGTGACGTTGAAAAATTAATGAAAAAATATGGCTTTTGGGGGTTTACTGGAAGTCTATTTTTGCCCTCTGATGGAAAGGATGTAAATAATGGCGTTCTTATTCAAGATCATCCTGAAATTAAAGATGGTATGCCTTTCATGGATAGGGATAATTTAGTAAAAAAATTACAAGCTAATGATCCAAGCGTTAGATTTGTTCCTTTTGGTTTTGCAACCTCATTAGTAACTCCTGTTCAACTGAGTAATAATCCCTATATCTGCGGGTTAGTTGGAGAGGAAAATGCTGAAAAATTAGCTGAGATTGCTGGAAGGCTAAAGAAAAAAACCTATCTTAGGGAGTTAAATTTTTCTGCAGACAAACCTCTTACTTTAGTTTCATCTCTTTCTTATTCTAGGTTTTTTGGTGGCCCTAGACTTATTGTTGGCGGAGATGAGGGTAATTTGGCACATCTTTCTGTAGGAATAATTAAGTCTAACTAATCTACTGCTTAGAGGATTAATTAATTGTTACTATAAACTGATGTCTTGGGTCTGAAGGGATACATCCACTTCCACAAGTTAGAGATACTTCAAATTTGTAGATCCCTACAGGTAATCCTTTTGTGTTGAAAAGTACAGTATCACTGTAAGCTTCTCCAGAGTTAATTTCTATCAGGGATTGAACGTAACTTAATCTGCTCAAAACATCTACAGCTTGAACTGAAGTTGGATTAGATAGTACTGAGAAAACGTATGAAAATTGATACGTTCCGCCAGGATGCACATTATTTCTTAGATAAACTTCTAGGTTTGTTAATGTTTTTCCACTTTTTACGCTATAAGTTTTAGAAACGGTTGAAATTGATTTTTCTGTGTCTTCAAATATTTCGATAATTTGACCTTCGGTTATTCTTTGTAAATTATCTGTTTGGTCTTGAATTCCGCCCATGGTATCTGTAATCCATTTAAGGCCAAGTGTAAGGATTGTGATACCCATGACTACAACTACAATTGTTGTTATAGAAAGTTCTACGGCACCCCTTTTTCCTCTTTGCATGTAATTGTTCACTTTATATTCTTAATAAATCTTTCGAAGATGATTTTCGGAACGACTTCGGGCATAGTTACCTGACGGGGAGTTAGAAGGTTTAAATGGGAAGGTATTTGAGGGCGTATGAATAAAAAACTGTCTGAACTTATTGGCATTATTATTGGTGATGGGAATATTTGTTATATCCCTAAAATTAGGAAATACTATATTGAGATAACTGGAAATCCAAAGAATGAAGAATCTTATTATGATTATATTTCTCAACTCTTTTTTGATATAATTGGTAAATCTGGGACAATTTTGTTCAGGAATAGAGGCTTAAGGATTAGAGTTTATTCAAAAGAATTTGTTGAGTTTTTGATAAATCATATTGGGTTGTGTTTTGGAACTGGCAAATTTTGGAGAGTTGAAATACCTCAGGAAATAATACAATCTTCAAAAAATATAGTTTATTCTTGTGTTAGAGGGATATTCGACACAGATGGAACTTTTTTTGTTTCTAAAAAAGGTTTGAAAAATTATCCTTCTATTGAAATTGTTACATGTAGTAGGAAATTAGCAATACAACTTTATGATATCTTAAGGAATGATTTTAGAGTTAATATGCGTCATAGAAATTGTGAGAAATATACTACTGGGAGAGCATATGTTATCTCTGTTTATGGTTTTGAGCAGACAAACAAATGGTTTGAAATTATTGGAAGTTCTAATTCTGCTAAGTTCTTTAAATATCAGAATTTTATCAAAAGCTTTAAATAGATTCTTTATGAAATTTGTTTTTATGGGGCGGTAGCTCAGCCTGGGAGAGCACTAGAAAGATTTTTTCACAAAAATTTTGGTGAAACTGAAGTCGAGAAAAAGACTTCTTATCTCGGGCAGTCATCTAGGTGTCGGGTGTTCAAATCACCCTCGCCCCATATTTTTAGAGAAAGTTATTTAAAACTAGTTTTGAGTAGTTCTTGCATGAAAATTGAGATGCCAAATAAATATTCCGCTAATGAAACTGAAGCTAAATGGGTTGAAATTTGGAATAAGAAAAAATTATATAAATTTAAGAAAAATTCTGATGATTCAACCTTTTCTATAGATACTCCTCCCCCCTATGCGTCCGCTGATCACTTACATGTGGGACATGGAATGCACTACTCTCAATTTGAGTTCATTGCAAGATATCAAAGGATGAAAGGTAAGAATGTTTTTTTCCCAATGGGGTACGATGATAATGGATTGCCTACTGAGAGATTTGTTGAAACTAAGTATAAAATTGATAAATCTAAAACTACAAGAAAGGATTTCATTAAGCTTTGTTTAGAGGAAACAAAGAAAACTGGAAAGACATATTACGATCTTTTTAACAGTCTTGGATTCTCAATTGATTGGGATTTAGTTTATCAAACAATTGGACCTACTGCAAGAAGGGTTGCACAAAAATCATTTTTAGATCTATATAAAAAAGGAAGATTGGAACGTGTGGATTTACCTTCAATGTGGTGTACAACCTGCCAAACTAATCTAGCTCAAGCAGATTTAGATAATCTTGAATTTGAGTCTAAGTTCAATGATATTGCTTTTACTGCTAAAGGTAGAGAATTAATTATTTCTACTACTAGGCCAGAGCTTATACCTGCGTGTGTTGCACTATCTTACAATCCTACTGATAAGAGATACATTGATTTGAAAGGGGAATTTGCTCAAGTTCCTTTGTTTAATTATGAAGTTCCAATAATTACTGATGAGTCTGTTGATCCTGAAGTTGGTACTGGGTTAATGATGGTTTGTACCTTTGGAGATAAGGAAGATATTGAAAAGTGGCATAAGTATAATCTCCCATTAAGGATTGTTTTTTCTGAAGCTGGAGAGATGAATAAATATGCAGGAGAGTTTGAGGGTTTAACTTTGAAAAAAGCGAGAACTGCAATACTGGAGAAACTAAGAGAGACTGGTGCTTTGAAATCTCAAAAAGAAATAACTCATGCAGTAAATGTTCATGAAAGATGTCAAACTGAAATTGAATTTTTAAAAAAGCCACAATGGCAAATAAAAGTGCTAGATAAAAAAGAAGAATTAATTGAAGCTGGGAGAAAAGTTAATTGGTATCCCGAACATATGAGAACAAGGTATGAGCATTGGATAAATAATCTAAATTGGAATTGGTCGATTTCAAGACAAAGATATTATGGTGTTCCATTTCCAGTATGGTATTGTGAAGATTGCGAATCTGTTATTCTTGGAGATGAGACCAAATTTCCTATAGACCCAAGGGAAGAAAAATATGAAGGTAAGTGTGAATGTGGATCTTCAAAAATAGTCCCAGAAATGGATGTAATGGATACATGGATGATATCCTCTAATACACCTGAAATTAATGCTAATTGGTCTTCAGATGATGAACTTAAGGATTTCTTACCTATGTCTTTGAGACCTCAAGCACATGATATTATTAGGACCTGGGCATTTTACACAATTGTTAAATCATATTATTCGCATGGAGATATTCCTTGGAAAGATATTATGATTTCTGGACATGGACAGGATTCTCATGGTCATAAAATGTCTAAGAGCAAGGGCAATTTTGTTGTGGCGCAAGAGGTTATTGAAAAATATGGTTCCGATTCGTTTAGACTTTGGTCTGCAACTTCGAAACTAGGAGAGGATTTAAAATATAGGGAAGAAGATATCAAATCTGCTCAAAAAACTGTTACTAAATTATGGAATGCAAGTAAATTTTGCTATATGCATCTGGAAGATTATGACCATGCCGGAAAAAATTATGATCCTGATAAATTAGAGTTAATGGATCGGTGGCTGTTGTTAAAATTGAATAAAGTGATTAATAATTCAACTGATGGTTTTGATGTATATGAATTTTCAAAAGCCAAGAAAGAAGTTGAAAATTTCTTCTGGAGTACATTTTGTGATAATTATTTAGAAATTGTGAAAGATAGATTATACAATCCAGATTCGAGAGGAGAAATTTCAAGGTTGAGTGGACAGTACACTTTGCATACTGTTTTGTTAGATGTGTTAAAGATATTTGCACCAATTGCACCATTTATTACCGAAGAACTCCATAGTCATTATTTTTCCGAAGATGGAAAGTCAATACACATAAGTGACTGGCCAGAAGCAGATATTGGATTTGAGAATGAAGAAATTGAAATTGCGGGAGATAAATTTGTTGAGATTCTAGGAAATGTTAGAAGATTTAAGAGTGAATCTGGCAAGAGTTTAAAGGAAGAAGTTAATATTGTTTTGATAAAAGAAGACTTTGAATTGATCTCAAAATGTATGGATGATTTCAAGGCGGCTACGAAGGCTAAAGGCGTAGTTGTCGGAGAAGAGTTTTCTGTTAGTTTCTAGCAGGGGTGTTTTTATATCATTAAGGTGTTATATTTGAAAGATGGTAATGAATAAAAGGGAATTAAGGAAGCTTGTAAAAAAACTTGAGAAGGAGAGAGGTAGACATACTGAATTAGTTAGTGTTTACGTTCCTGCTGGTTATGAGCTAACTAAAGTTTACCAACATTTAATGGAAGAGCAGGGGACTGCTAAAAATATTAAGGATTCTAAAACTCGTGGAAATGTAATTGCTTCGTTGGAGAAAGCTGTTAGGTTGATGAAGGAGCTGGGCAGAACTCCTGAGAATGGATTGGCCGTTTTTGCAGGTAATGTTTCTAAGCAAGAGAATAAAGTTGAGATTGGTGCTTGGTCTGTTGAACCTCCTGAACCATTGAATGTTAGAATGTACAGGTGTGATCAAAGATTTGTTTTGGATCCATTAAGAGATATGATGGAACATAAGGAGGTCTATGGTTTGATTGTTATGGATAGAAGGGAAGCAACAATTGGGTTGCTAAAGGGTCCCAGAATTTCTGTTAAAGGACATTTGACTTCAGGCGTACCTGGAAAGTTTAGGGCAGGTGGCCAGAGTGCACAAAGATTTGATAGGTTAATTGAAGGTATGGCTTTAGAATTTTATAGGAAAGTTGCAAAAAGAGTTCAGGAAGAATATTTGCCGATGGGAAATAATCTGAAAGGTATTTTAGTTGGTGGTCCAGGAACTACGAAAGATTCGTTTATTAAAGAGTTGAATACTGAACTAAAAAACAAAGTTAAGGCTGTTAAAGATTTAACTTACACTGATGAAAGTGGGTTGCATGATTTGGTTGAATTGAGTCATGAAAATATCGCTAACGAAATTATTATTGAAGAGAAAAAGGTTCTACAAAAGTTCTTTGATGTCTTGGCTAAATCTCCAAGTAAGGCAGGATATGGAAAGAAAGATGTTATGGATAAAATGAAAATGGGTGCTGCAGATCTTATACTGATTAGTGATGAGATGGATGAAGAAATAGTTGAAGAGTTTGAGAGGGTTGCTAGTGAATTTGGTACTGAGATCAAAATAGTCTCTGTGGAGACCAGGGAAGGAAAGCAGCTATTGGATTTAGGTGGTTTTGCCGCAATTCTTAGATACTCGGTAACCGAGTAATTTTTATAAACTTTGTTTGTTCTTTTTTGGTATGGGCGAAGACCTAAGCAATGAGATGAAACATGTTGAAGCAGTGTTGTATACTACGGGAAAGTATATGGCTATTGATGAAATTGCTGAGGCTTGTGGGCTTGGGAGTGTGGGCGTTGTAAAGGACGCAATTAAAAATCTACAAGATCAATATGAAAAGAGTGAGGGTGCTCTAGAAATTCAAGAGCATGAGGGTAGGTTTAAATTAAATACTAAGAAAAAATATGGTTTTATTGCAAGTAAACTTTCTGGTGAAGCAGAATTTGATGGCCCGACAATAAAAACCTTAGCCGTGATTGCTTACAAAAGTCCTGTTATTCAAAGTGAGATTATTGGTGTAAGGGGAAATAAGGCATATGATCATATTTCTCAATTAAAAGAAGACGGGTTGATTTCTTCGGAAAGGCATGGAAGATCTAGGATGCTAAAATTATCGAATAAATTTTTTGAATACTTTGACGTTGCTGAAAAAGAGGTTAAGGATAAATTTTCAGATGTTGAAGGAGATGTTAGACAGAAGGTGGCTTGGAAGATGGGGACTACACCTGAGCATATTGAAAAAACTGAAATTGCAGTGAATGAGAAAAAAGAAAAAGATTCAGAAAATGGGCTAAAGGCTAGTTCTGAAGAGTCTGAAGAGGGAGAAAGCCTTGTTTATGATGATAACGGCAAGGTTATTGGGGTTTTGGGGGATTAGAAACCTTTTTATGCTATTTTTAAACTCTGGAACTTGGAGAAGTTAGAATAATGGCCCTTGATATCGGTTTGCTAGTAATGTACTTTATTTCTATTTACTTTGCTGTCTTTTGGATGTCCATTATTTTGGAGAATGGAATAGGGGATCCTGTTGTTCGTAAGAAGAAAGGCTATCCTAAGGTTACAGTTGCTATACCTGTGTATAATGAAGAGAAAAGTGTAATTGGGACTATTGAATCTGTTTTAGGTTTGGATTATCCTTCTAAGAAACTTGAAATAATCTTGGTTGATGATTGTAGTACGGATAATACTTCTAAAGTTGTTAATGATTATATGAAGAAAAAATCTGGAGCCAATTTTAAGTATATCCTTCATAAAGTTAATCAAGGGAAGGGTGCCGCACTGAATACTGCTTTGAAGATTTCAACTGGAGATTTGTTTATTTGTTTGGATGCCGATAGTTTTGTTGAACCTTCTGCTTTGAAAAGTATGGTTCCACATTTTGAAGAAGAAAATGTTGCTTCAGTTTTGCCTTTAATGAAATTGCAGAAAGTTAAAGGATTTACTTTAAGTTTACAATATGTTGAATATTTAGTCAATTTCTTTCTGAAAAAAGTTATGGGTATTTTGGACTGTGTCCATGTTACGCCAGGTCCGTTTGGAGCATATAGAAAAAGTGCACTAGTCTCTGTGGGTGGTTTCGATACGAATAACTTAACTGAAGATTTAGAGATGGCGTTAAAATTACAAAAGAATAATTATAAAATTATACAACTGATCGGACCCAGAGTTTATACTCTTGCTCCAGAAACAATGAAAGGTTGGTTTAATCAGAGAAATAGGTGGTATAAAGGTACGCTGATTAATATGTTGAGTTATAGGAAATTATTTTTTAATAAAAAATATGGTGAGTTTGGGATGTTCCATTTGCCAATGGTTTTAGGTGCAGCCGTGCTTTCAATATTCTTTGCATTCTTTGTAGTTTGGCAACATATGATCAGTCCACTTCTTAGTAAGCTTTATGATTTAAGTTTCATAAGTTTTGATGTCGGTTTAATGTCTAGTGTTTGGCTTGAAAGGTTTAGTTTTTTAGATATCAATTATGGTTTGATCTTTTTTACATTTGTAGTTTTATCTTTTGGATTAGCTTGGATATTGTATGCGTTCAAATATACTGAAGAAAGTTTTACTGGAAGAGGATTTTTCTCAGCATCGTTGTTTATGGTAATTTATCCATTTTTCTTAAGTTTGGTTTGGTTAGGAGTTGTCTTTGATTTAGTAAGAAACAAAAGACAGAAGTGGTAATATGGCCGTTGTTCAAGTCGATAGAAAGTTTTACTGGAAAAGGCATTTAGCCATATTATTCATTACATTGTTAATATTAACTATTGGGATTTTAATTGGTTCAATACTGGGTGAACAGAGACTTGAGTTTACTAAGGCAGATATAGAGAAACAACAAGTTGAATATGAAAGTCTGCAAATGCAATTGCTTTACCTGACTGGACAGGAAGAGAAAAATTGCGAAGTTTTGCTAAATAGTCTTGAGAGAAATATTTATGATTTGGAGAACTCTCGAGTTAAATTGGAAGGATACATTCTGGGTTCTGAAGGGGCGGATTTTGATACTATTAAAAGAGATTATATTCTAACAGAGATTAGATATTGGCTGATGGCTAGTGAGGCTAAGAAGGTTTGCCCTAGCGAGTCTGTAAGTGTATTGTTCTTTTATGAAATGGATGAGGCTTGCTCTGATTGTAGCGCCCAAGGACATGTTCTAACTTATCTTAAGAATATATTTGGGGAAAAATTACTTGTATTCTCTTTAGATGTTGATTTTGATGAGCCAATGGTTCAGATTTTGAAGGAGAACTACGGCATTGATGAATTGCCTTCTTTAGTTATAAATGATAAAATGTTTGAAGGTTTAGTAAAAAAGGAAGAATTAATTAATGAGCTATGCTCTTATTATGGTAAGGATTCCTTTGAAGTTTGTAGGAATTCTTGAGGTTAATTTATGGCCGATTGTGAAATGTGCGGTGTAGGTTCTAGTAAATTATCGGATGCAATCATAGAAGGAACTTTGATGAAAGTTTGTAAAAAATGTGGTGGTTTCGGAGATGTAATTGGTGTTGAACCTAGAAGTATTAGGTATGAAAAACCAATACAAAAAGTTCCCAGGCAAATATTCGTTGAAGATTCAGTTCTTTTTGTTATAGAGGGTGCAGGAAAAATTGTAAAGGATGCACGTGAGAAGAGAGACCTCAAGCAGTCCCAGTTTGCAAGCATGATTGGAATTAAAGAGAGCATGATTCATAAAATTGAAACTTCTATGATGAAACCAGACCTTTCAACGGCTAAGAAAATAGAAAAAATACTAGATGTTAAAATTGTAGATGGCTATGATGATCCTGAGAAAGGTGTAGAGTTGAACCTTAATGACGGAGATTTAACTGTTGGGGATTTGATTAAGTTTAAAAAAGATTGATGGTTTGAATTCTTATGAAGAAAAAAGATGTAGAGATTATCCTTTCTGGATTAGCGACTTTTGAAAAGCAACATTTAGACTTGGAGCAGTACCAAACTGAATCGCATATTGCTGCTGATTTGTTGTGGCATGCTTTTATGAGTGGAGATATTGAAAAGAAAGTTATTGCTGATCTTGGTTGTGGTAATGGTGTTTTTGGAATTGGCGCTTTGTTGCTAGGTGCTAAGGAAGTTTTGTTTTTAGATGTTGATGGAGATGCAATAAAAGTCGCGAGAGCTAATGTTTTAGCAGTTGAAAGAATTGTTGGAAAGAAACTAAGTAAATCTTTTTCTCATAGTGATGTAAACAAGTTTAGTAAGAAAGTTGATACAGTTATACAGAATCCTCCTTTCGGAGTTAGAAAAACTCATGCTGATAAACCTTTTTTATTGAGAGCTATGAAGAATTCTTCTAGAATTTATTCATTTCATAAATTAGATACTGCTAGATTTGTTGAGAGTTTTGTAAAGGATGAAGGCTGGGGCGTTAGATTAGTAAAGAAGTATAAATTTCCATTAAGAAAAGGGAAAAATGGGGTTAAGAAGGGTTATGCTTTTTGGAAGAAAAATGTTCACTATGTGGATGTTGGCGTCTGGTTAATTGATTCTGAGGTTGTTTAGAAACCTTTTTAAAGACCTTGGGGCCAAACCTAGTAAAATGGATGTTATTGTTCTTGAAAATGAGAAGAATAGGCTAAAGCTTGAAATTCAAGGTGAAGGTCATACTTTTTGCAATGTTTTAAAGAAAGAGCTCTGGAATGAAAAGGACATAGATATTGTTGGATATTCAATCAAACATAGTTTAACTGCTGAACCAATTTTAACTGTTGAAGTTAGTAAGGGAGATCCTAAGAAAGTTCTTCTTGATGCTGTTGGTAGGTTGAAAAAAATAAACAAAGAGCTTAAAGAAAAATCTAAGGCTCTTTAATAGGGATGCTCAATTTGGGACTAACTAAATCTTTAAGGAAGCTATGGCATTTTATTTGGTATGATGATAGTTTGGCTTCTTGGTTAGTGAATTTAGTTTTGGCGTTCGTTCTTGTTAAGTTTGTGATCTATCCTGGGATTGGATTGTTTTTAGGTACACAATTTCCAATAGTTGCAGTTGTTAGTGGTAGTATGGAACATAATGGTTTAGATTTTGAATCATGGTGGGACGAAAATAAAGATTGGTATGAAGAAAAGGAGATTTCTAATGAATTATTTACTAGCTTTAAATATAAAAATGGATTTAACAAAGGAGATATCATGTTTTTGAAAGGTGTTGGACCGAAAGATATTAAAGTGGGGGACGTGCTTGTCTACGAAACTCCTTTGCATAGTAACCCTATAATTCACAGAGTTGTGGAAATTAATGGGGGGGATTACATAACTAAGGGAGATAATAATCGTAAGGAAGACAAACCTGTTAAGGCAGAACAGTTTGAGAGAACTGGAAAAGCTGTTTTAAGATTACCTTTGCTAGGCTGGGTGAAGATTTGGTTTGTTAATATGTTTGTAAGATGAAATTTTGTGAGAAATGCGGGGCAATGTTAGTTCCTAAAAAGGAAGATAGGAGAACTGTTTTTATGTGTAATTCTTGCGGCAAGGTTAGTACTCAAAGAGAAAAAATCATTATCACTGAAAAGACTGGAGACGGTAAGAAATCTCTTGTAGATGTAGTTGATAAGAAAATTGATGTTCTACCTAAAATAGATCAAGATTGTTCTAAATGTGATCATGGGAAAGCTTATTTTTGGTTGGTTCAGACTAGGGCCGGAGATGAAGCAGAAACAAGATTTTTTAAATGTGTTAAGTGTAATCATACTTGGCGCGAATATTAATTAAAATGGCAGATATCAGAAGAACTCCATATAAAGAGAAACATGTTAAGGATCTTAGCGTTGCTGATTTTAAAGTAACTATAACTGGGGCAGTTGCTGGACTTCGAGAAGATGGATTCTTGTTAGGTGATGGTTCTGGCGAGGTTTTTATCAATACTTCTCGGATGGAAACCATTGATGTTTATAAAGAAAATGAAATTGTTAAAGTTTTTGGCAGATTGATGCCATATGAAAGTGGCTTTGAAATACAAGCAGAGATAATTCAGGCACTTGCTGGCGTGGATATGGCTGCATTGAAGACAATTAAAGATGCTCTTTTATAACTGATGCATAATATTTACTCTTGTTTGAGAAAGCTTATAAACTGCTTTTGTAGAGATTAGATGGGGGCATAGACATGAAATTAACTTTAGCAGAACCAAGAAATTTAGTAGATTCTATCAATGTAATATCTGAAATTGTTAACGAAGTTAGGTTTAGAGTTGATAAGGAAAAAATTGATTTAGTTGCAATGGATCCTGCTAATGTAGCGATGGTTGATTTCAAATTGTTTAGTAGTGCCTTTACAGAATACTCTGTTGATAAGGAACATGAATTATGTGTTAGTTTGGATGCATTAAAGTCTGTTTTGAAAAGAGTAAAACCTTCCGATATTTTAACCTTAGAATTAGATGAAGAGAAAAATAAATTGAAAGTTCAATTGAAAAGTGATAATACTAGAACATTTAATCTGGCTTTGATTGATGTTGATGAAAAGGAACAACGGGTTCCGGATTTGAATTTTGCAGTTGTAGTTGAAACAACAAGTATGATTTTTGACGAAGCTGTTCAGGATGCAGATGTAATTGCTGATGCAGTTGTTTTGAAGGCTGGGGAAGATAAGTTGGTTATTGAAGGGGAGAGTAACATGAGTAATGTGCTTGCAGAAATTCCAAAAGATGACGATACTTCTTTGAAGTTAACAACTCAAGGAGAGTTTTCAGCTAAGTATAGCATTGAATATTTGAAAAAGATAATAAAGGGTGGAAAGTTAGCAGGTAAAGTTAAATTGCAATTTGGTAATGACTATCCCTTAAGAGTTGATTACTTAGTTCAAGATAAATTGAACTTAGGTTTTATTCTAGCACCTAGAGTTGCTAATGATTAGATAGGTTTATATACTTCTTTTAGTTTCGAGTTCATATGGAAAAGAGGCGAATGGGTTTATTAGTTCCCATATTATTGGTTCTTGCAGCGGCAATGTTTGCAAATAATATTGGTGGGGATTCTGTTACTGGTTTAACAATCTCTGGTGATGGAGAGACTTGTGAAGAGTGCAAGGATAATTGTAAAGGGGCTTATGATTCTGCAGTGAAGACCTGCGGAGATATTTTTACTGGCTGTAATGAAGGGGCATTTAATAGTTATGATACTTGTATCGCTGAAAATATACCTTTTACAAAATGTAGATCCATTTTAAAATCTGCGACGGGGATTTGTGAAGCAAGTAAGGTTACATGTATAACTGACGCGGATGCTGCAAAGAAGGCTTGTGATGATACTTGTGATGAAAACGCGTCGAGTGGTAAAGAATGTGAAGAAGAGCCTCCTCCAGAAGAAGGGGAAGAAGAGGAAGAAGAGAAAGAAGAGGAAAAAGATCCTGAATGCGATCATATTGGTCATGGTAATGAAAAGTTAAAGAAGAAATGTATAGAAGACCAAAAGAAAAAGGCACAGCAATAAAAAAACCAGTAAAGACTTTTAGTAGAAATTATTAATTTTTTAGTGATAGAGGTAAATTAAAAAGGTTTATATTGTTTCTTTTGTATTTTTTCAGGATAAAAAGGGTTTTGAATGGTTCTAAAAGCAAGGAGTAAGTATGGTTTTTTGAAGTCGAAGGCGGCTTTTCAAATTTATTTGATTGTACTTTTTTCATTATCTTTGTTTTTTGTTAATGCTGAATTTACTTCTGCGCAAGAAGTAGGTTGTTGTGAGAATGATGGGCAGGGAAGTTATTGTTTGCCTACTACACAAGAGAATTGTGCAGGTGGTCTTTGGAATCCTGTTTCCTGTGAATTTACAAGTTATTGTTCTGTTGGATGTTGTATTGATGGGCTGGATGGTTCTTGTGGAGATAATGTTCCTCAAGCCGCATGCGAAAATTCTCAAAATACTGCTTTCCATGATGGAGTGAGTTGTGAAACAATTTCTTACTGTCAAAAAGGTTGTTGTGAATTGGGAACAAGTTTTATTTTTAATACGGAACAATCTTGTCAAAGATTAATTGATGAGTATTATCCTACATTGAATATTGAAAATTCTTGGGATTCTGGAATAACTGATGAATATACTTGTATTACTCAATCAATTCAAGATGATGAAGGTTGTTGTGTTGTTTCTGATGGAATTTTTAATTCTTGTGATTGGGGAACTAGGGGAACTTGTGCGACAAACGGTGATGAAAATAATCCTGAAAATTCTGAAGGGTTTTACAAAGATGTTTTTTGTAGCAATACTAATTTAGAATGTTCTTCTTGTGTGGCACAGTCTTACAAGGCTTGTGATGGTAATAGTAATGAAGATGTTTATTGGTTTGATTCTTGTGGTAATCGTGAAGATTTAGCTGATGATTGTGATCCTTTAGGAACAAGTGGTTCTGGAACTATTTGTAAGGAAGAAGGTGGCAGTGCTTCTTGTGAAAGTGTTGATTGTGAAGACACAGTTGATTTTATTGATAATACTCATGATCCTTCAATGGGAGGACATAGAATTAATGGGGAAAGTTGGTGCACTTATGATGGTCCTTCTGGTAATTTTTATGATAGGCCTGGAAGTAGACATTATAGACATATTTGTAGGGATGGAGAAGAAGTTGTTGAAGAGTGTAAGGATTTTAGGGAACAAATTTGTGTTCAAGGTAATACTGAAATTAACGGAGATTTGTTTTCATTTGGGAGTTGTTCAAATATTGATGATTTTCCAAAAATAGATTTAGATAAGTTAAATGAAACTAATGTTAATGATAGTTTTGTTCATCCTGGAGAATCTGATTTTGAAAATGAAGAATTAAAATTAATTTCTTCTACAACCGTAGATAAAGGTTCTAAATTTTGGGACGGGGAAAATAAGGACGAGTGTAAAAAAGGCAAGACTAGTTGTAAGGTAATTTATCAGAAGGGTTGGCATGGTGGAAGTTATAAATCCGAAGTAAATAAAGAATGTGAAGAAGAAGCATTTATTGGAGAAGCTGCAGAATATTGTCAAATGTTTGGAGATTGTGGTGCAGATGTAAATGTCATTGAAGAATATTCTGGGAAGGGGCTTTCTGTAAAGTGGACTGGATTCGTTGAGAAAGGTGCAACTCCAAAAAAAGTTCCTGCTTCAAATATTGAAGAATGGAAAAACGCTGAAGGAATCTTTGGTGGATTAAAAGCCTTAAGCATTTCTAAGGATGAGGTGTTAATTAATAATTTAGACACTATTGCTAGCGTGGTAAGTACAGTTTATTTTACAATAACTGCAGGTATTGTTCTTTTTGGGACTAACATGGCTTTTTACCTTCCATTTATGATTGGCACTGGAGGGTGGGGAGGTGCACTTGTTGTAGTTATAGTTATTGCTTCAATTATTTTTGGAGCAGAAATTGGAGATTTTATTGTTAAACATCTAATTGGAATGAAAACAAAAGACAAAACAATAACTGTTAAATGTAAGCCATTCACTGCTCCAGGTGGTGGAGATGATTGTGAAAAGTGTAACGAAGATACAAGATATGATGGAGAAGTTTACGATATTCCTGTTGCTTGTGGAGAATATAGGTGTAAAAGTTTAGGAACTTCTTGCGGTTTGATTAATGAAGGAACTCCTTTTCAAGCATGTGTAAATGAATATCCTAATGATCCGAATCCTCCTTATATTGAACCTTGGGAAGTTATTATTCCTGAACCTTACACCTTCCAACATACTTCTAATGGATATGTAATTGATCAAGAAGTTAGTTACAATGACATATTTAATTTTGGAATCGAATTAAATGAAAACTCTCAGTGTAGGTATGATACTCAATATGGAACGACCTATGAAGAAATGGATACTGTTTTTGGAGAATATCAATTTTCTAAACAAAAAAATATTACTGGATATTTTATTGGTGGAACAACTTATGAGTATTATGTAAGGTGTGAAGATCTAGCGGGAAACCCAAATGAAATAGACTATTTAATCAAGTTTACAACTAGTAATGAACCAGATATACAACCTCCACAAATACTTTCAACGAGTATATTGGATGGAGCTTATCTAAAACATGGGACTAATGAAACTAGATTGGACTTAACCCTTAGTGAACCTGTTTCAACATGTTGGTGGAATAAGAATTTTGATGCTGACTTAGAAGAAGTTAGTGTTAACCAAACATTTGTTTGTGGAGATTCAGACGAATGTATGGGGATCCTTTCTAATTTAGAAAGTGGTGAGGGTGTAGCCAATCTTTATTATCTTAGGTGTGAAGATTTAGCGGGAAATAGGAGAGTTAGTGGCGACGAATTTATTTTAATGGGCAGTTCAGAATTAGAAATAATTAGTTTGGAACCTGAAAATGGAACTTATTACACTCCTACTTTTGATTTGAGAGTTGTTACAAGTGGCGGGGCAGATAGTGGAAATGCTGTTTGTTACTACAATGGTATCGAATTTTTTAATACAGGTGGAAGTTCGCATGTGCAACAGCAAAATAGGACTGCAGGGACATATGAATATAGTATATTTTGTGAAGATGTTGCTCAAAATGAAGTTGATGATGTTATGAGTATTACAATTGATGTAGATACTAATCCCCCAGTTGTTGACAATTTATATTCTCAAGGTGGAAATTTATATTTGATTACAAATGAAGCAAGCACTTGTGAATACAGTGTAGACAATCAATATTTTACTATTGGTGACGGTTTTGAAATGTCTGGAGTGATGGTTAAAGAACATAGTTTAGCGTTTGTTGAAGATATTTATTATATCAAATGTTATGATGCCTATATGAATGTGGGCGACACAATAACCGTATATAATGGGGCTTAGATGGCTTTCCAAAAGGAATCTTTATATAGGTTGAATGGGCTAAAATTAAAAGACGGGGTGTATTGATACATGCAGAAAAAAAGAAGGGAAAATATTCTAAATTTTGAAGGGAAATCAAGGAGAGGTCAAGCTACGACTTTCATTGTTTTAGGTTTAGTTATTGTTGCAGTTGTTGTTTTGTTAAGTTATGCAAGATCTCAATTTTTATTTGGACCCGTTTCTATTGATAAATTAAATCAAGTTGGTTTGGAACCAATAAGTGATCATATTGAAGAGTGTGTTGATGACATTGCTCCAGAATATTTTGAAAGGATAGGATTGCAAGGCGGTTATTTATCTACTCCCGAAGATACATTTAGGAATGTTGGCGGAGTTTCTGTAAGCTATTTATGTTACAACATGGAAAATGTTCCAGTTTGTTATAATCGTTATTTGACATTGAGTGAAATGGAATTACAATTGTCTCAAGCAATTAAACAAGGACTAAGTAGTTGTATTAATGTGAATAAAGGATTTGCAAGAGGTGCAACATTAACAAAAGGAAACATTGATGTTGAAGTTGATATTGGGGATTATCAATCTATTGTTAGTGTTATAATGCCCATTAAAATTCAAAAAGGAGATTTATCTGTTGAAGAAAATGATTTTAGTACAACTTTAAAAGTTCCTTTAGGAGCACTTTATACAGTTAGTAGGGACATTATAGAATTAGAAACGACTATTGGTGAATTTGATCAATTAGCTTATATGTTGTTACATAAAGGTCAATTTGTAATTGATAAAAAAAGGCCTTATCCAGATAAATTATATATTTCAAAGATAAAGGATGATGATTATATCTTCCAATTTTTTGTACAAGGCGAGCCTGCATAATAAGGTGGTTTAATGTCGAACAGTAAAAAACATTTAAAGAAAAAGGCAGTGTTTCAGATTTTCTTAATTACATTTCTAGCATTTACATTTACCTTACCTTCAATTGATACAGTTGAAGCTCAAACTCAAGATGTTTGTTGTGCAGAAACTGTTTCTGGAGAAAGCTGTGTTTATACAGATTCTTCTAATTGTGCTCCTGGTTCTCAAAGTTCTGCTGCTACCTGTGAACAAACTAGTTTTTGTAAATTAGGTTGTGGTTTTGATCAAAATGATGGACTTTGTTTTAACAATATGCCTAAATTTTCTTGTGAAGAAGAAGAAGAAGGATGTTCATGGACCGATGATACAAACTGTAATATTCCTCAATGTGAAAGAGGGTGCTGTACCCTGAGTAACCAAAATTCTTTTACAACTCAAATTCAATGTAAACAAATAACTTCGCAATATGAAGATATCAATATGACTTTTGATGAAAATATTAATTCCGAAGTAGAATGTTTAAATCAAGGTAGGAGCTTTGAAATGGGTGCTTGTGTAAGTGAAGATGGAAGTTGTGATTTTACAACAAGAGATGCTTGTAATGAAGAAAATCAAGAAGGTGTTAACGCTACACTTCCCTTAGTTGGATTCCATACAGATATGTT
>JABIKK010000006.1 GCA_018655015.1 Candidatus Woesearchaeota archaeon | reverse complement strand
TTCAACAATTCTTCCGCCACTAATTTTCCTAAGTCCTGGACCTTTCATTGATAACAAAACATTTGTTCTTCCAACAGCAGCAACTTTAGCTAAAACATAATCGCCAAAATTATAAAACTGTGTTAAGTCTGCTCCATCATCAACATATTCAGGAACTTCTCTTAAAGTTAAAATTCCATCCCTAAAACTATCTACTTTTGCAAACCATAAAGAGTTTGTCATATCTGTAATTTTCCCAATAACCATATCTCCAGGTCTTGGACTGTAATGTGAATTAAGAGGAATAACTCTTAATACTCTTCCATTAATTCCTAATATTCCTACGGCAGAAGATCTTATTTCTTCTCCATCTCTATATGCTCCACCCGCAGGTAGATAATCCATCCCTGAAGCTAGTCTGTCTCCAGGAACTACAATTTGTCTTTCTTCTACAAATAATTTTCCCATTTTATACACTTCCTATTCTATAACTCTCAAAATTTTACTCTCAACTTGTCCGCGAGAGATTTTATTTAACTCATCAAAAAACTCATCCATTATCCCGGATGGTATTTCAACAACTGAGTAATATGAACCGTCATTAAGCCACTCTTCTTTTGTGACTTTGTGCTTATGCACTATACCTTTTGCCTGGCCTGCAAATGCAGCAGGAATCTTCAC
Organism: Candidatus Woesearchaeota archaeon; assembly: GCA_018655015.1. Lineage (GTDB taxonomy): Archaea > Nanobdellota > Nanobdellia > SCGC-AAA011-G17 > UBA489 > JABIKK01. The sequence continues at coordinate 11,653 of JABIKK010000006.1, read as the reverse complement.
AGCTACTTCCTTTCTTTCAAATTTAATTGGAAGTAATTCTCTCAAAGCTTTCAAGGCATCTTCAACTTGCTCTTCAGCAGGTTTCTGCCCATCAACGCTAAACTTAGATTCGCCAAGCGCAGTTTCAATTCTTGCAACAGGATGAGGATATCCAGTCTTGCTATCAATAGCATTCCTATGAATTATATCAACAATTTGTTTAGTTTTCTTTTCTTTTTCCTCGTCCCTATGCTTAGAAGTTAACTGTATTTCGCCTTTCTTCAGAATCGTTTTAATTGCTTCTTCAACATTTTCAGTTTCAAAAGCAGCTTTCAAATCATCATCAGAAACTTTTTCGCCTTTTTTAACATCAAAATATACTTGAGTTGTAGCAAGAATGTCATTCAAAGCAACTTCCTTACCTTTCTTGTATTCAAGAGCTTTATCACAATCTACAAGGATCTCAAAATGTCTTCCCTGCCTATTAAATCTTGCAATTACTGCCCTATCTACATCTACCATTTTAATTAAGCAACTATTTAGCTGCTTTTGTCAACTCCTCATTAGTATATCTTCTCAGTACTTTATCTTTAGAGCTTATACAAGCTCCATCAATTCGACCAATATTAAAATTAGATCCGAGAGATTTCTTTAATGCTCCCATCGCTAGTTTCAATGCTTGTTCCAATGTCATATTTTCCTTGTAATCTTTATTCAAGATTGCTTTAACTTCATCGTCTTTTTCTCCGATAGCAGTTGCCTTATACTCGAAGAAAGTTCCAGTCGGGTCTGTAACAAATATATGACTATCGTCACCAACACCCATGAACATTATACTTACACCAAAAGGTCTAGCACCGCCAACCTGAGTGTACATTTGTTTAGTATTACAAATGTCCTTAACTAAAGTCTCTGTACTAATTGGTGAATTGTATGTAACTTTATGTTGTTGTGCAGCAACCTGTGCTTTCTCAACTAAAATCCTTCCATCACTTAAAATTCCGGAAGCACTCGCACCAATATGCTCATCAATCTGAAAAATCTTTTCAACAGATTTCCCAACAATTAGTTTTTCAACAACTCTCTTGTCTGCTAAGATTAAAACTCCGTCTTTACAAGTTACACCAACGGCAGTTGAACCTGCCCTAATAGTTTTTCTTGCATACTCAACTTGTAATAATCTACCATCAGGACTAAATATTGTACTTGCCCTATCATATCCCATTGCTTGGTGACTCATTTCATCTGCTTGCATCTCTCATCCCTCCTAGATACCTTCATATATTTGATCAGCCTTATTGACACTTCCAGATAATCCAAGACATCTAATCGCAACATCTTTTGAATCCATCTTTTTTACAGCCATAAGACCAGTTCTAACATGATCTACATATTTTCTATCGACTCTTAATATACCTTTCTTTCCAGAGCCTTTTACAAACATAACTCCAGCCTTAGCATATCCAAGAGTTCCTAAGAATTCCAAAAGTCCGTTATCCACCGTTTCCTTCAGTTTAGCAGACTCTGAGACCTTACAGTCAAAATAGTCCACTGAATATACAAGATATCTCTTCTTCTCTCTCAAAGTAGGTGTTAACACCTTAATCTTTGTCTTTTTTTGCATATTATTAACGAAGAATAAACCTTTCTTCCTTCTCTCTTACGAGATTTTCAGAGATTGTAGCATATATAAAGATTTCTGATAATTAAAATGGGGCACTACTAACTATAAATCCCTTATTTAGGGGCATCTCTCCCACATATCCATTAAAAAACATACCCTTAAATACTCAATAAGTGTAGATTGTTTCGAACATAAAGTTCTTACTTAATGTTCACACGGAGGAAAATATAATGAACGACTTCAACGACAGAGGTCCTAGACAAAACAACAGGGGTCCAAGAAGAGATATGGGTCCAAGAGAGATGCATAAGGCAACTTGTTCTGACTGTGGTGAAGAATGTGAAGTACCATTCAAGCCAACAGAAGGTAAACCTGTTTATTGTAGGGAATGTTTCGGAAAAAGAAGAACATTTTAGATCATAGGATAAACGGTTAAACCACATTTTTTTATTTTTATTTTATCAATTAATTTTCAATCTAGTTAGAAATACATTACTTCTTCAAAAAAAGAATATCGCCATCAGTTCCCTTAGCATTTCTGGCTTTATCAAAAACATCTCTAGAGATTTCAAGAAAACTAGTTGGGTTTAGCATACCCTGATTATGTACTAAAACATTTTCTTCATCATAACCAATAATTGGAACAAAGTGCCCTAAATATTCTTCTTTTCCTTTAATCACATTCCAATCTAATAATGCAATAGGTATGCACTCTTCTGAGATTTTATCCAAAATATCTTTCAATTCCAATTTGCCTTCAGTTAACTTCACACCTTTTTCCTTAGCTTCTTCAATCAATCTTTTAACTTCATCGGCCCAATTCACGCCACCATGTTTTTTGTAATAATCTAGGTCCATTAAACTTTCATCAATTTCAAAAGAATCAGAATTTAGTTCTACATCATAACCTAACTCCTTAGCGCAAATAGCCAAAGAAAGAGTTGACACTGCTTTACCATCCTTAATACCGCACTTTTCTTCAAGAATGTCCAATGACTCACTACCTCCCAAATAAGAAAAAATCATTTGCAAGGCCACAGGACCACAATTAAATTTCGTAGTTTGTTGAATAAAGGGAACTTCTAACTTCATCCCAACACCTTAACCTTCTTTTCCCTTTTCTTCCAATTCAACGATTTCTTAGCCTCGCCAGGAGTCATACCAATTACTCTCGCAAACGCAAGCAAATCCTTTGCACCACGCATTTCTTTAACATTATTTGCGTAAGAGCAAACAACAATCTTAGTTTTAGACTTTCTACAAATTCTAACATTCTGTTTCATTCTACCAATTATTTTTCCCCTTTCAATACCATTAGCATTTAAAACAAAACTAAATCCAAAACCAATTGCAACATCATTCTTCTCAGCTAATTTAGCCAACACTTGATTCAATCCAGATCGTCTAAAATGAACCTTATCTCCAATACTTTTTAGCTCAGGATTCATTAAAACATCATTCTGTGTATCACTAACATACTTTCTATTAGCTTCATCACTTCCGCCTTCTTTAACTTTTAAATTCAAAACATCAGAAAAACCTAAATCCTTTCCACGATTAATACAATCCTTATCTAACTTACACTTAATAATATCAATCATAGTCCTACCTTATCTTCAATTTATTTAATCCTTTTCCCTCAACAATCTTAACCTTATGTTTCAATTCCTTGGCTTCAATCAAACACGTCTCCATAATCTCAGCTTCAACATTCTCTTCAATTTTCTTTTTACTATATTTTCTCCTTTCTAACCTCTTTCTCAAGGTTTTGATATCACATCTAACAACCACAACGTAATCGACCAATTTAGAACTAAGATAATGGCTCAAATGTCCATCCAAAACAATTCCTTTCCAACCTTCCTTGGAAATCCCCTTAACAGTTTCACTCAAAACCTTAACTAAAACATCAACATCCACTAAATAAGTCTTAAACTTTTTATCATAGGAATCATAAATCTTATATTTCTTAATAAAATTTCCAACATCAAAGTACAAATAACCTTTGGCCTTAGCCAACTTCTTAGCATAGGTACTCTTACCAGTCCCAGCACTTCCAGTCACAGCAATTACTTTCACCATATTTAGAAAATATTATCATTTAAAACCCTTTTGAGGTTAATTGATAGTTGTTCCTACAAACTTTTTACCTTTGAGCAAATTCCTTAAATTCACCAGACTCTTGCCAACAACATAAGTTTTAATTTTATTTTTCTTAATCGTAATAGCGGCATGTTGATCCAGAATAAAATGCTGTCCAGGATGATATTTTATTTTATTAACAATTTTACTAAATTCGGAATATGACACTTTAGAAATTAACTTCGCACCCTTAAATTTATGAGGATCTTTTGTATACAATCCTTTAACATTTGTAACATTAATAAACCTAGTTCCTAAAAATCCTGCAATTTGCGCAGCAGTCCCATCGCTTGTTTGGTCAGGTTCATATCTCAAGGCACCGCAGCAAACAATTCTATGCTTCCTCAAATAACCCTTAACGTGTTTCAGAGTCTTAGGCAAGTCACGGATATTTGCATCCTTCCCAATGATATTTGCAATCAACCTTGCGTTCGTTCTTGTAACACCAATTCCAAACCTAGACATTACATCTTTACTAGCACCAAGTTTCTCCAAAGCATTAATATAACTTCTAGCAACAATCCCACCACCAATTACTAAAACAAATTTTCTATCTTTAAAAGAATTCAAAAACTTTTTCAAATCTCTAACATAAGAATGGTTAATCTCTCCGTTTTTGAAAAGGAGACTACCTCCAATACTCATCACCTCAATCTTCATACAAAAAGAACAGCATTCTTATTTAAATAATTACTCATCAACTGTAAATAAAGTAGAATCCTTAACATCCCACAAACCAATTCTCGCACCAGCATCCAACCATCCATGTGCATAGCTCACTGCAGCAAAAGCATTAACATAATCTTCCTTACCCCTAAAATGTTTAGCGTCACTCACATATCTTTCAATCATGTCTAAAAAGTCCTCACGTGCACTTTCGACTTCTAATTTTTGAGGAGCTTTCTTGGCCATTTCAAGAGCCCTAGCAGTTATATCAAAATATTTATCCAATTTTTCATCAGTTATTTCTTTCATAAAAAATCATAAGAATTCTAGTTTAAATTTCTTCCTAATATCTTGCAAAATCAGAAATTCTTACTTCATCTAAAGTTCCTGTCAATTCGTTTAACCCCTTACCTACCTTGAGGGCAATAGAATTGTCAATATCTCCAATACTTGAAATATCTATTGTTGATCCAGAAAGACCGTCTGTATAAGATCTCATTTCATTTAAGTCTCTATCAATTACAAACGCTACATGATGCCAAGTGTCGTCGTCAATGGGTGCACTTGCAATTAATCGAACAAATCCGGAATTATCTCTAACCTCAAAAGCTGGCATTCCCCCAATAATTCCTAAAGCATAACCCCTAGTACCTTTTTTGTAAATTACTGAATCTAGATTGCTTACACTCGTTTTTATCCAGAGTTCAACAGTAAAGCTTTCTGTTGGAAAATCTAAAGAATCTGCATCAAGAGATTTAACAAAATCTTCATCGCCATCTAACTCAATACCTGTGCCAAAGTATCCTGCACCTCGGAATGCATCTCCATTAAGAGTTCCATCATTACCATAACTACTAGAATCATAAGCAACAGTTCCAGAATTTTCTTCAAACTTCAATAATAAAACTGTTTGGTTGTCAGACTGATAACCAGTTCCAGATCCCCCAGGATTTCCACCTTCTGAATTTCCACCGCCACCAATTCCTTGAGAATTTCCGCCTTCAATTATTGCACCAATCTTAAAATCACTTGAGTGATAGATCGTACTATCTAAAAAACGATAAGTTAAATTTAATTGTTCATCAAGATAATCTCCTGCTACTCCAAAACTACAATCCTTTACCGTCAAGAAAACTTCATCATCGTCATCGAGAGAAGGATTATCCGAATCCAAAGAACAACTTACATGTGAAACAGAAACTTCTGCTAAATCCCTTCCAAGAGAGTTAGCAACATTCACCATCACAGAACCTTCATCAGCTCTATGATCACTACAAAAAAATCCAGGTTGCATATAACAGCCCTCATTAGCTAAAAAATTAGAATCAACACCAAAGTAAATCACCAATGTACCAATCGCTACAAGGACTATCAAAAGGGCCCAGCCATAGGTCATTAAAAATTCCATAGCTCCTTGAGCTTTCTTACCCCACCTCATACCAAATCACATCAACAAACAGTTATTTAAATGTTCTTCAAGAGTTAAAAGTAATGAAAAAAGTAGTAATGGACACATGTTTCATACTAACATGCTTGGAATTCAAAATAGATATCGTTCAAGAGTTGAAGAACATCTTAGAAGAATCATACTCCCTATTCTATATAGACAAAACAATAGATGAACTAAAGAACAAACCCTTAGAAAAACTAGCAATTTCAATCCTTGAAAACATCAAGGCAAAACCCATCAAAACCACAATGGATACAAATGTAGATTCTCTTCTAATATCTCATGCGGAGGCCAATCCAGAAGATATTATCGCAACACAAGATAAAAAGCTCAAAGAAAAGCTTAAAAAGAGAAATGCAAGGCTAATTACGATAAGACAAAAAAGATACCTTAAGCTAGTAAATTAAGGCATTTGAGGCAAAAAAGAATGTTCTACGAACTGGAAGTTAGAAGTCACATAAGAGTTCCGCCAAAGGAATTCGCAAATGACACTCAAGAGGCCATACTTAGAAGTCTAAATGGTGAATTTGAAAACTTTGTTTCAAAAGATCTAGGGGTAGTAATGGGTGTAACAGAAGTTCTAAACGTTGGAGAAGGAATTATAATTCCTGGCGATGGAGCAGCATACTATGACACAACTTACAAAGTTTTAACATTCAGACCAGAACTAAACGAAATAGTTATGGGAAATATCACAGAGATAAGCGACTTTGGTGCATTCATGACAATGGGTCCAATTGATGGGATGATTCATATTTCACAAACAATGGATGACTTCGTTTCATTCTCAAAAACAAACGTACTAACTGGAAAAGAAAGTAAAAAAATCCTAAAAGTTGGTGAAGTTTGTAGAGCTAAAATAATTGCAGCATCATACAAAGACATGAGTAATCCAAAAATAGGATTAACAATGCGTCAACATAGGTTAGGTGCAGCTAAATGGATAAAAGATGATGTTAATAAAACCAAGAAAGTAAAAAAGGCAGAACCTAAAAAATGAGAAAAGTTTGTAAAACATGCAGAATATTTGTTGAAGGACCAACATGTCCATTGTGTAAGGGAAACCAATTCAGTGAATCTTGGAAAGGCAGAATATTTGTAAGCAATTCAGAAAAATCAGAAGTAGCACAAAAAGTAGAAATCAAAGCAAAAGGAGAATATGCAATTAAAGTAAAATGACTACAAAAATAATCTTAGAAAAAACTCAATCTTTAATGAAAAGAAGAGAAGTAATTTTGGAAATAGACCATCTAAAAAAAGCGACTCCTAAAACAGAAGATATTGCAAAAGCTGTTGCTGATGCTACAAAAGTAGATGAAAAATTAATATCTATAAAAAAGATAGAAGATGAATTTGGAAGCAATACTGCAAAAGTTAAAGCTTACATCTATGAAGATGAGAAATCAAAAGACACAATCGAAAAAATTAACAAAAAGAAAATAATCCAAGCAGAAATAAAAGCTGCTCACGAAGCTAAGAAAAAAGAAGCAGAAGCTTCCAAGGAAGAGCCAAAACCAGAACCGGTTAAGGAAGAACCTGTAGCTGAAGTTAAGGAAGAAGCTCAAAAAGAAGAAGTTAAGGAAGAATAAAAATGGCAAAAAAACAAGTAAAAAACAAACAACCTTCACAAAGATGGAAGATGTATGAAGTTAAAGATGGAAAACTAATTAGGAAAAACCCAACATCACCTAAGGAAGGACCAGGGATATTCATGGCTACACACAAGAACAGAAAAACTTGTGGAAAGAGCGGATACACTGAATTCAAAAAGGCAGAACCTAAGGAAGAATAATCCTTATTTTTATAAAAAGCCTAATGGGCAACAATAATCTATATAAACCAAAAAAAGAAGTTTGCAAACATGAATTTAGGTGATAACCCCGAGAACAGGGAATATAATTCTGAAGAACTAAACGATTCACCTAAAGAGGAATCCATTGACGAAGAAATCACCGAAGAAAAAAGTGAAGAATACGAATATGTTGATGAAGATGGTAATCCTATTGATCCAAAAGAGATGGAAGAATACGAAGTTGTTGATGAGGAAGAATCTGATGATGAAGAACCTCTTGACGAAGATGAAGAATACGAGGATGATGAGTCAGAAGATGAAGAAGACGAAAAGTACGAAGACGATCCAAAAGACGAAGTGGAAAAAGAAACACTTTCTGAAGAAGAATCTGAAGAAATTCTAGAGGACATTAAAGATATCTCTGGCATACCCATGGAACAACTAAGAGAACAAACTCCTTCATTACCAGAACCTAAACTGGAAAATCAAATTTCTGAACAAAACATTGAACCAATTTCAGAGCCAGTTCAAGAAATAGAAACAACTCCTGAACAAGTTCAAGAAGAAGTTACTCAAGAAACAATCCAACAACCTGAACCAGTACAACAAGCAGAAACTCAGGTTTATGAACCAACTCCCGAACCTGTACAAGAAGAGATTATACAAGAGCCAATACAAGAAGAGATTGTTCAACAATCAGTACAAGAAGAACTCAAAATAGAAACACAGGAAGAATTAGATTTCAAAAAAACACAAGAAGAACTAATTAGAACAATTTCAACTGGGCAAAAGCCTGCAGAAAGTGACATGGACATTTTTATAAAAAACGCACAGGAATCGCAACAGAAATTAGAACAAAAAGAGATCGCCCCACAACCAGTTCAAGAAACTGAATCAGTCTCAGCTCAAATTCAAGAAGAGACTATTCAACAACCTAAACCAATACAACAAGCAGAAACTCAGGTTTATGAAACTATACAAGAGGATATTATACAAGAACCGATTCAACAACCTGAAACAATACAAGAAGAACCTAAACAGGAAACTCAAATTCAACATGAAACAAATGAAGACTTATTACAAAAACTTTCAATGAATAAACAACCTCAAGAAATAGTTCCTGAGCAAAACAAGAGTGAAGATAGTATAAAAGATCCGTATATTTATAGAAAAGGACATCCTCACCTAGGGTCAAATTTTAGTATGAACACAATCTCAAATTTAGCCAAAAAAATCTTCAATACAGACGAAGCTTCAGACAAATTAAGCAAGGCAAAGAAGAAGAATTTCTAATAGCATAAGCATAGCTATTTTTTAATAAAACCCTAGGAAGAGACCCGAAAGTTTCTTCCTGGGGAAAAAGAGGTGATATAAATATAACAACAAAACCCATATTTAAATGTTTCGATTGTAACTATCCTGGAATAGTAACAAAAAGAAACTAGCTCAAATGCTCCAAGAAAGCTTAAATACTAATTTTAGCTTTTAAAGCCGATGGAAGACAGAATATATGACCTTCTAGTTAAAAAAAATGAGGTGACATGGCAGACAATTATCTATGAACTAGTTAAAAGTGGTGAAATGGATCCTTGGAATGTTGACTTAAGCAAACTATCAGGAAGGTACATTAGTGCCATAAAAAATCTAAAGGAACATAATTTCTTCATTTCTGGAAAAATGGTTCTTGCATCCGCACTTCTATTAAGAATGAAATCAGACAGATTACTCAATGAACATATTGCTGAATTCGACAGCGTACTTTACCCTGCAGATGATGACTTATTACTTGAAGATGAAAATGATTACAAATATGCAATCGATGGAAAAGACATTCCAAAATTAATGGTAAAATCGCCCCAATCAAGAAAAAGACAAGTCAGTTTAAATGAACTAATGAGTGCATTGGAAAAGGCCCTTGAAGTAGATGAAAGAAGAAGAATAAGAAGAATATATGAAGAACCAGTAATACAAGAAGCAGTTCTTCCAAAAAATGTTTACAACATTTCAGACTTAATCAAATCAGTATATGAAAAAATAATCTACATGTTCAAAAAGAAAGAAATTCTTAACTTCTCAGAACTACTAGAAACTGATTCAAAAGAAGATAAAGTAACAACATTTATCCCATTATTACATTTATGCAATCAACACAAAATAGAATTAGATCAAGAAAAAGCATTTGGAGACATTAAAATAACTTTAATGGATTAGCTCATTAGTCAAAAACTTAAAACACTCATTCACTGTAAGCATTTTCTCATCACCAGAAACCATATTTTTTAACTTAACTTTCTTAGCTTCTAGTTCCTTCTTACCTACAAAAACAACATATTTAATTCCTGCCTTAGAAGCATAATCTAAATTCTTAGAAACACCTCTCTCCAGAAGATCAATGTCTACTTTCAATTTTCCACTCCTAAACTTCTGAACAATCTTTCGAGATTCATCAGAACAACCAATGGAAACAACATAAATATCAACAACAGTTTTTTTTGATTCTTTTCCTTCATTTTTAATCTTCAGAGCTTCGTTAATAACATCCAAACCAAACGAAATACCAACTGCAGGATATTCTCTTCCATCTCCAACTAAATCTCCAATTAGTTTATCATACCTTCCACCAGCACTCAAACTAGAGCGCACCTTTCTATCCTTCAAAAAAACTTCAAATACAGTCCCAGTATAGTAAGTTAGACCTCTAGCCAAAGAAGGTGAAAATTCTAAAAAATCAACTTCACTAAAAATCTTATCCAAATTATTAAACCCTTCATTATTTTTAACAGAATTAGAAACAATCTTTAACTTATCTTGATTAGATCCCTTACAAAGAACAATTTCCAACAAAAGGTCGCAAACTTTAACGTCAATACCTACAGAATCAATTAATTCTTTCTTAACAGCTTCAACTCCAACTTTTTCTAATTTATCAATAACCAATATAACCTCATTAACTTGATCCTTATCAACACCTACATTCTCAATAACGGCATCCAATAATCTTCTATCATTAACCTTGATCACAACATCTAAACCAATTTCACTGAACACATCTTTAGCTATGTTAAATAATTCAACCTCTGCAACAAAGCTATTACACCCAACAACATCCACATCGCATTGCCAAAACTCTCTGTATCTTCCTAGCTTTAATGGCCCATCTCTAAAAACCCTATCAATTGCATATCTCTTGAAAGGCATTCTCAAGCCCTTGTTCATTGCAATAACTCTAGCAAAAGGAACAGTCAAGTCATACCTTAACCCTAGTTCTCTTCCACCTTGATCTTTCAAATTAAAAGTTTCTTTTAATATTTCTGCACCACCAGCATATTTGGAACCAAGAACATCCATCATTTCCAAAGAAGGAGTTTCTAAAGGATTAAATCCATACCTCTCAAAAGTCCCCTTAAGAATATCAACAACTTCATTTCTAGAAATCTTTTCTTCGGGTAAAAAATCCCTCGTCCCCTTAGCTCTTTTCAATTCCATTTTCTATCTCCAAAAGAAAGGACGGCCGGCGAGAATCGAACTCGCGTCACAGGATCCACAATCCTGTATTCTACCATTAAACCACGGCCGTCATAATCTCGAATAATCTCCAAACTAGGTTTATAAGATTTTTCAAGAACACAAGAGCAAAAGCTAACTAAATCTCTTTCACTGATGATGAATACAATCAACTCTTGTCATTGTATAAAATCTAGATTAAAAACAATATAAAAGTCTTTCTAATAACTAATTCTTACTCTTATCAACAACCTTAAGTTGAATGGCATCCCTGAAATTCAAAGTTTTATTTTATTCAGCTATAGTGATAACAGCATCTAAGTTAAGCTTATATACTATTTACAACAATTTCAAGATATCTAGAAATAGATAATGATCATACAAGAACAAAAAGGAGGTTTTAATTATGGTCGAAAGAAAAGGACAAGCAGCAATGGAGTTCCTGATGACATACGGATGGGCTTTATTGGTAGTACTTGTAGCGATTGGAGCATTA
>JABIKK010000016.1 GCA_018655015.1 Candidatus Woesearchaeota archaeon | reverse complement strand
TCTCAAATTAGCTAGGAGTGTCATCCAACAACCGGTGTCCGCACTGAGGAAAGTCCGCCCACCATTTATAGGCCACTTCGTAAGAAGATTCAGAAATGGATGGCAACCGTCCAGAAACAACACGTCCTTTATGTGTTAAGCGATGAGATTGCAGAGTTTAAACACTCTAGGTATGTAATGATACCTGACGTCTTTCGCGAGAAAGGCAAGTTAACCAGTCGAGCGTGCATAAAGGGAACGATGAAACAACGAGCCCTGGTTGGTGCAAGCTCTTTGAGCGCTAAGTAGAATGTTGGAAAGATTTCCTCTTTTGAATAAAAAGAAAATCTACAGAAGGCGGCTTATGCACTCCTAGCAATCTAATAACTTTTTATAAGTCTTATACTCATAAGCAAGATACTTTTTACAATCTGCTTTAGTATTAGTTCTATTCTCACTAAAGTGTAATCTAGACATAATAATATCCAAGAATCTAGCAGCCAAGGCAACATAAAGCCATCTTGAAATTTGTTCCTTTGAAACCCCTTTGCAATTTTTAGAATTTTTCACATAAATTTTTAATGCTTGAGCATTATTAATTAAAAATGGCGCAACATCATACATAAATGGATTATATCCATATGCAGAACCCCAATCAATCAGCTTATGTCTGCCTTTTTCAATGATTATATTATCTTCCCTAAAATCTTGGTGCTGTTTAGCAAAAGGCATATTTACAAAATCTTTGTTAATACTCTTCTTATTCCCCTTAAGATAGTTTAATATCCTTTTAAAATTTTCAACTTCATTTAAATGATATTTGTTTAATTTGTTTAATACGCTCATTGCTTTTGAGAAACTCCCTTCTAAGTCTTTTTCATAAAATCCATTATCTTTTTGGCTATAGTTATTTAATTTTAGAATATTGTATTTATCAAAATATTTTTTATCATTCATCTTATTTCTCATATTTACAAAATCTTTAATAAGTTTCAAATCAATATTCTTACTTCTCAACATTCTACCAACAATGAATCTTCTAATCAATATTTTTTGTTTTAAAAGTTTAGGATATAATGAAAAAGGCAAGTCCCTTAATCGCAATTTAACTAAAAAATATTCCATTTGAGCTTCATGAGGTTTTAATTCTTTCAAAAAATATTTTTTATTTCCCTTAGATAGTTTGTAGGTATGTTCCATTTCTCCAAGAGGGATATGTTCAAATTTCCAACTATTTAAATCTCTAAAATCTTTTTCAAAAGAAATTATTTCTTTTATTTTTTCTAATGAATACTCTTTTAATTTCACCACGGGGTTTCTAATAATAAGAATTATTTAATGATTTCTCTTAAAACAACGCCACTAGAACTCCCCTTCCACTGCTCACATACACAAAACACTAAAATTCACTCCTAGCCACTAATTATTAAAGATAAGAGCTAAACTTCTCTCTCCCAATATTCATCAACCAATTAAGACGTTTCAGGTAGTAATCAAAGTGCCTTCCTTTACCTTCAAAAGACCAAGTCATATGTGTAAGTATCAAGATAGCCAAAGAATCAAATAAATGTTTTTTCTCAACTTTAGAAAGGGGCCTATATTTTTCATAGATTTTGATAATTTTCCTAGCTCTTTTTTTATCAAATATCTTATCTCTCTTCCAAGCTAAATACCAAATTTGTGAAGCAACATCGTAATTTAAATGGGTATAACAAGCATCATCAAAATCTAAAACTCCAGAAATTTTATCTTTTTCAAATTTTAAATTACTCAAATTATAATCGGCATGAACTATTCCTAAAGACAAACTCTTAGGAAACTCTAACTTATTCAAATTATCTTTTATTATCTTTAAACGTTCTTTAGAAAGTTGATTATTCATTTTTTTATGAATCAAAGAACATTCTTTTAAAACATAAGCAACATCATGTCCTTCGCGATAATTATAACCTTTCAACCGATAACATTCAGTAATATTATGGAGTTTAGCTAATTCTTTCAAGAGATTATTCAGTGCCTTACTAGAAAGTCTTTTTCTATGTTTTCCTGGAATATAATCAAAAACTGCATAAAATTTACTCTTATGACTTGTAATGAATTTTCCAGAATTACATTTCAATGGAGAAGGAGTTAAGAAATTATGTTTTGATAAATAATCTAGTAAACTAACCTCAAATTGAATATGATCAAGGGTACGAATTTCATAATATCTAAACACATACTTACCTAATGAGGTTTTTAATAAGATATTTGTCTGAACACAACCCAAGTCAAAATTAGAATAACTCCTCAAAGAACCAAGGTTATACTCTCTACACACCTCTTCAAAAAAAGATCTTTTAAATCTTGTTTTAACGCCCATGATATTAATACTATCTCTCTTATTTATTAATTATTCCCAGCTGCTCACATACACAAATAAGCTAAATTCACTCCTAGCAAACTATTTTCTCAAGCATCTCTGCCTTATGTTCGTTATGCCATTGAGCAACCTTAGAGTATAATTTTAATCTATAAAGCTTAGCTCTTTCAGGATCATTTAGTAACATCCAGTATGAATAAGAAAAATCTTCTATCGCCCCAGCAATAATTAAGGAAGGAATAAAACTAATCTCATTTTTTGAAAGAGGATGATATTTTTTATACTCCTTCAGAAAGAACTTCACAAGTTTTAAGTCCAGTTTATACTTATTTTTTCTATCTCTACAAGAATATTGTAACATTCCAGCAATATCTTTAATTAAGGCATCTTTTATCTCGCCTACATTTTCAAAGTCTATTAATCCAACTAGTTTTTTCTTCACCCACAATGTATTCTCAGGATTTATGTCTCTATGTAATGGATATTTCTTTAGTTTAGAATAACCCTTTACATCTAACCCCTCAAATAACTTTATGAGTTTCTCAGATTCCTCCAAAAATATTTTCTCTTTTTTATCTTTAGGAGAACCACCTATATCTTTTCTAAAAGATTTTATTTCCTCTAGAATCTCTTCTTTTGCAAAGTCACTACAAGAAACATTATTGTTTAATCCAGATTTTTCTATGAGCTTATGATAAGATGCCATCATTTTGGCACATTCTTTTAATTCGGGATAATTGAATCTTATTATATCTCTTCCATCAATAAATTCATAAATCCAAAAATATGAGCCACCTTTATTGACAACAAGTTTTCCTTTCTTATTTTTTATCGGCAAAGGAACTCTATAAGGGAACTTCTTATTATTCAAATAATCTAAATATTTAAATTCAAAACTAAGTTCTGAAGGTTTTTTATTACTACCAAGTTTCCTAAGAATATATTTTCCAGATGATGTTTTTATAATCCAGTTAGTGTTAACAACACCTTTTTTTACCTTCTTAAAGGATAGAAGTTCTCCAACATCCCACAAATTAACTAATTCTTTTAGTTTTTGCATTTTTCCCTCTTAATTTTTAGAAACAATCGAGTTTTATTAATGTATGGTCTCTTAGAAGATCATTGAACCAACTTTAAACTCAGTCTTTATTCCATTCCTAAAAACATATGCAGGTTCAAAACCAACTACTTCCAATTCATCATTCTTTACTAGAATTCCAGATTTTTCAGATAATGCAATAATACTCTTAGATTTAGAAAACTCAATTAGTTCATCATCTTGATCTTCTTCATAATGGCACTGAATAGAATAACCATTAACAAAATTAAATCCCGAAAAGTCCTCTAATTCAATATCATTTGAGTCAGGATCAGTTCCATAACCTGCAGTTTCAATACTTTTTCCAAAGATAATTGCTCCAGCGCTTCCACCAAAAACAGGTCTACCACTATCCAAAAATTTCTCTAACAATTCATAGAATTTAGAATCCTTTAATTCATTAAGTAATGAAAAAGTATTTCCTCCTCCAATGTATATCCCTCCAAAAGATTCCAAGTCATCAAATTTCTTATCCCTAATATCTGTCCACATCTCAAAATTAGTGAATCCTAAATTAGAATACGTTGAAGTGAACCATTCCTTACAACTCTCAAAATCCCCACTCTTCCATGCAATTGGCACGTATAGGATTTTCTTTCCATTTAACATGCTAATAAAAAGTTTGTCTAAGACCTCAGTATCGGGTGCATCTCCACCCCCTGAAAGAATCAATGTTACCATATATGGACGAATGGACTATAATATTAATAAATCTTTAGTACATCCCTATCTAATACTCCCACAATTCAACAGGAATTGCAGAAGATATAGAATAAACCTTATCAGGTTTCACCATAGTCCCATTATACGCCACAAATGCAAAGTAAACCTTCTCTCCAACATAGCCACTTCTAAAAGGGATATTCCATGTAACTACAGCTTCACCATTAGAATCCAGAGTACTATTAGCATTAACAAACCCAAGTGTAGAAGAATTATGCCTCATCTTAGAGAATATCTCGTCGCTATTCAGAGGAATTACCCTACCATCGGACAAGTTTATCCCAGGAGTAGTTCCAGTAGATGCCAAAAGTGCGTATTCAATAAAAGGATTATCCCAGTCATACAAGTAAACATCAACAGTATTCCCTATAACAGTCAATCCATCAACAAATAGCCTTTCAACATAAGAAATATCTTCAATAACATTATTGCTCTCATTTGTTTCAATAATCAAACTAAGATTATCAATCTCAAAATCAATATCATATGTACCAAAATCAGAATAAGAATGACTAACATTAATTATAATAAAGTCCTCAGCATTAATCCTCTCAGATATTAACGCCCCATAACCAGTAAAATCACCAAAGTCCATATTGTAAGAGACCCCATCAATATACATATTTCCTGTATTATTCACCATAACAGTAAATGTTACATTCCTTGGATCTATCTTATTTCTTTGAAGAGACACAAGAGAAGGTATTAAATCAACAGTCCCATTAACAAATATATTTTCCATAACAACATTATTCGTCTCATTAAGCTCTGTAATATTATTAAATGGATCAAGCTCAAAGTAGAAAGTATAATCTCCCCCATAACTGTAATTATGCTCCAAAGTTATCAACATTTCATCCCCATTGTTTAAAACACTTATTGATTCTCCACCATAATCAAAGTCATAAATCCAATCGAAAGAATTTATGGGAACAAACCCTAAATTTGTCACAGTAACATTAACCTGCACAATATCATTAACATACGGATTAGCCGGTTCATAAACAATATTACTTATCGCTAGATCAGATAGATTTCCATTCTCAATAGAACCAAAATCAAGAAGATCGTCAACATCAGATTCATAGTAAGCCTTAACTTCTTCTGAACTTAAGTCATTTCCAATTACTCTTAGTTCATCCATAGTTCCTGCTAAATAATAATTTGAATATGTGGTGTGTCTAGCTATATTAAAACTAGGCGCTGTAGCTGTTAAAGTTCCACTCGAAGCTTCATGCACCATAACTCCATTAATATACATTCTGTCTTTAGTGTTGTTATGAATTATAACAAAATTATACCATTCCCCAGTATTGAATGTTGCAATCTCGCTGTAATATTTAGCCCCAAATGCATAACTGATTCTATTATTCTCAAAAACCACTAAAACTTGTCCCCCTGGATCAAGATCCCACATTATTGGTTCTGCAAAATTCGTCAATTGATCTTGTCTCATCCAAAAAGAAACACTAAATCCATCATTATAGTTGTCCGGGTCAATAGATCCTGGAAAGTCTATAGAATCATCACTACCATCAAAAACAATTCCATCTCCAACAACAGCATCAACTTGATTAGCAATTGTCATCCCACCAAAAGGATTGCCAACATGAGCATTAGATGTTGAACCCACAATTGTTGAACTGGGATCATCTTCTAAATGTTGAACAGTTAAGAAATCACTATTCCAAACACCAGTTGGATTCTGAGCATCAGTAGCATTACCATTACCATAGTAAACATAAAAAACGGTATCAACAGAAGAACTAACATTAGACAATCTCACCCAAACCCATGTATTATTAATCTCTATTTTTTCAATTTCATAATCTAAAGAAACACCATTAGAAATAAACCTCAAATCACTTCCATCAATATTAATATTATTAAAATCAACATTTGCATCACTCAAATAAACTAAAACTGGAAAATCCACAATATCTGCATCAATTTTATCTGCATTGATTGTAAGCTCATTTCTATAGCTCCAATCATTGTTCCACCAACCTTCTGCGCTAACAAACACCGAAAGCATTGTTAGAATAACTAAAAATAATAAAGTATTAATTATTGATTTTTTCAAATTTAAAACCCCCAAGTTTATTTCTACAAAAAGCGGCATCATATATATAAAAAAGAGTATACTGAAGAATATAGATTATTTAAACAACTCTTAACCTTCTGCACTTCCCAACAAAACCCTAAAATTCACTCCTAGCTTCTCAATATCTATCCAAAAGTAAATGCGTAAACCTTCACTCCTTCTGGAACTCCAATTTCAATCAAATGTTCAGAATAATCCTTATCGGCTAGTTCATACAAATCATAATCTGATACCTCAATACTATCTAAGGCCTCCCCATCAACAACAACGTCAACCATTTTAACCCCAGAAGAACCAGCAACAAAGTTAATCTTCTTCGAATTATACTTCAAAACAATCTTACCTTCTACACTAACCAACTCCATATTATCACCATTATTTTTCCAATCTCCACTAAGATAAAACTTATTCTCTTCAATACTCTCTGGAATTTCATAACTAACAACTTGCTCAGGAACCCAACCTTCCCCATTTCCAAGCTGGTCTCTTTGGAATTCGTATCCAAAATAAAGCTCAGGGGTCTTTATCTGACTATACTTTGGAGCATCAACATCAACAATTATAATACTCTCTCCAACCATATCCAACTCTAAAAGTTCATTTCTCTCATTTAATAATTCCTGTATCTTTCTTTCAGTCTCAATATATCCTCCCTCACCAATACGGTCATAAACAATAAAACCGTCTATATCAATCAAATATTTCCTAGGCCAATATCTATTGTTGTAAGCTGTCCATGTTTGTCTATCATTGTCTTGTACAACAGGATAAGTAATGTTCCACTTTTTAGTAGCCTTTACAACATTGTCATATTCCTTTTCAAACTCAAATTCAGGAGTATGAACGCCAATTATAACCAAGCCCTGATCTTTATACTTCTCATACCACTTAGTTAGGTATGGGAATGTCCTCTGACAATTAATACAACTATATGTCCAAAAATCAACAAGAACAACCTTCTCTCCAATAAATTCTGAAATAGAAATATTATCTACATTAATGTACCCCTCAGGATCAACTAAATCTCTTGCAACTTGATATTTCTCCCCTTTACTTGCTGCCCTAACAGGATCATAAATATTTGTTGCAGTAACATTAACCTCAACATCTTCAGTTAGAACGACTGCTTTTGTTTTAGTCCCCTCTAAATAGAATATTGAAGCTACAACTAGTACAAGCACAATCAACAATATAATTTTCTTATTCATTCTGTTTCACCGACACAGATGTTAAATACGCTAAAAACCCAGGCAATAATGGCAAAACACAGGGGCTTAAGAATGAAACAATACCTGCAAAGAAAGCAATACCTAGGTTCAATAAAGAAAGTGACATCACACTAGAACCACCAACAGAAATAGCAGATGATCCAAATAGATTAGCAACAAATTCAAGATTTGCAATCCTACTCAGCTGACTTACAAAAATAAGAACTCCGATAATCACCAATAATGCCCCGAAGAAGGCTTGTATATATTTAAACCATTTTGTGGCCTTTTGTATAAGTTTACTTGCCCTACTAGCAAACATTCCCAAAATTAAAAACGGAATACCCAAACCAAGAGTATACGCCATTAACAAAATAAACGCACTAGAAGGACTTGTAGCGGACAATGCCAAAACAGCGCCCAATGCTGCACTAACACATGGACTCCATCCAACTGCAAAAGCAGCACCGAAAACAAAAGATGTCAAATAAGATGACTTAAATTTCCTTTTTACAGAAACACTATAATCTCTTTCTAAAAACTTTATCTTTATTAGGCCCATTATGTACAAACCAAAGATAATGATAATTACTCCACCAATCCTCGCTAACCATGTCTGAACACTGTAACCCACACTTGTTAGAACAGTTTGTAATAAAACGCCAACTAATGAAAAAACAACAGAGAACCCAAGTACAAAGAATATACTACTTTTGAATGTGTCCCAATCAATTTTCACCATTTTTTTACACGATTGAATACTCATCAAGATATATAAACATTCTTGACATACCTTAAAACCACTTTTAATCCTTAAAGATTGAACTTATGATACTTCTCACAATATTAGTATAAAGTATACATCCAGCAGAGAGATTATAGAAGACCCTCATTAGAACTAACTAACAGCAAATCTTTTAAATAAACAATACTAATTTAGCCACATGGCTCAAGACAAAATTCAAATGCCTCAATCAGGCGGTGGACTAGTCAGATATTTTGATAACTATCACACAAAGATAGAAATTAGTCCAAAAACAGTTGTTTTTATGATTGTAGCCGTAATTATAGTTGAAATATTAATCCATGCATTAGGATAATGAAACTAGAAATAAATATCAAAAAAAGGCAGGTGTACTTGTTATCATTTTTAATAGTTGTAGCTTTCGGCATATTATTCGTTCAAGGCCAAGGCGTTACAAACTTTGGACATAATTCAGACCAAGTTGAAATAGTTATTGAAGGTACAACAAAAACATTACAAGACTCTTATGACGACAGTTCATTAAGACAAATCGATTGTATGTCTTGGAGGAGTGCAACTTTTGGAGAAGATGCAGTATCTTGGTGCAATACAGATTACCCTACATTAGTGCATTGCTCAATAATTGATAATCAGGCACCAAATGGAGGACCTACATTGATTGCAAGCGCAGGAAGTTCTTCTGGCCAATGTCAATCCGAAGGATTATGTTCTGCAACAAATATCCGAGCAGACTTGGGAGATGATACAGGTTACTTAGAAATTGTGAAAAAAAATGATGGAATAATTCAGGGATGTTGGCAATATGATTATGGGCATGCAAGAAAAGATTACCAAATAGAATTAGTCTGTTGCAAATAACTAAATTCTGGCATTCATTACTTTTGTATCAGGACTTAACAAATTCACAACATCTTTATGACTTCTCAAACCCCTATAAACTCTTTGAGTAAATTCCCTATTAGCTTTATCAAAATAAAATGATCTAAATGCATCAGGATCTTTTCTCTGTAATATTTGCCAAAAAACATCTTGCATTGCAGGAAACGGGAATTTGGTAAAAATTATACTCTTACACATATCTCCAGGTAAATCAACTCCACGATTGCACCTAGTACTATACAATACATCAATTTTACCATCTTTAAACATTCTCAACAACTCACCCTTCCTATACTTATCTTGTAAGTCTTTCAACCTTTCACGACTCATTAAACTTAAACCAAATTCTTCTTTCTCTTCATCAGAAGGTAAGTCACCAAAACTATTAACATGAACTAAAAAGGGTTTTTCTGCACAGGCAATACATTGTTCTAAAGCCCTTAGATATTCTTCACGCGTAATTCTTCCCTCTTTGAAATCTCTCCACCTACAACTTTTTTCTAAACCAGTTAGATTTTTCTTAATCAAACCCCTATGCTCTGTTTCAGCATCAATCATTACAAAATCTTCAACACCATATATATTTCTCAAAACTTCAGGATTATGTAATGTTCCAGACATCATCAAAAATACTTTATTCTTATCCAATATCTCGCCCAATTTTTTCTTCAAATTAATATTTACAACTCTAACAATCAAATCATCACGAACATTTCTATTGAAACTAACATAAGTATCATCTAACAACCCCTCAAAACTCTTAGCTAAAACATAATATTGCTCTAACTCTTCATGCTCCACAATAAAGTCATTAGTAGTTAAGAAATTAAACATTTTAACCAACTTAGTATCTTTTATCTCCAATATTTCTTTCTCATCAATCATTTCATTAACCCATCTAGCACTCAATAAACCATCAACTAAAGCCATTAGCTCACCAAGAACTTCCTTAACCTTCAAATCGGGAACTTTAGAAATAACTTCTTCCAATTTTCTTCTCATCCAATCTAAATTAAGATTTTTCTCATTACTCAAACTATCTAAAAATTCATCACATTCATCTATAACTTCAATATCAGTTGCAGGTTTCCTATCTAAAACATTTTCAACCTCATATTTTTTATTATTAAATATTAAAACATCAGAATCAATATACCTCATAAACTGTTCATAGTATTTGCAACCTGGTTTTCTTTCAAAATAAATATAATCTTTATCTTTCAATCCCTTATACGTATGTTCTTTTGCATCTTTTAATCCATAATCTCCAAACCAGTCTTTGCCAATAACGGGACTCCAATGTGGACAAGCTGCAGCAACACTGATTCTCCTTACATCTTCAACAGAACTAAAATCACTAACATTTACTGCAGGATTATTTTTAATATAAGCCTTAATTAAATCCCAATTACTTTCTTTCAAATCAATTGAACAAGGTAAAAACTTATCATCTGCCTTAGTATTTTCACTATAAATACAATCAAAATTATTTCTCCCAGTTAAATTACTGATCTTTAACGGAGTCCCATCATCTTTCAAAACCTTAAAATTATCAGTATAATCTGTTTGATATTGTTCTTGTAAATACTTAACTGGTACAACAATACTTGCCCTACCACATTTTTTTGCAATATTTAGGGCCATTGCACTCTTACCAGACCCGCAAATACCTTTCAAGAATATTATCTTGTGACCCTTAGAAATAGCCTCTAAAACCTCATTTACAATGTCTTCTTGAGATTTCCCATTAGAAAACATCAAAGGTTTTAGTTCATTTCCTTCCTTATCCAATAAAGACCAAGACATTCTAACCAATTTAGAACCTAGCTTTAAAAATATACCCCAATTTATAACAACTATCTCAAAAAATCCGCAATAGAACAGTCACTTTAAGTGAAGGTTTAAAATAAGTAATTAGTCCAAAAACTAATGAAAACACGAATTATCTGCGCAGGAACATTTGATTTACTACATACTGGCCATATAAAATACTTAAAAGAGGCAAAGAAACTTGCCAAAAATTCTGAATTAATAGTTATTGTTGCACGTGATGACAACTCAAAAAGAATCAAGAAAAAGCAAACAGTTCATGATGAAAACATTCGCCTAAAACTAATCTCTGATTTAGATTTTGTTGATCAAGCAGTTTTAGGTTTTAAATCTGGAAAAATTATTGACAGAGTAGTATCACTTAATCCAGACATAATCGCTCTAGGTCACGACCAATGGGCCAAAGAAGAATGGCTAAACAATGAACTAAAAAAACAATGTCTAAATGTAAAAATAGTTAGAATGAAAAAGTTTCCAAAAAAATATCTATAATTATTAAAAAGGACAATCTAGGGGAGGTTCAACAGATTTTCTCGTTGCCTTTAATTCCAAACCTCCAAGATCCTCAAAAGCCCGTATTTCTCCAGAGTTTGTTAATCCTCCTAACTCATTATTAGTAAGAAGAATGTTCATTAAATCATCTTCCAAACCCCAAAAAGTACAAACTCTAACATCTCCGGGAACCCAATCTTTTCCTTCATGATATCCTACGGTTAATCTTTCATGTATTTTATCACGTAATAATGTATCATAAACAAACTTCCTTCTAGTCTCAAAAAGTGTAGAAAATCTCGCCTTTCTCCAATGAACTAACTTTCCATCTTTATCTGGTTGCCATTTCTTCGGTTTGTCGGTAATTACCTCACTATATTCGCCATCCCTACAATTCAAAATTCTTTTGAAAGACCTTAACATGCGTCCCCTCTTACAATTACTAACTTCAACAAAGTGAGGCTTACCTTGACCAGCCGGCCTTTTTGCCCTCCCGCCGTTTTTAAGATAAACTCTAGCAGTCGGTTCTGCCATTGACCAATAGATTTCAGAATACCATCTTGGTGCCATGGACCTAACTACATGGATCCCATGACTATCATGTTGTGGGTCTGGAGCAGGGTCTTTTCCAACAGAATGTTGATTCTTCTGCAACTCTATGTACATAGCATTAGCATGTTCAAAAAATATTTCTCTTACAGGTTTAGGCAACCCTCTATGTTTTTTTGACGGAGACAAGGGTAATTTAGGATTCCAATCAGTACATCTTTCATGCATTTCAGCATAAGAAATATCTAATCCAAAAGAATCATACAATCTAACCAACGCAGGATTAACATCGCTAATTTTTACCACCTCTAACACTTGAATAAAAAACTTGTCTTGCTTTCATTAATGTTATGACTTAGAAGTGGTTTAAAATGATTTATAGTCTAGAATAAAGGTTTTTAGTCTTTATCCTTAAAATCTCTGTCAAAGCCAATTACAACTTCTGGAGACGATTCATCGTCGCCTCTAAACTTAACACCTGTGGGAAATGCAGAAACTAATCTTAACCTTTTTCCATGGTTACGTGTTACAAGTTGCATATAGCAATTATCCTTTCTAAATGCATCATCAAAAGAGCTATAACAAACACGAATTTCCTCTCCACGCCCTTCTTCAGGAATGCAAAGATCTACACTTCTTCTACCTGCCCTTGTAAGTCGTAAATAATTTTCTAGTTGTAGACCTTTTGAAACAATACTTTTAACTTTTCCAGTTTCATGAGATTCAAATGGTGATGAGGGGAATGGAGCAAGAACAATGCCTGAAGTGATTTCGGCACCAAACCCTCTTCTAAAAATCTCTTCGCCCAAATCAACATTATACGTGCCGCCTCGATCAGTTAGTGCTATCAATGGCCCTTTGCCATAAAGATCACATCTTTCAAAAAGATGATCTAAACTTGTTCTAAGAATATCTAAATGCTCTTCTCTATGTGCAATATAACAGATATCTTTTTTCGGGTCAATTAATTGTTTTTCTTCAGTCATTGTTATCTCTCAAATCAGTACTAACAAGTAACTAACACACATTACTTATGTTTATACAACCACCATGGTTGTTGTAAAAAGAAAGCTTTAAATAACATTTAAGACCACTAACAAGCATAAAATGGATCTAAAATTACTAGGGTTAACAGACTATGAAGAAAAAGTTTACATAACTTTAGCTAAGTCAGGTAAGTCTTCAGCAGGAGAAATAAGCAGAGAAAGTAATGTTCCTTATGGTAAAATTTACGTAATTCTAGAAAAACTGGAAGCAAAAAACCTAGTAAATATAATCCCAGAAAAAACAAAGAAATTTATAGCAACCTCACCAAAAAACCTAATTAAAACATTAGAAAATGAGGAAAATAAATTAAAAAATTTAAAAAAAGAACTTAAAGACTTAAAGAAGGTCTACACCGTTCATGAGGAAGAAGTAGTAAGAATCGCAAGAGGAAAAAAGAATTTCCACAAATTAACAAGAGAATTAAAAGAAACAAAAACATTTTCATATACAATAAAATACGTCTCAGAATATAAAGGGGAATGGATTCAAAAAAATAAAAAACATCAAAGAAAAGGAATAAACACTAAATGCCTTGCAAGATATGATAAAGAAACAAAAGAGGCAGTTGACAAATGGTCAAAACTAAGAAAAGATCAAAGAATAATAGACAACGAAGGCATTGCAATGACTATTAAAGATGAAGAAGTTTTCATTGCATTAATAAAATCAAACACGTTAATAACGATAAGAGATAAACCATTCGTTAAAATCATGAAAAAAATGTATGAAGAAACATACAAAAACGCTAAGAAGGTTCCAATATGTACATCCACAACTTAAACCCAGTATTCCTATCAATAGGACCTTTAGAGATAAGGTACTATGGACTAGTCTATTTCTTCGGTTTCCTAGCAGCTTGGATGTATTTCAAGAAAAGTAATTTGGGTAAAAACTTATTCAAAAAAGATGAACACACAGACGATTTCCTATTATACACACTAATATCTTCAATAGTTTCAGCAAGGATATTCTATATCATATTCTACAACTTAAATTCATACATAACAAATCCAATCGAAATACTCAAATTTTGGCATGGAGGCATGTCAATTCATGGAGGTATATTAGGAGGATTACTTGGAATCTATTTATTCGCAAAGAAACATAATTACAATTTCCTAAGTTTAACAGATATAGTAACTCTTCCCTTAACATTATTCCTAGCATTAGGTAGAATAGCAAACTTCATCAATGCAGAACTATATGGTCGTATCGCTTCAGTTAAATGGGCTGTTAAATTTCCAAATGCAGAAGGTTATAGGCATCCCTCCCAAATATACGAATCAATAAAGAACTTCTTTATTTTCTTTGTATTAATTTACAAATCAAAAAAACCTTTCAAAACAGGTGAACTAACTTCCATTTTCCTAATTTTATACTCAATACTTAGATTCTTCGTAGAATACGTAAGAGAACCAGAACATTACATCCTAGGCCTTACAATGGGTCAATTTTTATCTATATTCACATTCATAATAGGTATCTGGTTATACAGAAAAGTAAAACAAACAATTTAAATAGCAGAATATTGAATTCTAAATAATGAAAAAAGTGTTGATTATACTATTAATTTTATCAGTTTTAATACTTCCAGCTTGTAAACCAAAAGAAGAAACACCTGGAAAGATCACAATACAAAAAGAAATAATCCCTGGAACAAGAACATTCAAAGAAACAGGAGACGCAATCTGCGTTGAAAACGGAAAACCGCTAGTACTTGAGTTCTCCACAACATGGTGCCCACATTGTCAGTGGATTAAAGAAACATTCCAAGAAACAGTAAACGAATACGAAGGTGAAATTGCAGCATACCAATGGGACGTAGATATTAACGATAATGCACTAACAGAAGAAAAAGAATCAAAAGTACCTGCTGAATATATGGCAATTTACCAAAACTACAATCCAAAAAAGTCAATACCTACATTCATATTCGGTTGTAAATACTTAAGAATTGGTAATGGTTATGAATCACAAGATAATTTAGCAGCAGAAAAACAAGAATTCAAAGAGATTATTGAAGAACTAATAGAAGAAAGTAAAGAGTGAGGTGAAAAATGGAGGGAAAATATCTCCAAATATTATTAATTGTAATTCTCCCCATAATTATTATTCTAGGAACAACACTACAAGTAAGCTCAGATTCCAATTTTTTTAATAAACAAATAACTAGCTTAGAAATAATCAATCCTACCTATGTAACTATTGGTGTTGCAGGAGAAATCACCACGAGTGTTGTAGACTATCTAAAAGGGGATAATGAATTAGATGAAGAACTTTTAGGAATAAGAGCAAAAGAACATATGAAGGATGTAAAAAACATCAGAGACATATCTTTCTACGTTTTATGGATTATAACTCTACTATTCATCGTAGGCATATTAATTTTAATCTTAACAAAGAGATATGAAAGAATTCCCAAAATTTTATTCGGAGGTGGATTAATTGCAGCAATTATTAATCTATTAGTCTTTATATTTGCAAACCAGGCGTTTGGCACTCTCTGGACATCTCTACATGAGGTTCTATTCACTAATGACTTATGGATCCTAAACCCTGCAACAGACCCACTGGTAGCCACATTTACACTCAACTTTTTCATAATATTCTTAAAAAGAATACTCCTAATTTCCACAATATTAGCCTTAATACTAGCAATAATAGGTATTATTTGGATGTTAGTAACAAAGAAAGAAGCAAAAATACACCACTTAGAAATTGATAAACCAAAAGAACATCAATGGTAATCCTAAAAAGTAGTTAAAGAAAATCTTTATATATTTCTAATTAGTATTACAACCATGACAAATCACAAAGTAACAGTTTATTCAACTGAAGCATGTTCTTGGTGTCACAAAGCTAAAGACTGGTTAAAAGAAAACAAAATTGAATTCACAGATCACAATGTTGGAAACGATTCAAAAGCTGCAGCAGAAATGGTTGAAAAATCTGGTCAAAGAGGAGTACCAGTAATTGACATTGATGGTAAAATTATCATTGGATTTAACGAAGAAAAAATGAAAGGAGCATTAGAACTTAAATGAAAACTCTAAAATGCGATTTATGTGAACATCAAGCTCAAGGTGAAACCTTTGAAGAATGGATGAAGGCACTTATGCCTCATTACATGGAAGCCCACGCCGACGTAATGGAAAATACTAGTAAGATGAATGAAGATGATCAGAAAGAACATCAGCAAAAGTGGATGACTGAAAATAAAGCAAGGTTTGAAGCTACCTAAAACATACACAAAGAAATCATTCAAACATTAGTTTACCACACGAGTTAAAAAAATCTTAATTAAACCTGTTAATTTTGTTTAAAGTTTAATAATTAAACAAATTCTTAATTCAGAAACATATTTAAATTACATTACTGTCTATTCTTCATGGAAATAAAGGCGTTAGGGAAATCCTTTATATTGGAACTGGTTCTTCTTGGGGAATTTTAGAGGTGTGTATAAGGGATCCAGTTCCAACCATAAGTTTTAACAAAATGAACCTTATCATTGGAGATATAATCTTAATCAATAATAAAAAATATGATGTCCTAAATTGTAGAAGGGATATTGATTCACATAACCCCGAATTTAACCCCGGTACAGGAGAACATCTCCGATACGACTTGCACAAACACGAAAGCAAATAT
>JABIKK010000004.1 GCA_018655015.1 Candidatus Woesearchaeota archaeon | reverse complement strand
GCAGTTGCAGCATCTTCACCATGATATTGTGTGATCATTCCATTATTATGTCTAATTAACAAATCAGGTAACTTATCACCATTAAGATTAGTACGTTTAACTGAAGCAATATCCATTGGATTTAACTTTGGTGCTTCTGGTTCAACAGATTCTGCCTGTTCAGAAGCTTCTCTTGCTTCAATTGCTTCTTGTTGTGTCCTTGGTGGTCTAAATTTTTGCATCAATGCAGCCGTCCCAGAAACTCCAACAGAAGCCCCTGCTACAAATGCGGTTATAATCCATTTACCTAATTTCTTAGTCATTTTATTCTTTATCTCTCCTGTCCATTATACTATAGGTTTTATCATTAGTAGTAATTGAATAAGTTCTCAAGGTATCTCCCTTAAGTACACCTCTAACAGTTATTGGAGTTTGTTCTCCACTTAAAACTAAATTTTCTATCGAATCAAATGCTGCCGCCTTCGTATCTAGATCCCAGCTCATTCCAGGTCTTGGGAATAAAAGGTTACCTCCACGTTCTACCCAAAAGGGCTTAGCTCTTAAGAATGTTTTACCTTCACTTAGTGCAACAATTCCATCTTCCCTTCCAACATAAACAGGATTCATACTTAACTCAACAGGGAGCCCATCATAGTCTTGAATTTCTTGTGCTTCTATACCATGATAATTTTCTGGTGGCCTAACTGAATCTCTAAGTCCAATTGATGCCAAATGAACAGCCGCAAATGCTACCGTCCCAAAGACGCTTCCAAAAAGTAACTTATCTAATCTATCCATTTTATTATAATCTCCTAAAAATAAAATAAAATCCTAATATATAAACCTTTCCATTTGTCACTACTCTTAAGCAATTACACATTCTACAATATAAACTCAACCAGAAAGAAAAGCTTAAAAACAAAATTCTATCAAAAATACTCAAGATGGACGCTCTAATATCTAATTTTAGGTTAAGTAGACACACAAAGTCAAATAACCACATGGTTCTAATAGCCCCGGGCATAACAAATAGGGTAGAAGCAGAGGCATTAGTAGATAAAAAAGTAACCTGGAAATCATCTGCAGGAAAGGAAATTCATGGTAAAATAGCCTCTCCACATGGAAATAAGGGCGCTCTAAGAGCAATATTCGAAACAGGAATGCCTGGCCAAGCTATTGGTCAAAAGGTAACTATACAATAAAATGGCAACGCTAAGAAGGGGACATTGTAGCTCACCAGTAAAGAGAGCATACACTAGAAAGAGTAAATATAGAAGAAAAAACTATATTAGAGCAGTGCCAACTAACAAAGTTATTAGATATGACATGGGTGAAAAAACCAAACAATTTTCATATAAAGTTGAATTACAAGTAAAAGAACCTATTCAAATAAGGCATAATGCTTTAGAAAGTTGTAGGCAAATAATCAATAGAAATCTAATTAGACATATTGGACAAGATTATTATCTTAAATTAAATGTTTATCCGCATCAAGTAATCAGAGAAAACAAAATGCTTACAGGCGCTGGTGCTGATCGTATGCAGACCGGAATGCAGCGTGCATTCGGAACACCTACTGGTGTTGCAGCTAGACTAAGAAAGAAACAAACCGTATTCTCAGTTAAAGTAGAAAAAGATAATGTTAACCACGCAAAAGCAGCTTTGAAAAAAGCAACTCCAAGAATGCCTGGAACTTTTTCAATTAACATCGTAGAAATTAAGAAATAAATATTGTATATACAATAATTCTCACTATAAAATTAAACAATAAATTTAAATACATAATTAACATCAACATTAACAATGGAATTTCACAGTAAAGTAAGACTATGTACAAAAACAATTACTGTGAAGAATATTACTTCTAAAACATTCAACTAACAAGGCTCAAGTCCTAAGTTGAAAAAAATAACTAAGATTTGAGCCCCGCATTCTAAGAGATTAAAATATATTAAGGAGGAAAAAATATGAGAAACAAATTAGAAATGGTTCCAGATCAAGTTATGAGATCCTGCCGAGAGTGTGGATCTAAAAGAAGACATTACCGTATGGGCGATGTTATAATTGAGGATGGACAAAACCCAGTGGCTGAATTCCAGTGCATGGGCTGTATGGGAGTGAGAACTGTCTTACTCAGAAGAACAGATTTTTTTGAGGAAGAACTTTATGAAGCGCCCAAAACGAAGAAACCAAGAGCCCAAATTTAAATTATTTTTTTTATCTCGTCGGGATATTCGGGAAAGTACTTAGCGATTAGCATAATTTCAAACTTTTCTAAAATAGATTCTTTGGGTTCTTTGGTTAATAAAAACTCAATAGATTTCTCAACCAATAATTCCTTACTACACATTTTATCAGTTAACTTTTGATAAGATTCTTCTTCAACAGTCACAACATGTTCTGTAAATGATTCATCTTCACCAATTGTAACTAAGAATTCATTCTCGTTTAATTTCTCAAGACTTATTTCCATTTCTATAGACAAACCTTCGGAGAGTTCTTTAAAACTTCATAGATAATATTAATTGCATCTTTAATATCTTGCTTACTAGCTACACTAGTAGTACTATGTATATTCCTAACAGGCACTCCAACAGCAGTACAAGGAATCCCCCCTTTAGAAACAGACACACTCAAAGCATCAGTTGTACCAAAGTTACCAACATCTGGTTGAATTTCAATTTTTAATTTCTTTGCAGCCTTAACCAACCACTCATTAATGCATTTAGTTGTAATCATTTCAGCATCCTTATACACGACAACAGGACCATGACCAATACACTTCCCATGTCCTTCATGCATCCTACCATCATCTGCCTCAGTTACGTCTACAACAATAGCATATTCTGGATCAATTGAATACAAAGAAGTCTTAGCACCATATAATCCAATCTCTTCTTGAACAGTAAATACGTAATATATCTCAGATTTAGAATTTTTTAGTTTCTTAGCTAATTCTAGAACAATATAACATCCAATTCTATCATCCAAAGCCTTGCCACTAACAACCTTTCCATCTGCCATTTCCATATAGCTTTTCATCAAATAAACATAGTTCCCAGGAGTTATTCCAGAAGATTTACAATCTTTAGTGCACATCCCAACGTCAACATAAACATCTTCCATCACAGGTAATGCAGTTAGTTCCGCACCATCTTGAATTTCTTTAGTTGTCAAAACACCATAAATTTCCTTACCTGTGTTAGTAATTATCTTAACTTTCTCACCAAGTAAAACAACTGGCTCAATCCCTCCAATTGGAGAAACGAAAACTTTTCCATCGACATCAATTGACTTAACCATCACACCAATTTCATCCATGTGCGCAGCAAGCAATACAGAATTACCCTTGCCTTTTTTCCTAGCAATTAGATTACCAAACTTATCTCTATAGAGTTCATCAACATAAGGTTTTATTTCTTTTTTTATGATATCTCTAATCTTACCTTCATCACCACTTGGTCCATACTCTTCCACTAGTTTCTTCAGAAGCTCCATTTAGAATTAGGAATACTTATTTTACATTTAAACTTGCAGTGTAACTGATCCGTACTCAAAAATAATCACCTCTAATATAACCAAATAAAACGTTTATATAAATGTTATCTTTGAGTTACTTCCAATATCGTCCATGAAAGTAGGGCCGATTGTGACCATAAACATTGCCAGAATAATACCCATTATTGTAATTCCCAGAAATAAATTTATTTCCTACCATTCCACTGAAGTGTCCGTTAGAATAACTACCCGAGATTAATTTTCCAGAATTAGTCCACCCCCAAGCATCTCCATCTGAATAGTATCCCTGTCCTCTATCCCCTTGATGATTATGTCCACGAAAACTTCCTGCGGATACTGCTACAGACATACTCAATATTAAAACCAACAAGATCCCAATTGTCAAGTATTTCTTCATACATTTTGAGATACTCTAAAAGATAAATACTTTTCTATTTTCAACTAAAAAATATTTAAGAATCTACTTTAGCAATCTCTGCAGGAGTAATAACAGATGCTGTATCTAAGTCATACACTCTCTGACCTACAAGTCTCTTAAGTGCATACAAATCTCCTCCATCACATGCACCTCTAAAATAAACATCAACATGAAACTTTCTACCTTCCACCTTTTCAACTTCTGAAAAACCATTATCAAAGCCATCTTCCCCTTTAAAGAAAACACCTATGACCTCCTCTAATGCAAGGCCCCTAAGTTCTCCATCCTTTCCACCATTAAGATCTATATGGGCAACTTTCCTTATTCTTTCCCTTAAGATCTCAATATCTTTGGATTCTTTTGGATTTACTAGACTACTAATTGAATAAATTGGGGCAATCCACTCACCATTATCCGCATCCAAAACATAAAATCCTTTAGCCATTTTTGTAATCTGAGATTGTATCTCAACGTATTCCCAGTCTAAATCATCGACTTATCAACTATTAATAAGTCTTTATATCTCAAATCTTTTAATTTAAAAAACTTTAAAAACCCTCCAAAACTCAACAAGAAAATGGAAGAAATATCAAAGAATAATTTCGAAGAGAAAGTACACAATAATCAAAACACTGTCGTTGTTGACTTTTACAGTGAAACTTGTCCACCCTGCAAACAACTTGCACCTGTATTTGAAACGGTTTCAGAAAAACTAAAAGACAAAGCAGATTTCTTCAAAATAAAATTAGAAGAAAATCAAGAAATATTTGCAGAATACACCGTTAGATCTGTTCCGACAGTAATAATTTTAAAACAATCTACACCAATCGCAGAAAGTCTTGGGTTTAAAGACGAAGAAACATTAACTTCTTGGATTGAAGAACACCTTTAAATTAAAATTATTTCCCTTTCTTAAGGAATCTCACCCATTTTTTTGGAGAGTACCATGGAGAACTCTTATCTTGTCTTCTCTGTTTCAGAGCACTAACCAATTGAGCTGTACCTGATTTCATTCCACGATCCAAACAATCATAAACATTTCCAATATCTGCTCGACTAAAAGGAGTTCCCATTTCAGAATCAACAAATCCTCCAGAACTTATTTCCGAAGCTGTTCCAGAAACTAAATAATATGGATGTGCAACATTTCTTTTATCTAATTGAGTTTTTACTAATTTATCTCTAGCTAATTCCTCTCTGTAAAAAGCATCCACCACATAAGGTGTATCACTTGGATGTGCAGTCCCTCTTAAAACAAATACTTCTTGATCTGGAAAATCAAGGGGTAAGAAATCTTCTAACCTTTTACCATTTAGAATTTTTTGGTGGATTGTTTTCATCCTACTCGCTTCTTCTAACATAGCTTCGTTCATTTTGGTAAATAACCTACAACTGCCAAGGCAAGATCATACCCT
>JABIKK010000014.1 GCA_018655015.1 Candidatus Woesearchaeota archaeon | reverse complement strand
TTTTAAGTATGCTTCTTCGTCTAGAGGGTGTATCCATTGTTCATGGCAGTTTAGACATTTCCAAGTTCTTAGTTGGAAGTTGTTTTTGATTAATATTTGTTTCTTTGTTTTAATATTGCAGTTATTACATAGTATGTTTGCATTATTTATTGATTTCATTGTGTATACTTCTGTGTATACATTAGTGTTATATAAGTGTTTTGGCTTCGTTGGCTTTGGACAAAACTAGTCCTCTTTTTGTGCAAAATCCAACGAGGAGATAGCTTTTGGGTCTTCTGGAGAGCACAAATGTTGAAATGAAATTGACGGAGAAACTCCGATGATTAAACAAGATTTTCTAATCTTTTCTTTGTAGGCTTTACTACAAAACAATGATTTAATGCTTGTAGTGCTTTAAGACCAACACCAACTGTAAGTCCCATAACTGTAACAATGTTGTCTATACTATGTGCCCATGTGTTAATTACATCAGTTGTTTTGGCTGCATCAACGTCTACTCCTTCGAGAACTCCTAAATATTGACTGAGAACTGTTCTTGCACCAAGATAAAGGAGTGTCCCTTTTATTGCAAGGTTCCCGTATTTTCTTGCTACTTCTTTTTCTTGTTGGGCTCTTTGTAATACTCCAGAGATATAATTTACTTCCTCTTGAGCATCCATGAAAATCATTCCGCCTTTGGAAGGGGCATAGTCTTTAGGTTTTTCAATTGTCATTTTAATCTAAATATTTGATAATTTCTTATTGTCCATTAATCTTCAGAACATTTAAAGCTCTTGCTGCAGAATGATACGCTTCCTCGGAAGGTTTAACAGAAAGATAATGATGAGCAAATTGTAGTGCTTTAAGACCAACTCCTGCTGCACCTACAATCAATGATATTCTCTCAGGGGTAGGTAGTTCACTAAATGTTTTTTCAAAACCAGTCTCTTCAGTAATACCTAATTGATATAATGCAGTTTTGGCCCCAATATAACAAAGTGATAGGCCAAGTGCGGTTTTACTTGCGGCTTTGAGGGACGCCTTTACATTCAGAGAGTGTTCAAATTCAAAACTCGCATTGGATTCTCTTAGTTTTGCAATCCTATGTTTTTCTTCATAAGGAATTACTTCTGGTTGAACTGTTGCTTCTAGTGACATTTTTAATAATTTTAATTTTGAGTTTAAAAATATTTGCATATTATACGAACCTGGCTTAAAAAGGAGAGCGAAGCCGAAAGAAAGCCTTATAACCCCTACTCGGAAAATCCATATTATGGAACTTTATGTAGAAGAAATTGCAGAAAAATTAGGAGTAACTCAAGATACGCCCAATAGGTTAAGGCCAACATTACATGACTCTATAGCCCATCATTTTTTCCCACATTTTGAGAAAATTGTAGATGATTCTGGAGCCGTTTTTGTTGCTCAGTTGGTTAGAGATCTTGCTCCATTGATAAGAAGTTCTTCACAAGGAAAATTCATTAAACCATATGGATTGGCTGCACTTACTACAAGAATTATGAAGTTAACAGATGAAATGGGAAGTGAATGGGGCTTAGAAACTATTTCACTTAGAGATGCTGTTGAAAGGGCCTATGGAGAATTTGATGGGTTTAAGATTATGAATCCTGCTAAGAAAGAATCAAACATCGGTATTGTTAGTTGTACTAGTAACCTGTTATACAAACCGGCTAATGAAGGAAGGCTTGAAGACTTTGTTAGACTTCATACAACAAATCCTAGAAACGTTTTGATGATAGATTACAAACCTTGAAATAAAAAATGACAGAAAAAAGTAGACTTATAGATCTAATGAAAGATTGTTTGGAAAGAAAATTTCCACACTATGAACCTAATCACGTCGTGAAAGCAGCACAACTTTCTAAGGAAGGAGAATTTTGGATCGGATATAAAACAAACCTTGACCCATTTGCAGAAGAATCTACCCATTTAGATATTAATCTTTGTGGAGATACTTGCTTTCTTGTGTCAATTGGATTGGAACGGGATAAAAGAGGGCAAGGATTTGGAAGAAATCTTTATAGTGCTGTAGAAGAATTTGCTAAGTTGGCTGGTTCAAAATCTGTGAGAATGACTGCTTCTGGATGGACTCCAAGTGGAAAAACACGTCAAGATTATATGGTTGGTTTAGGTTATACTGCCATAGGAAATATGGAAGTTCAAAAAGTTCTTTAAATACGACCCATAAAACTTAAGTATTCTCGATACATTTGAAGTTAAATGCTTCAAAGACTTGCTTACCAAAATTTAACAAAGAAGATTGGAGACACGGTGGCGGCTCCTTACAAAACGGCGAGAGATTTTGGAGAAACAAAGACTGCAAGTTCACTTGTACAGCTTTCCTCTATGGCTGGAGCAATTTTACCCGTTAAATACTTTGCAGAGAATGTTGTTTCTACAGAGAGTCCTGCGATGTTTGTGGCCTCCTTTGCTGCCACAGTGGGAGTAGGAGCGTTGGGAGGAATTCTGAGTTATGCCTTAGGCATGTCAGGAGTATTAGTCCATAAGATGTTCCCAAAAGATAAATATGCTAGGTTGGAAAGTAGAATTGAATCTGAAGTTTAATTTTTCAACAAACTAACGTAAATCTTTTTCTTACTCTTTTCTTTTTCTTCTACTAATTTTTGTTTATACTCTTCAGAACATTCACTTAATCTTTTTAGACCATCATTTATAATAATCTCAGGATCAATGTGCCGAAACTTTTTTCTTAGAAGAATTTCTCCTTCAGTGTCTGATTCCTTAAATGAAAATCCATTTCTTAATTGATTTAATCCGTTAATTATTTCGGAGTTATTTGATTTTAAGAGTACATTAATAATATCTTCATCTGTTTTTTTGAAATCTTCGAGAGTTATGTGTTTACAATCCAATGCTTTTTTTAGAATTTCTGCAAGAAGATGATATCTGGTTTTAGATTCAACACCTGCCCAGTTATCGTGATGTAATTTAATGTAAAACTCACTGAACCTTTCTGCAGCAGATTGATTTTTAAGAACAATGTGGCCATTAGAAGTTGTTAGGTTAGAAATTACTAACTCAGTTTGTTCTTTATCTCCCCTTGCAACAATTTCCCTAAGAGTGTAGTCTACACGATCTGCACAAAGTAGTGGAAGATCTTGTTCTAGTAGAGTAAATATTTCATGGTCAACTATTTCATCGCTGTTTATTTCATACTTTTTTAGTATTGAAGGAATTTCAGAAGAATCTACGAATTGTTTGAAGATACTGTCTTGATAGTTATCTTTTGCTGGGTCTCCAATTATCCAATCAATTACATGGGAAAATGCAGTGTGTGATGCATCGTGAAGTAAACCTGCTATTTGTTCTTTTAATGAAGCTCCGAGTTTACGAAGAAGAACCATAACTCCAATTGAATGTTCATATCTTGAAAATGTCGGATGGTGGAAATATTCTTGAGGTAACCCTAGTTGTGAAATGCCTTTTAGACGTTGTATACTTGGAGAATTTATTAAATCTATTAGAACTTGTTCTGTGATTTCTGTATCGCCAAAAACTGTGTCTTGAATTAGCATAGTTTTAATTTGAAAGGGTTATTTAAGAATATTTAGGGCTTTTCTTAGATAACCTTTAAAGCCCAATTGTATATTCTCCTCGTATGAACCTACTTAATCAATTAAGCGGAGCCAAAGGATTATTCTTAGTCTACGGGAAGGCGGGAGTAGGGAAAACTACTTTCTTAATGGAGTTATTAAATCACACTAAGGGCAAAGCATTCATAATTGATTCTGAAAATGGGTTTAGTATTGATAGGTTCAAACAAATATCTGACAAGGATGTGGAACTAGACGGACTATTTGTTACAAAACCTAAAGACTTTGATGATCAAACTAAAATGATTAGTAATATTTTAGAGAATGAAGAACTATTTGATTTTATTGGGTTAGATACTATCGGTAAATTCTATAGGCAAGCTAGTAAGGTTAGTAGAACTCACGCAAATAACGAGCTGGCTAGACAAATGAGAATATTAAAAGAGATTTCTAGGAAGAAACCTGTTGTTGTTTGTAATCAAGTTTATCAAAATATTAATGAAAACAGAGTTGAACCTTTGGGAAGAAGTTATGTTACTAAATGGTGCGACCACATTATATTCTTAGATGAAGAAAATGAAATAAGAAGTATGAAAGTTTCTGATAAAGAAGCAACTAATTTTGTTATTGGTGAGAAAGGTTTTGTTTTTGATGCATAGTTTTTAAATAAACGGGCAAAGGCTTAAAAATACTGTATTCTCAAAGTAAATTCTAAAATGACTTTTGAATTATGGGAAAGAAATGACTTGAAAGGAGATAATATTTTATTATCCCAAGGTAAAAGGCCTATAGACCAATTCAATTTGGCAGGTAAGGATTTAGATGTTTCTATTGAGGATTTCAGAAGAGATGAAAGCTCGGGATTAATGTATATTCCTCTTGAATTGTCTCCTGGACTTGCACGTGTCGATGAGAGATTGGCAGCAAGATTAGACCAAGGGATTGGAGAGACATTTAGGAGAGTTGGGAAAGATTATGAAGGAGATCTTCTTTTCGATTCCACTGCAGCAATTGGAGATGGTTTGGCAAGAGCGTTTTTAGATTATGTTATATTAGAAGGGAATGTAACCAAGGTAAGTTTTTTAGGTAAAGGTTTGGGCAATGGCCAAGGCGAAGATATGGGCGTAAATTCTCATTTGCTATATTTATCTTTGGTTGAGGAAGGAAGATTAACTAATGATGGTGAAAGTTTTGTCCAGCAGGGAAGAGTTATACCCCTGGGATACATTGATCACATCATGGGACATCCAAATTCCTTTGAAGGTGAATTAGATGTATCACATATTGGTAGATTTAATTTACATGGTAAGAGTTTACGACCTTATCACTCTCAGACTAATCCTCGGGGCATTCGTTCTAAATGGCCTGGCGCCGTATTACTTGATGATACTTCGACCGAATAAGAATTAAACTTTCTTTGTTTTTTTCGAGTTTATTTGAAAAGATTTTATTAAACTGCATATTTCCTTTTTGATTGGAGGCTTTTAGCAAAAGTTTATAAATAAGTTTAACTAAGTTTAACTAAGTTAACATGGTTCAGGCACTTTTAGAGATAAACAAAAATAGTAATAGGGTACTCAATGTAGTCAAGGCTAAATATAATCTCAGGGACAAGAGTGAAGCTTTAGAGTGGGTTATCTCTGAGTATATTTCTAATGAACCGGAGCTTAAACCTGAGTTTGTAAAAAAGATTGTTCAGATGAAAAAAGAGAAAAGTATCAAGGTTAGAAACTTTGCTAAGCAATATTGTTTAGAATGAAGTATTCTCTTGAGATTAAATCTAGTTTGGATAAAATATTTAGCAAGTTAGATAAATTTTACTTGAGATCCATATCCAATAAAGTTGAAGATATATGTTCTAATCCTTTTAAGAAATATAAATTTTTGAGGAAACCTTTGAATGGGTTTAATAGAGTTCATTTGAACAAACACTTTGTTTTAATTTTTAGAATTGATCATTTCCATCAAAGTGTGACTTTGTTTCATTATGCGCATCATGACGAGGTTTATTTTTGGAGGTCTAAGTAGTCTTAGTCTTCTTCGTTGTTCTCTTTTTTGTAGTTTTCTTTTTAGTTGATTTCTTAGTGGTTTTTTTCTTCGTAGTCTTTTTTGTTGTGCCTTTTTCTGCAAGTTTAGCTTCTCTTGCTTTTCTCCATTCAACTTTTGGAGGACATTCTTTGTTCAAACAATAATTAAATGGCCTTTTACCGCCTCTAATAGCCAATACTGTGTGGAAATTACATTCCTTACAAGTTCCGCCATTTGCACGGATTAATGAATTAGCAGGAAGTGAATAAGTGTTTTCACAGTCAGGATATTTATTGCAAGCTACAAACTTACCAAATCTTCCAGTCCTTATTTGTATTACCCCTTTTTTACATTTAGGACAATCTGCAATTGTGTTAATTTTATATTCTGTTTCTCTTGTAGCTTTGATTAAAACTTCCCCAATATCTTTTTCATGTTCTCTAAAGTGGTTAAGAGTCTCTGTTAATTGTGATTTTGCTTCCTCTAAAACATCATCTTTCTTTTTTGTTCCTTCCATGATTTGTTCCATTTCTTCTTCGAAATGTCTTGTTAAATCCGTATCAGTGATTTCTGGGCAGAACTTAGTTAATGCTCCAACAGTTTCCATTCCTAACTTAGTTGCAGTTATAGAATTATCAACAATATAGTTTCTTAGATATAATGCATCTAAAATGGAAGCACGAGTTGCTTTTGTTCCAATGTTTAACTTGTCCATTTCTTTTAGTATTGAAGCAGGAGTGTATCTTTTTGGAGGAGAAGTTTCTTTATCTTCTTTGGTTATCTTTGGAGATTTTAATTCATCTTTTGCTTTTAATGGGGGCAGGATAGTTTCTGTTAATCTTACATGAGACCCATAGAATTCATGCCAACCTTTCTTTATTGTAGTTGTTCCCTTTGCTAAAAATGTTTCTCCATTCACCTTGATTTCGGCGGTTACAGTCTTTCTAAGTGCGTTTTCTGCGAATGTAGCTAAGAAACGTCTTACAATTAAATCATAAACTTTTTTCTGGTCTGCAGAGATTCTTCCTTTTTCGCCTGTAACGTAAATCGCAGGATGTGCAGTATCTGTTTTTTTACCATCATTTGGTTTTAAATTACCTAAAGATAATAGTTTGTTACAAAGATCTTTGTAATCTTTATGTTTGGATAGTTTTGTTAATATTTTTTCATAATCAATTGAAGGGGGTAATTTTTGTGAAGATGTTCTTGGGTATGAAATATAACCTGCAGTGTAAATATCTTGTGCTAAAGATAATGTTTTCTTAGGAGAATAACCGAATAAAGAATAAGCTTCAGTTTGTAAGTTTGTTAAGTTGAATGGATGTGGTGCGTCTGAACTTCTTTCAGATTCTTTGATTTTATCAATAACTGCTTTTTGATTTGTAGTGTTTTTTAATATTTCATCCGCTCTTTTTTTGTCAAATATTTTTCCTTCTTTATGTTTGGCTGAGATTATATGTGTTTTAACTTTACCATCTAAACTTAATTCCCAGTATGGATCCGGTTTGAATTTAGAAATTTCTTTTTCTTTGTCTACAATTATTTTTAGTGTTGGGCCTTGAACTCTTCCGGAAGTCATTAGTTTGAATGAACCTGTTGCTTTAACGGCCAATGTTAATGCTCGTGATAATGATATGCCCCAAAAGTAATCTAAATGATGTCTAGTTTGACCGGCTTCTATAACTCCAAAATCTAGGCTTTTAGACCTGTTTTTGTAGGACTCTACTAATTCATCTTTAGTTAGCGTGGAGAACTTCATACGATGTGCATCTTTTTTCTTTGCAATGAATTTTACACAATTATACCCTATAACTGATCCTTCTGTATCATAGTCGCATGCAACTGTGAACTCATCTGCCTTCTTTACTAGTTTCTTTAGTGCTTCTACATAAGGTTTTGAGTGTGCTTGAGTTTTTCTAATAGTGTGAGATTCAACCCATTCGATGTTAAATACGGGGTAAGTCCAACCTTTCTTTCCATTCTTTATTTCTTTTAATCCGAACAAATGTCCAACCGCACAACCAACGATTATGTCTTTACCGTTGTGT
This sequence comes from Candidatus Woesearchaeota archaeon, assembly GCA_018655015.1. Classification (GTDB taxonomy): domain Archaea; phylum Nanobdellota; class Nanobdellia; order SCGC-AAA011-G17; family UBA489; genus JABIKK01. The sequence goes on along the minus strand of JABIKK010000014.1, from coordinate 21,007 downwards.
TTTAATTCAAAGTAGGGTGCTTTGCCTAACATTTTTCTTGTTGGTGCATCATCTGCTAAAGCAAATGCTATCTTTTCTGCTTGTGCTGGCTTTTCTGTAAAGATTAGCTCTGTCATGAAATAGTGTTAGAAAATATATGTTATATAAGTATTTTGGAAGGATCTTTGAATTATGACACTAATTTAAGTTTACTTTGGTAATCTGGTAAGGATAATGTATGGGGGTTATCTGCCTCAAGGCTATCATTGTATAATTGAAAGCTCTTTCTATTTAGTTCCAATTCATATTTCTTACCGAAGTGTGCCGTAAAACATGCAGATGTAAAATATGTAAGTGCGCCTGCTGCGAAAAGTGGAAACCAAGGATGGCCCTGTTTTGAAGATTCTACAGGTGTCGGAGATATTGATTCTACATTTGACTCTAAATTTTTTCCATCCAATAACGTAACTAAAACTGTTGATGAGAGACTAAGCGCCATAGTCGCTAAACCTGCCCTATACAAACTCCTTACTTTTGACATGGATTAGTTTTTAATTAGCAGTTTATAAGAATTTCTTGAATTGTTTAAAAAGAATTATTTCTTAGGCTTGATTTCTTTAAAGTTTAGATACTTGTGTAATACTTTTGGAATCTTAACAGAGCCATCTTTTTGTTGGAAGTTTTCTAAGATTGTAACCATTGCCCTTGAGGTAGCTACCATTGTATTGTTTAGGATGTGTACAAATCTTCGATCATTTCCATCTGTAAATCTAATATTTAATTTCCTGGCCTGGTAGTCTGTACAGTTGCCTGCGGAAGTAACCTCTCTGTATACTTTCTTCCTCGGGAACCAAGCTTCGATATCGTATTGTTTAGCCATTTTGTCTCCTAGGTCTCCTGAACAGATTTCAATAACTCTGAAAGGAATCTCTAAGCTTTTGAAGAACTCTTCTGTTAGTTTTTCTAACTCTTCTAATTGTTTAAATGAGTTTTCTGGAGTTGTAAGCATTAATTGTTCAACTTTGTTGAATTGATGCATTCTAAACAACCCTTTTGTGTCTACGCCACGAGAACCAATTTCTTTTCTAAAACAAGGAGTTACTGCACATAGTTTCAATGGTAAATCTTTTTTGTTTAAAGTTTCATTTTGTAACATTGCAGCTAAAGGATGTTCAGCTGTGCCAATCAAGTATAAGTCTTCATTTTCAATTTTGTATACAACATCTTCAAAGTCTCCAAAGTTTACTGCCCCAGATAATGTTTTTTTGTTTAGAAGCATTGGCGGGACAACTAATTTGAATCCTTTTTTGATTAAAAAATCAACACCATATCTTTGTAATGCGTTGTCTAATTGTGCGAGTTCCCCATAAATATAATTAAATCCTTGACCTGCGGCTTTTCTGCCAGCATCAAAATTTGCAACGTTTAAACTTTCTGCTAATTCTCCATGATTCTTTAATTCGAAAGCAATTTTTTTTGGCTTACCTACTTTTTTTATTTCTGGGTTTTTTGATTCGTCTTTTCCAATTGGAACCGACTCGTGTAACATATTAGGTAACTGAACTAATTTCTTTCTCATCTCTTCGTTGATTAAATTAAGATCTTCTTCGAGAGTTTTTAATTCGGAAGGAATCTTCGATGATTCTTTGATTTGTTTTTTTGCATCCTTCTTTCCTTTCTTTAATTTGTTAATCTCTTCAGAAAGTTTATTTCTTTTAGAACGTAAATCATCGGATTGTTTTTTGAACTTCTTGAAGGTTTCATAATCACTTAGAAGCTCGTCCACCATCCAAACTTTATCACCTTTGAACCTCTTTTTGAGGTTGTCCTTCACTTCTGAAGGGTTTTCAACGATGAATTTTATATCCAACATAGAGTAGGATTTGAGGGCCATATATAAAGAGTTTTTGGTTCTGTGACTATTGTTTATATATAGACTCAAAAATATAGTATGGAACAAAAAGGTTTAAATAGGGATGAATGTAGTTAATTTCTGAACAGAAAAAATAACTGTTATTATTACATTTCAAAGCAAATTTATCTTGGGGGGTTAGCTAAATGATAAGAAAAACTGAAAAAGAAATATTCGAAGTCTTTTTTAGATCTAAACCGGCAATGATGCTAGTAGCATTACGGAATAGCAATAAAAGTAGATACGGATCAATCCTAGCGAAAGAAGTTGACTGTACATATAGCCACGCTGTAAAAATTCTTCAGGAAATGGAAACTGCAAAACTGGTAGAGTTCCAAAAAAACGGAAGAATAAAAACAATCAAATTAACAGATTCTGGACATAGAGTTGCAGAACATATCGAGAAAATTAGAGATATTCTTTAATTTTCCTCTTTCTTTTTATTACCTATTTATTGTTGTCTATATATCTATTTAAAGTTCTGAGAGGCTAGAATGTTATGTCTCTTATAGGAGTTGGAACTTGGATAGGTTTATTGGGATTATTATCTTTAGTTCCTTTTTTAATTCTCTATTTTATTAGACCGAAACCGAAAGAAGTTGTTATTCCCTCTGTTATGTTTTTAGGAAAAAGTAGTGAGTTTCGGAGTAAAGGTGGATTTTTGAGGAGATTTGTTGAGGATAAATTACTATTATTACAGGTATTGATATTACTTTTAATTTCTTTATTTTTTGCTGCCCCTTACTTAATGTTGGGAAGTGTAGGCGGGGGAAGTGTTGTAATGGTGTTAGACACAAGTGCTTCTATGAGTTCTCCTGAGAAATTTGAGATGTTGAAGGAAACTGCTTTGGAAAATATAGGCGATAGGAATACGATAATATTAGTTGGAAGTAAACCTTCTGTTATTTTAGAAGATTCGGATAGGAATACTGCTGAAAAGGAGTTGAGGGCATTAATTCCAATGGATTCTAGATCAGCTATTGGTGAAAGCTTAATGTTTGCTAAGGAAAAGTTGGAGGATATTTCTGGGGAAAAGGCTGTTGTGATTATTAGTGATTTCTTAGACACTGAAAATGGAAGGGTTGAGAGTTCAATTGAGCTATTAAGATCTTTAGACATTCCTCTGAAAGTTGTAAACGTTGAAGCTGAAGATAAGAACAATGTTGGAATTGTTTCTTTGATATTAAGAAAAACTGAAAGTCAGGCAATTGTAAAGAACTTCTGTTGTGAAAACAGGGAAATAGTTATTAGTTATGGTGGAATTGGGACAACTATTGCTTTAGATGTTGGAGAGACCTATACCTACAAATTTGAAATGCCTGAAGGTAGAAGTAAATTAGAGTTAATTGTTGAGGATGCAATTTCTGGAGATAATATTGTTTATTTGAATAACCAAGAAGATAGGAAGGCCAAGGTTGTGATTGTAAGTGAAGGTGAGTCCAAATACTTGGAAGCTGCTCTTTCTGCATCAAGTGGGATTGACTTAGATGTTAAGAAACCTGGAAGTGTGAAGAATAAATATGATTTGTATATTTTAAGTAACGCTGGAAAAATTCCTAGTAGTTTGTCCGGTATGTTAAGTAATGAATTGGACAATGGGAAGAGTGTTGTGTTGATTGCTGAAAAGGGTGTAACTGGGGATTATGGGGTGTTTGATTTTAGTGTTGAAAGTGAACTTGTTGGCGGATCAAGTAAAGAAGTGAATGATGCAAGGTTCTTGGATAATGTTGAATTTGGAAGGCAGGGTAAGGTGTTAAAGATTGATTGTGGCGAATGTGAAGGTGTATTTGTTTCTGTTGATGATCATCCTGTAGTTATGGTTCATCCTAAGGGAAGAGGCCTAATCGGTTATTATGGGGTTGTGGATGATGAAGCTGGGTTTGAGAATAAGCCAGATTATCCTATTTTTTGGACAAGATTCGCACAGCATTTAGCAGGTGTTAGAGATCTAAGTGGAATGAATTTGAAAACTGGGAGTAGTGTTGTTTTTGGAGAAGAAGTGAAATATGAATCTCCTTCAGGTAAAAATGGTAAAGGAACTGTTGTTGTTTTGAACGAAGCAGGGTTCTATGAAATAAATGGTTTGGACTATTCTGCTAATTTGTTAAGTGAAAGAGAATCTGGGTTGGAACAACTTGAAGAAATTGGTTCTGAAAGTTCAGCAAGTGAAGTCTTTGGTGAGAACGAAGCTGTTAGAAAATCTATCTGGAGAGAGTTGCTGTTGATTGCGTTGTTGTTAATGTTTTTGGAATGGTGGTTGTTAGTTAGGAAACTAAGAAGGAGGAAGTATAATGTTTGATTTCCTTTTGAATTATTTTGTATCACCAGCGTATTTGTTATTGCTCTTCTTACTAATTATCATAACTGTCATTTTATTTTCTTCAAATAAGACTGTTGGATTAACAAGATTCTTTATTGGGTTATTGTTGATTCTTTCACTTGCACAACCATATTCACCAGTTAATTTATTTGGAGGTGGAAGTTCTGGATTGGGAATTTTAGAAGATAATAGTTCTTCTTACAATGTGTTCGGTCCTAGTGTTGGTCAAATTAACTATAATCTGTTGAAAAGCAAGGGCAGTGTAGATTATAGCAATTTTGGGAGTGAACTTGTTTCAGATGTTGGAGATGCTGTTATTGAATCAATGATGGACGGTAAAAATGTTTTATTGTTGAGTGATGGAAATATTAATTTTGGTGAGGAATTAAGTAAGGTCAAGGAGTTTGCCGTTATTGAGAATTTGAGTATTAGTACTATAAAGAGGGATGTTGTGGAAGAAGACTACAGTGTCTCAATCATTGGCCCTGATAAGATAGGACCTAATACTGAAGCTACATTTACTGTCCAAGTTAGTGGAACTAGTGGCAGGGAAAGGATGGTGGAGCTGGAAGTTGATGGGAATGTTGTTTTGACTGGGGATGCAGGTGAGTTGGAGTATGTTGCTAAGTTTGGTGATGGATATCATAGAATGACTGCGAAACTATTGGATGATGATTTCTTTAACGAAAATAATATTTATCACAAGAGCGTTAAGGTTGTTGAGAAACCAAAGATTCTTTTGTATGGAGATGTGGGAACTCCATTGCACAGAAGCTTGAGTAAGTTGTATACTGTTGATGTTGGGACTCCATTTAATTTAGACAGATATCACACTGTAATAGTTGATGATAAAGATGCTAGTTCATTGGCAGAAAGGGTTGGAGATCTAGAAGATTATGTTGAAGATGGAAATGGATTAGTTGTTGTTGGAGGTAGGAACTCATTTGATCATGGAATGTATTCTGGAAGTGGAATTGAAGATTTGCTACCTGTAAAAGTTTCAGGAACTGAAAAGAAAGAAGGTAATGTAAACGTTATAATCTTAATTGATATTTCTACAAGCACATCAAGTAGTTATGGTACAAGTACTGCTGCAGATGTTGCAAAAGGACTTGCGATAAGTACTGTCGATAATATTGCAGATGAAAATAATTTAGGGGTTGTTGCATTTAACACTGAAGGAATTACAGTTGAAGATTTAGGTTTACTTGGGGATAAAGATCGGGATAAAATCAAGGGAGTAATTAGTTCATTAAATTCTGTTGGGGCAACTAATGTGGGGGCAGGGATATATCACTCTGTAGAGCTGTTAAAGAAGGAATCGGGCGGTAAGAATATTATACTAATAAGCGATGGGCAGACTCAGGGAGACTGGAGAGCAGCAAGAGAGGTTGCCATTAATGAAGGCATTAAAATTTATTCTGTAGCTGTTGGAACAGATGCAAACGAAGATTTGTTGAAAGGAATAGCATGTGTACCTGAAGCTAACTGTAAAATTGGAGAAAATCCTTATGTTGGAGGAGAGTTTTACTTAGGAACCCAATCACATCAATTATCATTTGTATTTGGTGATCCAGAAGGTTCAACAGGTAGTTCTTCAAATACTAAAATATACGGTGCTAAACATTTTATTACTGAAGGATTAATTTTAGGTGCGGAAGTTTTTGGAACTAATCAAGTTTTACCAAAGAGCTCGGCACAATTGTTAATTACTACAGGTGATGGTGAACCTGTTCTAACTGTTTGGAGAAGGGGCCTTGGAAGAGTGGCAGTTTTGTCAACTGACAATGGGAATTCTTGGGGGGGAGGACTTTACAAAGGTGTAGATTCAAGAGTGATTAGTAGAACAGTTAATTGGGCTGCAGGTGATCCAGAAAGAAAGAAAGATTATTTCTTTAGCATTTATAATCCTAGAGTTAAGGAAGAAGCTGAAATGGTAATTAGAGGCAATGACATTCCTGCAATTGAAGATGTTAAGTTTAGTAGGAAGTCGGATGGGACTTATATTGCAACAATTATGCCTAGCAATGTAGGGTTCTTTACCTTTGGAGATGACGAGTATAGTGTTAATTACAATAGTGAGTATAGTAATGTTGGATGGAATAATGAATTAGAAGAATTAGTTAGAACTAGTGGCGGACATGTGTTTGAAAGTACAGAAGATATACTTGATGTTTTGGAGTTTTTAAAAGAAAAGAAAAATATAACCCTTGTTGAGAAAGAATTGTTCATATGGCCACTTTTATCCTTAGCAATGATTATTTTTATACTTGATGTGTGGTTTAGAACTGTTTCTGAACGCAAAAATATATAAAGTTGAGGAGATTTTGATGACATATGGGTATTGAAGAGTGGAAAAAGAAAAAAAGGGATAGGGCTCTTGATAAAGTCAATAGAGAATTAGAAGATTTAAAGAGAAAAGGCCTTGAATTTGAAAATCGGCCAAGGAAAAAGGAAAAAGAAGTTCAAGTTGTGCAGAAAAAATGTTCTTCGTTAAAAATACTCGCAATTATTCTAGCAATTGGATGGATTGTAACATTTTTTGTGTTTGCTGGAAGAGTTTCTAATTTAAAATCCGATGTTGAAAGTAGTGAGTTGGAATTACAACTTAAGGTTCAAGAAGCCAGCGATTTATCTGGTTCACTAGCTAATGTTTCTGTTGAATTAGAACAAAAGAGGAAAGGTGAAGATGAGCTTGGGGAAGAAGTTGCTGATTTATTAGACACTCGTGAAGCTTTGGAAGAAGAGGTTATTGATTTGCAGAAAGAGGTAGATACTTTGAAAGGAGAGGTTACCGATTTAGAATCTGATGTGGCTACTCAAAAAGCTCTTGTAGATGGTTACGAAGATTGTATTACTGATGAAGACGATGGATTAAATTCCACGTTAAGCTCTTGTAATTATTTCTTGTAGTAATTTAAGATGGACATTAGAAGGCATATCTCAAAAGTTAAACGAAGGCTAGTTCTTACTAAGTTTTTTGATTGTTTTTTGGATAGTTTAGTTGTAGGATTTGCAATATCTGCAGTATTATTTATTTTTGGCGTTAGTGTTTTCATTTCCTTTGTAGTTGGCGGCGCTTATTTGTTTGCAGGGTTTGTTAAGGCGGTTAAAAAGTCTAGTTTGAGTGAAATAGAGAAGAAAGTTCCTGGATTGGAATGGCAATTAAGGACTGCTTCAGACAATGCTGGGAAGGAGAATGAGATAATCAACAAGTTAAATGAAGAAGTTGCTGAAAAGGTTGGTTTTGTTAGCTTTTCTGATTTGTTGAGTGGTAAGAGAACACTGAAAAGATTATTTTTTGTTTTGTTATTCGGGGCAGTTATATTCTATGTTCAATTAAGTGGGTTTAATTTGATTGATGCTGCTGTGGGTGATGGTGAAACTGGACCTGTTTCTAAGATTACTGGATTATTTTCTGGGGAAGAAGACATAAATGGGAAGAAGAATCGGTTTGATATCTTTGGAAATGAGAAGGATATCGAAATTGGACAAAGAGAATTGGAACTAGAGCTTGGATCTGAAATGAATGAAATTGATTTAGGTCGTGAAGGGGCTCTTGGTACTGGCTCATCTGGAGGACAGAACTTCAGAGGACCTGTTGGATCTGAGCAAGATTCTTCTTATAGTGAAAGTTATGACTCTGATGAAGAAGAGATTATAGAGAACTTTTACAATAATCTTAATAAATGATGGAGTATTTTTCTTTTGTAGAGAGGTGTTCATAGTGAGGTATATAGTAAATGCAAAACGAAATAAGGACTGCACTGGATGTAAAGAACACTGTTGATGAAATCCTAGAACATGTAGGATTTGTAGTTGTTGGACAAGAAGAAGTTTTAAGGCAAACGATTGCTTCTGTTTTATGTGGTTCTAACGCTCTCTTAGAAGGTTATCCCGGACTAGCTAAGACTCTTACTATTAATACACTATCTAAAGTAATGGACTTGAAATTTAGTAGAATTCAAGGAACTCCTGATTTAATGCCCTCAGATATTACTGGAACTTATGTTTTGGAAGAAAAAAATGGAAAAAGAGATTTTGTTTTTCAAAAAGGGCCTATATTCGCTAATGTTGTCTTGATGGATGAGATAAATAGGGCGACTCCAAAGACTCAAAGTGCTTTATTGGAAGCAATGCAAGAGAAACAGGTGACTGTTGGTAATCAAGTATTCAAGATGGAACCTCCTTTCTTTGTGTTGGCTACACAGAATCCAATTGAGCAAGAAGGAACTTATCCTTTACCCGAAGCACAGAGTGATAGATTCTTGTTTAAAATTAAAACTCAATATCCTAAATCTGAAGAAGAAATGGAAATTGTAAATAGGTTTACAGAAGAAGAAAGAAATTCTGATTCGTTAAAGCCTATTATTAATGCAGATACAATTCATGCATTGCAAAGAATGGTTCGACAAGTTCCGGTTGCAAATGATATTAAACAGTATGTTGTTGACTTAGTTCACAAAACTAGGAAACATAAAGAATTAATTGAATATGGTGCTAGTCCAAGGGCAAGTATTGGACTTTTATTAGCTGGTAAGGCTAAGGCTTTGATGGAAGGAAGAAATTATGTTTCTAAGGAAGATATTAATGAAATGTCATTACCTGTTTTAAGACATAGAATAATTCTTAACTTTGAAGCTGAGAGAAATAATTTCAATGAGGATGACGTAATTAAATACCTCATAAAATGATTGAAAGCGATTTTCTAAAACACTTAGATCGTATGAGCCTGTTAATTAGTAAAAGAATTTCTTCTAATTTTGTTGGTGAGAGACAGAGTCTGTCTACTGGTCGTGGAACGATGTTTAAGGATCATGGGATGTATACTCCTGGTGATGATTTCAGGGCCATAGATTGGAAGGTTTATGGTAGAACGGATAAGTTGCACATTAGGCGTTATGAGGAAGATAAGGCACTTGTTTCACACATTATATTGGACTCTAGCAGTTCTATGAACTATGGTTCTGGGAAAGTAAAGAAGTTCGATTATGCTTCTATGGTTGGTTTGGCATTTGCATACATGTCTATGAAGAAAAATGAGAAATTTGTTTTAAGTACGTTTTCTGAAAACTTAGACTTGATTATTCCTAGAAAAGGAAAGAGACATTTTGTTAGTGTTATTGATTATTTGAAGGAAAAAGAAGCTAAAGGTAAAACTCAATTTGAAAAAAGCTTGTTGAACTACCTTAAGAAAATTGAATCGAGAAGTATGATTATCATTATTAGTGATTTCTTTTATGATGTTGAAGAAATTGAAAGAAGTCTTGGTAGATTTAAGAATAGTGAGATAAAACTAATACAAGTTTTGGATCCTGTCGAATGTAATTTGAATTTGAAAGGGGATTTGAGGTTAAAAGATTTAGAAACAAGTGAAGTTGTTAGAACATTTATTGATAAAGTTACTAAGGCCAGATATATGAAGAAAAAGGATGAACACAATGCTAAATTAAAATGGATTGCTGATTCTTTGGGTGCTAAGTTTTATAGTTTTTCAACTGATACGCCTATCTTTGATAATTTGTATGAGGCTTTGAGAAATTAGACACTGCAATTACCGACCGGGAGAAAGAGTTACTTAATGGATACTTCCTAATTTGAGTTATGGATGAGGATCTAGCTGAATTTGTAGGATTTTTTATTGGAGATGGTTGTTTGAGCAAATCTCGTTCGACGGGCGTGTTATTATTGACTGGAGCTGCAAAAAGGCAGTCTGAGGAGTATTTTTTACATTTAAACAAAATTTTAATGGAAAATTTTAATGGTTGTGGGAATGTTTACCATAGAAGAGATAGCGATGTTTTCTTGTTGAGAGTTTACAATAAAAAAATATTGGGGTTCTTTCTGAAACTGGGATACTCATATGGACCAAAATCAAATACTGTTTTCATTCCGGAAGAAATAATCAGAGAGAGGCGTTTATCTACTGCTTGTTTGAGAGGAATTTTTAATAGTGATGGATCAATTTACAGGAGATATAGTAAGGCCTATGGAAAACACAAGAGACATTACAAAGATTATTTCAATGTCCAGTTTAAGTCTAACAGTAAAACCCTTGTTGAACAAATAAAGAGTATTTTGGAAAGGGAAGAAATTTTTACAAATAAAATAATTGTAGATAACAAAGCATTTGTTTTGAGGATAACTTCGCAGAAGATGGTGGGGAAATTCTTAGACACCATTAACATAAATCATCCTTACCACATTGAAAGAATAAAAAGCGGACCCAGAGGGATTTGAACCCCCGACCCCCTGGTTTCTCTAATAGAGCTTCTTTTAAGAGCTTCACCCATAATGGCCTTTCGAACAAATATGTCAGGTGCTCTGACCAGACTGAGCCATGGGTCCGTGTCTTTGGAAATGAAACTTTAGTTTAAAAAAGTTTAGTATCTATGGAATCTGACTAGGATCGCATTTATCTTCTACTTCTATGATTGTGAAGTTTAGAGATTTATTTTCATTTTCTGTGCTTGTAAGAGTTAGTATCCTTTTGATAGTTATTTTTAGGTAAGGTTCATTTCCCTTGTATGTTATTTCGTATTCTCCGAAGGTTACATCTCTTGAAATTTTTAATTCTATTGCAAGGGCCCCTGTCCCGTATTTTTTCCTTACATCATCTGGAAGGCCTTTTTGTTCTACTATTTCAATCAGGTCTTGCCTGCCAATTTTTTTGAGAAATTTTATCAAATCTCTTTCATTAAGAGTTTTAATCATAATCCATCATTCCTTTTCTGACTTATAAAATTATATGATTAAAGAAAGCTATATAAACGGAAGTGAATCATTCATGATATGAGGTACACGCTTAAATCTAAGCCAAAAAATCCAATTATAGTTGAAGGGTTTCCAGGCTTTGGTCTTGTAGGGACAATTGCAACTGAATTCTTAATGAAACATTTAGATGCAAAACCTATTGGAAGTATTCGAATGGAAGAAATTCCTCCAGTTATTGCAATTCATGATAGTGTTGCTATAGAACCGATGGGAATTTTTTATTCTAAGAAAAAGAACATGGTTATTTTACATGCGTTAACAAATATTCAAGGTTATGAGTGGCAAATTGCAGACATACTTGCAAAAATTGCTAAGGAATTAAAAGCTAAAGAAATAATTAGTTTGGAAGGTGTTGGGACTCAAGGAAATGTTAAAAGTAAAAGTTCTAAGGCCTATTATATATCTTCAAATACTAAATTTAAGTCCAAATGTGGCGATCCTTTAGAAGAAGGGATTATTGTTGGAGTTACTGGGGCTTTATTGTTGAGAGATGATATTAAATGCACAGGTATTTTTGCTGAGACTCACTCTGCATTGCCTGATTCAGGGGCTGCAGCCCAGATTCTATGTGTTTTAGATGAGTATCTTAAGTTAGGGTTGGATTACACCCCTCTTTTGAAGAAAGCTGCAGGATTAGAAGCTAATCTGAAGGGAATGGTTAGTAAGACCCAAGAAGCTACCGATCTTGCTGATAAGAAGAGACAGTCTTACTTCGGATAATGATTTTTAGAAATGTTAAGTTATTGTATGTCTTATTTGGTTCTCTGTTTGTTCTTTTTTTAGCGTCATGTAGTGCCCACCCATATATCTTGGTTGATGATGAAAAGGTTTTAGTTGAAGTTGTTGATGAAGCTATAGAAATGCAAAAAGGTTTGATGTTTCGTGAAGAATTATGTGATAATTGCGGTATGATTTTTGTCTTTGGTAGTGATATGGAGCATAGTTTTTGGATGAAAAACACATTAATACCCTTGGACATGGTTTTCATAAATTCTGAAAATGTTGTAGTTGATGTTTTGCATGCAGATCCTTGTGAAAAAGATCCCTGTGCACATTATGTTCCAAAAGATAAGGCACGATATGTGTTAGAAGTTAACAAAAATACATTTGATGTAAGTTTAATTGGTACAAAAGTAGAAATAAAAATAAATTAACGTTTCTTTTTTGCTTTTTTCTTTGCTTTTCTTACTTTAATGGGTACTATTTCTTCCATTGCATTCATTGAGTCAATAATACCTTCTAGTTCTCGAATTCGGGCATCATGCTCCCTCATCTTAGACTCATAATCTCGGTGTTTATCTCTAACTCTACCAAAAGAATTCTTTGTATTAAGTTTATGATCCCTCACATTAGATAAAATTTCTTTGAAAGATTCACTTCTTGCTAAAATCCAATCACCAATTGCTATCTTTAACACCTCTATTGTAAATAATAATATGTTTTTATTTATAAATGTTATTGAAATAAAAGCTTTAAGTTTTGCTTAATATATTTAATAGTATTAATGATTATAATATTTAATAAGTAATTATAATCTTTAGGATAATATATATCTTATAATTTGTAAGTAATGCTTAAAAGATTAATCTATCCAGTTGCCTAAAACTTTTAATTCTTTATCAGAAGTTTTCAACACGTCTAAAGGACTCTTTACTTTTCTTAATTGTTTTCTTGAAACATTTGTGTAACGTTGTGTTGTTGAAATATCAGAGTGACCTAACAACACTTGGATAACTCTTATGTCCGTTCCTGCATCAAGTAAATGTGTTGCAAACGAACTTCTTAATGCATGACAATAGACTCTTTTCTTAATACCTGCACGTGCTGCAGATTCATTGACAATTCTTTGTGCCATACGTTCCGTTAAGTGTCCGTCACGGGAATTAAAGATGTACTTGGACTCGACCAAACGATCATCTAAGTAGATTTTAAGGGCTTTAACGAAGCTTTTAGATAGGATTATATTACGGTCCTTTTTGCCCTTTCCTGCTCGAACAGTCCCCATGTTTTCAGCTAAATCCAAATCATTTACACGCAGTTTAACGGCTTCGGAAACTCTTAATCCTGAGGAGTATAGGAGCTCAATTAGAAGACGTTGTCTAGGGTTTTTCGTTGCATCTAAGAGGAGTTTTATTTCATCCATTGTAAGAACCGTCGGAAGAGTTTTTTCGATTTTAGGAGCCTTTATGTCCCCCATAATATTTTTCTTAAGGACTTCTTTGAAGTAGAATTTGATTGAAGATAATGCTAAGTTAATTGAAGCAGGTTTTAGTTTCTTTTTGGTCATTAAATGTGCAATGTATTGTTTTAGGTCTTGTTCTTTTATTTGTCTAGTTGGCTTTTGGATGTAATTTAAGAATTCTAAGTTTTGTCTTAAGTAATTCTTGATAGTAATATTAGAATAACCTCTGATTTTTAGTTCCGTTTCTAGACTTTCAAGAATAATACATCACCTTTTGTTCGTATAATGCAATGCAACAATGTTTATATATTTATGTAGGGTACATGGTAGCTAGTGAACATTAGGAAGGGACGTCGTGGGTTAGAGGGGAAAGTTAGAGATAGGCCGCGCCCAACAATTATTAACCCTTTTCATGCTAGGGGTTTACCTTCTCGTGTTATTGGATCAGATATTCCATTTAAACATGTAGGCATTAAACTTAATGAACCTTATTCTCGTTTTAGAAAAAAACCTAAAGCAATATCAAATTACTTACAATCTACTAGTCCTGATAGTAGATACACAGGTGTTGCCTAGTGGGGCAAATCCCCAAACCCAAAGTTCTTGAGAATTTAGTAGAAATTGGAATCGATGAGTTCAACAATGGACACCATCGAAAAGATCTTCCAGAGATCAGTGTTGCATATACTAGGTATCCTTTTGAGGATAGACCATCTTCTGCGGGAGAGAAATTAAGTAAGGGTTTGGGATTTAGAGAAGGGCCAAAGAAAGACGCATGGATGAAGAGGGCAGATGTATTTGTTGAAAAATTTCATCGATTCAAGTACTGCACTGTTGATCGGACTGAGGATCCTGTGCAAAAGTTCCATCGTAAAACACTTGCAATTGCTAGGCTGATATTGGAATCATATTTATTTCTTGAAGAGAGGTATGCCCGGCCAGATAGATTTGTTTTGATTATGGATGGCGCTCAATTTGGAGATGGAAATGGTCTTAGATCCAAAGAAATTATTGAAGATCATATCAGGGAGTATGGCATTGAAAGTGAGGTATTTTTTAGGCCGCATGCTGATCAAGGTCAACGACATCCTGCAGTTTATGTTGCAGATAGACTTGCATATGTTATTGGCGCAAAACACTTTGATGACCCTTGGAAGAATTGGCCATACTTAGAAAGAAGGGTCGATCTTGATGCGCCACCTCCAGTTACAGCAGAAGAAATAAATAGGATGGTAGATTTGTTAGAAATTGAGCGTAGAAGCCGCCATAAGTAGGTTAATTGATTACTTCGTATAATATACATTCTCTGAAGTACGTTGGTTTTAGTATACGAACTTAAAGATAACCTTTCTTCTTGAGTAAATCAGTTACTTCTTCTTTCCAATCTGGAGTGTGATACATTTTATGGTGGTTGGGACAAAGTCCTACTAAGTTGGAAGATTTGTTGTTTTTGTGATCTCCATCTAGGTGATGTAAATCGGTTACTTTGTCGAATCCGCACAAAACACATTTTTTTGTTAAGGACCTATATTTCTCTAAAGAGATATTGTGATATTTTCTAGCATTGTATTCTTTGATTTTATCATAGTGATATACTACATTATGGCACGAGTTGCAATATCCTCTTGCATGATGGGGTTTTGTTCTCTGGCATCTTTTGCAGATAACTTCTTTGGGTTTCCAAGATAACCTTCTATAACAGTTGAAACACATTTCCTTGCTGTGGTGCTCTTTCTTCTGTTTACACCCCTTACAAATAACAGGTCTTCTTGCATTGGGATTAAGTTCTGACATGGGTTAATAAAAAAGTACGTATATAAATTACTTTCGCGTACGTTAGGTAAGTGTGATTTGTGGATTCTGATAACATATCTTATGTGAAATTTTTATTCCTTAACTTTTATTTCTGGAGGTACGTATTACTATTGCTTGGGAGAATAAGGGTCACTTTTCCTTGTGCATCTAACAAGACATCTTTAATACCGCCATCTTCTAGAACTCTTTTTTGGTCAATGGGTGAGTCTTTTGAGTGGCAAAGGCTTTCCAATGAAATAATAATTTGATGTCTTCTTCCTTCTCTTCTGTGGAAATCTAACCCAATTTTTTTCGCTCTTCTGATTATTTCTAGCATTGCAGCTAAGTCGCTTGCCTCGCCTGCAGTCCGATCCAAACAAAGGCTTTCTGAACGCCTATAAAGTGAAGATTTTTCCCCACAGTGTACACTAAATTGTGCGTGATAAGTCATCTAAATATTATTAAGAGATGTACATCTTTAATAATGTTTCGCAAAAAGGGCCTTAAACTACTCTTCGGGCTTCTCTTGCCTATAACCGCACTTTTTACAATATCTGATTTCGTAGACACCATCTGAGAATTTATGTTCTCCTAAGTGAAGTTTTTCCTTGCATTCTGGACAATTTTCTTTAAATTTCATGGAAAATTAGTTGTTAGCAAAGCTTAAAAGTTTTTAGTGGCGTTGTTTCTTTCCACCATTGTCTACAGAATATTTGTGGGCAATTTTATCCTCTTCCAAGCCACCCGGTGATAGAGGGATTTCGCCTTCTGCGATCATTTCAAGAGTTTTAGCATGGGCCCAACGCATATCTTTCATTGTGTGTCTAACTCCAAAACCTGTTTCCATACCACTTGAACCAGTCATTAAACCAACTACACATCTTTGCGTTTCTTCGACTGTTTCTCCTATATCCTTTACGAATACGTGAACAGGTATGTACCTTTGTAAATCTCCAGGTTCTGGCTTTTGTAATGGGGAAAGAGCCCTTGCATAGTCTATATGTTCCATGTTAAGGGGCATTAAATAAAATTTCTCGTCGACGGCATCTGCCATCAGGCTAAGTCTACCTTCGTGTTTTCTGCCACCGTACTTACCAAATTGTTCCCATTGAATACTGTCAACTTCCACTGCAAAATCTTCATCCATTTTTAATTAACCTCTCAAGAAAATAACAGATGTCATTTCTTTTTATAAGTCTTTCCTTTATTAATCACTATCTAATGACAACATTATTCAGTTTTTAGGAAGGTTTAAAAATCTGCCGTTAATCGAGGATATAGCAATTTGAAGGTAATAACAGATGATAGAAACAGCGTTCGATACAATCACACAAGCAGCACCCCATCCACGCGGGGGGGAATCAAGAGTCTACCCGCTCCCTAAAGCGCTTAGCGAACCTTTTGGCGAACCCTGTGTTATTAAGATCTATACCGCCATTGCAGTTCAGGGTACTACAGAAGAGTTTGTAAGGTTAGAAGATTTGGCAAAACATGAATTCGATATTGGGAATGGGCTTAGAACTGAAGGTTTGGGCGCTCCATCTATGTATGAAACAGTTTTGTTTGACTCTCCTCCAGAAGGCCATGTACATTATGTTCAAGGTAGAAAGATCCCAGGATTAGTTATGGGCAAATTTAAGGAAACGAGAGAATTTGAAGAGTTGGGCAAGGGTGAGCACTTAAAGGCCCTTAAAAGCTTTGTAGAGGGCACTGTAACTGCTATGCGTGCAGGATATCACCCCTTTAATGATACTTGCCATAATAGGAATGTAATGTATGATCCTAAGGGGAATGTTATTTTTTATGATTTTAGTCAGTGGGAACAGGTTGGACCTCTAGATGAAGAAGAAATTATTCGATTTTTTAGAGGAGATGGAGTTCTTCCGAGTTGGATCTTTGAGTCTGAAAAAGATTTAGAAGCAATTATTTAGTTTTAGGCTCTATTTTTTTTGGTTGTTTAACTTCGTCTGTTTTGAAATAGGTCTTCCCTTTCTCTGTAATGGCCAAATACGTCTGTTTTCCTTTTCTTAGTTTGTGGATGAAGCCTGCATCAACTAAAATACCAATATACTCAGAAACAGTGGATCTTACCTTATCATACGATTTGCTAGGGTAGAGGTCCGAAGCGAGGGTTTTTAGCGCTGTCCACTCTTGTCCAGACTCCCTTTGGAAGGCTCCCAATCTAAAAAATATAGCTTTTTGGGTTTCAGTCAAGTCGTCCATTGGAGTTCTTTCCATCCTAGGAGGTAATTTTTCAGTTTCGTCGTGATAATATGGCTTTTCTTTCGAGCTCTCTTGGGGTTTTTGTTGTCTTGGGGGGTTATTTTCCCTTTCTGCTAAGTATGACATGACTTGACTAATCTCTTCGATCCTAGATTCCATGTTTTTGAACCTATCAACATATTCTTCATCCCTTGTTTTGAAGAAAGAAAGCCAATCACGGACCACTTTTATGTCTGTCTTGATCCTTATGAAAGAATGTTTTAGGTTTTCGGAGATTTGATTGACGTGATCTAGTGCTTTGTTAACATCTGATTTCTTTTTTCCGAAGAACAAAAACCCCATGCGAATTAGACGTAGACGTCATTTATAAATGTAACTCTAACGTAGGAGACGTCCCTGTACATTCGTAGACGCCTGTAGACGTGTCGTAGACGGTTCGTAGACGCATCGTCGACGCGTTTATCGACGTTATTTATAAAGAAATGAGCATTTTACCGACGGAATCGACGCGTTTTGGAGGATTTTCAAGGAATCCTAAAAAGTGAGAAATGGTCGTCGACGCGTAATAAAAAGTTAAAAAAATGTGAAAAAAGGCTAAATTCTTTCGGTTGGGCATTTGTGAGCATTAGAATAGCGGCCCGGAGGGAAGAATAGATCTATAAAAAAGGTTGAAAGATACCTCTAAATGGAGAAAGTGAGGAATGAAGGGTATATCTGCTTGAAAACACATAAATGAGAGATAGAGAGGGAGATAATAAGCCATATAGTTGGGGCTAAAAGGGTAGAATAATAGTTGATAAATGCCCCATTTCAAGAAAGTGAGGGTTTATAGCAGATGCCTTGGCTATAGACTACCTATTTTGGTGCTATTTGTGAGAAAATGACGCGTCGACGAATGGTATATAGGGCAACAAACTCGGAGAATACTGCTCTATTCTGAAAAAGTGAGAGATAAAAGGTGAAAATTAGTCAAAAAGTTGAGTTTGATCAGAAGGATTTTCTCTGAGACGTATTAATTTGTTTAGAAGGTTTAGGTCATGAAAGTCTTCTTTTATCAAAAGTGAGGTTTTGCCATTGAAATGACGTTCTTTCTTCACAGGAATACCTTTAGCTATTAGTCTGTTTGCAACACCTCTAACGGTTGGTTCCGTTAAATTAAGGTGATTTGCAAGAAGTGAGTAATTGACGCCGCCTTGCTTCTCAAGCTCTAAAATAGCCATAAACACCGAGAATTCCCTGTCGGTGAGGGTTTTGAACTGCTTCTCGAAGTCCTTTTCTAGTGCGATAAGGGTCTTTTTCGGAATGTTTTGTTGCCCTCTGTTGATGGTTGTTGACTGTTGACTGTTGACTGTTGACTGTTGATGATTGTTGACTACCCCTTCATTTCCAGTGGAAGGGTTCTTAAAGGAGGCTAAAATAGTCTTTATTTCAGTTATTCCTTCTTTTAAGTCGTTTATTTTAGAATTAATATCTTTAATCTCTACCTTATTAGATTCGGAGGCGTTTTTGATTGAATTTACGTCTGTTTTTAAGTTAAATATGTCGTTTTTCACATTAGAGAAAGAATTTCTTACCTTTTCCTTAAAGGAGCCGTCATCATCTGCCATTTTAGTGGGAATTAAGAAGGCGTGGGAATTATATAAGCTTTACTTGTTGTTGACTGTTGTTCATTGTTGATGATTGTTGATGATTGTTGACTAACCCCTTCATTTCCTATGGAGCTCTTTTGAAATCTTGTAGTAGAGCCCTAGGAAAGCCTCTTTTTGGGGTTTTAGGCCTGCTGCAAGCAGCTTTTTAGCTAGATCTTGGCCAACGTCCTTTTCTGTGCCAGAGGGAGCCTCATATCTTACAGCTTGCCTCATCGTGTGGCGTACGATAAAGCCCTCGTTGACTTGTAAACAAAGCTTCTGGCCTGTTTTAACGCTTTTAATGACTAGATTCAACAGATTGACTCTAATGTCTCCACGAAGAAATATGTCCTTTTCAGCTTTAGCGAAGCCATTTGCTAAGAGGAGTTCTTCTAACATTGCTTCTATTGTCTCTTTAGCGGACTGTTTGGGATTGTTTATTGTTGACTGTTGATGATTGTTTAGTTCGATTACACGGCCTAAATAGGATGAAACCTTCTGTTTAGGATGTCTTTTGCTTCTTTTACGGCGCTTGCTAAGAACTAGGTATGCGTATTTTCTTGTTTGGCCAGATACATTTTTTCTTATCTTTGTTCGTATATACATATCGTAGTGGGCACTACAAAGAAATATATAAAATTATTGGAATTAAGAAGTTTTAAGATGCCTTGGGCTTACTTTTTTCCGCTGTTTTTTCGGATTCCTTCGGTTTCACAGCTATTCTTGGAAGTGAGATGTGAGGAGGTAATCCTACTTGTTGTGATAAAGATAATGCCATAACCCCACATTTCGAGAAAATGTAGTTTACTAATTGTCCAGAAAGTGAGGGATCAATCTTTGAGTGTTTATCCCAATCCTCTAGGATGTTGTCTTTAGTTGGTTTATCTGTTAAGAAGTGGATTTGACCTACAATCTCGGTCTTTGCTACATTTGGCAGGTAATCTACCTTGTATGTGAATTTGAATTTGATTAATGCTTGGCCGTTGATACCATCAGGAGTAGGATGCTCAGCGATATCTAAGAATTTTATACTGTTCTTAGCTTCTATTTTGCCTTTAATTGGGCCTGTTTTGTCTACGGAAATTTTGTCCATAGTAAAGTGAATTATCATTGTGTAGGATTGATTGAAAGAGATTATAAAACTTACTATTTGACTTTCTTTATTTTTCTTAGGAGCGCTTCATGGCCTTTCCACTCAAGAGCTTCTTCAAGGACTGTTTCTAATTTATCTGCTAAGACTATTTTTACCTTTTTCTTATCTTCTGGGCTTAATATAATATCATTTGCATTTGATTTTGGAATTATTACTTTCTTTATTCCAGCTTGTATTGCTGCTTCGATCTTTTGGGTTATTCCTCCAACTGCTAGAACTTCACCACGAACAGATAATGATCCAGTCATGGCTACTCCTTGTTTGATTGGGACTTTCTTTAGAGCAGAAATAATTGCCGTTGCTACAGCAATGGATGCAGAGTCTCCTTCAACGCCACCTGATTCTGATGCAGTTTGTAGGAATTGAATAAAGATATCATATTTTTCTTTGATGTCTTCTCCAAAGTATTTTAGAATAATTGCTGAGACATTTTGAACTGCTTCTTTTGCAATTTCTCCCAGTTTACCTGTTGCTATGAAATCGGATCTCTTTCCACCAGGGGTTACTTCTGACTCAATAGGTAAAACTAATCCTGAGAAATATGAATCTGAACCCATTACTGCGAGCCCATTAACACGGCCAACTCTTGATCCCGTTGTTACGATTACTTCATACTTCTTTTTGTTTTCAATGTACTTATCTACAATTTGTTGTTCTAATGTTCTTGCGAATTTTTTAGCATTGATTACATGTTTTGATTGTACATATTTTGAATCTTGTTCTAAAGCTAAATCTCCCGCTGCTCTTACTAGTCCACCTAATTCCCTTAGTCTTAATGTAAGTTTTTTAGAAGTACCCGATCTTATTCTTGCTTCTTGGATTATTGCTTCTACAGCATCTTTTGTGAAATGTGGAATTTTTTTATCTTTTTTTACTTCTTGTGCTATGAATACTGCTAATTTGTATTGGTTTTCTATTGTATCATCCATAGAATGATTCATATTTATTTCATAACCATAACCTCTTATTCTGGATCTCAACGCGGGGTTCATTCTTTTGATTGTATCGGGCGTTCCTGCTGCTACTAAGATAAAGTCTGTAG